>JAFRRD010000044.1 GCA_017428265.1 Lachnospiraceae bacterium | reverse complement strand
GAAAGCTGGGGGCGCGGTGTCGAAAAGATATGTGACGCGCTGAAGGCGGACAATCTGCCTATGCCGGAGTATACAGTCCATCCGGGCGATATCATGATAAAGTTTACCGGGCCGGAAGATCGGATTGTCAGGGTGACTGATCGGTTATCAGATCAGTTATCAGAAAAGTTATCAGATAAGTTGTCTGATAAGGAAAAGCTGACGCTTGAACTGCTTGTAGAAGATCCAGGATATACGTCGCCGCAGATAGCAGATAAGATGGGGGTCAGTCGTGTATCAGTGACAAAGTATTTAAAGGCTCTGAAAGAAAAGAGATTGATTGAGCGAGTCGGATCAGACCGGAAGGGGTACTGGAAGGTAAAAGCGGAGTGATTATATTTTGATTTGATAGTATTGAATGCATAATGATACGTTGATGCAGATTGCCAAAGGAGGAGAATGAAAACATACACATTTCATTTTAACACGAAATATGCTAGCGAACTACGTGATGCGGTAAATGATCGACGTAAACAATCCATTGATAATGTGCATATGGAAGACCAAACAAAAGGACAGTATTATGCTTGGAACCGAACTTGCGCAGCAATGGATGCTGGACGTGATAGGACGTAAATAATTGAGGTAACGACAAATGACCAAAAAGAAAAGACTTCGTGCTGTTCTCATTGCAATTACAATTATAACTGCTGTCATAACTTACGATCAAACGGCAAAAGCCTATGCGATCCTTTCCTATTGGGATTCAACCGGCAATTCAGTTGCTTTTTGGTCATTCTCCCCGGCTTATTCCAGAACAACTTTTGGAAATGACGCGGCTTTTGCTTCGCAATTTCAGCAAGCATTAACCTATGCTGTTAATCAATGGTCCTCTGTTACTTGCTCTATAACTTATAATTCTTCTCCAAACGTAAGCATTCCGGTATTTGGTGGAACAAGACCTGAAATATTAGACGGGACGGGATATACTGTCTTACCTAACGAAGCCGGAGTTACAGTTGGTGCAAGTATTTTTTATACATATGCATCCTATAACGGATCATTAAAAACCGTAAAAAAGCAAGTAAACCAACAGAAAGTATATATCGTTAATTCGAACGGCACATTTAACTACTATAAACATCTGTGTCTTCATGAAATGGGACACGCGATGGGCTGGTTGGATCATTCCACCACGGTTAGCGCCGTTATGTATGGAAATGTTAACACCTATACGCTCACTCCGAACGAGAAGAACCATTTGCATCAGATCTACGACACCTATGTATATTAAAAAGGAGGTTTGACTCATGAAACGATCCGTATTTGTCCTGCTCATCTGCGTTCTATTGCTTCTTGTTGCCTGCGGGAATCAGAAGCCGGATGGGAATGCGCCTTCCGCAGCAAATGCCGAGCCAACAGCCAGCGGATTGAAGCTGCGTTTCTCCCTGAAGGAAGAAATCGAAATGTTTCCGTATATCGCAAAAGTCAAGATCGTTTCCGACCCGGTACCGACGATCGCACAGCAGTATCTGCAGGAAGCGGTTCTGGAAGAAAACTTCCAGAACATGGAAGACAGCCGTTTTACGCTTCTCGTGCGGGACAATAGTCTGAAAAACGGCAGCAGCTATGTCCTCTTCATGGAAAAACAGGAAGACGTCTTCACCGGCGTCACCTCCTATGCCTACGGACAGAAAATCTACACGGAAGGGGATAAGCTGTTCACTGATACCATTACCGACATCGCCGGTTTGACGGAAGAGGAGTTCATTGCCAGACTGAAGGAAACCACAAAAACCGTATCCTATACCGGAAATGAGTTCCTGAGAGGCGCTTATATCCACGCCACGGATCTTCCGACAATCGTTTCGAAAACCGCCTGTATCGCCGTTGTAAAGGTCAGCAGCGTTCAGCAGACCGGAGACGACCGTGTCATGGCAGTATGTACTCCTGTTGAAACCTTAAAAGGATCGCTTCCTGCCTCCTTCCAGGCAATTGTTCCCCTGGATTCCGTGAAGCAGGGAGACAGCGTTCTTCTGCTGCTGAAACGAGTCGATGGGATCTATGTCATTTCTTCCCAAAACAGCCTGTTCCCGGTCGATTCCGAGGAAGCTGCGCAGGTCAGAAAACTGCTGAAATAAACCGGCTTTTGACGGCGGAAAAAACGAAAAACCCAGGCACGTGTCAGCAAAAACGGGTATCCAAGAATAATAAACAATAACTGTTTCCCGGCAACAATATGGCAACAAAAAATCGGATAGCCCATATCCGATGGAGAATACAGATAATCAGAACACTACGTGCCATATCGCTTATACAAAACTGTTTAAGTTAAGTTTTCAAAGAGCGAGTTTGAATAAGCTTTGAGCCGCATGCCAAAGAGAAAGAGAGCCGAGGGAGTGCTTGCATTCCCGCAGGCTCTCTTTTGAGTTGGCATATGGCGAATGCCGACAGCGAGAGCGGCGAAGCCGGTCGAGCTGAAGGCTCAAAGCTTATTCGGCGGATCATTTGTCCGCTTGCGATATCTTCCGAATACGGCAGTTTTATGATATGATATCTATTACTGTAAACAAACAATTGTCAGTCAGAGGTATATAATATGGCTGTAAGCAACGAATTATTGTATTTTTTCTATCTTGCCATTTCATCCGGTTTGATAGAATATGATGACTATATCGAAAAACTCAACGGGTTATTTCTTGCAGATGAGGAGAAAAGCGATATTCTTTTGGAGCTTGAATACTGCACGGGAGATCCCCAGGAGACCATTGCCACCTTGAAAACTGCTCTGTATGACAAGATCAAACAGATCGATTTTCGAAAAGTTGGAAAAATGCTCTTCGATGAACTGGGGAGACAATACAGTGATGACGTCGAAACATTGAAAGAATTATCGCATAAACTGTATGTGATCTGGACATTGCTGCCGGATGATATTTCCAGTGAGCAACCGTTTATCAGGCTGAATTCCATTGATGATTACTGGGCCTGGGATGGGAAAAATGAAATGATAGAGCAGATGAAGTACCTGATCGATTATTACAACACTTGAAAAGATTTTCTGAATGAGTGTGGAATGGAACAGGAAGGGGGATCAAGTCATGTGTTTTTTTCTATACGGTTCATTATATGGAAATGTTTCTGAATCAGAATATGTCGATGTTAAGAATAAATATGGCGTAAAAATTTCGCTTGGAACTAAGCATGATATAAAGAATGCCGTAAAAGCCGCTGAAGAGTTTGTCCAGGACGATTATCGTATCACCGATTGGGTTTGTGATTGTGACAGCCCTGTTGGCCAACACGATCCTACGGATCCTACAATTATCGAACTAAGCAATTTGATTACAGATCTTTCTGCTCTTCCCGGTGCTAAACAGATCAACATTTGCAAAACATGGACGGGACAACAGAATAAAAAAGAAATTAAGATAAAACTCAGCGATACCGATCTGCCGATGTTTCTTGCCGATTTGAAAGAAAATATTTTGTATAGTTTGAATATTTAGTGCATTCTGACCATGTGTTCCTGGCAGATCGGAGTTTGAAGGGAGGAGTCGTTCATATGGATAAGACTGAGTTGCTTAACCTTCTTGAGCAAATGAAGCTTGATACAAATGCAAAGAATTCTGCGAAATCTCTTTCCTGGAAAGCATTCAGGAAAGCAGAGATGCTGAACGATTCCGCTTTGTTGCCGATGCTCTGTGATTTGATTCAGGAAAACGAGGATAATAAACAGAAAGAGTTGCGAAGCAACATTTATTTTGTGATGGGCTCATTGCTCCGAAAGAAAATGACAGTGGAGTATTGCCAGTATTTCATCGACCGGCTTGGAATCGAGACAGACAAATATGTTTTATCGTCCATACTTGATCAAATTGCGTCCTTACGTATTCCGGGAGAAGTCAATATGGATCTTGTCATCAAATGCAGCAGAGATGACAAATGGCTCGTTAGACATAGTGCGATCAACGCCTTACGGGCTTCTGATTCGGAACCGTGCAGAGAGGCGGCGCGCTATTGGGTAAAGCAGGCTGACGAAAAACTTTATAAGAATGAAATAATCTATGCAAACGCAAGCCTTAATGAAATCGGTGTCATGGAAGATATCGAGCTATTGGAACTGCATACACATTCCGGAATCAGAGATATAAAAGACAGCGCATTGAATGCAATAGAAGCCATAAAAAGAAGAGGTTTTACGAACTGACAAAGAGGTGATATGATGCCCAGTCTTATTGACGAATACATAGAAAATATCGCGAAGATGAAGCTGTCACCGGACGATTACGGTGATAAGAAAAAGGTGAAAAAACATAACAGTATTTCTGTCCGAAACAGAAAAATAGCGGCTAAAATCAATACTGAGAACGAAGATCTTAAGGATGATTTTGCAGACTTGCTTAATTCGGCTGATCACGATACGAAGTTATGGGCTGCTCATCATATTCTGGAGATAATGACCTATGACAAAGCGATAAGGATCAAAGCGCTGGAAGTAATAGAAGAGGAATCAAAGAACAGCAAGGATGAGGTCAGTCGTTTTGGACATGAGATATGGCTTCAAAACTACTATAATGCGCATCCGGAAGATGTAACAGAACTATTTAATGGATGACAAACGGAAGCGATTGATATGAATGCACTGGAAGACAGAAACAAGAGAATCATAGAAGCAGTCCTGCAGAAAGAAAAGACGCTGTGCCCCGGCGCGGTGGCGCTCATCGGCATATACGGTTCTTTTCTGACCGGCGACATTCATCCGCTGTCGGATCTGGACCTGCTGATCCTGATCAATGACGACCGAGGCTGGCAGTTGGGGACCGGCTTCATCCAGGATGACCTGGGCGTGGGACACGATATCTACTGCACGAGCTGGGACAGTCTGCGGGAGGACGCCTGCTTTACGTCTCCCCATATCGCCAAGCTGATGGATTCGCGGATCGTATACTGCTCGGATGAAAGCTACCGGACGGAACTGGAAAAGCTTCGGGACCAGGTGCGTAAAATCCTGGCGGAGCCCTTTGGGGAGGCGGATCTTCAGAAGGCGGAAAATGAGCTGAAAGAGGCACGCTGCTGCTATGCGGAGGCCATGACTGCGGAAAATCTCAGCACGGTCCGCAGGCATGCCGGCGGCACGATCTATTATGCCGAGAACGCAGTCGCCCTGCTGAACAAGCGCTATTTCCGCAGAGGGGCCAAAAATCGCTATGAAGAGCTGAATGCCATGGAAAGGCGCCCGGAGGATCTTTGCGGGATGATCGAGGACATTCTGAAAGCCACGTCAGTTCCGTATATCAAAGAAAAACTGACGCGGCTGATGAAAGAACTGAACCTCTGCTTTCACAAGGCCGGGCAGTCGCTGAGCCCGGCAAAAAAGCCCGCCTCGCCCGAGACCCTTTCCGGCACGTATGAGGAAATGTTTTCCAACTGGCACGGTAAGATGGCCCTTGCGGCAGAGCGCGGTGACCGGCATCTCGCTTTTACGAGTCTGGAGAATCTGAACGAGATGCTGGCGGATATCGGCAGCGAGGTCGATATCGGAACTTACGATGCGCTATCGGTCTACGATCCCGGGGACCTGCAAAAGACAGCTCAGGGATTTGATACGATATTGCAGACTTACCTGCAGGAATATGACCGAGCCGGACTGAAGCCGAAGCGCTTCCCGGACATCGACGCCTTTATCGCCGCATACCTGAACCCGGAAACATAATAATGCATCGGCCCGAACGATTTGATGAGGTGATACGGAGATGAGCCAACTGTACGACAGAGCAGAGATATACGATCTGATCGAAAGCGAAAAACGGACGGAGATCCTCCGCAGGGACTGGCAGCAGTTTCTTGGGGACAGGAAGATCCGTTCGCTTCTGGATGTGAGCATCGGGACGGGCGGCATGTCGCTGCCTTTGCAGGAACTGGGCATTGCGATCTGCGGCTCCGATTTAAGCGAGGCGATGCTTGCCCGCTGCGGCACGAAAGCCGCCGCAAAGAACCGGCCGATCGAACTGCAGTGCAGCGATTTCAGAGACCTTTCCTGCTGGGGAGACCGCCTCTTCGACTGCGTGGCGAGCACGGGAAATGCCCTCGGATACGTGTCAAACGAAGACGTGCCGGTGGCGCTGGAAAAGATGGATGCCCACGTTCGGCCCGGCGGGTATCTGTGTTTTGATTCGCGAAACTGGGAAAAGATCCAAAGGGAAAAGCAGCGTTTCTATCTGTACCCGCCTTTCTTTCATGACGGGACGAGGGTCAATCTGGTGCAGGTCTGGGACCACAACGCGGACGGGTCCATCACCTTCAACTTGCTCTATACCTTTGAACAGAACGAGAAGATCGTCCAGAAGGAGATCTTCGAAGAGCATTATCATCCGTTTCCCTTGAGGATCGTTACGGAAAAACTGTCCGATCTCGGATACGAAGAGCTGTCTCTGCGGCCCTTCCCCTGCAGTGTTCCGGAGACAGACTTCACAAAGATGGAGTGGTACAGGATCATTGCGAGAAAACCACAGGAAAGGTGAAAAGTTCGGTTATGACGATCTACGATATTTCGCAGGAAGTTTTCAGCTGCCGGGTCTATCCCGGCGACCCTGCACCGGAAAGAAGGCGGCTCAGTTCCATGGAAGAGGGAAGCCTGTACAATCTGACGGCTTTCAGCATGTGCGCGCACAACGGGACGCACATCGATGCGCCGTATCATTTTCTGAAAGACGGAAAAACGGTGGACGCGGTCGGTCTGGAGGCCTTCGTGGGACCGGCTTATGTTGCCGAGCATCAGGGCATCGTTTCCGGCGCGGATGCCGCAGCGATCCTGGAAAAAGCGAAAAAGCAGGACCCCGAAGCGGCAAAGCGGATCCTTCTTAAGGGGGACGCCGAAGTCTCTGCGGAGGCGGCGCAAGTCTTTGCCTCTGCCGGGATCTTCCTGCTCGGAAATGAATCCCAGACCTTCGGTCCCGAAGACGCGCCGATGGAAGTGCACTGCATCCTGCTGGGGGCCGGCGTCATCCTGCTCGAAGGGATCCGCCTGGCCGAAGTCCCGGAGGGCGTTTATCTCCTGAATGCGGCGCCGCTCAATCTGGCCGGGGCGGACGGCTCGCCCTGCAGGGCCATCCTGATAAAAACCGCAGAGTAACAAGAGGAAAACCCCGACAGATGATCTGTTTATGCCATAAAGAAACCACAGCCTGAAAAGGAGGGCTCATATAGTGAGCACCGATCGAAGCAGCAAGGAAACAAAAGAGCTGGAACGTCTGAAAAAACAGAGCACCGTCCCCGCAGCAGGCAAATATCTGCTGTTCGTGATGATCGTCCTGACCGTGGTCTACATCGTCGACGAGATCACTTCCAACGTAAACGCGGCGATGCAGCCATACGTGCTGTTTGACCTGTTCAAAATCGGATCCAGAGACGTTAATTCGGCGGAATACAAGTCGGCCATCAACACCGTGGCACCGTGGCAGGTCGCCTCGAACCTCTTCCTGATCATCTCGCCGTTTTACAAAGCGCTGGCGGATAAGTACGGCAGGCGTTTATTCCTGATGATCAATACCGTGGGCATGGGCCTCGGGATGCTGATCGTGATGACGAGCCACTCGGTCCCTCAGTATATCCTCGGTATGCTTTTCATGATGTTCTTCACCCCGAACGACATGCAGGTGCTGTACATCATGGAAACGGCGCCGAAGGAAAAGCGCGCCACCTACAGCTTTGTGGCCAAGGGGATCGCGCTGATCAGTGTTTCCCTCATCGGCGTCATGTCCCGGGCTTTCCTGAACGATAACGATGCCGGCAGCTGGCGCACGGTCTATCTGATCCCGGTCATCGTGGCGATCGCGATCGGGCTCATCTCGTATTTCCTGCTGAAGGAAACGCCGGTCTTCGTGGAGCAGCGCATCGGCTATCTGCAGCTTACGCCGGAGCAGCGGGCGGCAAAGGCGGCGGAAGATAAAAAGGCCGGCACGGCGGAAGAGGGCGGCGTGTTCCGCGCCATCAGGTTCATCTTCGTCAACCGGCAGCTTCGCTGGATCCTGATCGCGGGATTTCTGTTCTTCGCGACGACCTTCTATACTTCCTACTATTCGACCGTGCTGAAAGGCGCGATGAGCACGGAAATGGTCGCGACCGTCCTGATTATTTACCCGTTCTTCAACGGGATCGTGACCATCCTGAGCGGTTTCTTCTCCGACAGGCTCGGCCGGAAAAAGGTCTGCGTCCTGCTGGGCAGCGTTGCCCTGCTGGGGCTTCTCCTCTTCGTGCTGGCCTGCCGCGGCGGCTGGGGACCGGCCGCTGCCGGTATCGCCTACGGCTGCTCGATCGGCGGCCTGTGGTCGATGTCGGATACCGTCATCCTGACCATGCCGGCGGAATCCTCGCCTTCCGGCATGCGCTCCTCCGTCATGGGGACGATCTCCGTGATGATCGGTGCCGGGATGTTCGTGGGCCAGGTCCTGTTCATCGTTCTGCAGAACTTCATGCAGATGGATCTGCTCTTCCTCATCATCTGCGTGCCGTTCATGGCCGTTTCGCTGTTCATTCTGATCACCAAGGTCAGGGAAACGAAGGACGCCGATCTGGACAGCATCACGGCGGACACCTACAGGTAAGACTATGATCGGTATCATTCTGAACGTTTTGAATGCGCTCCTGATCACGGCAGCCGTGCTCTGGGCCTGCCGGAGAGTGAAAAAAAAGAACGAGCCTCTGGGCGCGCTCTTTCGCTATTTCACCGTGCTCTCCAATGTGCTTTGCGCAGCGGCGTCGGCGGCTGCCGCAGTCAGTGCGGCCGCAGGAGGGATCAGTTTCGGCGTGTCCGTGTTCAAATATGTCGGGACCTGCGCCGTCACGGTGACGCTGCTGACGGTCCTGGTCTTTCTGGCCCCGGCGCTCGGCAGCCTCAAGCCTTTGCTGGAGAAGCAGGATCTGTTCCTGCATCTTATCTGCCCGCTGGTCGCCATCGCGTCCTACTGTCTCTTCGACAGGGCCGCCATGCCGTTTTCCTTCACGCTGCTCGGCGTGGCTCCCGTATTTTGCTACGGCCTGTTCTATCTGTACAAGGTCGTGTACGCGCCGGAGGATAAGCGCTGGGACGACTTCTATACCTTCAACCGGGACGGCAAATGGCCAGTCAGCTTTGCGGCCATGCTGATTGGAGGGTTCCTCATCAGCATCGCCCTGCGGGCGGCTGGGAGTATTTGAAGAAAAGCCGGTCAATGCACCATCAATCGGCAGAACAATAGGAGGATATTTATGAAAAAAACAGCGTCAGCTCAAAGAAAGCGCATTATTCTGTTGATCCTGTTATTCGTGTTGATGGTTGCTGCAATCTTTATTACGATAGCTCTGACCGACGGAAGGGAACTTCGCGATTTCACGGGAAGAGACAGGCAGATATTTTATATCTTTCTTGCAGTGGAAGCGGCAATAGTTGTTTCCGTATTCGTGCTTGCAGTAAAGATCGATAAGCAGCTGCGTGCGGAAGGAAAGATCCCGTCGCCCGAGGAACTGACTAAAGCCGATAAAGCTTTGCGCGGCAGAAACTTTCTGTGCTGGCTGGCAGCTTTTTTGATCGTTATGGCTGTATTTATGTTTACTGCAGAGGTGCTGCCTCAGAACTTTCTGCCGTCTGCCTGGACAGTCTGGATCCTTGTTTTGCTTTGCCTTGCCCCGCTGGTCTTTCTGGTCGTGAATATTGTGATCTATGATGCAACGCTTCGGAAGTGGCAGAATACTTCCGTCAGTGATATGCAGCAGGAATTTCTGCAAAAGAAGGAACTGGCAAAGACTTCCGCAGATCAGCTTTACGGACAATTGAAAAAACAACGCGTGCGTGCCGATATATTTGCTGTTATCTGGGGGCTGGATGCTGTTTTGATCGCTGTTGTCACAGAACAGATGCTCGTTTCGGCCGCCAGCGGTATCTCCGTGATTCTGATTCTTTTTGCTTTTGTACTGCTTGGCTGCTGCCTGCTTCGTATTCGATTCAAGGAGCGAAGCCCGGAAAAACCGGAAGAATTGGAAAACTATATCGATCCGGCTTCCTTCCCTGTGCTGCACCGTCTCGCAGAAGAAGCGGCTGCACGAATATCGCTGCACAGGAAAGTCTATCTGATCGCCGTTGATTCCGGAGAGATCTCAATTGTCGACACGAAGGATTATTGTGTTCTTCTGCTTGGCGTATATCTGATGGACCAGCTGAATGCGGATGAATTTTCGACGATCCTGTTTCATGAGTATACGCATATTGCGAATAACCGGTACAAAAAGGAAGCTTTTTATCATACTTGGCTGGATGCGGGACCAGGGGGAAATCAAATCGCGACGCCCTTTTCTTTCTGGCTTTTCGGCGGTATGGATCTTCGCTGCTATTATGATTATATCCTGTTCGAGCGTGCAGTTTCTGTTCTTGTCGAGGCAGAAGCGGATCAGGCCATGGTCAGAAACGGACAGCCGGAAACGGCTGCTTCCGCAATCATCAAATGTTTCTATGAGAGCTGCTTTGATTGGGAACTGGGATCGTATGATACGGCACCGTCGTTTGTGGAGGAAACGCCGGAACGGATCGATTATATAAGCCAAAATATCATTGAACGGCGGGAACGCATTGCGCGGCGAGCGGAGACATGGAAAAAACTGATCCCCAAAGAGATCATTTCCCGATCGGCAACTCATCCGACGACAAAAATGCGGCTGGATTCGTTCGGTGTAAGCGATCCGATCGTATTTCCCCGCCAGACGGATGGTGAATACCGCGCGGAATGCGATCGGCTGATCGAAAAGCTGGATGCGATCACAAATAAGGAATATCGGGGATCCTGGGAGGATTATCACAAGGAAAACTACAGCGACCCGATGAAAAAAATAACAGAATGGAAAGATGCCGGAGAGCCCTTGATTCCGGAGCAGTACGGCGATATCGTGGCCGATCTGCGCAAGTTGGGGCGCATTGAAGAAGCGGATCAGCTCTGTGTTCAGGCCATTCAGACCCTGCCGGATCCGGCAGCGGCCTATGGCGCATACGTGCATGGCAGCTTACTGATCCGCCGGCTGGATCCGGAAGGACTGCCGTTTCTTTACCGCTCTTTGATCAATTCAAACTTCTGGGAAGAAGGACTAAATGATATCGGTGCGTTCTGCTGTATGACGGGCAATCAGGAAGAACTGGACCGCTATCGGGAGAAAGCAGTGGCGCTGATGCAGGAAATGAAGGATTATAAGACGGCAGAGTCGATTCTTCTGCCGCGCGATAAACTCAGTGCGGAACAGCTGCCGGAAGGAAAGCGGGAAACGATACTGCAGTATATCCTTTCCCTAGGGAAGGATCAGATCGAGCAGGTTTATCTGGTCAGGAAGGAAATTACAGCGGAAAAGTCCACCAGTGCATTTGTAATCCGTTTTAAGACGTCATGCGCACCGGAACAGAGATGGGAGATCATGCATCAGGTGTTTTCTTACCTGGATACGGAGAGCAACTGGCAGTATTCTTTGTTTGACTATGACGACGTCCGGCAGGTTCCCTTTCACAAGATTGAGGGAAGCCTGATCTATCCGGGACCGGAAGGCTGACGGCGACAGAATAAAAGGGCGACCCGATGGTCTCGGATTCCGTCTGCTTCCTGGGCAGTTTATTGGAATCGAGATCGAATACGGTAAAGAACGTATGAAAAGGCAAGGAGAAGCATTATGAGCAAGGCATTGGTGGCTTATTTCAGCGCGAGCGGGACGACGGCCGCGCTTTCCGAAAAACTGGCGGCGGTGACCGGCGCGGACCTGTATGAGATCGTACCGGAGGTGCCTTACACGAAGGCAGACCTGAATTGGATGGATAAAAAGAGCCGCAGCACTCTGGAAATGAACGACCGGAGCGCGCGCCCGGCGATCGGGACCCATGTCGAAAACATGGCGCAGTATGACGTCGTCTTCGTGGGCTTTCCGATCTGGTGGTACCGCGAGCCGTCGATCATCGATACCTTCATGGAAGCATATGACTTCACGGGGAAGACGGTCGTTCCTTTTGCAACTTCCGGCGGCAGCGGCATGGGCGATTCCTCGGCCAATCTGCAGGCGCTCGCGCAGGGCGCGAAGGTCGCCGAGGGCCGGCGTTTCGGCCGCCTCGTTCCGAAGGCCGAACTGAAAAACTGGGCGGAGAAATGGCTGTGAAAAGGCGTCTTGCAGGCTAAAAAATCGGGCTTCGTGAGAGGGCATAAGACACCATCCCCGGAGAAAGGAGGGCGGCCGTGAGCGCACAGGTCGTACACAAAAAGACCGGAAAAAACACCGCAGGCGGGAAAACTACCGCAAGCGGCAAGAAGGTCGTAAACGCGAAGAGCGGCAAAAAAGCAAAGAAGTCGCACAAGGGCTTCAAGCGCTTTGTTGACGTGATCCTCGTCCTCCTTCTGCTCTGCCTGACCGCCCGGCAGGTGAGCGGCGAGTCGCTTCACGAGTGGATCGGCATCGCCATGACGGCGCTTCTGCTTCTTCACCACCTGCTGAACATCCGCTGGACCGGCAGCTTTTTCAAGGACCGCTACACGCTCTACCGCATCATCCTGACCGTCGTGAACCTGGCCATGCTGGCAGCAATCGTCCTGACGGTCCTTACCGGCGTCAGCATGAGCAATTACGCGCTGCCTTCCCTTTACGGCCTGACGGAGCGGGCCTTCGCGCAGCAGTTCCATCTCTCGATGTCCTGGTGGGCCTTCGCGCTCATGGGCGCACACCTCGGCCTGCACATGGCATCGATCACCTCAAGGCTCAGCAACAGTTACCTTGTGCGGCGCATCGTGAACTACGCGCTCGCCCTGGCGGCGGGCACCGGCCTCTGGCTCCTCATAAAAAACGGCATCCCGGATTATCTCTTCTTCCGGACGCATTTTGCAAGCATTGACTACAGCAAGCCGGCGCTGATCGTCTTCGCCGAGAACCTGGCTGAGCTGTTCTTCTTCGTCTGGATCGGCATCCGCGTCGCGCGGCTTCTGCTTTTCTACCGCACGAAGAAAAAGAAATGAGGCGCGTATGCGGGAGTTCATTCTGCCTTTACTGGCCGTTATCCTGTACTTTGCTGCGGCGGTCGGGCTGACCATCCTGATCGAGACCCCGATCATCATCCGCGGCCGCGTGACGGACAACAAAGCATACATTCGCGGCGTCAACATCGTGACGAATGTCCTGCTGAATGCGGTCCGCCTGGGGCTCGGGCTTCTTGCGCCGACTGTCGGTACGTACGCGGCCGAAACGGCCGGGACCGTCTGGTTCATCCTTGGCGAAGCAATTCTCGTCCCGGTTTCGGAAGCGCTCGCCTACCGCAGGATCTCCGACGCGGGGACGAAGAGGATCTTCGCATTTACCTACCTTGCAAACCTCGTGTCCTGCGCCGCCGGGCTTGTATTGGAAGCAATAATCAGGTATTATCTGTTTTAAGAGAGGAACGGAGGAACGCATATGGTACGTTTACTGCTGCTGGATATCAGTATCGGGCCGGAAGATATCGTCGAGGAGGCAAGCCGCAACCCGCTCGTTGTGATCGCGTTCATTGCGGTCGCCGGGCTTTTGCTGTTTTTCGGCATCAGGCTGATCCGCCGCGAACTGAAAAAGAAAAAAGGACAGCCCGCCGGGGAACAAAAGCCGGTCGAAGAAATGCAGCCGACTGAAGAAAAGCAGCCGGTCGAAGAAATGCAGC
The DNA here is from genome assembly GCA_017428265.1 of Lachnospiraceae bacterium. Classification (GTDB taxonomy): domain Bacteria; phylum Bacillota; class Clostridia; order Lachnospirales; family Lachnospiraceae; genus UBA6987. The sequence goes on along the minus strand of JAFRRD010000044.1, from coordinate 43,790 downwards.
CTGCCCCGGAAGCTGATCATGCAGATATTACGGAGGAAAAATCATGAGTTTTCTGCTTTTGGATGTGAGTTTCGGCTTTTTTGATCTTGTATTTATGAACCCGATCACGGCCGTACTGGCCATAGGTCTTGCGGCCCTTCTCATCTGGCTCGGTGTCAGGGCGATCCGCCGCGAACTGAAGAAGAAAAAAGGACAGCCGGAGGTGGCTGCACCTGCCGTGGATGAAATGCTGCTCAAAGCCGAACCGGTCATTGAGGGCGAACCGCTGCCCGAAGGTGATCAGCCAGCCGATGAGGAGAAGGATGAGCCGGGGGATGATGACACGCAATAAGGGAAATCTGACGGGGACGAAGTATTTCTTTGTCCATGCCTGCGTGGAGATCGTCTGCTTTTATCTGCTGCGGATCCATTTTCCGACAGCGATGGCAGGCGCCATTGCGCTGTCCTACGACTTCTTCGCCTTCCTGCCGCAGGGGCTCATCGGGGACTTCATCATCAAACACAGGAAGACCCCCTACGAGAGCATCGGCAATGCGCTGATGGGTGTGAGCGCCTTCATGATCCTGGCCCCGGGTGATGCGCTGCACATTGCCGGCTACATCGTTCTGGCCGTCGGAAATGCGATCCTGCACGAGTGCGGAGCGATCGCGACGGTCGCGGAGAGCGAAGGAAAGATCTTCCCCTCGGCGCTGTTCGTTGCCGGCGGTTCTTACGGTGTGGTGATCGGCCAGACGATGGGTGTGGCAGGCGTCTCCCCCTGGTGGCTGCTCATCCCGCTCGCCGTATCGGAGCTGCTTTGCCTGTCCGCGAAGGTCTCCGTCCGGAAGGAAAGCTACCCCGAGTTCCACGTTGTCAGCCCGAAGGTTTCGGCCGGCCTGATTCTGCTGATCGCTTTCATCGTGACCTCCGTCAGAAGCTACATCGGCTACGCGATCCCGATCTCGTGGAACAAGCAGCTGTGGCAGAGCTTTTTCCTCTTTTTCATCATGGGCGCGGGGAAGGCGCTGGGCGGCCTCATGGCCGATACGGTCGGTGTCAGAAAGACCGCGTTCATCGGGACGCTTGCCGCGATCCCCTTCCTGCTTTTCGGTGACAAGGTCATGGTTGTGTCCTGCATCGGCGTGTTCTTCTTCTCAATGACGATGAGTATCACCTTTGCTATGTGCCTCAGCATCCTGAAAACGAATCCGGGACTGGCTTTCGGGATCACGACGGCAGGGCTCTTCATCGGCCTGCTGCCGGCCTTTTTCGTACAGTTCAGTCCGATTGTCAATATCGTGCTGATCACGGTCTTTTCCATCCTGAGCTTCGTCCTTCTGCGGTATACGCTGACGGATGGGGCGCCTGCCCGCTGAAAAAAGGAGAATTTATATGCCGCCCGTATGGATCGCAGTCATTGCCTGGCTTGTCATCATCAATCTCGTTGCCTTTGCCATTTTCGGCATCGATAAAAAGCGCGCGAAAAAAGGACAGTGGAGGATCCCCGAGAAGACACTGTTCCTGTCCGCCATCCTGGGAGGGAGCATCGGCGCCATCCTCGGGATGTACCTTTTCCGTCACAAAACGAAACACTGGTATTTCCGGATCGGGATCCCCGCGATCCTGATCGCGCAGATCGTGATCGTTTATCTTCTTGTAAACAAAGGCATCATCACTTTGCCGTTCTAATGCTGACTGATCAACAGCACAGCAGTTTTTGCTGTGCTGTAATTATGCTTGACGTTATAGGATTTATCCTATAATATCAAGACGGGAGGTGTCAGGCAGGAGGTTGAATTGCCAAAATTTGAAGTAGAATTCTACACAAAAGAAAACGGAGAACAACCCGCGAAAGAATTCCTGCTCAGCCTCAATACAAAAATGCGGGCCAAGATGATGAGTAGTATGTCGATCCTGCAGGATTATGGCTATGAGCTCCGCGAACCGTATTCCAAACATCTGGAGGAAGGGATATTTGAACTCAGGGCAAAAGTCGGAACAGACATTTCGAGAGTTCTGTATTTCTTCTATGTGGATCGGCGAATCATTTTAACAAACGGATCTATCAAAAAGACTCAGAAAACACCGCCGGGAGAGATCGAAAAAGCAAAGAGATACAGGGCGGATCATCTGAGAAGAAGGGAGAGCGCCGAATGAGCAATAAGTATAATGATTTTTTGGAAGAGCAGCTTCGCGATCCCGAATTCCGAAGAGAGTATGAGGCTCTGCAGCCGGAACGCGCCGTGATCCGGGCGATCATTGAGGCACGGCGCCGGTCCGGGCTGACACAAAAAGAGCTTGCCGAGCGCACCGGGATTGCCCAGGGAGACATCAGCAAGCTGGAAAACGGCAATGCCAACCCGTCGATCCGCACGCTGCAGCGCCTTGCGAACGGGATGGGAATGACGCTGAAAGTTGAATTCATTCCCCGGAAAGCCGTAAACGGATAAATAAGATGGTTATAATTTTGCCGCCGCCTTCCCGGTCTTGATCGTTGCGGCGTAGGCGCTGTTGCACAGGCCGAGGATTGCCGAGAGGATGAACAGCGTCTCGATGCCGAGCACCTGCCAGATCCAGCCGCCGAAAAGCGCGATCAGGATCGTGATCAGGTGGTTGACGGAGACGCCGGTGGAGATCGTCGCACGCACTTCGTCGGGACTGTCCGACAGATCCTGCACGTAGACGTTTGAGGCCATGGAGGCCAGCGAAATGACCGAATCCAGCACGTAGTTGACGCAGCAGACGATGAAGGCGACGTTCCGCGGGAAGATGTGGTGCGCGAAGCCGTAGAAGAAGCAGACGATCACGAGGACCAGCGTGTCCGTGATCATCACGATCTTGTAGCCGAAGCGGTCGATGATGCGGCCGACGGCGGGCGCGGCCAGGAACATGCACACCGACGAAACTGCAAAAAGCAGGCTGATGACCATGGCGTCGGCGCCGTAAAAGAGGACCAGAACGTACGGCCCGAAGGTGAAGAAGATCTGCTTGCGGGCCCCGTAGAAGACCTCAAGCATGTAATATTTCGAATATTTTTTGCGGAAATAGAAGCGCCGTTTCGTCTCGTCGGGACGGCTGCTTCCTTTCATGCGCAGGGAAGCGAGAGCCCCGAGGGCGATGATGGCTGCGCTGACGGCAAAGACCGTCCGGTAGGGGCTTTCGGCGCCTTCGAGGAAATAAAAGACCGCGGCGATGGCAAGATACCCCGCGAGCGTCCCGATCCGGTAGACCGAGGTCTGGAGACCCAGTGCCGCGCCGCCGCGTCCCTCCTTTGCGTACTGCAGAGAGAGAGTCGAACGCATGCCGAGCTGCATATGGTCGCCCAGCGAGAAGACAAAGATGGCGAGGATCACCATCACGCGCGTCGCCGGCACGACGGCCTGCATGACCATGCCGCCGAGCATGAAGAGGGCGCCCAGCTTGTAGATCGTTTCTGCGGAAAGCATGAAGAAAACGGCCAGAATAAAGACGAGCAGGAGACCGGGCAACTCCCGGAAGAACTCGGAAACGCCTTTGTCGAACGATGTCATGGACACGATCTCGGCGAGATAATTGTCGATGATCCCCTTGTAGAGGCCGTAGCCGAGGCCGAAGGTCATGACCGAGACAAAGAACATCCGCCAGCCGGATTCCGCCCGGAAGACTTCCGTAAACTTGCGCATGGGCTTTCCTCCTTTCCGCTTGCCAGCGATTTTGCTGCTTCCATCATACTTCATCCGGCGGCGCTTCGCAAATGCTTTCCCAGGTGATTATTGCGCCTTCGGAAGCGCTATGTTATGATTTTTCCGAATTGAATTGAGAAAAAAGCACGGGGATCGCTGAAACTTTTTCCCTGCAGGGCCGAATATATCAGCAGAAGGGAATACTTCGAAGGAGAGAGGACATGGACGGAGAATCCGGACTCATCAGACGCGTACAGAAATACGGGTCGCGAAAGGCGGCCGATCTTCTGGTGCGCGGATATTATGAGGAGATCTATGTCTACGTTTACCGTCAGACCGGGAACCGGGAGGATGCGATGGACCTTACGCAGGAGATCTTCATCGCGGTGCTGCAGTCGATCGGCTGCTACGACAGCAAAAAGAGCGCTTTCCGGACCTGGCTCTATGCCATCGCGACGCACAAGGTGATCGATCGGCGCCGCGCTGCGCAAGTGACGCTTCTGCCTCTCGAAGATGACACCGTGCAGGAGGGACCTGACGAGCTTGCAAGGCTCGATGACGCAGCGCTTCTTCGGCGGATCGAAGCTTACGTCTCTGGTTTTGATGAGGAGACGCAGACGGTCTTCCGCCTGCACATCTTTGAGGGCCTGACGTTCCGCGGGATCGCGGAAATGACGGGAATGCCCGAAGCGAGCGTCAAGACGAAGTATTACCGCCTGCAGAAACGGATCAGGGAGGAATTCAGCAATGAGCGGTGATGAGAAGATCGTCATGCCTGCCCCGGAAATGATCGACCGGGCGGTGAAACATATCGTGGAAGAGGGACTCGGCAAAGGAACGGCTGCCGGGCGAAAGAGAAGGCAGATGTGGCTTTGGGCGCTCGGCGGCGCGGCGGTGATCGCCCTGGTGCTGACGGTCGGGATCCCGCTTTTCCGAAAGGTCACGGCGAAAGTGAACTATCCGGGCGTCGAAACCGTGCAGGCGGTAAAGCCGGTCTCTTCAATCAAACTGTCTTCGGAAGAAGACCTCCATTCATACAATAAACATACTGCCTGGTGGAACGCGCAGGCCAAACTCACCGATCCCGCCTATGCACTGCAGGAGGGCATGCGGCCCTACTACGAACGCCTGATGAAGGTGATGCTGGCGGGGCAGGAGGACAATGCCGTCTGCTCTCCGCTGAACATTTACATGGCCCTGGCCATGCTCGCAGAGGTTACAGACGGAAATACCAGGCAGCAGATCCTGGATGTGCTGTGCGTGCCGGATGTTGAAACGCTGCGGGAGAAAGCTGCTCTTCTCTGGAAAAGCAATTATGCCGACTCCTTCCAGCTGCAGAGTCTGCTCGCCGATTCATACTGGCTGAGCAGCGCTTACAATTACAACAAATCGACGCTGCAGACCCTGGCTGAGCGTTACTATGCCGATTCCTTTATCGGAACTCCCGGTTCCGACGCAATGAATAAGGCTCTGCAGAAATGGACCGATGAAAATACCGGCGGTCTGCTTTCCGAGCAGACGAAAGAAATGAAGATGGACAGAAACGCCGTGCTGGCGCTGGTCTCGACAATTCTCTTCAAGGCAATGTGGGAAGATCCGTTCTGGAAAACGAATAACAGACAGGAGGTCTTTCACGGAGCGAAGGGTGATACCGAAGTCGAGATGATGCACGGGGAGAAAACGGCGGACTGGTATGAAGGTGAGTGCTTTGAGTCGGTCGGTCTTCCGCTCACGGACAGCGGTTTTGTCTATATTTGCCTGCCGAAAGAAGGTACGGAAGCTGCCGATCTTGCCGCGGATCCGGAACTGCTGAACATGCTGAAACGAAATGAGCAGGGACCGTATGAACCCCGCGGAAAAGTGATTCTGTCGCTCCCGAAGTTTAAGGTGGAAGGACAGACGGATCTTATGAAGATTCTGCCGGCGCTCGGCATCACAGACGTGACGGACCAAACGCTGGCTGATTTTACGCCGCTCATGGCAAAAAAAGAAGAGGCCGCCGGCCTTTATCTCGGCAAGGCACAGCATGCGGCCATGGTAGAGATCGATGAAGACGGGATCGTCGGCGCGGCATATACGTATCTGGAAATGCTCGCGGCTTATATCGAACCCGGTCATAGCTTCACCGTCGACCGCCCCTTCCTTTTCCTCGTGACCGGGCAGGATAATTCGATCCTCTTTGCCGGCGTCGTGCAGAACATCGAATAAGAGTCAACCGGCTTGACGGGCCGGTGTCTGCCGGCGCCGCCGGCCGGAGCGTAATACTACGACAGAACAAGCCTCTTTCTCCGCGAAAGGGGCTTTTTTCATTGCATTTTCATCCCGTGTCGGCTATAATATTTCAGAAACTTATGCCCCGTCCGCGGGGCCGGGAGGATTTATTTATGAAACTGACAACAGGCAAGAAGATCGCCTACGGTATCGGTGCGGTCGGCAAGGACATGGTCTACGCGCTTTCCGCGAACTATGTTCTGTATTATTACCAGGATATCATCGGACTGAGCGCCGCTTTCGTCGGCACCATCCTGATGGTGGCGCGGGTATTCGACGCACTGAACGACCCCTTCATGGGCGTGCTGGTCGCAAAGACCAAGACCAAATGGGGCAAATTCAGGCCCTGGCTCTTCTCCGGGACCGTGCTGAACGCCCTCGTGCTCTACGCCCTGTATGCGGCGCCGGTCATGCCGGAGAGCAAGATGATGGTCTTTTTCAGCGTCGTCTACATCCTCTGGGGCGTCACCTACACCATGATGGACATCCCTTACTGGAGCATGATCCCCGCCCTGACCGATACGCAGGCTGAGCGCGAGAACCTCTCCGTCGTCGGCCGTACCTGCGCCGGCATCGGCGCCGCCATCATGGCCATGGGCACGATGCTGATGGTCGGCATCCTCGGCGGCGACAGCGAACGCACGGGCTTCCGCTACGTGGCCCTGATCGTCGCGGTCATCTTCATCATCACCGAAGTGATCTGCTGTCTGAACGTGAAAGAACGCGAGACGAAGATGGAGAACGTCAGCGTGAAGGAAATGTTCCGCGCGCTCTTCCACAACGACCAGGCCCTGACCGTGGTCCTCACCATCGTCATGGTCAACATGGCCCTGTACCTGACCTCCAACTTTATCATTTACTTCTTCAAATATGACTTTGGCGGCGCCGGCTGGAAGGGCGATTACACCCTCTTCTCGACGGTTGGCGGCGCCTTCCAGATCGTCGGTATGATGGTCGTCTACCCGCTGCTGCGTGCGAGAAAGATCGCGAACGAGAAGATCTTCCGCATTGCGGTCGGCCTCGCGCTTGCCGGCTACGGCGTCCTGCTCGGCCTCGTCTTCCTGGGCTTCGAACACACCCTTTATGCCCTGTTCGTCCCGGGCATCATGGTCTTCATGGCGAACGGTATCCTGAGCGTTCTGACGACGGTCTTCCTGTCCGGCAGCGTCGACTACGGCGAGCTGCAGAACGGCCGCCGCGAGGAGAGCGTCATTTTCTCCATGCAGACCTTCGTGGTCAAACTGGCCTCGGGCGTTGCGGTGTTCCTGACCGGTATCGGCATCGACCTGATCGGCCTTGTCGGCAATACGGAGGATACGGGCGAGATCATCCAGCAGAGCGCAAGCACCATCACCGGCCTGCGGCTCCTGATGACGGTCATCCCGATCCTGACCCTGATCGCAGTATTTTTCTTCTTCGGCAAGAAGTTCAAGCTGACCGACGCGAAGATGGCGGAGATCGGCGAAGTATTAAAGGAGAGACGCGGTGAAGCTTGAGTGGACCGTAAACGGCCTTAAAGGAACTGCCGAGTGGATCGGCGAGGTGCATATCCACGGACCCTTTGACGGGACCGTGCGGGAGGTGAGGGCGACGCTGAAGATCGACCCTCCGGAAGGCATGTATTTCAACGGCTACCAGAGCTGGACTTACAGTCCCGAATGGCTCCCCCCGCAGCGGATGTACGGCACGGGACACCTGCCGCAGCAGCTGGTCAACAACTTCTCGCTTGACCGCTACGGAGACGCGCAGATCACGGGCTATTCCGTCATGCGCGGGCGCTTCCACGGCTTTTCCTGGTGCTGGTTCCGGAAGGGGGAGACTTACCGGCTCTTTGCCTCGCTGGATGAGACGAACGGCTATACGGTCTTTTCCTACGATTCGCTGCGGCGCGTGCTGACGATCACGCGCGACGCCGAGGGGCTGAAAGTCAGCGGCGATTTCCGCGCCTTCGACCTCTTTACGGCCGAGGGAAGCCGCGAGGAAGTCTTCGCGGCCTGGTTCAAAGCCATGGGCATGGAAAAGCGGGAGATCCCGAAACTCTACGGCTACAGCAGCTGGTACCACCGTTATCAGGACATCAGCGAAGACTGCATCCTGGAGACGCTGGACGGCTGCCGCGACGTGTTTGAAACGGGTGATATGTTCCAGGTCGACGACGGCTGGGAGCCTTTCGTGGGCGACTGGCTGGAGGCATCGGAGGAGAAGTTCCCGGGCGGCATGAAGCGCATGGCCGGGATCATCCACGGCGCGGGCTTTAGGGCCGGCCTCTGGATGGCGCCTTTCGTCGCGGAAGAGAAGTCTTCCGTGTATCAGGAGCATCCGGACTGGTTCTACCAGAAGGACGGCCAGCCCTGGAAATGCGGCTGCAACTGGAGCGGCTTCTATGCCCTCGACATCGATAACGAAGAGGCGATGGCCTATGTGGAGAAATGCATCCGCCGGGCTGTCGAGGACTGGGGCTTCGACCTGCTGAAACTGGACTTCCTCTACGGGGCGGCCTGTTTCGGAAATGAAAAGGAGACCCGCGCGGGCCGCATGCGCCGGGCGATGGAGATGCTGCGCAAATGGTGCGGCAAGGCCCTGATCCTCGGCTGCGGCGTGCCGCTGATGCCGGCCTTCGGCCTCGTTGACTACTGCCGCATCGGCTGTGACGTGAGCCTTGACTGGGACGACAAGCTGTACATGCACATCGCGCACCCGGAGCGCATTTCAACGCGCCGCTCCATGGCGGATACGATGAACCGCATGCCGCTGGACGGCTACGCTTTCGGCTGCGACCCGGACGTTTTATTCCTGCGGACGGAGAACCTGAAGCTGAACGAAAAGCAGAAGGACCTGCTGGCGAAGGTGGATGCCCTCTGCGGCAGCGTGTTCCTGACCTCGGACGACCCGGGCAGCTACACGGGCGAGCAGAAGCAGCGCTACCGTGAGTACCGCGAGATGACGAAGCTTCCGCACGGCAGGCTCGTGCACAAAGGGCTGCGGACGCGGCTCGTCTACGAAAAAGACGGCGAGGAGAAAGAGATCAAACTTCCGATAGACGTGAGGGTGTAAGGTCCGCGAAGACTCAGTTCAAAAGATTTGGCAGTTGAAAAGCTGACGCAGCTATATTATGATAAAGACTGTCTTTCGTGATCGAAGGACAGTCTTTTTTACGGAGCATTACCGATGGAAAAAAGCTATCTCGGATTAAAGGATACGGTCAGGGAGGCGCTCGCGCATTTCTTTGCGGCGCTGTACCCGCGGCATTTCGGTGCGGAGGAGCATTTCGAGGAGGAAGAAAAGAAGAGGCTGGAGTTTTCCCTTTTCAAGGACTCACTCCTGAAAGCGATGAAATATTTCCTGAACGATAAACACGCAGAAGAAGCGTTCACGATTCTCGAGGAAAAGTTGCCCGGCGTGGCCGCGCTGATCGAGACGGATATCCGGGCAGCCTATGAGGGCGACCCCGCTGCCGTCAGCACCGACGAGGTGATCCTGTCCTATCCGGCCTTCCCGGCGATCTCGACCTACCGCCTTGCGCATGAACTCTACCTGCTGAAGGTTCCCGTAGTGCCGCGCATGATGACCGAACTTGAGCACAGCTCGACCGGCATCGACATCCACCCCGGCGCCGCCATCGGCCCGTACTTCTTCATCGACCACGGCACCGGCGTCGTCATCGGCGAGACCACGACCATCGGCGAGCACGTGAAGCTTTACCAGCACGTGACCCTCGGGGCGAAGAGCTTCGAACTGAACCCGGACGGCACGCCCGTCAAGGGCATCAAGCGCCACCCCGACGTGGGCGACCGGGTGGTCATCTACTCCGGCGCGACCGTGCTCGGCGGCCTCACGAAAATCGGCCACGACGCCGTGATCGGCGGCAACACCTGGGTCACGTCAAGCGTCGAACCCTATGAGACCGTTTCCATCCGGGCCTATCGCAGTGGCCCCGGGCCCGAAGTATAACAAGCCGGAACAGAGCCATATTTCTGTCATCCTGAGCGGAGCATCCGAAGGATGCGATGCCGAAGGATCTTTTGAAGTGAAGATCCTTCGACTCGCTTCGCTCGCTCAGGATGACCTTTTTTATGCTTCGGTCACTCAGGATGACCTTTTTTATGCTTCGGTCACTCAGGATGACAGTTTTTTATGTCTTCACTTGCTCATTACTGTCATCCTGAGCGCAGCGAAGGATCTTCCTGCTCAACCGTGCCGCGAGGAAAAACCTTGATTTTGCAGCGTGATGCGAGTATGATGACAATGGCGGAAAACGTACTTTCCCGCTGATTGTTATGTCATCAAATGTCGGAGGTAAAGATGGGAAAAAAGACCCATAAATCCATAGAGAGATCGGGCCTGGGGCTGCCGTTTCTGATCGGGGCGGCTTTCGGCCTGACCTTCTGCTTTTTCAGCGTGACGGAAGTCTTCGCGGCGAACCGCGTCGAACTTCTCTTCAACTTTAAGGACTTCCTGCCCTGGATCCTGATCGCGGTCTTCTGCTTTGCGGTCATCGCAGCCTCGCTCATCTGGCTGCCCGGGAAGAAGATCGGCCGCATCGTCGGCGCGGTTTTCGTGTGGCTGACCGTGATGGGCTACGTCCAGAGCACCTTCTTGAACGGGACGGCGGGGCTGGCCGGCGACGACCGCGAAGCCTTTGAGACCGGGACCCCGGCTGTCATCAACCTCATCATCTGGATCGTCGCGCTTGCCGCGATCGTGGTCCTGGCGCTCCGCCTGAAGGAGGAGACCGTCCGCACCGTTGCTGTGATCGCGATGATCGCGGTCATCGGCATGCAGGCCGCCGGTTTCATTTCCAACCTGCCGCGCCTTGTGAAGGACCGTTTCGAAATGGTTGCCGAAGCGGGCAGCGGGGACAGCGCCGACGAGAACGAAATGCTGATCGCGGCGAGCTACCTGTCCACTGACGGCAGGACGGAGACCGCCTCGAAGAATAACGTCTATGTCCTGATCCTGGACCGGCTGGACGTCAGCTACATCAATTACATTTTCCGGACGGAACCGGATTTCTTTGAACCGCTCACCGGCTTCACCTACTACGGCGACAACCTGTCCCTCTACAGCCGCACCTTCCCCGCGGCCGCGACCATCATAGCCGGGCAGGACGGCGACCTTTCGGTCTCGAACGAAGCCTTCTTCCAGACGGTCTACGGCACTTCGCCTTTCCTGAAGGACCTCAAGGACAACGGTTACAAGGTGAAACTCTACGCGCCGGCCTACTATGCCTACCGCAGCGGCCGGTCGCTTTACGGCATCGCGGACAACATGGCCAGCTACACCGGCTACCATGTGACGATGCCCCTGGTCCTGTCGGTGAACCTGCTGCGCCTTTCCCTTTATAAGGCGCTGCCGACGCTGTTCAAGCCGCTCGTTGCGATCTCCACGCAGAGCTTTGATTACTGCGTGGAATACGATACCTCCTCGCCGCTGGCCGGCCTGGACGACTTCGGCTTCTATCAGGAACTGACGGATAAGGGCCTTACGGACGGCGGCTATGAAAATGCCTATAACTACCTGCATTTCCACGGCGCGCACGACCCCTACGTGATCGATGAGAACGTGAACGAGGTGGATGAGAAAGACGGCACGTCGTACGGCCAGATCAAGGGAGATTTCCGCATCCTCTACGAGCTTTTCGATCAGCTGAAGGCAAAAGGCCTCTATGAGCAGGCGACGATCATCATCACCGGCGACCACCCGAGCGCGCTCTCGGACGTCAAGGTCCCGACCCAGTCCCGCGTGACGTCCCTCTTCGTGAAGGAAGCCGGCCGCAGTGACGAGCCGTTCACCACCAGCTCGGCGCAGGTCTCGCAGGCGAACCTCGCGGCCACGATCGTCAAGTCCGCCGGCATCGTCACGTCGCACGACTACGGCCCTGCCTACAGCGAGGTACCGGAGGGCGTGGATCAGGTCCGCTGGCACCAGTTCCAGCAGCTGACCAATGAGGGAAATCTCATCCTGCGCTTCCGCGTGGAGGGCCGCGGCACGAATTTCAAGAACTGGACCCTCGAATCCAGCACCAACATCGGCGATCTGTACAAATAAGGAGACGGCGCTTATGGATATCTTCAGCATCATTACTCTTTTCGGCGGCCTCGCCCTTTTCCTTTACGGCATGCGCCTCATGGGCGACTCCCTGAAGGAAGGTTCGTCCGGCACGCTGAAAAAGGTCATGGAGAAGCTCACGGACAACCCGCTGAAGGCGCTCGGCCTGGGCATCCTCGTGACCGCGCTCATCCAGTCTTCGACGGCGACCATCGTCATCACCTCCGGCCTTGTCGCGGCCGGGATCCTGACGCTCCACCAGTCGCTCGGCATCATCATCGGCGCGAACGTCGGTACCACGGTGACCGGCCAGATCATCCGGCTGCTGGGCATTTCCGATTCCGCCACGATGTGGATGCGCCTCTTCAAGCCTTCGACGCTGGCCCCGATCGCCCTGATCATCGGCATTGTGATGATCATGTTCCTGAAGTTCAAGAATTCGCGGACCGTCGGCAGCATCGCCATGGGCTTCGGCATCCTCTTTACGGGCCTGATGAACATGACCGGCGCGGTCGATGCCCTGTCGGAAAAAGGCGTCTTTGACTCCCTCTTCGCGAACCTCGGCTCGAATCCCGTGCTCGGCTACATCACGGGCGCCGGCGTGGCCTTCGTGCTGCAGAGCTCCTCGGCGACCGTCGGTATCCTGCAGGCCTTCTCCATGTCGGGCCAGCTGACCTTCAAGGCCATCTACGCGGTCATCGTGGGCATTTACCTCGGCGACTGCGTGACGACTGCCATCGTCTGTTCCATCGGCGCGAAATCGGATGCGAAGCGCGTCGGTATCGTCAACATCCTCTTCAACCTGTCGGAGACGGTCCTGGTCCTTCTGGTGGTCACGCTCCTGCATCAGTTCGGCGTCATTGACAAACTGTGGGAGACCACCGCGAGCCCCGGCCTCATCGCGAACACGAACACGGTCTTCAACCTTTCCTGCGCGCTCCTTCTCTTCCCGTTCGCGGGCATTTACGAGAAACTGAGCAAAAAGATCGTGAAGGACGAGCCGGCGCCGGTAAATAAATATCAGGACAAGTTCGACGCCCTCAGTCCGGCCTTCTTCCAGACGCCGGCTCTGGCTCTCCGGAGCTGCTACGACATGCTGCTGACCATGATCATCGCGGCCCGCGCGAACATCGAAGCGGCCTTCTCTCAGATCACGGACTGGCAGGACAAACGCCGCCGCGCGATCGATGAGGAAGAAGATTACATCGACCGGATGACGGACGCCGTCAGCAACTACATGCTTTCGCTGAACCCGCATCTCAAGGAAGATTATCACGTCAAGATCATCGACCAGTACTACAAGGTCGTGACGGAGATCGAGCGTCTCGGCGACCACGCGACGAACATTTCCGAGATAGCTGACGAGCTGCACGAGCTGAAGCTGCAGTTCTCCGACAAGGCGATGCATGACCTGAAGGTGCTGAAGGAACTGATCGACCGGATCCTGGACCTCGCGCGCCAGGCTTTCGAGAAGCGCGACGGCGAGGCCGCGGCGCAGATCGAGCCGCTCGAAGAGGTCGTCGACGACATGACGAGCGTCCTCAAGGAGGGTCACATCGCCCGCCTGCGCGCCGGGGAATGCAACATCGACGCCGGCACCTGCTTCCTGAACCTTCTGTCCGACATAGAGCGTATTTCCGACCTTTGTTCGAACATCGGCGTCGAGGTCATCACCCGTATCAATCCGGAGCTGGAGAGCCAGACCCACGACTATATGAGTTCCCTTCATTCCGGCAGCAGCGAGCGCTTCAATCACGAATACCATGCTGCCCACGATGAGTTCTTTGCCAAACTGAGCTATGAGGCGGAAGCCTCGGCAGACGAGACAGAACAGGAAGTGTAAACAGAAAGGAGTGACTATGCCTCCCGGAAATTCCCTCGGCCCGCGCGGTTATCTGACCGAAGAAGAGAAGGCCAACAAACCGAAAGTGACAGGTGCGCTGATCAAAAGGATCGTGGCTTACCTGAAGCCCTACTGGGTGCAGTTCATCTTTGTTTTCGTGGCGATCTTACTCAGCGCCACCGTCGGCCTGTTCCCGTCCATCATCACCGGGAAGATCGTTGACAAGGCGCTCGTCGACCGCAACATGGAGCAGCTAATCCAGCTGTGCCTGGCCGCGTTCGGCGCCGTTGCCGTCAGCCAGATCATCGGCGTGGTGGAAAGCTACATCAACTCCTGGATCAGTCAGCGCATCATTTTCGACATGAAAAATGAGATGTACCGGCATCTGGAGTACATGCCGCACGCGTTCTTCACGACCGAAAAGCAGGGCGACATCATCACCCGCATGAACACCGACATTTCCGGTGTCGGCTCGGTCATCAGCGGCACGCTCACGAGCATCGTCTCGAACATCGCGACGGTCGTGACCACGGTGGTCGCGCTGCTCTCCATGGACTGGAGGCTCGCCGTGATCGGCATGGTCGTGATCCCGCTCATGATCTTCCCGAGCCGCGCCGTCGGCAATACGCGCTACAAGCTCGCGACCGAAAGCCAGGCGAAGCGCGACGAGATGAACCAGGTGATCAACGAGACCCTGAGCGTCTCCGGCTCCATGCTCGTGAAGCTCTTCACCCGGGAGGAAAAGGAATATGAAAACTTCGTCAAGGTGAACGAAGAGGTCACGCAGCTGTCCCTGAAGGAAAACCGCAGCGGCAAATGGTTTCGCGTGGCGATGGGGATGATGATGCAGATCGGGCCGCTGCTGATCTACCTGGCCGGCGGGTATTTTCTCATCAAACAGGGGAACTCGGCGCTGACCGTCGGTGCCATCACGGCCACGGTCGCCCTCATCAACCGCCTCTACCGGCCGGTGGAATCGCTGCTGAACCTGGGCGTGGACTTCACGAGGTCCCTGGCGCTGTTCACCCGCATCTTCGACTACCTGGACCGTCCGATCACGATCAAGAGCCCGGAGAACGGCCTGAAGCCGTCCCTGGAGCAGCAGGACATCGTCTACGACCATGTGAAGTTCCAGTATACGGAAGACAAGCCGCTCTTAACGGACGTCGATTTCACGGTGCCCGGCGGCAAGATGTACGCGATCGTGGGGCCGTCCGGTTCGGGCAAATCCACCGTCGTCAACATGATCCCGCGCCTGTATGACGTGAACGGCGGCAAGGTGACGATCGCCGGCGTGGACGTGCGCGACATGGATCTGGAGTGGCTGCGCTCCGCCATCGGCATCGTCACGCAGGACACCTACCTTTTCAACGGGACGATCCGTGAGAACCTGCTCTACGCGAAGGAAGACGCGACGCAGGAGGAACTCGAAGAGGCCTGCAAAAAGGCATCCATCCACGACTTCATCATGCGCCAGCCGAAGGGCTACGACACCGAGGTCGGCAACCGCGGCCTGAAGCTGTCCGGCGGCGAAAAGCAGCGCATTTCCATCGCCCGCGTGATCCTGAAGGATCCGAAGATCCTGATCCTCGACGAGGCGACGAGCGCGCTCGACTCGATCTCCGAAAGCGCCATCCAGGACGCCCTGGACATCATGATGCAGGGCCGGACGAGCATCGTCATCGCACACCGCCTGAGCACCATCCTGAAGGCCGACCAGATCCTGGTCGTGGCCGGCGGCGTGATCGCCGAGCAGGGCACGCACGAGGAACTGCTGGCGAAGGACGGTGTCTACCGCGAGCTGTATGAGACCCAGTTCCGGGCTGCGATCGACTACGAGAACGGAGCGGAAGGCGAAGGCAGCAGCGTGGATACGGAAGCCCTCTCGACCGACTACGACGTCCGGCGCATCACGGAAGGCGACATCACGGCGGTCTACAATCTCTGCCGGGCGAACCGCCGCTACTACCGCTATGCGAAGACCGAGCCGACGAAGCGCGGCCTCACCGAGGTCATCAGCGAGATGCCCGAAGGCACCGACGCCGCACAGAAGCATTTCCTGGGCTTCTATGATGAGGGAAATAAGCTCATTGCCATCCTCGACCTGATCACGGATTACCCGCAGGCCGGCAGCGCGTTCATCGGCTGGTTCATGGTATCCGCCGAACTGCAGGGTCAGGGCATCGGTTCGCAGCTCTTCGCGGACATCCGTGCGGCGCTCGAAGCGCAGGGCACGACCAAACTCTCGCTCGCCGTCATCCGGGAGAACGAACCGGCCATCGAATTCTGGGAAAAGCAGGGCTTTGCCCTCACCGGAGAAGAGGAAAAACGGGAAAGATATACCGTCGTCAAAATGGCGAGAACGATATAACGGTTTGAATTCGGGAAATATTTCCCCAAAACCGAAGGAGGAGACGATGAGAAGGAATAAGAAGATCATGTCCCTTGCGCGCGCAGCGGCGCTTTTCATAGCAGTTATCATGTGCCTCGGTGCCTGCGGCAAGCAGAAGGAATCAAGCGGTGCGGAGACGACCTCAGCGGAATCGACCCCTGCGGAAGCGGAGACGGAACCGGTGGCAACTTCAAGCGAAATGGATAAGACCGGAAAGTATCCGCTGGACACGAAGACGGGCGAGGCGGTGATCACCGGCCCCGAATTCACGTCGGCCGGCCCCACCGATGACAACGCCCGCGTGTTCTATGAGATCTTTGTCGGATCCTTCTCGGACAGCAACGGCGACGGCATCGGTGACCTGCGCGGCATCATCAACCGGATGGATTACCTGAACGACGGCGATCCGGATTCCGGTGAGAGCCTGGGCGTGGAAGGCATATGGCTGACCCCCATTTTCAGATCTCCGACCTACCATAAGTATGACGCGACGAATTACTATGAAGTCGATTCGTCGTTCGGGACCATGGACGATCTGAAGGAACTGATCGACCTCTGCCACGAGCGGAACGTCAAGCTGATCCTCGATCTCGTGCTCAACCACACGTCGACCAACAACAAGTGGTTCGTCGAGTTCAAGAACGCCCATGTGAACGGCGACACCTCGAGCCCGTACTACGATTTCTATTCCTGGGGCACGCAGTCATACCTGTCCGGCCGGGCCTTCAACCGCATCAATGACTCGGATCATTATTACGAATGCAATTTCTTCAGCGGAATGCCCGAGCTGAACTACGACAACGAAGCCGTGCGCGAGGAGATGGTTGAGGTCGCGAAGTACTATCTGGATCTGGGCGTGGACGGCTTTCGCTTTGACGCCGCCAAATACATCTATTTCGGCGACAATAAAGCCTCGGAAGAGTTCTGGGCCTGGTACATCACCGAACTGAAGAAGGTCAAGCCCGACATCTACACCGTAGGGGAGGTCTGGGACAGCGACTCCATCACGCAGCTGTATTACCCGGCCTTTAACTGCTTCAACTTCACCGGGGCGCAGACTTCCGGTCTGTACGCGGACGCGGCACGCATGGGCAACGTGAACGGGTTGACGAATTACACGGAAAATTACCTGAAGACGGTGCAGGCGATGCGCGCCGACGCGATGTTCGTCCCCTTCATCGCGAATCACGACACCGACCGCTCGGCCGGCTACCTGACCGTAGCTTCCGGCTATGCGTACGTAGGCGCCAACCTGCTGATCCTCGGTCCCGGCTCGCCCTTCATTTACTACGGCGAAGAGATCGGGATGAAGGGCTCCCGCGGCTCGGCCAATACCGACGCCGACCGGCGCCTGGCGATGCTCTGGGGCGACGGCGATACCGTGAAGGATCCGTCCGAAGCGACCTACAACAGGAAGAACCAGCAGTCGAACGGCACCGTGGCGAGCCAGATCGGCGACGGCGACAGCCTCTACAGCTACTACAAGAAGCTGATCATGATCCGGAATGCGAACCCGGAGATCGCACGCGGCACCTACACTTCCCTGAACCTGGAAGGCACGAATGTGGGCGGCTTCATCGCCGAGTACAACGGCAGCAAATGCATGGTTATTCACAACACGACCGGCAAGGCCGAGACCGTCGATCTGGCCAAGATCGGCGCGGCAGAGTTCACGAAGCTCGCGGCCGTCATCGGCGTGACCGATTTCGAGAATCCGGTGAAGACCGCACTCGACGGCGCGACCCTCGTCATCGACCCGCAGACCAGCGTGGTGCTGCGGTAAATAGTACAGCGGTAAGAGCGTTAGCTGTGTCCACGCTGTCATCCTGAGTTTAATTCCAGTGTCATCCTGAGTTTAATTCCAGTGTCATCCTGAGCGAAGCGAAGGATCTTTGATGTGAAGATCCTTCGTCGCTTTGCTCCTCAGGATGACAGGAAGAGGATCCTCCTCAGGATGACAGGAAGAGGATCCTCCTCAGAATGACAGATGGCAACAACAAAAGAACACCGCACGGAGTACTCCGTGCGGTGTTCTTTTATGTGTTTTCCCTTAGTGGAACAGCAGGTTCTCCTGGCTTTCGGGATCGAAGAAGTACATGACCTTGTCTTCGAAGGTGATGTACAGGGTCGCACCCGCGTGCAGGTTCGCGCGCTGAGCCTGGCTGAGCTGGATGGTGGGGACGCGGACGATCAGGTCGGTATCATCCGTGGTGCGGACGTGCAGATGCACTTCGCTGCCCATCATTTCGCTGACGATCAGCTTCGTCTCGATGGTGTTCTCGGCCTTGGCATCCGCAAGCACGATGTGCTCGGGGCGGGCGCCCAGGGTCACTTCACGGGAACCGATGCCGTTCTTCGCGAGCAGTTCGCCGTTCGGGCCGTCGACCGGAAGCTTCGCGCCGAAAGCCTTGACGAAGTAATTGCCGCCTTCTTTGACCAGATCAGCCTTGAAGGTATTCATCTTCGGGGCGCCGATGAATTCGGCGACGAAGAGGTTGGCGGGACGCTCGAACACTTCGGTGGGCGAGCCGACCTGCATGATGTAGCCATCCTTCATGATGACGATACGGTCACCGAGGGTCATGGCCTCGGTCTGGTCATGCGTGACATAGATGAAGGTGGTGTCCAGACGCTGACGCAGCAGAATGATTTCGGCGCGCATCTGGTTGCGGAGCTTCGCATCCAGGTTGGACAGCGGTTCGTCCATCAGGAAGACCTTCGAATTACGCACCATGGCGCGGCCGATGGCGACACGCTGGCGCTGGCCGCCGGACAGAGCACGGGGCTTTCTGAGCAGGTAATCGGTGATGCCCAGGATCTCCGCCGCCCAGGTGACCTTCTGGTAGATCTCTTCCTCCGGAACCTTCTTCAGGCGAAGGGAGAACGCGATGTTGTCGTAGACCGTCATGTGCGGATACAGCGCGTAGTTCTGGAAAACCATCGCGATATCGCGGTCTTTCGGCTGCAGGTCGTTCACGACCTCGCCGTCGATCTCCACGGTACCGGCGCTGATCTCTTCCAGGCCCGCGATCATGCGGAGCGTGGTGGATTTGCCGCAGCCCGAAGGGCCGACAAATACGATGAATTCTTTATCCTTGATATCCAGATTGAAGTCGTGCACGGCAATTACTTTGTTGTCGTAGACTTTCTCGACGTTGGTGAGTTTGACGCTTGCCATTGTTCTTTCCTCCTAAATGATCAACCCTTGACGGCGCCGCCGGTAACGCCTTCCACATAGTACCGCTGCAGGCACATGAACAGGAGAGCTACGGGCAGAGCCACAACTACGCCGCCTGCGCAGAACATCGTGTAATAATCGTGCGTCATCGTATCCGTTGCCAGCCATGACTGCAGACCGACAGCCGCGTTCATGCCCAGCGGTTTCAGCTGGGAGACGTAGCGGGCAAATACGAAGTCGCCCCAGGGTCCCATGAATCCTGTCAGGATCGTATAGATGACGATCGGCTTGGACAGCGGCAGGATGATCTTGGTCAGGACCTGTGCACGGGTTGCTCCATCCACGCGGGCTGCCTCATCCAGGGATTTCGGCAGCGTATCAAAGAAGCCTTTGGAAACATAGTAGCCCATGCCGGAAGAGGCCACATAGACCAGGATCAAGCCGGGCAGGGAATTGGCACCGACCAGGTTCAGGTCGGCCAGGACCCGGTACAGAATGATCATACCCAGAATGCCGGGGAACATGCCCAGGACCAGCATGAACTGCATCAGCGGCTTACGCATTTTGAAGCGGAAGCGCGAGAGCGTGTAGGACATGCACAGGATGATGATCGTCTGCAGGGCCGCCACGATAAGGGCGATAATGAAGGTGTTGGCATACCAACGCGGGAAGTTCGTCTGGAACAGTTTTACGTAGTTGTCAAGTCCCCACTGCTGCGGAATGACGTAGCCGACTTTCCAGGTGGATTCCACGCGGAAGGACTGAAGGACGATACACACGAAGGGGATCAGCCAGATGATGCTGATGATCACCAGGATGATGTAGATCGCGGTGTTGCTCAGTTTCGTACTCGCCTTCAGACCCATATGTTTTTTCATGGATGTGTTGTTCGTACTCATCACTGGAAATCCTCCTCATTCTTGATCGAGGGCAGCATGTTATACACTACAAGGCTGATGAGAGCAACGACAACGAAGATCATGATACCGACGACGGATGCCAGGTAATACTGCGCTTCACTGCCTGTCGTGATCTTGAACAGCCAGGTGATCAGCAGGTCGGTATAGCCTACCGACCCGGCTGCACCGGATGCCGCAGTATTGGTCGGCGCGCCGCCGGTCAGCAGGTAGATGACGTTGAAGTTGTTCATGTTGCCGGTGAAGCTTGTCAGCAGGTAAGGCCCGGTAATGAACAGCATGTACGGCAGCGTGATCTTGGAGAACTGCTTCCAGCCGCTTGCGCCGTCGATCTTGGCGCTTTCGTACAGGTCAGCCGGGATATTCATCAGGATACCGGTGGCGATCAGCATCAGGTACGGGATGCCGATCCAGATGTTGATTACGACGACCATGATGCGGGCCAGTTTTGCCGTGCCCCAGAAATCGATCGCCTTTGAGATCAGCCCCAGTGACATCAGCGCGCCGTTGACGATACCGTTCTTATCGAACATGCGGGATACGTACAGCAGGGAGATGAACTGCGGGATGGCGATGGTCAGGACCAGGATCGTGCGCCATACCTTCTTCAGGCGGATGCCCTTCTTGTTGATCATCATGGCAACGAAGATGCCGAGGAAGTAGTTGGTGAAGGTGGCTAAGAACGCCCAGAGCAGCGTCCAGGTCAGGATCTCGCCGAAGGTCGCCGCGTAGTTGACGCCGCCGACGTTCCAGGAGAACAGGGTCCTGAAGTTCTCAAGACCGACCCAGCTGAACAGCGCGTTGGTGTAGCCGTTGTTGTGGGCGCCGTTGTAGTTCGTAAAGGCGACCAGGATCATGAAGAAGATGGGCAGGACCGTAAAGACCACGATGCCGGTCAGCGGAAGTGCCAGCAGCGTCTTGTGGAAGTTGTCATCCACCAGCGAATGCAGATCCTGCTTGCCGCTCTTTAATTTCTTGCCCGAGCGGAGTATCTTCTCGGCAACCTGATTCTGACGGATGTTCGCGCGCCAGGTATAGATGAACGCGATGATGAAGAAGATCGTCAGAACGCCGTAAAGAAGGATCTTGAAGGAGTTGTCGCCGTATTCCGTGTGATAGGTATCCAGGATGGGGTCGTAGATCTCCTGAGGACCCTGCTTGCCGAGTGACGGAAGCATACTGACCCAGTAGCCGCCGGTAGTGATCATATAGAAAATGAATACTGCTTCAAACAGAAGAAACATCAGTCCCCGCAGCACCTGTCCGCGCGCGATATTCCCGAAGCCCATGATCACGTAGGACACTTTGGTCTTCCAGTCGCCTCTGGTAAAAGCAGAGACGACGTCGGCAAGTTCTTTTCCGATGGAAACAAAGACGTTCTTGAAGAAAAGCCCGATCTTTTTAAAGAGGTTGCCGACCGCGTGCGGGATGCTGCAGAAGAAGGCTGCTATTTTATAACAAAATTTCTGCCATTTGCTCAGCCGCAGAAATTCCAGATCGCTGTATTTTTTCATAGAATAGCCCCTTTAAACAACAGCCGGAGCCAATTCCTTGGCTCCGGCCGGACTTGTGATAGTCAGAAGCTGGTCAGCCTGTCAGATACAGGATTCCTCTTCTTATGCTCAGTTCTTGACGATGGTGATCGCCGTGCCGTCCCAGGTGACGGTGTAGTTGCCGGGTTCGTTGAAGACGATGTTGTTGTCGCCGCCGCCGTCGCCGATCAGATCCGCACCGGTAGTGACCTGAGCGCCGCCTTTATCGGTGCCCCAGCTGCCCGGGCTGACGATGCGGCCGCCCATGTAATCGCTCTGAGGAACGTCGAGCGTAATGGTGTAGGTGCCGTCATCATTCTTCGTCAGGTAGTAGGTGTCGGTGTCATCCGCATTGTTCCAGCCGTTCCACGCGCCCACGAAGAGCAGAGCAGAGGTATCCAGGTTGAACAGAGCGTCGATCTTGTTGTAGTAGTTCTGCAGAGCAGCCTTCAGGCCGGCTTCGTCCTTGGCTTCCTTGACTTCGTCAGCGATGACCTTGGCGATATCCCACCAGGAGCCGTGGATCTGGCCCTGGATACGGGAGTACGGTTTCTGCTGCCACAGAGCAGCAAGACCGGGGTTGGTCTGAACTTCGGGCTTCGCCTGGTCGACCAGGTTCGAAGGACCCCAGGCCAGCTCGTTGAAGCGTTCCATCTGAGCGGCTTCGCCGGTCAGGTACTGGGCCAGCTGGTGAAGAGCAGCCTGTCTGACCTTGTCGGTCTGCGGCTTCACGCCCATCAGCTTACAACCCTGGAAGGAGCCGAGGTGATAGAACTTGCCGTCAACTTCGAAGGAAGGAAGATCGGTCGCGCCCATGTTGTCGCCCAGGATATCCTTGACAGCTTCGAACGCCC
Organism: Lachnospiraceae bacterium; assembly: GCA_017428265.1. Classification (GTDB taxonomy): domain Bacteria; phylum Bacillota; class Clostridia; order Lachnospirales; family Lachnospiraceae; genus UBA6987. The sequence goes on along the minus strand of JAFRRD010000044.1, from coordinate 21,114 downwards.
AGGTACCGGTCACGACGATCGCAGCACCGTTGGCGAATTCATCCTGAGAGCTGGAGGACTTGTGGATCGGGGAATCCACGAGCTTCTTCATGCCCTTGACGGCGATCAGGCCGTTTTCGGAATTGAAGGTGTCGGCAACGGAGATGAAATTGCCGCCGTCGTCGGTCGTCCATTCGGAGTTGCAGCCGGTGGCGAAGAACCAGGAGGCGATGTACCAGGCAGAGGTCTGCGCTTCGAAAGCGAAGATCTTGTTGGCTTTCTCGCAGTCCGCGATAAGGGCTTCCAGGGAATCCAGGTCGCTCTCCGGGATGACGGACTTGTCATAGTACATGAAGTAGCCGTTGTCGGCAGTCAGCGGGTAGGCATAGAGCTCTTCGCCGCTGGTGGCCGCCGTCACGGTGTCGGGGTCGTTGTTGGTCTTCACGAATTCCTTCGCCGCATCGCCGAGTTTGGCCAGAGCACCGCCCTGAACCAGACGGGCGAACTGGTCCTGCGCGAAGCAGTACAGATCGGCGCCGGCTTCGACGTCGACCAGCATCTGGTCAGCCGAGGTCGCTTCGGAGACGGGGTTGACTTCCGCTTCGAACTTGATGCCGAAAGTGTTGCTGTTGTTGAAGTCTTCGATCTGCTTCTTGGTCAGTTCAACAGCGGCTTCACCGGTCCACACAAGGATCTTGTAGGTGCCGGCCAGAGCCGACTTGGTCTCAGCAGGAGCAGCGGTGCTGCCCTGAGGAGCCGCGGTGCTTCCCTGAGGAGCAGCAGTGCTGCTCGGGGTCTTGCCGCCGCAGGCGCCGAGGCTCAGCACCATCGCGAGGGCAAGAAGCAGGGAAATCAGTTTGAGAGATTTCTTCATAATGTTTCCTCCTCATAATAATCGCCGGGAATGTAATATTACCTCTTCCCGGGGCTATTCACTTTTTCAGGCGGATCGCCTTTGTGATGCAACCATTCTACTCCTGCATGCCTGTGAAATCAAGATTTTTTTATAAAATTTTTCGAATTGGAGGCCAAAAGAAGCCCCCGCACGCCGGCAAAGGCATACGGGGGTGCTGTATGGCTGATGAAATGTCCGGCTGCGGCTCAAACCCCTGCCGCCGGCAGGAGCCGCCTCTTTCGGCAATTTGCGGCTGAGGAAAGCCTTCATGTTCTGCGCCTCTTTGAGGCCGGCCATCGCGTCCGCATGATAGTTGGCGCCGTAAATATCCTGCATGCCGTGCAGCATATCCTTGAGCTGCTCCTTCGCCTCCCCGGCCTGCGCGCCGAATGCCGCCCGGAACGCGTCGGACTCTGCGATGTTCTACCAGCGACCGAACATGGCAGCCATATTGGTGCGGTAAAACGGGTCTTTCTGAATGTCGTCGTAGGTACTCATGGAAATTCCTTCCAGGATTCGTTTTGTACAGGATAAATATACTATGATAGGGCAGAAAAAAGAAAGAGGAGAGAATGAAAAGGCATAGGAATGGCATAGAAGATGTTGCAGATTTCAATTTGATCATTTTTGCTTCAATTTAATCATTTTTGCAACAAATGACTAAATTGACTTGACATATGACGACATTGATGCTATTCTACAAGTGCATTATTTTGCCCCCTGATGATGCAAATATATGTTAGGAGCACCTATGAGGCAATTCGACTTTAAAAGTGAATACAGCAAGCTGCTGACGCCGGATATCGTGACGATGCTGACGGCAATTCACGAGTTTCGCGGCGAGCAGCTACTCTATATTGAGGCAAATAAGGACACGTTGGAACAGCTTCTTACGATTGCAAAAATCCAGAGCACGGAAGCATCCAACAGGATCGAAGGTATCGTAACGACAAGGGACCGTCTGGAAAAGATCGTTCGCGAAAAGACTATGCCCCAGTCCAGAAGCGAGAAAGAGATCGCCGGTTACCGTGACGTTCTGTCAACGATCCACGAGACCTATGATTACATCTATCCGCGCGCCACGTTTATCCTTCAGCTTCATCGCGACCTGTTCCGTTATACGGGACAGTCGATCGGTGGAAACTACAAGAACTCCGACAACGTAATTGCGGAACAGCTTCCGGACGGCACGCAGAAGATACGCTTCCAACCGGTACCGGCATGGGAGACTCCGGAAGCCGTTGACAGGCTCTGCAGCGCTTATGAACAGGCGCTTCAGGACGGCAATATGGACCCACTCATCCTGTCAGCCATGTTCGTTCTGGACTTTCTCTGCATCCATCCTTTCAACGACGGAAACGGCCGAATGAGCCGCTTGCTGACGCTCCTTCTTCTGTACCGCGCGGGGTATTCTGTCGGGAAATATATCAGTCTTGAAAAGCTGATTGCCGACAGCAAGGAGACCTATTATGAGGCGCTTGAAGAAAGCTCGGTAAACTGGCATGAAGGGCAGAATGACTACTCACCGTTTGTCCGATACATGCTGGGAATCATTGTTGCGGCATACCGTGAATTCGGTGACAGAGCCTTCCTGCTGACGAAGGGCAACTTCACGAAAATGGAACGCATCAGAGAGATCATTAAGAACCATATCGGGACGATTACAAAGGCAGAAATCAAGGATCAGTGCCCGGATATCAGCACCGTGACCGTGCAGCGCGCACTGGCGGAACTGCTGGAAAAAGGCGAGATAATCAAGCTCGGCGGCGGTCGATACACTGCCTATATTTGGAACTGGAAGGAGTAATAAGATGGTAACAGGTGAACTGAGAAGCAAAATAGACAGCCTCTGGGAAATCTTCTGGACCGGCGGACTGACAAATCCGCTGGACGTCATCGAGCAGATGACCTACCTGATGTTTATCCATGACCTGGATGACTCCGACAATCTGCGCGCCAAAGAGGCAGCCATGCTCGGACTGCCTTATGAGAGCATTTTTGTGAAAGAGGTGCAGATCGGTGACCGCACGATCGACGGCAGCCAGCTCAAATGGAGTGTGTTCCACGACTTCCCTGCCGCAAAGATGTACAGCACCATGCAGGAGTGGGTATTTCCCTTTATCAAAAACCTGCACGGTGACAAAGAAAGCGCTTATTCCAAATATATGGGCGACGCCATCTTCAAGGTGCCTACGCCCTTGATGCTGGATAAGATCGTCAATGCCATGGACGGGATCTATGAGCAGATGGCACAGTTAAAGACCGCGGATACCCGCGGCGACGTGTATGAATATCTGCTTTCGAAGATTGCCACGGCGGGCGTCAACGGCCAGTTCAGAACGCCCCGCCACATCATCCGCATGATGGTGGATCTGATGGAGCCCAAGGCGGACGAGATCGTCTGCGATCCCGCCTGTGGCACCTCCGGCTTCCTGGTGGCGGTGAGCGACTACCTGAAGGAAAACCGCAAGCAGGAGGTCTTCTTCAACCGCCAGAACAAAGACCACTATATGAACCACATGTTCCACGGCTACGACATGGACCGCACCATGCTGCGCATCGGTGCCATGAACATGATGACCCACGGCGTGGACAATCCCTTTATCGAGTACCGCGACAGCCTGTCCGACCAGAATCCGGACAGGGACAAATATTCATTGATTCTGGCCAATCCACCGTTCAAGGGAAGTCTGGATGCGGATATCGTATCTACCGATCTGCTGAAAGTCTGCAAGACGAAGAAGACGGAACTTCTCTTCCTGGCGCTGTTCCTGCGGATGCTGAGAGTCGGTGGACGTTGCGCCTGCATCGTTCCTGACGGCGTGCTGTTCGGGTCATCCACAGCACATAAAGCTATCCGAAAAGAACTCATTGAGGGCAACCGGCTGGAAGCCGTGATCTCCATGCCCTCCGGCGTGTTCAAGCCTTATGCAGGCGTATCGACAGCCATCCTGATCTTCACTAAGACCGGGCACGGCGGAACAGACAAAGTTTGGTTTTATGACATGAAGGCTGACGGCTACAGCCTTGATGATAAGCGCAGCGAGACGAAGGAAAACGACATTCCGGATATTATCGAGAGGTTCCATAACTTAGGCGCTGAGGAGGATAGAAAACGCACCGACCAGAGCTTCTTCGTGCCGAAGGAAGAGATCGTTGGCAATGAATATGACCTGTCGATCAACAAGTACAAACAGACGGAATACAAGGCGGTAGAATACCCGCCGACCAGCGAGATCATGGCGAATATCAAGGCGTTGGAAGCGGAGATCAGCCAGGCGCTGGCAGAACTGGAGGAGATGCTGAAATGAATCAGGAGAAGCTTCAGATCTACGATCATCAGCCCATATGTACAGCCTGGGACGAAGAACAGGAAGAGTCGTATTTTTCAAGAGGGGATTAAACCGTTACATTTTGTAACGATTTGTAAATGATGTCGGCTGACGGGCCAACTTGTGACAGATTGTCACGGTTTGAAGATGATGTCGGTTGATAGGCCAACTGGTGACTAATTGTCACCAGCTGAAAGCGAAAACGCCTAATGGCAAAAGTGGGTATTTCTAAAATGGAAAATACCACTTCAACTTACATTTTGGAGGAAAGTAATGAAGTACAATATATACTGCGACGAAAGCTGTCATCTTCCAAATGACGGCGAGAGTAAAATGATTCTTGGGAGTATTTGGATTGATCAGAAGAGAGTGCGAGAAATAAATGATACCATACGATCAATCAAACACAGCCATGGCATTCATAATGAGATGAAATGGGTAAAGCTGTCAACAGCCAGAGAAGCCGCTTACCTTGATTTGGTAAACTACTTCTTTGATTGCAAGGAACTGCATTTTCGAGCTCTTGTTGTGGATAACAAGAATGAATATAAAGAGTTTGCTTCTCAAACGTATGACGATTGGTACTATAAAATGTATTTCCATATGTTGAATAATATCATTTCATCAGACAACGAATACAATATCTACTTAGATATTAAGGACACAAAATCAAAGTCGAAAATCGCCAAACTCAGAGAAGTGCTGTCAAACAGTCATTATGACTTTTCAAGAACAATGATTGATAAAATGCAGGTGATTCAATCACATGAAGTCGAAATAATGCAGGTCGTTGATATTCTTATCGGTGCACTTGGCTACTATTCAAGAGGCCTTTCAGGAGTAAAAGCAAAGGAAGCCGCCATTGATTTGATAAAGAATAGAAGCGGCTATTCTCTCGATAAGAGCACGCCGTTAAGAGAAGAAAAAATGAATATATTCCATCTTCAACTCAGTAACGGAGGGCGCAGACTTCTATGAGTATGGTTTGCGGACAACTCCCTTCGCGGATCAATTTCAGCTTATTTCGCGGGGACATATCAGCTTATTATGATGCGCTCTATAAGATTTTTAGACGAGACTTTATTGAAAATGAAGTGACGTATCTTGGAAAAAGAGTCGACATCATCCATGAAAAATACTTCTCGGGAAGGGAGCGTTCTTTTTGGCATCTTATTTCCGAGGGCGGCCGTGACGAAGAGCGAATGGTCTATAATGTAAGGAGTTCTTATCTACCCTACGCCAGGGCATTGATTATGGACACGGTTATAGACTGCCGGGATTATAAGACATGGATAAAATATCATGACCAGAGCAAAAGAAACAGGCATTACATTTGGTGCCAGAGAGAGAACTATCTTGTGATTCTTGAAGAGAGAAAAGTGGGGTTCAAACTGATAACGGCATATCCTGTAGAAGAGTATATGGTCAAGAAATACGAAAAAGAATATAATAAAACGAAAACGCCCATCACAAGGATGGACGAAATCTCAACTCCTTCTACGCTTGGATAGATGAGCAATTAAACGATAGTATATGAACCTTATGCGCGTCAAGAGGTGTTTTTTGATTATTATAATAATATAATCGATATTAGAAATATATTTATCTTCTTTTATAATTATCCTTATTATTTTATATAAATTGAGGCTTGTAGAGATGAGCGTGAGAATTGATGATATCTGTACCTATGCTCTAAAATCGGGGATAAAAGCAGGCGATGCAACAAAAGATGGCCAGTATATGTTTTTCACGTCTGGTGAAGATGAGAGTAAACGTTATACAGACTATCAATATGATGGCGAAGGCATCATTATGGGAACAGGTGGCAATGCCACATTGCATTATTACCATGGGAAATATGCGGTTTCAACAGATTGCATCGTGCTGAACCCTGATGATCGGATGCGTTGTAAATATTTATACTATTTCTTCTTAGCAAATATGCCGATCCTTGAGGCTGGTTTCAAGGGCGCCGGACTGAAGCATACTAACAAGAAACACATAGGAGGTATTACAATTTCTGAAATACCACCGCTTGATGAGCAGGATCGCGTAATTGAAATCCTTGACAAGATTTCTGAGGTTATCAATGCTCGTAAATCTGAGATTACTGCTCTTGATGACTTGATCAAAGCCCGATTTGTCGAGATGTTTGGGGACCCAAAACTAAACCCGAACGATTATCCGATACACCAGCTTTCTAAGCATATCCAATTCCTTACATCAGGGTCTCGCGGATGGGCTGAATACTGCGTTGATGATGGATCAGAATGGTTTATAACCATAAAGAATGTGAAAGACTGCCATATCACAACTGACAATATGCAACCCGTAAATGCGCCGGACAATGCCGAAGCAAAGCGCACCCGTGTCCAAGAAGGAGATCTTCTAATCAGTATTACAGCAGATTTAGGGCGGACTGGCGTTGTAACAAAAGAAATCGCCGATCATGGAGCATATATAAACCAGCATTTAACTTGTATTCGCCTGGATCGAAATGCTCTGGAACCGGTGTATGTAGCCTATTTCATGGAAAGCTCAGCCGGCAAAGAACAATTTATCTCAAAAAATCAAAGTGCCGTTAAAGCAGGCTTGAACTTCAATTCAATTAACACTTTGCGGTTGATCGTTCCTCCGCTGACAGTTCAGCAAGAGTTTTTGCGGTTTGTTGCTCAGGTCGACAAATCAAAGGTTGCTGTTCAAAAATCATTAGATAAAGCACAACTTTTATTTGATAGTTTATTGCAGCAATTTTTTGGATAAAAAGAGGGAAAAATGATAGGGCTATTAACACTGTCTGAACAAATTCTATGCAAAAAAGAGGTGTTGGGAAAGGCTTTCGAATGTTCAATCGCGGATGAACAAGTTCTGATTCATTTTCCACTTTATCCTGTAATAGATGATTCTGACTCCTGGTTTGGAGTGGGAACTCCATTGTTACCACCAAAGATTGAAAGAGAATGGAAAAAAGGGGCATTTTCTCTTTCTTGGGGATTTCCTATGAGTCACCCAGCAGGGGATAGTTGTGTGAAGATGTTAGCTATAACTACTCAATGCGAAAAATCATACACCAATACGTGTGCGCAAAAACTGTATGCGTCGATAGAAAGGTGGGAACTTGCTTTTGTCGATCACATAAAACTTGAAACCAAGCAAAATATTGAAAGAGATCAAAATATACAGCGCGATACTTGTAAATTTGAATTGTTCGAAGACAATTATATTCCGGAAAAGAAAACAATTCGAATTTATGCCATTATTCCGAGTGCGAAAACTTTCGCGTCTGAAAAGAATATTTTGAATGCAATTGCGTTTGCTGATTCCGGAAAAGAATTATTGCTTGAATATCAAATGCTTTTATCGGCATACGAAGCTAGACGTCAGAATCAAAATCGTAGAGCAATCTTAGATGCTTGTTCAGCAATGGAGATAACGCTAGTTGACGAGATTAATCAGTATTGTCAATCAATTGGACTGCCTCCCGAAATACTTATAAATAAATACCGTTATCTTGGAGAACGTATTGATTTATTAAAGACACTCGACAATGGTTTTCCCAATGAGGATTATAAAGCGTTAGTCATTAACCCGCGTAATGCTGTTATGCACAACAAAACAGTTTTCCCTTCAGATGAAGTAACGGATAAGTTAATATCATGCGTTGAGGGTTTTCTTGGACATTTTCATCCATCATTTTATTAAGGGACTGTAGCTATGACCAACTTTGACTTCTTGCAATCTGATCCGCAATTTGCCTCCTTTGCTGAAGTGGCAGTTTCTGCGGAGCGTATTTATCAGATCGATCCTTCTGCCTGCGTACTGAACTGTCGCAGGTCTATGGAGTTTGCTGTCAAATGGATGTATTCCGTGGACAGTTCGTTGGTCATGCCTTACCAGGATACGCTGATCAGCCTGATGCATACGGATGAGTTCCATGACATCGTTGACGATAACTTGCTCCGCCGCATGGAATACATCCGCAGGATCGGCAATTCCGCAGCGCATGCAGCCAAGAAGATCACGAAGGAAAAGGCGGCGCTGTGCCTGGAGAATCTGTTCTATTTCCTGGACTTTGTGGCGTACTGCTATGGGACGAGTTATCAGGAAGGGAAGTTTGATCCGGCTCTGTTGGAAGAATCTCATCCGTTGCCTTCGGCGATCGCTTCTCCCGGAGGGGAGAGCGAGGTTGACTTCGCAGCCTTGATTGCGGAAAACAAAGCGCTGAAAGAGGAACTCACCGCTCGCCGCGCCGAACAGCAGCAGACCTACGTCCCGAAGCCTCTGGATATCTCCGAATACAAGACCCGCAAGCTCTATATCGACGCCATGCTCGAGGACGCCGGCTGGACCGAGGGCAAGGATTGGATCAATGAATATGAGATCCCCGGCATGCCGAATAAGTCCGAGGTTGGCTTTGCTGACTATGTGCTGATGGGCGACGACGGACGGATCCTTGCCGTTGTTGAAGCGAAGCGCACCTGCGTAGATGCGGCAAAAGGACGCCAGCAGGCGAAGCTGTATGCGGACCTTATTGAGAAGAAACAGGGGCGCCGCCCGGTCGTTTTCCTGACCAACGGCTTTGAAACGAGGATCGTTGATAACCAATATCCGGAACGTAAGGTTGCGGCATTTTATTCCAAGCGCGACCTGGAAAAACTCTTCAATCTGCAGCGTATGCGCAGCGGGCTGAAGAACATTGTGGTCGATAAAAAGATTGCTGGACGCTACTACCAGGAGGCTGCCATCAAGGCGGTCTGCGACAGCTTCGGACAGAAGAACCGCCGGAAAGCGCTGCTGGTCATGGCGACCGGTTCCGGCAAGACAAGAACGGTCATCGCCCTCGTGAAAGTGCTGTTGGACCAGGGCTGGATCAAGAATGTTCTGTTCCTCGCGGACCGCAATTCTTTAGACACGCAGGCCAAGCGCAGCTTCGTTAATTTGCTCCCTGATCTATCGGTTACGAACCTTTGCGAGGAGAAGGACAACTATACCGCGCACTGCGTTTTCTCGACCTATCAGACCATGTACAACGTGATCGATTCGGCGACCGATAAAGAAGGCAAGATCTTCTCCTGCGGGCATTTTGACCTGGTGATCTGCGATGAAGCGCACCGCTCGATCTATAACAAATATCGGGATATATTCAACTACTTCGACGCGCCGCTGGTCGGTCTGACCGCAACGCCGAAGGATGAAATTGACAAGAATACTTATGCTGTTTTCGAACTGGAAAACGGTGTGCCGACTTACGGCTACGAACTGGCGCAGGCGGTACAGGACGGTTATCTGGTCGACTTCGTTTCGGTTGAAACCGTGCTGAAGTTCGTCCAGCAGGGCATCGTATATGCTGACTTGTCGGAAGAGGATAAAGCGGCCTATGAGAACACTTTTTTGGGCGAGAATGGAGAACTGCCGGAAAGCATTGCCTCCTCTGCGCTGAACGAATGGATCTTCAACGAAGACACGATCCGCGCGGTCCTGCGTACCCTGATGAAGGACGGTCTGAAGATCGATTACGGCAATAAAATCGGCAAGTCGATCATCTTCGCGAAGAACCATCAGCATGCGGAAAAGATCCTGGAAGTGTTCGGCAAAGAGTACCCGCATCTGCCCGGCTATGCAAAGGTCATCGACAACTATATGACCTATGCGCAGAGCGCGATCGATGAGTTTTCCGACCCGAAGAAGCTGCCGCAGATCGCCATTTCCGTGGACATGCTGGATACCGGTATCGACGTGCCGGAAGTGCTGAATCTGGTCTTTTTCAAGAAGGTGATGAGCAAGGCCAAGTTCTGGCAGATGATCGGCCGTGGCACGAGACTTTGCCCCGGGCTGATTGACGGCAAGGACAAGAGCAAGTTTTATATCTTTGATTTCTGCGGCAACTTTGAGTTCTTCCGCATGAATCAAGGGAAGCCAACGGCCAATATGATCGCGCTGCAGGGGGCCATTTTCGGCCTGCAGTTTGAACTGTCTTACAAACTGCAGGATCTGCAGTTCCAGACGCCTGAACTCATAGAATTTCGCAAGTGGCTGGTCAGCGAAATGACGCGCAAAGTGAAGGAACTGAACCGTGAAAACTTCGCCGTACGTCAGCATTTGAAATACGTGGATCAGTACGTGATGGAAGAGAATTATGTTGGACTGACCTACGGTGACACGCTGCTGGTTCGCGAAGAACTGGCGCCGCTGATCGAACCGGACGAGGATGACGCAAAGGCACTGCGTTTCGACGCGCTGATGTACGGAATCGAACTCGCATATCTGGCCGGAAAGAAGTATAATCGGGGCAGAAACGATCTCGTGAAAAAAGTTGCTGCCGTCGCCAGTGTTGCGAATATCCCGGAGATCATGATGCAGGCGGAACTGATCGATAAGATCCTGCACACAGATTACCTGGACAACGCAGGCGTGAACGAGTTCGAGCATATCCGTCAAAATCTCAGGGATCTGATGAAGTACATACCGATCACACGGATCCGTTACGATACGGATTTCAGCGACGAGATCCTGTCTGTAAACTGGAACGAATCGGAGCTGGAAAACGATGATCTGAAGAACTACAAGGCCAAAGCGGAATACTATGTCCGACAGCATCAGGACAACGCAGTCATTGCCAAGTTGAAGAGCAACGTTCCGCTTACGGAGGCAGACGTCAAGGTGCTGGAAGGGATCCTGTGGAATGAGCTCGGAACCAAACAGGACTATGAAGCAGAGTTTGGGCACAAGCCTTTGGGCGAGTTCGTCCGCGAGATCGTCGGACTGGACATGACCGCGGCAAAAGAGGCATTCTCCGAATTCCTGAACGACACGAATCTGGACAGCCGGCAGATCTATTTCGTCAACCAGATCGTGGAATATATCGTCCGGAACGGGCTTATGAAAGACCTCTCGGTGCTGCAGGAAACACCCTTCACGGACCAGGGAAGCATCGTGGAGATATTCACTGATCTGTCGGTATGGATGGCGATAAGAAAGACGATTGATAAGATAAATGCCAATGCGGTGGCAGCGTAAGGAAACCGGTTGGAACTAGAGCTTTTTGGAGGATACTATGATCTTCAAAAACAACGGCGACATTATTCGCAAGAACACTGACGGCAACTTTTATTGGGCCAACGACAAGATTTACCATAAGGTCGGCAATAACCTGTTCGGCTCGGACGGTTCGCGCACGATCCACAACGGAAACATCACCTTCAAGAACCAGAAGACGATCCGCATAAACGGCAATTATCTGTTCACGAGCGACGGGGAGAGATACGTGCTGAATGGCAATATCCTTTTCGGCCCGCACGGGGAGCAGTGGCGCGGCGTTTCGTCCATGGAGGAAGCCAGGAACATCGTTTCCATGAATATGTAAAAAAGCTGACGGCGAGTACCGGCGTCGTTTACCGCCTGGAAGGAAAGATTAAACAGTGAAGAACCAATACATTGGAGACATAGGAGATTACGGCAAGTATGGCTTGCTGCGCTTTCTGGCGGAGCGCGGCATTAAGATCGGTATCAACTGGTATTTGACTGAAAACGACGGGTCTAATGACGGTGGATTTACGTATTATTTGAAAAATAAAGATGATTCCGACAAAGATTATGACCCAATCGTCTATTTCGAGCTGAAGAGAATTGTAGAAAAGTATGAGCGGGATCAAAAAGATATTAGAATGATTGAGGTCGCTGATCTTATTCCCGATGCATTGTTTTTTAATGATCAGGTTGATTCAAATCATACTGATCCGCAGGAACGGGCACGGGCTCGTTACTTGTGGTATTATCGCAGTAAGCTGGCGCTGAAAGATGCCGAATTAGTCTTTGCAGATCCTGATAACGGGGTCAGCTATACTAAAACTTCTCGAAATAAAGGCTGTGAAAAGTTCATCCTTCCGGAAGAGATCGCGCAGTACTATTATGACGGGAAAGATGTCGTTTTCTATTGCCATAAGGGAAGACGGAAAGATGAAGCGTGGGAACGGACAAAGGTTCAAATCAAAGACTATGTCTGCGATGCCAGACTCTTTGTTCTTACATTTCACCGAGGAACTCAGCGCTCATATATATTCGTTGTTCATCCGGAACATGCCGACAGGTATGAAGTGTTGTTAACGGAGTTTCTTTCGACTTTATGGGGACAGGAGCAAAAGGCGCAAAAGGCACCTTTTACCCTTGAAACAGTTGAGGAGAATGCGACGGAAAAGGCGACACCTGAGCAATGTCGGCGATGGGCGGTTTTGAATTATTTCCAGAAGGCATTTCCGACGAAGCAAGAGAAAGAGCTTATCCTCTCAAGAATGACAGATGAACAGATTGACAAACTGACCGAGGCCGGTGCGAATGTTCATGGAAAGTCATTTTATGCTTCTTTCAAGAAGAAGGGGACAGGATTTGCTGCTCCGACAATAGGAGTTGTGTGTCCGAAAGACACATCTGTGGTACATAATGATGACGGGACGATCACACTGGTTCCGCCATCAGATCAAACAGACTGAGTACAAAAAGCGACGTCCATGGAGGAAGCCAGGAACATCGTTTCCATGAATATGTAGCAAGGAGTACCGCTATGAACAAAATCGATCCTTTTGAACGTTTCAACAAGGACTGGGCGCTGGTGACCGCCGGCACACCCGAACATTTCAACAGCATGACCGTTTCCTGGGGCTCCATGGGGACCGTCTGGGGAAAGAGCGTGATCACCATCTACATCCGGCCGGACCGCTTCACCTGGCAGTTCCTGAAGGAGAGTGATACCTTCACGGTGTCGTTTTATCCGGAGGCCTGCCGCGATGCGCTTATGAAGATGGGCAGCCTTTCGGGCCGGGACGTGGACAAGCCGGCGGCGAGCGGCCTGACGCCGAAGTTCCTGGAAAACAGTGTGACCTATGCGGAGGCGTCGGAGACCTTCGTGTGCCGCAAGATCTACATGGCGCCGATGAAGCGCGAGGATGTCCCGGACGTTGCGAAGAAGATCTATGTGGGCGGGATCGAGCCGCATTATATCATCATGGGCGAGGTGATGAGGCGGGAAGCGCGTACTTTCCGCACCGACGGCGAAAAGACCTGGCTGGAGGATGAGACGGGGCGGCAGATCGCGCTGCTGGAGCATCCGCAGGTCCGGCCGGGTGTCGTGAACCTGGCGCACACGGAGGTCGATCCTTCGTTCGGCGGCCAGGGGATCGCGGGCCGGATCACCGAGACGGTCGCGAAACAGCTGCGGGCCGGCGGCACGAAGGCGGAGCTGTCGTGCTCCTATTCCATCAAATGGTTTGCGCAGCACCCTGAATATGCCGACGTTCTGGCAGATCCGGAGGACGAGGTGCGGAAGGCGGAAATGCTTGCCGGCCCTGCCTGTGGGCTGCCGGGGAGACGGCAGGGCTGAGATACGCCCTTGCCCGCGCCGGCGGGACCGAAGAAATCAATGCGATATTATGAGGCAGCGGAAGCGTTGTTTGTGTTATAATTGATTTGAAAAACTGCAGGGAGGTATTGACAATGCAGAAATTCACGTATTATGCGCCGACGGAGATCGTGTTCGGTCCCGGCACGGAAGCGCGCACGGCGGAACTTGTCAAAAAATACGGCGGGAGCCGTGTATTGCTGATCTACGGCGGAAAGTCCGCCGAAAAGAGCGGCCTGCTGGGCCGCGTGACGGCCAATCTGAAGGAGGCCGGGCTCGAGGTCCTGGCCATGGGCGGCGTCGTGCCGAACCCGTTAGTTTCGACGGCGGTGAAGATGGCGGAGGAAGGCAAGCGCTTCGGCGCGGATTTTGTTCTGGCGGTCGGCGGCGGCAGCGTGATCGATACCGCGAAGGCGGTGGCGCATGCCATTGCTGCCCCGGAGCATGAGATCTGGGATTTCTGGACGGGAACGAAGGTGCAGGCGAGCCTGCCGAAGGGCGCGATCCTGACAATTTCCGCGGCCGGAAGCGAGACCAGCAATTCCTCCGTGCTGACGAATGACCTGCTGGAGGCGCCCACGAAGCGCGGGATCAATACGGATTTCAACCGCTGCAAATTTGCGATCATGAACCCGGAACTGACCATGACGCTCCCGCTGTACCAGATCGGAGCCGGCGCCGCCGATATTTTTATGCACACCTCGGAGCGCTATTTTGCGGCGATCCTGGGCAATCACCTGACCGACGAGATCGCGGAGGGCCTGTTCCGCGACATCATCAAATACGGGCCGCGCGGCGTGGCCGATCCGCACGATTACGAGGCCATGAGCGAGATCATGTGGTGCGGCAGCGTGTCGCACGTGGGCCTGACCGGGATCGGGGCGCAGGGCGATACGCCGCGTGACGGCGACTGGGCCTGCCACCAGCTGGGCATGGCCATTTCCGCGCTCTACGATTCGACGCACGGCGCGACGCTGACGGCGGTCTGGGCGGCCTGGAGCCGCTATGTGATGGGGGCAAATGTGGCCCGCTTCGCGCAGTTTGCCCGGAAGGTCTACGGCGTGACCGACGCCGATGACGGGAAGGCCGCGGAGGAAGGGATCGTCCGGACGAACGCGTTCTTTAAGAGCCTGGGCATGCCGCTGTCGCTGTCGGAGCTGCTGGGCCACGAAGTTACGGACGAGGAGATCGAGAAGATCGCCTGGGAATGCAGCTACGGCAAAAAGCGTAAGATCGGCTCCTTCAAGGTGCTGGATTACGACGACATCGTAGAGATCTACAAGGCCTGCCGGTAAGTACCGAATACCGTTGCCCGGCCTGCGGAAAAGCCCGCGGGCCGGGACCGACACTGAGAGGAGGATCACCGTATGAAGACCATAGGATTTCCGATAAGCCCGAAGGAGAATGAGAACAGGCGCGCGATCGTCCCGGCGGACATCGCGGGGCTGCCGCATCCGGAGAATATTTACATTGAGACCGGCTTCGGCAAGGTCCTCGGGATCACGGACGAAGAGTATGAAGCGGCCGGCTGCCGGATCTGTTCTCACGAGGAGGCGATTGGGAAGGACATCGTCTGCGATCCGAAGATCGGCGACGCGGAATATATCGGGCGCCTGCACCCCGGACAGATCATTTTCGGATGGGTCCACGCCACGCAGAACCGGGACATCACGGATAAAATCGTGAACAACCGGCTGACGGCATATGCTTGGGAAAAAATGTTCGAGGAGGGCCGGCACGTCTTCTGGTTCAACAACGAACTGGCGGGCGAGGCCGCGGTGATCAACGGTTTTCAGTGCTACGGCGAGCTGCCTTACGGCCTGGAAGTGGCGGTGATCGGCAACGGAAATACCGCCCGCGGGGCCTGCCGCGTCCTGCACATGCTCGGCGCGCACGTCATGCAGTACAACAGGCGCCAGGAGAGGCTGCTCCGCGAGGAGATCGGCAACTATGACGTGATCGTGAACTGCGTGCTCTGGGACGTCAGGCGGAC
Organism: Lachnospiraceae bacterium; assembly: GCA_017428265.1. Taxonomy (GTDB): domain Bacteria; phylum Bacillota; class Clostridia; order Lachnospirales; family Lachnospiraceae; genus UBA6987. The sequence continues at coordinate 5,524 of JAFRRD010000044.1, read as the reverse complement.
GGACCACATCATTTACCGGGACGATCTGAAGCGAATGAAGAAAAATGCGATGATCATTGACGTCAGCTGCGACCGCGGCGGCGGCATCGAGACCTGCATTCCGACCACGATCGAGAAGCCGACGTACATGGTCGACGGGATCATGCATTATGCGGTCGACCACACGCCGTCCTTCTTCTACAAGACCTTCTCCTACAACAATTCGAAGGTGATCGCGCCCTACCTGGAGCAGCTGGCTTCGGGCGAGATCGGGCACGTGCTGCAGGATGCGCTGATCGTAAGGGACGGCGAGATCCTGGATAAGGAGATCATTGAGTTTCAGGGGAGATAGCCATGAAATGGTTCATTATTGCTTTCGCCGCGGTGGCTGTGATCGCGGCGGCTGCGATGCTTTCGGGCTGCAGCCGAAAAGGAGATGTCATGGACGGTGACGGAATGCTGAATATGAAAAACGGCGCGCCCGGGACGGCGGAGAACACCGGGGCGGAGACTGCGGCGGAGAGCGTCGGAATGACGGAAAGCGCGGCGCCTGCGGCCCCGACTGAGCGGACGGCCGAGCCGTCGTCGGAAGAAGAGGACATGACCCCGTCGGCGGTCCCGTACCTCACGGCCAACGGGAAGTCCTTCAGCATTTACTGGGACAGCAATTCCTCGGCGGAGGCCTTCTTCGAGAAGATGAAGGAAGGCGACGTGGAGGTCGCCATGCACGACTACGGCGGCTTCGAAAAGGTCGGCCCGCTTCCCTGGGACCTGCCGCGCAATGACACCGAGATCACCACGAAGCCCGGCGACATCATCCTTTACCAGGGCAACCAAATCACGATCTACTACGGCGAAAACACGTGGAATTTCACCCGCCTCGGCCACATCCCGGACGTCACGAAAGAAGAACTGCTGGACGCTTTCGGAACCGGCGACGTGACGGTCACCTTCAAAGTCGAGTGGACGGAATAAAAGCGGTAAAGGTATTGCGATCATATGTCATACACATATAAAGCATTTATCAGTTACAGACACAAGCCCCTGGACAGCAGTGTTGCGGCCAATGTTCAGCGCACCATAGAACATTATACGGTCCCCAAAGATCTGAGAGCCCTGACGGGCGGGAAAAAACTGGGCAAAGTCTTCAGAGATGAAGATGAGCTGCCGCTTTCTTCCTCTCTTTCGGACAGCATAGTTGATGCACTTGACAACAGTGAGTTCCTGATCGTCATTTGTACGCCCGATCTGCCTTTATCCAAATGGTGCGAGCAGGAGATCAGCCATTTCTTAAGAACCCGTGACAGAGACCACGTCATAACGGTCCTTGCCGACGGCTCTCCCGATGCGTCTTTTTCCCCGCTGCTTCTTCATACATATGATGAAAAAGGCAATATTACGGGAGACACGGAACCTATTGCGGCAAACATTGCAGCGGATACCGGCCGGAAAAGGCGGAAACTTTTTGCCAAAGAAAAATACCGTATCCTTGCGTCTCTTATCGGCTGTGCTTTCGACGAATTGTATAAACGTGCGCAGCGATACCAAAGACGCAGAAATTTAGCGCTCGGATCGGCAGCTGCAGCAGTTGCCCTGTCGTTCATCGGCGTATTGCTTAACAGCAATGCGGTCATCCAAAAGAACTATGAGCAGGCGCTCAGGAATCAGTCCATGTATCTTGCGTCCGAGTCGCAAAGGCTACTTGACGAGGGAGACAGGTTCGCTGCCATTGCACTTGCCATAGAGGCGCTTCCTCGGGAAAACAACGAAAGACCGCTTATCTCGAAAGCTGAGTATGCCCTTGCAGAGAGTGTAAATGCCTACGGAACTGACTGGTATAAAAACCGGCGCGAGGGTTATACGATAAACAGTGCGCTGAAGCATTCAAACAAAGTCCGGTCCTTCATGCTCAGCGAAAACGGTGACCTGATCGTTTCTTTGAGCCAGGACGATATCGTTACTGCCTGGAATACCGAAACAAGCAGCAGGCTGTGGACCGTTCAGGTCACAGACTGCAGTTCTGCAGGTCTTGTTGATGTCCTGTCAGATAATACGGTCGTGATCTATGATGCCGGGATCGTATATTTCATTGACGGGCAAAGCGGCAGCGTGAGGTATAAACTGGGTGGATCGGGAGATAATGGATTTGGCTTTATCTACGGCGCGCTGACCTCAAAGGATCAAAAAAGACTTGCCGTATCCAGTTGGCTGGGGATCAATGTATTCGATATTGAAAGCAAGGGAGAAATATGCAGCATAGAGTGCCCTGAAGGCGAGAAACTGGAGATACTGTCAATTTCAGACGACGGGAGTAGGATCGCCGCAGGCCGTTCCTCGGGATACAACAGCTGGTTTGAAGGAATCAGAGTATATGATACGGGAAGCGGCAGCATAATCACGGATCTTGATTCTTTTACTGCAGATCAGCTTTACATGGTGGATGTGCTGTTTGCTGAGGACAACAGGCTGTGCATCTCTTATGTTCCCTATTATATGGAGATGAGCGGAACAATAGATAGAGTGACGATAGAGTTTTTCTCAGAAAAAGCGCATTATCTTTCACTCTATGATACGGAAAGCGGAAATAAACTGTGGGAAGTCGCGTCCACATTCAATTTGACGAATGACAACTACCGGACGCTATATACGGACCGCCTGGGAAGCCCTGCTTTTGTGAACGTATATTCCAACTTCGTGGATATTGTTGATGCCGGGACGGGAGATGTTCTTACGCATGCAGAGTATCCAACCGTCGTAAGTCATGCTGAAGTCTACAATGATGCCGTTCAGTGCATAACCGCTGACGGAGGATTCGGCGGCCTCAATGCCGGAGCGCAAAGCTGGTCGCTGGTCTATTCCTTTGTGAACGATATAGAGGATGTCATCTATGACGCATCCGATTACTGGATGGTTCAAAGAGGTTCTGATTCGATACTGCACTACGGATACAGAAAGCCCGACCCCAGTTGGATAGAGTTTACAGACGACATCCCGGACGATGTGGAAATAGGTTACATCGGAGATGGACCCATATTCGACAAGGAGAGTTTTGCTGTCGGGGCAAGCTGGAAAAAGATTTTGTATTTCGATCCGGATGCAAAGGAATTCCGGTATACATCACTTCCCGGAGGATATGATGAACCGGGAGAACACTATACAGACGAGTCGGTCAGGCTCAAAGACGGTGTGCTGAGTCTGCTGAGGCGTTCCTCCAATGGGATCTACGAACTGTGGAACGTAAGCATGACGACGGAAGACAGGAAGGTATATGCGCAGCCGGAAGATAAAATGGAGTTCTGCGGCGTCATCGGGGACAGCAGCTGTGAAGAATGGTACGGGATCGTCAGGGCTTATGATGAGAACTGGAAATCCGAGTTCTACTTTGTTTCCTTTGACTATGAATTCCGTATGAAGAACAAGGTGCTGATCAGCGTATTGGATTATGCTTCTGTGGGCAAGTTCTGGGATAACGACGGCAGCGTGTATGTTAAATTCTCTGAAGCTGAGGAAGCTTATGTCATAGATCTTAAGAGCTTTACCGTGAAGGAGTGCTCAGGGGATTTCGGCAAGGCGCTGGCGGCAAGCGGAGTCCGGGAACTGGAAAAGTGGATGGCCTATGATAAGGCTTCCCGTATCACTGCGGTCAATACGGGTGACAGGGTAGTGCTTTTTGATAAAGATAAGGCGGTGATTTCCGAAGTCGGTGACGGCAGCTTTGCCATCATATCAGCGACCTTTGCCGAAGCCGGCAGGTATCTGCTGGCGCTTTGCCAGGACAATCAGATCAGAAGATACGATACAAAGACGGGGCAGCTTCTCAGCAGATGTGACGTTGATTATGACTGTACATATATAACGCCTCAGAATGTAAGCTGGGTCGGGACAGAAAAGGGATTTACGATGCTGATGTTCGACAGCCTCGGCGCTTTCCTTGTCAGTGAAGATGACTGGGACATTTTTACAGTTATCTCAAAGTGCACAGCTTATCTGCCGTCTGAGGATCTCTTCGTGCTCATTCCTGAAAGCTTTTACAGCTACAAAGCCGGAGGCTTCAAAAGACACACAGCAGAGTCTCTTGTTGAGTACGGAAAAAAGATCCTGGGAGACTGGGAACTGTCGGAAACGCAGAAGATGCAGTACGGTATCGATTAGAGAAGGATAGCCTGTAAACATCGGTTTACGCAATAAAGCGGCGGATGAGGCTTTGCCGGGAGGTGCATGATGAGCCTGCGGGATGACGTGTTTGCATATGTGAAGAAGAAATATAAGGCGGAGCCGGAGTACCTGTGGCGGAGCTGGCCGGACTATGCGGTGTTCCGTCACGCGGAAAACCGCAAATGGTTCGGCATCGTGATGAATGTGCCGGAGAGTGTGCTGGGGCTTGCCGGAAACGACGCGACGGACATCCTGAACGTCAAGGTGGACGATCCGATCCTTCTGGACCTACTGCTGCGGCAGAGCGGATATTTCCCCGGCTGGCACATGAACCGCCGGAACTGGATATCGATACTGCTTGACGGGACGGTTGGATTCGATGAGATCTGCGGCATGATCGACGCGAGCTTCCTCGCCACCGCGCCGCGCGAAAAGAAGGTGAAAATGCGTCCGGCGAAGGAGTGGATCGTCCCGGCGAACCCGAAGTTTTACGACGTGGAAGGCGCCTTTGCGGCGTCTGATGAGGTCGACTGGAAACAGGGCGCCGGCATCAAGGTCGGCGACACGGTGTACATGTACGTGGCGGCGCCGGTCTCGGCGATCCTGTACAAATGCCGCGTCACGGAGACGGACATCCCCTACGCGTACGCGGACGAAAACCTGACTATCAAGGCGCTGATGAGGCTGAGGCTGCAGCGGCGCTACGAGCGCGACCGCTTCACCTTCGAGCGCCTCTGCAGCGAGTTCGGCGTGACCGTGGTCCGCGGCCCGCGCGGCGTCCCCTACGGGCTGAGCGAAGAGTTGAAGAAGTAGGAGGGAGGACTGAGATGCAGATCAAGCAGGGCGGCAGCTGGAAGGCCGCTTACAATGAGGCGAAAGGCGTGTACGGCGCGCAGATCGTATTTCAGGGCTCCCGGGACATGTACGAGATCTCCGGCGCGGTATTCAGCCAGCTGACGGCAAAAATGTCCGACAGCGCTGCGGAGGAACTGATCCGTACAGGGCGGCACATTTACTCGCACGTCAACGATCAGTGCGGCCCGCCCTACACGGTCATCCTGGACGAAGACTACGTCGACTACTGCCCCTGGGCGGCCAAGAGCAAGCCTGTCGGCAAGACCTGGAATCCCGACCTGACCGACGCCGCGGTGGAACTCTTCGAATCCGAGAAAGCTAACCGCCCGCAGAGAAGGAAAAAGAGAGAGCAGAGAGAAGGGAAGAAAAATTCCAGTCAGTGACTGGAAAATTGAGTGAATTGTCAAACTAAGTGCAACAGTTTTGAAGTTCAAGATCCCATAAAGATTGAGCTGAACGAAAACCAAGAACTTTGCGAGGCCTGGCGTTGATCAACGCCAGGTTTCGTTTTAGTGTTGCTGGAGCAACGCGGGAT
>JAFRRD010000043.1 GCA_017428265.1 Lachnospiraceae bacterium | reverse complement strand
CGGATTACATTGACTATTACAACAATGAACGCATCCAGGCAAAAACAAAATGGATGCCACCTGTAAAGTACAGAATGGCATCCACTTGTTGAGGCCCGTCATAAATCAATGTGTCCAGGAAACTGGGTACATATCACGCAGTGCGGCAGTCTCTTTTTGTGCATTTTCCGGGGTCCGGAGACCGAAGGCGTTTTTATTCCGTGATCACGATACGGCCCTGGCCGGTGAGTTCTTCGTATTCCTCGCCGATCACGCCGCCGAGAGACTCGGTGATGTAGTCGATCAGGACCTGGTTGTCCAGCTTCACGCAATCCTGCAGCAGCTTGCAGCCGTCAAACATCGTGTAGCCGTCGCCGTTCTCCAGGAGCATGTAGTTGTGGCTGGCCAGCGTATAGGTCTTGTTCGGATCCAGATCTTCCTCGCCGACCTTCACGTTCTTCACGCGGCGTTCGCCTTCCACGCTCACAAACAGGCCGTTCTCATCCGCCTTGCAGGTGGAATCGATGCTGCTGTCGATCTCATAGGACAGGCCGGACACCTGCAGGAAGCCGCCGTTTTCACCAGGTACGGCGCGTGCGCCCCATTCCAGCGCATCCAGGATCTGCTGGCCGCTCACTTCGATCACGCACATCGCGTTGCCGAAAGGATGGACGCTCAGAATGTTCCCCAGCGTGATGTCGCCGGCATTGATGCTGACGCGGATACCGCCGCCGTTAACGAAAGCGATGTCCGCTCCGGACTGAGCACGGTAGGCATCGGCGCAAAGATCACCGAGGTTGGTTTCCGCGCGGCGGATCATGCGGATGGGTTTGCCGTTCGTATCCTTCGCTTCGGGATCGTAGATGGTCAGATCCACTTCGGTCCGCGCCACCACTTCTTTCAGTTTGGCCGCCAGGACGTCGGCCGCTTCCTTCACGCTGTCAGCCGCAGGGCCGGTAAGGCCGAGAAGCTCAAACGCCGAAACGTCATTTTCCCACTTGTAGAGACCGGTGCTGATCTTGCCGTCCGCTGCGATCCTGCACCAGCCAACAGCCGCGAGCTTGGTGCCGCAGGCCGAACGCAGGACGTCTTCCCCGTTCTTGTTCTTGACCGTGACCTGCTCCGTGTCATGGCTGTGGCCGTCCAGGAGCACGTCGATGCCTGTGGTATTTTCGATAATGTCCACGTAGGTATAAGGCTTCACTTCGGCTTCATTGCCCATGTGCGCCATGGCAACGACCAGCTCGGCGCCTTCCGCACGGGCATCGTCCACGGCCTTCTGGACCGCCTGATAAAGCTTCTCGCCGGTATCATCCTGGAAGAAACCGTAAATGAATTCGCCCTTGTCGTTCATGAAATAGCGGGGCGTGGAGCTCGTCAGGGTCTTCGGGGTCGTCATGCCGACGAAGGCCACCTTCTTGCCGGCCAGCTCACGAATCACGTAAGGCGCAAAGACCAGTTCGCCTTCCTTGTTGAAATTGCAGCTGATGTACTCAAAGTCTGCTTTTTCGGTCAGGTTCAGGAAGGTTTCCATGCCGTAGTCGAATTCGTGGTTGCCGGGGATCGCGATGCTGTAGCCCGTCTTGTTCATCAGGTCGATGATGGCTTCGCCCTTGGTCAGGGTGCCGATCGGCTCGCCCTGGATGCTGTCGCCGTCGTCTACCAGAATGACGGCATCGCCCTGGGATTCCAGATACTCTTTGATCTTCGCTACACCGGCGTAGCCGAAGCCCTGGTCAACGCCGCAGTGGACGTCGCTGGTAAAGACGATAACGATGTCGCCGCTCGGTTCCACTTCGGGAGCCACCGGTTCAGTCGGCGCTTCGGTCGAAGGAGCCTCTGTCGGTGCTTCCGTTGTCGCCGGGGCTTCCGTGGTTGCCGGTGCTTCCGTTGTCTGCGGAGCCGGTTCGGTTTTTTCCGTGGTTGCCGGCGCTTCCGTCGTCTGCACGGGTGCTGAAGATTCCTTCTTGTTCGAACTGCAGGCAGTCATCGAAAGGACCATGGCGATGACCGCGATCAGAGCAAGAATTTTACTGATCTTCCTGTTCATGTTTTCCTCCTCAAAGAATAGTTTTATCTATCACACGGTAAGATGGAACATAAAACCGGCGATTTCCTTATCCAGATAAACAAAAATGATCTTTCCTTCCTCGTTCCGGCGGATCGTGTCTTCCAGGAAGCCGATGCCCCTGGCGCGGAGGGCCTCCATGGCCGCTTCCACGTCATCCGTCTGCATGGCGACGTGCCCGCGCGGACCGCGTTTGTCGCTCTTCATCACCTCGAAGAGATCTCCTGCCCAGACAGCCGTATCGGTCGCCCGGATCCCCGAAAGATCAAAAAGCGCCGCCAGCAGCGAAGCCGTCTCCCCGGCTTCCTCCGCGCTGTCGGTCCTGATCCCGATGTGTTTGATCCTGAAATTGCTCATGTCTGCTCTCCTCTTCTTCTCCTACAATAGCAGACAGGCGCCGGTCTTTCAAGTCCCGACGCCTGCTGCGGAAAAATATTCAGTTCTTTTCGTCCCTTTCTTCCTCCATCAGCGTCTTCGCGATGCGGAGCGCGATATGGAGCTTCGGCAGATCGTGGTTCGCCCCGTGCAGGCCGCTGACGTCGTGGTCCTCCTCGCGCAGCACGTCCCCCACCTGGAGGAAATCGTAGAGTTCGAAGCCGTGGAAATCGCACACCGCCTGCACACCCGAGACTTCCATGTCGACGGCAAGGCAGCCGTCCGCCCGGCGGGCTGACAGATGCCCCGCGGTCTCGCGGTAGATCGCATCGGTCGTCCAGATGCGGCCGCTGACGTAAGGCACCTTCCATTCGTCAAAGAGTTTTTCCAGCAGCCGGTGCCCCGGCGTTTCGATATAATCCGACGCCGGCGCGTAGTGATAGGACAGCCCCTCGTCACGGTAGGCAGCCGTCGGAAGAACGTACTTTCCTTCCGTCTTTTCCGGGGCGAGGTTCCCCGCCGAGCCGAACATCACGAACTTCCGCGCGCCGGTCTGGTGCGCCGTTTCGATGAGGTCGGTGCCCGCGCCGCAGGAACCGATCGCCGAGAGGTAAAAGACCAGAGTGCTGCCCTCATATTCTGTCTTCCAGATCCGCTTCCGGCCGTTGCAGGCGCCGATCATCCCGACCGGCTCGCAGCTGAAATGCTCCTGCATGTAACGGAATAGCTGCTCGGAAAAAATAATCAGGCACACCCGGCTGACGTCGCCCTCCGGATAGAAATCGCCCGGTGAAACGACGGGTCTGGTCACGGGATCATAGCTGTCAGTAATCATTGGAATCTCCTCTCACATCTGCGGAAGCTGTGCCGGGACGTCCTCTTCCGGGGCGTCCGGGGCATACTCCAGGATGTCGCCGGGTTGGCAGTGCAGGGCCTCGCAGATCGCGGTCAGGGTCGAAAAGCGGATGGCACTGATATGGCCGTTCTTCAGCTTGGAGAGGTTCACGTTCGCGACCCCCACCCGCTCGGATAATTCATTCAGGCTCATCTTCCGGTCGGCCATGACCCGGTCGAGCCTTAAGATAATGCGTCCCATTTCTCACCTCACAGGGTCTCGTCAGCCTGTTGCTGCAGCTGGGCGCCGTATTTGAAGACCTGCACCAGGGCAAGGACCACGAGGATCACCAGCACCGCGGACAGGTTGATGCTGTAATGGAAGTCTCTGACCGAGTTGGCCAGGAAGCTCCAGTCGAAGGAAACGCCGGACAGCACCGCCATCGGGATGAGCGACCAGGCAAAGTTCGTCATCTTTTTGATCACGCCCGAAGCGAAAGGCGTATCGCAGTTCCTGAGTTCGGTCATCAGGCTCTTCAGGAAGCAGAGCATGACCAGCGCCGCTGTCAGATAGATGAGGCCGATCAGGCAGCCCCGAAGAAGCATCGTCCGGACTTCCACGTCGCCACCGTCCCCCTTCAGGTCGACGATGATCCCGTCGTCGGTCTCCTGCACCGAAACTGCCTCATAGTCTTCGCCGTTCAGGGAGAAGGAGCCGTTTTCGATCCCGTTCAGGCCGATGAGCGGGAACTTGCCCTCATAGAGTTTTTTGGATATCTGCACCTGCATGCTGCCGTCCATGGAAAGTTTTACCGCATCCTTCGGCATGAAGAGCCCGACGACGCCGGCGAGGCACACGCAGACGATGCCCGCGATCACGATGATCTTGGCGATAACGGTAAGTACGCGGCCGACCTTGCCGATGGTATTGATCTTGTTTTTGATTTCGCTGTTCATAATGAAAGCCTCCTGGGTATAATGTGCATTGAAAACGTTTTCCGTTAACGATTTAATGTTTATCGTTAACCGCATTATACACCCCCGCCAACCCCTTGTCAAGCACTTTTTACGAAAAACATTAAATTTTTTACGAAAACATTTTTGCCCTCTCCGGAACGCTTCCGCACGGCACTTTCACGCAGCCTGTCCCTCCCCGCCGAAATACACAGACTCCCTTATTTTCGAAAGCACATTTGTCTTGACAATCTCTTTACCGCTTTGCATAATTAAAGCAGAGAACTGTACAGCCGATCTTCCCTCACCGAAAGGCAGAACCCGTATGGATAACGAGTGGAATTACAATGAAGAGCTCGAGCCCATGCCCGAGCACCATATCGATCCGGAATTTACGCCGGAGTATCCCGACGTGACCTTTTTTAAGGAATCCTATGTGACCATGCGGGAAGACAACATCTTCCAGGGAGAGACCCCTCAGGGAGAAAGCCCGCGGAACATAAAGGAGGAGAAACAGGCAAAGCGCAACCGCATGTCCTGGTTCCGGAAGTTCCTCGGTTCCGCCATGCGCGGCGGCGCCGCGATCGTGGCCGCCTCAGCGCTGATCGTCAATGCGGCCGAGGGGGATTCCTCCGCTGCCGCCCGCCGGATCAAGGAAATGATGATCCCGCTGCATGAGGACGCCATCGAGCAGCCCAGCGATTATACGCCGGACGAATTCGAAGCCCTCTGGGACAGCGATCCCAAGGCGCCTCACCAGTATGATTACAGCAGGCTCGTCGTTCTGCGGGAACCGACCTGCACGCAGCCGGGCGTGAGCTGCTATGTCTGCACCGACTGCGGCGTGCAGCTGAAGCAGACCACGTACAAAGCACACGAAGGCGCATCGCCTGTCAGAGAAAATATCGTCAACCCGGACTGCACGCACGACGGCTCATACGAAGAAGTGACCTACTGCAAAGTCTGCAATACCGAGATGTCACGGGTACACCGGGTCCTGTTTGCCACCGGCCACACGCAGGACGAATATGTCGTGGAGAACCACGTCGACCCGAACTGCACCGACAACGGCAGCGAGGACTATGTCTATTACTGCACCGTCTGCGGCGAGGAAGTTTCCCGCATCAGCGTCCTGCTTGAACCGCTCGGCCATGTCGGAGAAGAGCCTGTCGTGGAAAATGTGATCGAGCCGAGCTGTACCGAAGACGGCAGCGAAGAAGACGTCGTCTACTGCTCTGTCTGCGGTGAAGAAGTCTCCCGGACGGTCGTCGTACTTGAGGCGACCGGCCATACCGAGGCTGAACCCGTCATGGAGAACGAAGTCCCCGCAACCTGCACCGAAGAAGGCAGCGCGGACGAAGTCGTCTACTGCGAAGTCTGCGGCGAAGAACTGTCCCGGACGTCCGTCGTGCTCGAGCCCACCGGCCACCGCTACACAGCCAAGGTCACCGCGCCCACCTGCACCGCGCAGGGCTATACCACTCACACCTGCGCCAACTGCGGAAACAGTTATAAGGATACCTACAAGTCAGCGCTGGGACACAGTTACAAGAACAAGGTCACCGCGCCCACCTGCACCGCGCAGGGCTACACCACCCACACCTGTTCCCGCTGCAAAAAGAGTTATAAAGATACATACAAAGCAGCGCTGGGACATAACTTCAATATGAACGCCTATGCAACCTGGAATAATACTACGCCGCTCAAATGCACCCGCGGCTGCGGCACCTATGCGTTTACTATTTCCTTTGTCAACGCCAAAACCGTCAAATACACCATTGAAAAGGACTTCTGGAATCAGGCAAGCGCAACGTACGGTTTCTTCGAATGGGACAACCTCGTCTATGCAGACGCCAATCATACAGACTGGCTTGGATACGTTGAAGACACCTACAACCCGACTTCCCGGACCGGAACCTTTGTCTTCAATTTCACCCCCACGTCAGGAACGACGTACTACTACAGTATCTGTCTGAGGGCCGCCACCAGCGGCTCTTCGGACGAAGTCCTTATGGTTCGGCCCAAGGGAGGACAAAACCGCAGTTATAAGCAGCCGTAATTTCACCCGTACTCAACCCCATAAGCCATAAAATATCTCCGGCAGCGTGCCGGGAAAGGATCTCATCATGAGCAGCAACACAAATACCAAGAAACAGGGCAAAGGCATTCTCCGCATCATCGGGATCGTGATCATCCTTCTGGTCGTGATCGCACTGAACGCGCCGCATCTTCTCTTCTTCCTGACGCCGGCGCAGCAGGAAGCCGTACGGCTCTTCCACGAGACCTATTTCAGCAAGTACATGCCCGTGCAGAGCAAGGACGGCGGATTTGATTATCTGAGGGTCGTTTCGCTGCTCTTCATGATCGCCGCCTGCTGGGCCGTGTACCGCGTGATCATGTGGATTTTCTCCCTGATCAAGATGAAAAACCGGCACGCGGAAACGATCAAGGGCATGATCGCCAACCTCGTCCGCTACGCCATCGTGATCTTCGGCGTGATCTACGGCCTGAACCTGCTGGGCGCCGACATCCTGACCGTCATCGCCAGCCTCGGGATCTTAGCCCTGGTCATCGGCTTCGGCGCGCAGAGCCTCATCGAAGACATTTTCGCCGGGCTGTTCATCCTCTTTGAAGGGCGCTTCTACGTGGGCGACATCATCAGCGTGGACGGCTTCCGCGGCACGGTCAAGAACATCGGCATCGTCTCGACCCAGATCGTCGACGCCGGCGGCAACAACCGCATCATCAACAACTCCGACATCCGCGTACTGACCAACCTGTCCGAGGTCACGTCCCTTGCCGTGTCCGTCGTCAGCATTGCCTACGGCGCGGACCTCGTGGCCGCGGAGAAGGTCATCACCGACATGCTGGAAAAACTCCCCGAGCGCTATCCGGAATATTTCCCGAAGACGCCGCGCTACGTAGGCGTGGAAAGCCTCTCCGATTCCTCCGTGGACCTGAAGGTCATCGCCGACGTGGACGAGTCGAACATCTACGCCGCGCGCCGTGTCCTGAACCGCGAGCTGAAGCTGGCCCTGGATGCCGGCGGCATCGAGATCCCGTTCCCGCAGGTCGTGGTCTGGTACGGCAAGGAACCGGCCGCCAAAAAAGAAGCTCCCGTGCCGGAAGCACAGGAGCCTGCCGAGGCCGAAGCCGCGGAAAACAACTGATCGGAATTTACAATTTAGTTGCCAGCAGAACGTCACCCTCCTCGACACGGACCGAGTCCTCCGGGATGATGACCAGTTCTCCCCGAATGAGCGCCGTCACACAGACGGCGTTCATTTCTTCTATTTCCCTGATGCTGCGGTCCACGTAAGGCGAATCCCTGTCCGCCAGGATGACCGCGGCGCTGTTCTTGTACTGGGCCGCATCCACACTGCGCTGCAGGCGGCTGTAATGTTCGACGAAGCCGGCCGACAGGATGCCTGTGGGGATCGCGACGGCACCGACGCCCAGGAAGGTGATGATGACCCCCATGACGCGGCCGAGGACCGTGATCGGGTAAATGTCCCCGTAGCCGACCGTAAAGACCGTCGAGACGCTCCACCAGATGCCGGAGAAGGCATTTTTGAAGGCCTCGGGCTGCGCCGTATGTTCCACGCTGTACATAGTCAGCGATGCCGCCAGGATCAGGACGATGATGATGAAGACCGAGTAGAGGATCGCATTTTTCTTTTCCTTCAGGACCGAGGTGATCACCTGGAAGGACTCATACTGCGTGTTGATGCGGAAGAGGTGGAAAATGCGCGCGACGCGCAGGAAGCGCAGCGCCCCCATGCCGGACAGGAAGAAGAACGGCAGGATGGTCAGAAGATCCACGATGCCGTCGAAGGACAGGATGAACTTGACGATTGCCCGGCCTTTTGTTTCGTCGGGGTACAGGATGTCGGCCGTCCAGATGCGCAGGGCATATTCCACGCAAAAGATCAGCACGGTCACGATCTCAATGACCCGGAACAGCCCGTCGTAGGCGCTCAGCTCGTCGAAGGTATCCAGCAGCAGCACCGTAATGTTCGCCACGATGGCGATCACGAGCCCGATATCGAACGCCCGGCTCGGGAAATCCTCCCGGTTGCCGATCTGGATGATCTCAAAGATCCGTTTTCTTTTCTTCTCGGAAATCTTTTTCATCGTCATTCCTCAGGTTTTGTCAGGCAGGCAGACGGCTCCGCCGCCTTCTGTGCGCTCACGCGGATGGTTTGGACAAAAGTGCAATTGCTTCGCAGCCGGCGGCGTTCGGGAACATGTCCACGAAGCACAGCCGCCTGACTTCGTAGCCGCCCAGCCGGAGCGCGGGGATGTCCCTGACGAGGCTCGCGGGCTTGCAGCTGATGTAAAGAAGCTGCGCCGCACCGCGGTTCATGATTTTCGACAAGGCCCGCGGATTCACGCCGTCGCGCGGCGGATCCATCACGATGATGTCCGGCACCTCTTCGATCTGATCGAGGACCTTCAGCACGTCGCCGCAGAGGAAACTGCAGTTTGACAAGCCGTTCAGGGCGGCATTTTCCCGCGCAGCCGCGACCGCCTCCTCCACGATCTCGACGCCGATGATCCTTCCGGCTGCCAGCGCGAGCACCTGCGCGATCGTCCCGGTCCCGCTGTAAAGGTCATAGACCGTGCAGCCCGGCGTGAGCGAGATGTAATCCCGCGCCTTCCCGTAGAGTACCTCCGCCCCGCGTGTGTTCGTCTGGAAGAAGGAGAAAGGCGAAAGCGTAAACCGCATCCCTAGTACGGTCTCGGTCAGGAAATCTTCGCCCCACAGGACCGTCACCCTCTCCGGGATGACCGCGTCCGCGCGGCTGTCATTTTCGGTATGCAGAATGCCGCTGATCCGGCCCTCGAGCGGGAGGGCAAGCAGCATTTCGATGAAGTCCGGTTCCGGCCGGTAGTTCGACGCCGTCACCAGATTGACCATCACGGACCCGTCCAGGCTGCTTCGGAGCACCAGGTGCCTCAGGCTCCCCTGATGGGTCTTTTTGTGCAGGAAGGACACGCCCTTTTCCCGAAAATACGCCTGTACGGCGGCGCAGATCCTGCCGAAATCCGCCGGTGCGATGCGGCAGTCCGGCACCGGAATGATGTCGTAAAAGCTGCCCTTTTTGTGCAGGCCTAGGGTCAGAGGCCCATCCTTCGACTCATTGCCGAAGGAGAATTCCATCTTATTGCGGCTGCCCCACTGCCGGGGGCTGCCCAGCATGCCCTCGTAGGCTCCGCATGCAAAGAACTCTTCCGGAAGCACGGTCCGGAAGAGTCTGATGAGTTCCTGTTCCTTTACGGCCAGCTGCTCTTCATACGGTTCGGAGCCGTAGCGGCAGCCGCCGCAGCGCCCGAAGGCGGTGCAGGTCACACGATCATCCATATTTTCTCCTTAGGGTCATCAGGATCCTTCGCTCGTCCCCTGCGGGCACTTCGCTCAGGATGACAGAATGACAGCCTCGCTGCGGCTCTAAGCCTCCGGCTCCTCTTCGGCGGCGGCTTCCGCTTCGGCTTCCTCGGCCGTGTCTTCCGCGGCCTCGGCATCCGCAGGCGCCGCTTCAGGCTTCTCCTCCGCCTTCGGATCCTCTTCCCGGAACAGGCTGTTGTCCAGTTCCTCGGGATCGTCCGCAAAGAAGAAATAGTAGACCAGCCAGCCGATGAATGCGAGCACGGCCAACACCAGGCAAACGATCAGGGTCCTTTTCACTTTGCAGCACTTTTTCGCTTTGCGCATGACCACCCGTCCTTTCTTATTCCTCTTCGATCTTTTCAAATCCGGCAAAGCCGGCCAGCATGACTTTCCGGCCGAAGTTGTCGAAATCCACCGTTACTTCCAGGTCGCGCTTGCCCTGCTTCACCTCTGCCACGGTCCCTTTGCCGTAGCGCTTCTGGCTCACGCGGTCGCCCGGCTGAAGGTCACCCGCACTCTGCGACGCCTCCCGGATCTTCTCCTCCTGCGAGGAAAAATAGGAGGACACGGGTCCGCTTCCCTGCGGCCTCACGCTCCCGCGCATTTTCGGCATCTCGCCGAAACCGAAGCTGTCGCCGAAATCTGTCCAGCCCACTGACTGCCCCTTTCTGCCGAAGGTCGAGATCCTTCCGGCCTCATAGTCTTTTTTCATCTGACGCTCGCTGCCTTCGCGCGGGCTCAGCATGGATGCATTTCTCTCCCGCTTCAGGCTCAGCGGGTCTATTTCGTCCACGAACTGCGACGTGTTGTGGATCTGCGTCTGGCCGTTCACCATCCGCATGCGCGCCGCGGTCAGGACCAGTTTTTCCTGCGCGCGGGTAAAGCCCACGTAGCACAGGCGCCGTTCCTCCTCGAGGTCCTCGTCATTGCCGGAATACAGTGAGCGGGCGCCCGGGAAGAGGTCCTGCTCCATACCGGCGAGGTAGACCTTGGGAAATTCCAGGCCCTTCGCGCTGTGCATGGTCATAAGTGTGACGCGGTCGGTGCCGGTCTCCATCTCATCGACGTCCGCGACCAGGGCGACCTGCTCCAGGAAGCGCCCGAGCCCCTCGGGATCGCCGGCCTCGTCCTCAAAGTCCGCCGCCTTGTTCTGCAGTTCCATGAGGTTCTCAAGACGCGCCTCCGCCTCGACCTCGCCCTCTTCCTTCAGGGCTTCGCGGTAGCCGCTCCTGTCCAGGATGAGGTTGATCAGCTCGGCGACGCGCATTTCCTTCGCCGCCTCGCGGAACGAAGCGATCAGTTCCAGAAAGCCTTTCAGCTTCGCGGCAGCGGCCTTTCCGGCGTCCGGTCCTTCGGCAAAGCGCTGCAGGGCGTCCCAGAAGGTGATGCCCTCCTGCGAGGCGAGGGCTGCGATCTTCTCGACCGTCGTGTCCCCGATGCCGCGGCGCGGCACGTTGATGATCCGGCGGACCGCCACGTCGTCATAGGCGTTCGCCACGGTCTTCAGGTAGGCCAGCAGGTCCTTGATCTCGCGCCGCTCGTAGAAATTGGTCCCGCCGACCAGGATGTAGGGGATCCCGCGGTCGACGAAGGCCTCTTCAAGCAGGCGTGACTGGCTGTTCGTCCGGTAGAGGACCGCGCACGCCCCGTAAGGGAAGCGCGCCCGCTCCTTTTCGATGTCCCGGGCGATCTCCCGGGCCTCCTCACGGGAGTCCGCGTACTCTCTCAGCGCGACGCGGTCGCCCTCGGGCTTGTCCGACCAGAGGGTCTTGTCCATGCGCCCTTCGTTGTGGCTGATGACCTGGTTCGCCGCCGCGAGGATGTTCTTCGTCGAGCGGTAGTTCTGCTCCAGGCGGATCACCTTCGCCCCCGGGAAAGCCTCCTCGAAATGGAGGATGTTGCCGATGTTGGCCCCGCGGAACTTGTAAATGGACTGGTCGTCGTCGCCGACCACGCAGAGGTTCCGGTGCTCCTGTGCCAGCAGCCTGACAAATTCAAACTGCGCCGTGTTCGTGTCCTGGTACTCATCCACCAG
This sequence comes from Lachnospiraceae bacterium, assembly GCA_017428265.1. GTDB lineage: Bacteria > Bacillota > Clostridia > Lachnospirales > Lachnospiraceae > UBA6987. Next base: position 13,166 of record JAFRRD010000043.1, on the reverse strand, counting down.
AATGTAGCGGAAACGGTCGCGGTACCGCTCGAGCACGTCCTCATTTTCCCGGAAAAGCAGGACAGTGTTCACCAGCAGATCGTCGAAATCCATCGCGTCCGCCATGAGAAGGCGTTTCTGGTACTCCGTGTAGAGCTCCGCGATCTTCTGTTCCCGGAAACTCCCGGGCCGCGACGCGTACTCGTCGGCGGTCACCACCTCGTCCTTCAGGGACGAGATCTGCCGCAGCACGTCCTTTTCGTTGTAGATCTTCGGATCCAGATCCCTGTCCTTGATGATGCGGCGCATCAGGACCTTCTGGTCCTCGGTATCGTAGATCGTAAATGACTTCGTGTAGCCCAGCCGGTCCGCGTATCCCCGGAGGATCCGCGCGCAGCAGGCATGGAACGTCGATACGAAAACGCTCCTGCCCTCCGGCGTCATGGCCGTGACGCGGCTCTTCATTTCCTCGGCGGCTTTATTGGTAAAGGTGATCGCGAGGATGTGCCAGGGGTCCACTCCTTTTTCTTCAATCAAATAGGCTATGCGGTGCGTCAGGGTGCGGGTCTTGCCCGATCCGGCTCCTGCCAGGATGAGCAGCGGTCCCTCTGTCGTTCGCACAGCCTCCTGCTGAGGCACATTCAGCGCCTCACAGATGGATGTCATATTCGGTTATTCTCCTTTGATCCGGTTGTAAACGGCTTCGTATCCCTCGCCGCCCTGCAGCAGGGAACGTTTGACGCGGCTGATGGTCGCCGTTGACGCACCGGTCTTCTCTTCAATTTCGTTATAGGTCAGGTCGTCCTTCAGCAGAAATGCCACCTGCTGGCGCTGTGCAAGCGTTGCGACCTCGTTCACGGTGCAGATGTCCGTCAGGAAATGCTCGACCTCCTGCTCGTTCTCCAGCGAAAGGATCGCCCGGATCAGGTCGCGGACAGGCTCTGACTGCATGACATGATTCATCTCCTACCTCCGCACGCTTTCTTTGACCGCACTTTAACACATAAAAGCGCGAATGTCAAGCCGCAGGACGTCATTCTTTTATTTTCCTGTTATTTAACAATTCTGGCGGTTGTTTCCGCCGCGCGGGCGTGGTATACTCTCTTTAATCACGAGAAGAAGGAGTTTCCGGACCTCATGCTGAGACTCATCCTTATTGTTCTGGCGCTTTTCATATTTCTCGTCCCGATCGGCCTGCCGGCCATGCTCGTGTGCCGGCTGCTCGGGCTGGTTTCGCGTGACGCACAGACGAAGGCTTCCATGGCCTATCTGCGCTTTCTCATGAAGCTGGCGCTGCTTCTTTCCGGCTCGAAAGTCACCGCCGTCGGTGCCGAAAACATCCCGGAAAAGGAGCCCGTCCTCTTTGTCTGCAACCACCGCAGCTATTTCGATATCTTTGTCCAGTACCAGTACATCCGCCGGATCTGCGGCACCGTGGCCAAGGTCGAATGGAAGAAGATCCCGCTCCTTCGCACCTGGATGAAATTCATCCACTGCATTTTCCTGGACAGAAAGAGCCTGCGCTCCGGCGTCGCCGTGACCCATCAGATGGAGGAGGAACTGAAAGCCGGATATGCCTTCTGTATCTATCCCGAAGGCACCCGCGGGCACCTGAACGGCCTGCAGCCTTTCCGTGAAGGCAGCTTCAAGAGCGCCTTCGCGACCGGTGTTCCCATCCTTCCGATCACCTACGTGCACACTGACGACATCTACGAGAACCACCGGCCCTTTGTCCGTCCGGCTGAGGTCACCGTCATCTTCGGGAAGCCCATTCCCACCGCCGGGCTCGACCGGACGGCGCAGAAAGCCCTCTCCGCCGAGATCCGGACCCAGATGTCGGAGACCTACGCAAAATTTGCCTGATTTTTCTACTATATATAGGAAAAAAACCTTTACATCTTAAGCGGCAGCCTCTTGATTTTTTCGGGGCTGCCGTTTACAATTACCACATCAACTGAATACAGATGAATCTGCCAGTATAAGTTTGGATGTAACGGCCCAAACGTTTCTACCGCACGCCATAGATGCGACTATTGGTTTGTTATATATTTTCCAAAAAGCGGGCAGACCATATGGATCGCCCGCTTTTTCGATTCATCTGCCTGTCTCTCACCTCAAGGAGGTCCCATGGAAGCTCTCGAACAAAAGATCCTGTCTGAAGGCAAAGTCCTGCCCGGCAACGTGCTGAAGGTGGGTTCTTTCCTCAATCAGCAGATCGACACCCCGTTCATGCTCGAACTCGGCAAGGAGATCGCCAACCGTTTCAAATCGGAGGGTGTCACGAAGATCCTGACCATCGAAGCCTCGGGGATCGCGCTTTCCTTTGCCGCCGCCGTCTATATGGGCGTTCCGATCGTCTTCGCCAAGAAGAGTGCGTCCTCCAATGTTTCCGGGCGCGTGCTGACGGCTCCCGTTCACTCCTACACCCACAACAACGACTACAATGCCGTGATCCCTGCCGACTACATCAACAAAAACGACAGGATCCTGCTCGTGGACGATTTCCTGGCGACAGGCGAAGCCCTGCACGGGCTTTTCAGCCTGGCCGAAGCGGCCGGTGCCGAAGTCGTCGGCTGTGCCATCGCCATTGAAAAAGGCTTCCAGAGCGGCGGCGACGAGCTCCGCAAGAAGGGCGTCCGCGTCGAGTCTCTGGCCATCATCGAATCCATGGAATCGGATTCGCTCACCTTCCGCCGTTGAATTACGGATGTAATTTCACATAAATTACATAATCCATCCATCCCAGGAGGAAAAACATGAAAAAACTTATCGCTGTGCTGCTCACCCTCGCCATGATCCTGTCTCTGGCCGCCTGCGGCACCAACAACAACACGACCACCAAGGCTCCGGAGACCACCAAGGCCGCGGACACCACCACGAAGGCTGCGGACACCACCACGAAGGCTGCGGACACCACCACCCAGGCCCCGGAGACCGCTGCTCCCGCCAAGGAGATCAAGGTTGGTCTTATCTGCCTGCACGATGAGAACTCGACCTATGACCTCAACTTCCTGAACGGATTCAAGGAAGCCTGCGCCAACATGGGTCTCGATGAGGACCACTACATCATCAAGACCAATATCGGCGAGACCCAGGACTGCTACGAAGCCGCCGCTGAGATGGTAGACGAGGGCTGCAACGTCGTTTTCTCTGACAGCTTTGGCCATCAGGCATTCATGCTTGCCGCCGCAAAGGACTTCCCTGAGACAGTCTTCTGCTCCGCTACCGGCGTGTATGCTCACACCGAGGGTCTTGACAACTACGCCAACGCTTTTGCCGCCATCTATGAGGGCCGCTATCTTGCCGGTATCGCTGCAGGCATGAAGCTCAACGAGATGATCGAGTCCGGCAAGATCACTGCCGATCAGGCCAAGATGGGCTATGTCGGAGCCTACACCTACGCTGAGGTCATCTCCGGCTACACCTCTTTCTATCTTGGCGCAAAGAGCGTTTGCCCTTCTGTCACGATGGAAGTCACCTTCACCGGTTCATGGTATGATGAGACCGCTGAAAAAGAAGGCGCTGAAATGCTGATCAAGAACGGCTGCGTCCTTATCAGCCAGCATGCCGACTCCCTGGGCGCTCCTACTGCCTGCGAGAACAACGGTGTTCCCAACGTTTCCTACAACGGCAGCACCAAGGCTGCAGGCCCCAACACCTACATCGTTTCTTCCCGCATCAACTGGGCTCCTTATTATGAGTATGTGATTCAGACCGTCAGGGACGGCGGCAAGGTCGATGTTGACTGGGTCGGCACCATCGCCACCGGCAGTGTTGAGCTCGCTGAACTCAACACCAGCGTCGCTGCCAAGGGTACCGAGGAGGCCATCCAGGCTGCATGGAACGAACTCAAGGAAGGCAAGCTGCACGTTTTCGATACCGCCAACTTCACCGTTAACGGCCAGCCCGTGACCACCTACCTGGCCGATGTCGACGACGACGGCACTTTCACCGGCGATACCGAGGCTATTGCCGACGGTTACTTCCATGAATCCGAATATCGTTCGGGTCCTTACTTCGATCTGCAGATCGACGGCATCACCCTGCTCGATACCAATTTCGGCTGATCTTAAACTGCCTGCCGGAGGTCCTGCTAATGCAGGGCCCCCGGCTTAATTTATTTATGTGCCTCATCGAGGGCATCTTGTGCCACATGGGAAAAAATACAGCGAACTGCGTCTTTTCTCATGTGGCAAAAGTGTTATAATGAAAGTACCTGCATCCGAAAGGAGGACTCCGTTTGGAAGAGAGAACCCCCGCACTGAGCATGCGAAACATCACAAAGCGCTTCGGCTCAAAAGTCATTGCCAACTCCGATGTCTCACTGGATATCTATCCCGGTGAGATCCTTGCGCTGTTAGGCGAGAACGGCAGCGGTAAGACTACACTGATGAACATCCTCGCAGGCATCTATTACCCTGACGAGGGTGAGATCCTCATCGGCGGCAAGCCTGTTACGATTGCCTCTCCCAAGGAGGCATTCAACCACGGCATCGGTATGATCCACCAGCACTTCAAACTCGTGGACGTGCTCACCGCCAATGAGAACATCGTCCTCGGAATGGACAAGGAAGGCATGCTGGATCTGAAAACTTCTGCCGCCCGCATCAAAAAAATCTGCGATGCCTATGGATTTGAAGTCGACCCTGACGAGAAGATCTACGACATGTCCGTTTCCGAAAAGCAGACCGTAGAGATCGTAAAGGTCCTCTATCGCGGCGCCGAGATACTGATACTGGACGAGCCGACCGCCGTTCTGACTCCCCAGGAGTCCGACAAGCTCTTCGCCGTTCTGCGCAACATGAGAAATGACGGCAAGTCGATCATCCTCATCACCCACAAGATGAACGAAGTCCTCTCCGTCTCTGACAGAGTGGCCATTCTCCGCGCGGGCAAGTACATCTGCGACCGCGTCACTTCGGAGACCAACGCCCAGGAGCTGACCGATCTGATGGTCGGCCACAAGGTCTCACTGAATATCGACCGTCCCGAACCTGTGAATTCCAAAGAACGCATCCGCGTCAAGGGACTGACCGTCAGAAATATCGACGGCGTGCTCAAACTCAACAAGGTCTCCTTCTCTGCTTACAGCGGCGAGATCCTCGGCATCGCCGGCATCGCCGGCTCCGGTCAGAAGGAACTCCTGGAGGGCATCGCGGGACTTCAGCCCGTTGAGGCCGGCAGCATCACATATGTTAATGACGACGGCACCACGGAAGACCTTATCGGTAAGGATCCTCTGGAGATCGCGGCACTCGGTGTTTCGCTGTCTTTCGTCCCCGAGGATCGTCTCGGCATGGGACTCGTGGAAAACATGGATCTGGCCGATAACATGATGCTCCGCTCATACCGCGTCGGCAAGTCGGTCTTTACCAACAGGAAAGACCCCGAGAACCTCGCGAAACAGGTCATCAAGGAGCTCGAAGTCAATACTCCCGGCGTCCATACGATGGTCAGAAAGCTTTCCGGCGGCAACGTCCAGAAGGTCCTTGTGGGCCGCGAGATCGCGTCAGCGCCTACCGTACTGCTGACCGCTTACGCTGTGCGCGGTCTGGATATCAACTCGTCATATACCATTTACGATCTGATCAACCAGCAGAAGAAGCGCGGCGTGGCCGTCATCTATGTCGGCGAGGACCTGGACGTCCTTGTGGAGCTCTGCGATCGCATACTCGTGCTCTGCGACGGCCACGTCAGCGGCATCCTGGACGGACGCACCGCCGACAAGCAGACCATAGGCATGATGATGACGCATATTAAGGAGGCTGCCGATGAATAAAAAAACGCCTTTGATCCATATCACGAAGCGCACCGACATCCCCGTCAGCCGCTCGATACTGATCAGACTGGCTGCAGTGATCATCGCTCTCCTGGTCTGCGGCCTGATCACGACCATAGTCACCGGTCTGAACCCTCTGGAAGTCTACGCAAGCATGATCAAGGGGTCCTTCGGCACGAAACGCAAGGTCTGGACTCTGCTGCAGAACATCTCCATGCTGCTGTGCATCGGTCTGGCTCTGGTGCCTGCATTCCGCATGAGGTTCTGGAACCTCGGCGGCGACGGCCAGGCTCTGATGGGCTGTCTGGCGGCGTCCGCCTGCATGATCCTTCTTAACGGCAAGGTCTCCAACGCCGCGCTGATTGCCATCGAGTCAGTCGCCGCGATCGCCGCCGGCGCCGTCTGGGCTTTGATCCCCGCTCTCTTTAAGGCAAAATGGAACACCAATGAGACCCTCTTCACGCTGATGATGAACTACGTGGCGACACAGATCGTGGCTTATTTCATCATCGTCTGGGAGAGCCCCAAGGGATCCGGCAGCATCGGCATCATCAACCAGCGTACCGAAGCAGGCTGGTTCCCCGCCATCGGTACGAATAAATATCTGCTGAATATCCTCATCGTCACCGCGCTGACGCTAATCATCTTCGTCTACATGAAATATTCCAAGCACGGCTACGAGATCGCTGTCGTCGGCGAGAGCGAGCGTACCGCCCGTTACATCGGCATCAAGGTCGAGAAGGTCATCATCCGCACCATGATTCTTTCCGGAGCCCTCTGCGGACTGGCCGGCCTCCTGCTGTGCGCCGGCACCAATCACACACTGACGACCACTATCGTGGACGGCCGCGGATTTACCGCCGTCATGGTCGCCTGGCTCGCAAAGTTCGACCCGTTCGTGATGATCATCACGAGCTTCCTGCTGGTATTCCTCGGCAGAGGTGCCAATGAGATCGCGACCTCGTTCTCACTGAACAAGGCCTTCGGCGACATCCTGACAGGCATCATACTGTTCTTCATCATCGGCTGCGAGTTCTTCATCAATTACAAGATCAATTTCCGCAAGTCTGAGGGAAAGGAGGCCAGATAAATGTTTGATATCGTATCATTTATTCCTCGTGCCATCGCGCAGAGCATACCGCTGCTGCTGGGAAGCACCGGTGAGATCATCACTGAGAAGTCCGGCAACCTGAACCTCGGTACCGCGGGCGTCATGTACGTCGGCGGTATGTGCGGCGTCATCGGAGCCTTCTCTTACGAGACCTCCGGCAAGCCGATGAACGGTCTGCTGTCCGTGCTCATACCCGTCGTCTGCTGTCTGCTCGGTTCGCTGATCATGGGTCTGATCTATTGCTTCCTGACGGTCACGCTGCGCGCCAACCAGAACGTCACCGGTCTGGCTCTGACGACCTTCGGCGTGGGCTTCGGCAACTTCTTCGGCGGCTCGCTGATCAAGCTCTCCGGCGCCGAGGTGCCTTCGATCATTCTGACGAACACGAGCAATTTCTTCCGCACGAAGCTGCCCTTCGCAGACAGCCTCGGCTGGTTCGGACAGATCTTCTGTTCCTACAGCTTCCTGGCATACGCCGCTATCATCATCGCGATCATTGCCGGACGGACATTAAGAAAGACCCGTGTGGGTCTGCATCTGAGGGCCGTGGGCGAGAGTCCTGCCACCGCTGACGCCGCCGGCATCAACGTCATCAGGTACAAATATACGGCGACCTGCCTCGGTTCCATGATCGCCGGTCTCGGCGGACTGTACTACGTCATGGACTACGCCAACGGCATCTGGTCGAACGACGCATTCGGCGACCGCGGATGGCTCGCCATCGCGCTCGTCATCTTCACGCTGTGGAATCCGACGACCAGTATCTTCGCGTCCATCCTCTTCGGCGGACTGTACATCCTCTACATCTTCATTCCCACCGGTACGAACCTGGCTAACAAGGAGCTGTACAAGATGATCCCCTACGTCGTCACGATCATTGTGCTGATCATCACCAGCCTGAGAAACAAGAGAGAGAATCAGCCGCCTGAAGGACTGGGACTGCCGTATTTCCGCGAAGACCGCTAAACTGTCGGGCAAGTATTCATACCAAAACGGGACGCCGCTGCGGCGTCCCGTTTTTCATGCCTATCTACTGACTTTGGCAATCGCCTCTCAGCCTTCGGCTTTCTCTTTTTCTTTCTCCATACCCTTTTCCTTTTCCGCCTTCTTTCCGCCCTTGATCAGTTCCGCAAGGTCGGGAAAGGGTGATTTGACGTCCTTCAGAAGATCGGGAATCGGCTTGACGTCCTTGAACAGATCGCTGATCAGCTTTTTCGGCAGGTCGGCAAATATCTTCTTCGTCACCTGGCTGGTGTGGTTCAGCTCGACCAGCGTCGCTGCGAAGCGCTCCGCCGTGATCTCATTGAGATCCGTCGTCCCGCCCCTGTCGAAAGCGTCGAAAAGCTCATTCACGAAGATCTTCCGCTCATCCATGGACATGTCGGCGATCCATTCGTTCACGACGTTCATCATCCGGTCGGCGCGCTCGCTGAGTTTCCCCGAAGACAGGTTCCCGTGATCGACCAGCCACGAGGCCAGCGCATGCTGCCCGAGGCCTTCGGGATTGGCGCTCCGGATCACGCGGGTGTCCGTGATCACCGGTTCAAAGAGCCGCCCGATCATGTCGAATTCGGGGATGACGCAGGTGATGAGCGGCTCGATCCGCGCCATGCGGGCGCTGTCGATGATCTCCGGACAGAAGCCGGGGCCATCCAGCATGTAGATGCGCTCCACCCTCGCGAGTTCGCTGTCATCCAGACCCAGGGCCGCGTAAACGACCTGATTGCCGCCCTTGGAGTGGCCGCCCAGGATCCAGTGTTCCGCCGCCGGCAGCACCCGGTGTGCATAGGCCGCCGCCATGCGCTGCGCATCCGTCTCCGTGAAGGCGATCATGCAGTCTTCCTTCCAGCCCGTGATGGACGAGTCCGTTCCGCGGTAGGCGAGGAAATCCATTCCCTGCCCGTCATGGAAGGTCATCGCGGCAAACTGCAGCGGCGGCTCCGCCTGCAGGATATCCACATGGTTCCGCACGGTCAGTTCACCGAAGCGCTTCGAGCGGGCGGCTGCCAGGGCGATGTCCGTGCTGCCGCCGTCCGGGCCGGTGATCTGCGGCTTCGTGCTCCCGCACTCCAGATGCGGCACGAGTTTTCTGACCGGGATCTCCGTCCTTCCGTCCTCGAAGAACATCTTCATGTCGAAGTAGCAGAGCATGCATAAAACAAGCGCGTCGGCGTCACGGAACGGGTACTGCACAAAGTCCATGTCCCCGACCCAGAGGATGTAGTCCACCAGATTTTCCTTATCCGACGGCGTCAGTTTATCGATCAGTCCGAGCGGCATCGCAGCCTCCTTTCAGGTGTTCCCGGCGCAGATCCGGGCCATCGGCTCACAGCCTGTCCTGCGCCTTCCGCCTATAAGAATACCGGGAAAAGCCTCGGCTCTTCCCGGTATGTTTCCATGCAAAAGATCAGACCAGTTCCAGCTGGACCATCATCGCAGCGTCGCCGCGGCGCGGGCCGATCTTGGTGATGCGGGTGTAACCGCCCTGACGGTTGACGTACTTCGGCGCGATCTCGTCGAACATCTTCTCGACCAGGTCAACTTCCACCATCTTCCGGCCTTTGGCGTCCGGAGTCTTCGCCCCGTAGAGATACTGCAGCATCTCGCGGCGGGCGTGCAGGCGGGAAGGGCTGTCCTTCTTGATGGTCTTCTCGATGGTCTCGAACTCGGTGACCTTCTTGCCGTCAACGACCTTCTTGACGCGGTTTCCGTCTTTATCCTTCTTCGCGACCTTGGCCTGCACGGTCACGGTCTCGAAGTTGTCTTTTTCTCTTACGGCAAGCGCAATGTACTTCTCAGCGAGCTTGCGGACTTCCTTGGCGCGGGTCTCGGTCGTTTCGATCTTCCCGTGCAGCAGCAAAGAAGTGGTAAGGCTCCTGAGCATGGCTTTGCGCTGGCTGGCCGTTCTGCCAAGCTTTCTGTAATGTGCCATTTTATTTCCTCCGAAATATTCCCTTATTGTTCGCCGTTGTTCAGCTCAAGGCCGAGCTCTTTGAGCTTCGCCAGAACTTCTTCCAGCGACTTGCGTCCCAGATTCCGAACCTTCATCATGTCTTCAGGCGTGTGATTGCAAAGTTCCTCGACGGTATTGATACCGGCTCTCTTCAGGCAGTTGAAGGACCTGACGGACAGTTCCAGCTCGTCGATGTTCATCTCCAGAGCTTTTTCCTTCTCCGTGTTTGCCTTCTCGACCATGACCTCTTCGCTCTTGGCACTTTCGGACAGGTTGATGAAGAGGGACAGGTGCTCGCTCATGACCTTGGCCGCCAGGCTCACCGCATCGTCGGGAGCGAGGGTGCCGTTGGTCCACACCTCGAGGGTCAGCTTGTCGAAGTCGGTGATCTTGCCCACACGGGTATTCTCGACGGTGGCGTTCACGCGCTCGATGGGCGTGTAAACGGAATCCACGGCGATGGCCCCGAGAGGCATTTCGTCAGCCTTGTTCCGATCGGCGCTGACGTAGCCGCGGCCCTTGGTGATGGTGATCTCGGCCGTAAAATGAGTATCCGCACCGCCGGACAGGGTCGCAATGACCAGGTCGGGGTTCATGATCTCAAGGTCGGAATCCAGCTTGATGTCGCCGGCGGTGACAACGCACTCGCCGGTCACATCGATGTAACCCATCCGGGGCTCCACGGAATCACTGTTGCTCTTGATCGCAAGGCTCTTGAGGTTGAGGACGATCTCCGTCACATCTTCCTTCACGCCCGGGATCGTGGTAAATTCATGCAGCACGCCGCCAAATTTGACCTGGCTAACCGCCACTCCGGGAAGCGAGGAAAGCATGATCCTGCGCAGCGAATTGCCCAGTGTGATGCCATAGCCTCTTTCCAGGGGCTCTACGACAAAACGGCCATAGGTCTTGTCTTCGGAGATCTCAGCGATTTCAATATTGGGCTTTTCAAAATCTAACATGTGTGCTCCTTCCGGAATTTGTGCGGGCTGACTACTCAATTACTTGGAGTACAACTCAACGATAAGCATTTCGTCGACCGGAACGTCGATCATCTCACGGGTGGGCAGCTGCAGGATGGTGACCTTGCGGGCTTCCAGATCGCTCTGGAGCCAGGCAGCAACGCCGCGGCCCTGGGTGGTCTCAACGATATCCTTGAAGCGCTGCGAATCCTTCGCGCCTTCCTTGATCTCGACCACGTCACCGGCTTTCACGCGGTAGGACGGAATGTTGACGCACTTTCCGTTGACAAGGACTTCTCTGTGGTCCACGATCTGACGGGTCTCACGGCGGGTCCTGCCGAGGCCTGCACGGAACAGCACATTATCCAGTCTCGTTTCCAGAAGGATCATCAGGTTTTCACCGACCATGCCCTTCATCTGCGAGGCCTTCTCATAATAATTTCTGAACGGCTTCTCCAATACGCCGTAGATGAATTTGGCTTTCTGCTTCTCGCGAAGCTGCAGGCCGTATTCACTGGTCTTCTTATTGGATCTCTTGGTATTTCTGTGTGACTTCTTGTCGATGCCGAGATAGACCGGATCGAGGTCGAGAGCCCTGCATTCTTTTAATACGGGAACACGATTAACTGCCACTTTACTCTACCTCCATTACACTCTTCTGCGCTTGGGCGGACGGCATCCGTTGTGCGGAACGGGCGTTACGTCCTGGATGCTGAGGACTTCAAGTCCTGATGCCTGGAGCGCACGGACCGCAGCTTCGCGGCCCGAACCGGGTCCTTTTACAAAAACGTCGACGGATTTCAGTCCATGGATCAAAGCGGCTTTGGTAGCAGTCTCGGCTGCCATCTGTGCTGCATAAGGAGTTGATTTCCTTGAACCTCTGAATCCAAGGCCGCCGGCACTCGCCCACGATAACGCGTTGCCCTGAGTATCGGTCAGAGTCACGATCGTGTTGTTGAAAGATGCCTGAATGTGGGCCTGGCCACGTTCAACGTTTTTCTTGACACGCTTTTTAGTCACTTTTTTTGCTGACGCTTGCTTTGCCATTGAAAACTAACCTTCCCTTATGGGGTTCCTTTCTTAAAATGAATACGCGAAATCAAGATTATTTCTTCTTGTTCGCAACGGTCTTCTTCGGGCCTTTCCGGGTACGTGCGTTGTTCTTGGTATTCTGACCGCGAACAGGCAGACCTTTTCTGTGGCGGATACCGCGGTAGCAGCCGATCTCCTGCAGGCGCTTGATGTTGAACGCGACTTCACGGCGAAGATCGCCTTCCACGACCTGGGTGGATTCGATGACCTTGCTGATACGGGCGACTTCTTCGTCCGTCAGGTCTTTCACCCGGGTGTTGGGATCAACATCCGCTTCCTTGAGGATGCGGTTGGAACTGGTGGTACCGATACCATAGATGTAGGTCAGGCCGATCTCGACACGTTTGTCTCTCGGTAAGTCAACACCTGAAATACGAGCCATGTGTATTTTTCCTCCAATTAAATATTAACCCTGACGCTGTTTGTGCTTGGGGTTCTCACAAATGATGCGGATACTGCCCTTGCGCTTAATGACCTTGCATTTTTCGCAAATGGGCTTGACGGAAGATCTCACCTTCATGGTTTTGTTTCTCCTTTTTGCATGGGGCGCACGAGACGCGCACCGTTAAATGTAGCACATCCTTAGATTTTGTGCAAGCGGTTTTTTACTTATCGCGCCAGCTGATACGGCCTTTTGTCAGATCATACGGGGACAGCTCGACAGTCACCTTGTCACCGGGCAGGATCCGGATATAGTTCATGCGGAGCCGGCCGCTGATGTGGGCGAGGACCTCATGGCCGTTCTCCAGTTCCACGCGGAACATGGCATTCGGCAGTGTTTCCAGAACCTTGCCCTGAAGCGCTATCGCATCGGTTTTAGACATGCTGTAAGTCTCCTTGTGTCATGATCTCCGGCCGCCCGGGAGCGAAAGGATCTCCGGAGCGCCATCGGTGATGAGAATCGTATTCTCGTAATGTGCGGACGGTTTTCTGTCCGCGGTCAGCGTCGTCCAGCCATCGTCCAGGAAATCCACCTGCCAGGTCCCCATGTTAATCATGGGTTCGACTGCGATGGTCATGCCCTTTCTCAGGCGGATGCCGCGGGATCTCTGACGGAAATTCGGAACTTCCGGCGGCTCATGCATTTCGCGACCGATGCCGTGCCCCACCAGATCTTCCACGATACCGTAGCCGAGCGGCTCGATGTAATCGGCAATGGCATTTCCGATGTCGTGCAGATGCGCGCCGTCGGTCGCCGCTGCGATCCCGCGGAAGAACGCTTCCTTCGTCGCTTCAACGAGCTTCATCTTCGCTTCGTCACAGTTCCCGATCACGTAGGAACGGGCTGCG
>JAFRRD010000042.1 GCA_017428265.1 Lachnospiraceae bacterium | reverse complement strand
TTCGAAGTGAGGCAGTACCATCTTGAACGCGATCTCCAGTCCCTTCACGAGAGACGGGATCTCCAGCCACTCTTCTCTGGTGTGCTCGCCGTCGCCCACGTACAGGCCGAAGGTGAGCGACGGGATGCCCATCGACAGCGGGATGTTGGAATCCGTGGAGCCGGGCCGTTTCCAGATCTCGCCTTCCGGACCTACGGCTTCGCGGATCGCTTCCTCAGCACGCGCATGAAGCCTTTCCAGTGCCTCCCTGTCGATCTCACCGCCGCAGGGGCGTTCGCCGACGCACTCGAGGGAGAATTCCGCCCGCTCGCTCCGGACGCTTTCCAGCGCCTCTTCGAACTGGCGGCGCATCTGCGCGAGGTGTTCCCGGTCGTTCGAGCGGTATTCATAGAGCATTTCCGCATTCTGCGCGATGGTATTGACCGAAGTTCCTCCGGATATGGTGCCCACGTTAAAAGTCGTATGAACGCCCTCCTTCTTCGGCACCTCCTGCTCATTCAGCTTCATGATGAGGCGCGACAGCTCCACGATCGCGTTCGGGTTGCCGAAGGCCGCATAGCTGTGGCCGCCCACGGTCTTCGCCGTCACGCGCCAGCGTTCGGAGCCCACCGCCTGCGTCACGATGCCGAAGTTGTAAGGGCCGTCAAAGGAAACATGTTCCTTCGTACGGGGACCGAAATCCTTCATGATCTGCCGGATGCCCTTCAGGTTCCCGAGACCTTCTTCGCAGCTGTTCAGCACGAAGATCACCGGATCCTTCGGTACAAGTTTTTTCTCTTTGATGTATTTCAGCAGCATCAGGATGCCGACCACGTTCGCGGTATCGTCGCCCACGCCCGGCGCCCTGAGGATATCGCCGTCCTGCACCACGGGCAGGGGCGTTACGTCCGGAAAGACGACGTCGGTATGCGCCGTATAGATCGTCAGGCCATCCGCGTCCGGCGCGGCAAAAGGCACGATCACGTTCTTGGCTTCGTCGGCATAGGCGTTTTCGATCCCGATGTTTTCCAGCCAGTTCAGCAGGAACATCACCCTGCGGTCCTCGATATGCGACGGCGCGGGGATCGCTGCCAGCGTCTTCAGGAGAGCCAGCTGGTCATCCGCGTGTTCTTCGATCCATTTGTTCATAGTATCTCCCTTCCGTATCCCGGTGGTTTCGTCTGTATCTTACCGCAGGGCAGGCAAAATGACAACCGATTTGACGCCCGGAAGCCTTTCTCACTTCCATATTTTGTTATTTTCCTGTTCCCATTTCGGCAAAATAATGTATAATACATACAGCAATAATGCTTCTTGCAGAAGAGAATCAAGGAGAACGAAATATGCAGGAAAAAGAAAGCAAACAGGTCAAAGCCCTGGCGACGCGCATCCGCCTGGGCATCCTGGACGCCATCCACTCCGTGGGCTCCGGCCACATCGGCGGTTCCTTAAGCATCGCCGACGTGCTGGCCGTGCTGTACGGACGGGAAATGCGCTACTATCCGCAGGATCCGAAGTGGGAAGGGCGCGACAGGCTGGTCACGTCCAAGGGGCACTGCGGCCCGGCCGTTTATGCGACCCTGGCCGTTAAGGGCTTCTTCCCCTATGAAGAACTGCTGACCATGAACAAGCCCGGCACCCGCCTGCCGAGCCACACCGACCGGAACAAGACCCCCGGCATCGACATGACCACCGGTTCCCTCGGACAGGGCACGTCCCTTGCCGCCGGCATGGCGCTCAGCGAAAAGCTGAAAGGCTCCGACTGCCGCGTGTTCTGCATCGTCGGCGACGGCGAAGCGCAGGAAGGACAGTGCTGGGAAGCCTTTGAGTTTGCCGCAGCAAAGAAACTCTCCAACCTCGTGGTGCTGCTCGACTGGAACAAGCGCCAGCTGGACGGCTATCTTGACGACTGCCTGCCCATGGGCGACTTCGTGGCCAAGTTCCGGGCTTTCGGCTTTGACACCGTGAAGGTGAACGGCAACGACGTGGACGAACTGGCCGAAGCCATCGCCCGCACCCGCAAGGGCGGCGACAGGCCCTACGCCATCGTCATGGACACCGTCAAGGGCGCCGGCATTCCGGAAGTCGAACAGATCCCGATGAACCACAGCATCGCCGTTGACGACATGCAGTATGCCAAATGGACTGCCGATCTGAAGGCGCAGCTTAAGGAACTGGAGGGTTAAGCCATGCTGAAAGTTGTTTATAACGGAGAAATGGATCCCCGCCAGGGCAAGACCGTGACCGGCAAGGTCATTCCCGAGCTGCTTGCCAATGACCCGAAGATCGTCTATCTCGATGCGGACCTGATGAGCTGCATCGGCACGCTGAAGCTCGCCAAGGGCAATGACCGCGTCATCGAATGCGGCATCGCGGAAGCCAACATGGTCGGCGTGGCTGCGGGCCTTGCCGCCGCCGGCTTCAAGCCCATCTGCCACAGCTTCGGCATCTTCTCTTCCCGCCGCGCCTTCGACCAGGCTTTCCTGTCCGCCGGCTACGCGAAGAACGACATCACCATCCTCGGCTCCGACGCGGGCGTTTCCGCCGCCATGAACGGCGGCACGCACATGCCGTTCGAAGACATGGCGCTGTATTCCGCCCTGCCCGGCGCGACCGTCATCGACGTCTCCGACGCGACCTGCCTGGACAGCGTGCTTCGCCAGTGCCCGGACCGTCCCGGCGTGAAATACATCCGTTTCAGCCGCAAGGATTACGCAAAGATCTACGATGAAGGCTCCGAGCTGCAGATCGGCAAAGCCGTGACGTTGCGGGAAGGCGACGACGTCGTCATCTTTGCCTGCGGCCTCCTGCTGCACGAAGCCCTGCAGGCCGCGGAGACCCTCGCCAAGGAACACGGCATCAGCGCCGCCGTCGTGGACTGCTTTACCGTCAAGCCCATCGACCGCGAAGCCGTTGCCGCCTGGGCGAAGAAATGCGGCGCCGCCGTGATCGCGGAGAACCACAACCGCTTCGGCGGCCTGTACTCCGCCGTTTCCCAGGTCCTGCTTGAAGAAGCCCTTGTTCCCGCCGGCTGCGTTGCCGTGGAGGATGAATTCGGCGAAGTCGGCCCGCAGAAGTATCTGGCACAGCGCTTCGGCCTGACCGCGGAGCATATCGTGAGCGTCGCCAAGGACGTCATCGCCCGCAAACGCCGTGGCCAGGAAGACGCCGGGACCAACGCCTAAAAGAAGCTTTCAAGCAAAAGTAAAAAAGCAGCAGACCTGGTCTGCTGCTTTTTTGCATTTCAGGAGGGGGCTTTCCTGAACGTTGCGCCAAATATCACAGTAATCGTCAACAGAACCAGCGGTGCCAGATTTCTGTGGATTTTCACAAACTGTTTTGCTATCTTTTTCGTATATACGTTAGAGAACCCGGAAGGAGAAGGGCATGGTTTCCGATCACGAATTGATCCGCAGGATCGTGCGGCGCGGTGACAAAGAAGCGGCTGACACACTGTTTGACCGCTATTATCGTGAGATCTATGCCTTTGTCTACCGACAGTGCGGAGAAAAAGAACTGGCGATGGATCTGACGCAGGAGGTGATGATCGCGGCATTTCAGGGGTTGCCGGGATACGACGTCAGAAAGGCTTCCTTCCGAACCTGGCTCTACCGGGTCGCGGCAAACCGCATCACGGATCACTACCGGAGCCGCCGTCACCGGGAAGCCGCCGCAGAGATCCCGCTGGAGGAAACGGCGGAAGAAGCGGGGACGGAAGAAGACGTCCTGAATCAGTTGGAAAGAAAAGACAGGATCCGGCAGGTCATGGAAATCGTAAGCACTTGCCCGCTGTCCTGGGTTCAGGTATTCGAACTGAGAGCTTTTGAAGAGATGTCCTTCGCAGAAATCGCGCGGGAGCTTGATGTATCGGAAAGCACGGTCAAGACCCGTTGGTTTACGATGATAAGAAGGATCAGAAAGGAGTTGGGAAGTCATGATGCCGATTGAATACCCGGTCCGGGAAGAAATACAAAGAACGAAGGAGGCCGTCCTGCAGACGGCGCTGCCGCGGCGAAGGCTGTCCCGGCCGGGGCTGCGGACCGTTTTCGGACGCTGTGCCCCGGTTCTTCTAATCAGTTTCGGGATCTATCTGTTTCTTCTGGGTTTTTGCCTGATGTTGGAACGTTCGCCCCGGAGCCCGCTGATCGTGCTGCTGCTTTATCCGCTGACCTATTACAGTTTTTATTTCCTGTCTTTCCGGATGGAGCGGGAGAACGGCGTCATCGAACTGAAACAGTCGTTCAAATACGCTTTTCACTATCTGATCTGCCTGCGGATGCTGTATTTCAGTGTGCTGACGGTTTATCTGAACCTGCTTCTGATCACTGCCTGCGGATTTGACGGCAATAATTTCATCAGCTTGGCTGCAGCAGGAACCAGTGCACAGATCCTGTCAGCACTTTTCAGCCTGATCCTTTATGAAAAAACCGGATCGATCCGCTGTTCCGCTGTTCTTCCGGCCGTCTGGATCATAGCCTGCATCGTATTGCTGAGGTACAGCGAGCATGTGAACCGTCTGCTGATGGAGATCATCCCCTTGAGCCTGCATATTATAGTGGCGGTCGGCAGTCTGGCAGCGTTCTTGCTTTATACGGGAAAGGTTGAGTTGAAAAATGCTTACGATTTCTGAAGTTTCCAAGAGTTACGGAAAAAAACGCGTACTGGATGATATCTCAATTGAACTGGAAAACGGTCTGTACGGGCTGCTGGCCCCGAACGGCGCCGGAAAAACGACACTGCTCAAGTTGATCGTGACCCTGCTTTCGCCGGACCGCGGGGAGATCCTTTGGAACGGCGCGCCGGTTCAAAAGCTCGGCGCTTCTTACCGTGAGATCATCGGATATCTTCCGCAGCAGTTCGGCTATTATAAATACAATACGCCGGTACAGTATCTGGATTATTTGGCGGCCCTGAAAGGGTTGCCTCGGGAAGGGCTGAAAGAAAAGATTTTTTCCGTTTTGGATACTGTCGGCCTTTCGGACGTGGCACAGGTGAAGATGCGGAAATTTTCCGGCGGAATGATCCAGCGTGTCGGGATCGCACAGGCGCTGATGGGGGATTCCAGGCTTTTGATCCTGGACGAGCCCACTGCCGGGTTGGATCCGAAGGAACGGGCACGTTTTCGGAACCTGATTGCGGAGATGTCAAAGAACCGGATCGTCATCCTGTCGACACATATCGTTTCAGACGTGGAATCGGTCTCCGGCCGCGTCCTGATGCTGAAGGACCGGAAGCTGGTACGAAATCAATCGGCCTCAGCGCTTTGCTCGGAGCTGGAGGGAAAAGTCTTTGAGATCCGCGTGAAGACGGATGATCAGGCCGCCGCACTGAAAAAAGAGCACTTTATCCTCTCTGAAAGGAATGAGGCAGGCAGCATGATCCTGCGCTATTACAGCGAACAGCCTGCCGGTCTGGAAGGTGAAAGGCTCTGTCCGCCGAATCTGGAGGATCTCTTCCTGGTGATGTATCGGTAAGGAGGCCCTCATGCGTGTATTTGGAAAAGAATGCCGAAAGCTGTTCCGTCCCGGAAGGAGTCTGGGGCTGCTGCTGTTTATGGCAGCCGCGCTGGTTCTGATTTCACGAACCGCTCAGTTTCCCGACACCCATGATAAGGCATATGAGGAACTGGTAAAGGAATACGGCCCCACACTGGATCAGGCAGAGTATCAGACACTGCTGAAGGCAAAGTCGGTTTATATCGAAGAACTGGGCGGCGAAGGTTGGTCGCGTGATCGGGTGCATTGGGCCGAAATCATGGCAGATGAGTCAAAACGCCAGTTTGTGTTTTTAGTGGACGCGATTGAGCGCATCGAGGAAGAAATACAGTTCGGTTATGGCTTTGCTTTTGAAAAAGAACCGACGGAAACTCTCAAAGAACAGTTGAGATCCTGTACGCCGCAGGAAGCCGCGCGCATTCTGTTTATAGTACAGACGAAGGAACTTCCTCTTTCCAGCCCGGGGATCTGTGAGATCATGGAATCAGATCCGCTGCTTCTCCTGATTCTGGTACTGATCGGCTGCGGCGTACTGATCCTGCCGTATCAGTTGTTGGATAAAAACCTGGAAACGGCAAGTCTTATGGTCTCCACGCGCGTGGGGCGCAGAATATTTCACCTGAAGATCCGGGCGTGCGCCGCTGCCGGTGCTGCTGCCGCATTCGTGGCCGCCCTGCTGCATCTGGCGCTGCTGTGGCTGAACGGCGTGATGATATTCTGGAATGTCCCGGTCTGCGGCCTCGGCCTCCGGGGTATCCCTTTTTGGGTCGATTTAACTTTTGGGCAATATTTACTGCTGTGGATCGGCCTCCTGGTGCTGGCCGGTATCACGGCTGCTCTGCTGTGCGCACTTGCTGCCCGGCTTTCAGGCAGTTTTATCACAGCGCTGACACTGGCGCTGCCGGCGTTAGCGATTTACGGCTGGGGCATCCACGCCTGTACGGCAGTACCGCTGTCACTGTGGTACGGGGACACGTTCCCTGCTTCACTTTTCAGAACGGCAGGCGTACCGCTGCTGGTACTGGCGGCTTTGACCCTTGCATCGGAAATTGTTTTGCGCCTGGATGCCCGGAGGGATATTCTGTGATCCTTTTTCGTCTGGAATTAAAGAAACTGCTTCACTGCCCGGCTTTATGGGGGCTCTTTGCGGTCTTTCTGCTCTATGACGGGGTCATAGTATGGCAGAGTGTCGGCCGGCAGAAAGAAAAGATCGCGGAACAGTACCGTATCCTGCAGGAAACTGATTTTACGGTACCTGGAGAAGAGGCAGCGAGATCTCTGGCTGTATCCGATAACTACCGGGAGAGTGAGTACGGCCGGTTTATTCTGAATTATAAGGGTATTTACGAGTCGTTTAACTTTGAGGAGGTCTCTCCGGAAGCACGGCCTGAGGAGTGGAGCGCTTTTCAAAATCGGCTGATGGACCGCAGCGCGGCAATGGCGTCGCGGGTCCGGCAGATCCGGGAAAGCGGAGAAGATCAGAACGTGTTTTATCCGGAAACGATATATCGGATCTATGACAGTCTGTTCCGGAACCTGTTCCGCAGCATTCTGCTGGAGATCATGATCCTGACCGTTTTCACGTTTCTCTATCTGATGGATTATGAGCGGGCGTCAGGGACAGAGGATATCGCTTTTCTGGGACAGAAAGGCAGGAAACTTTGGGCCGTCAAAGGGGCAGCGGCCTTGTGCGTCAGTCTGCTTTATGCCGCACTGCTTTTGGGTCTTTCGCTGCCGCTGTTTTTCGTCTTCGTCCCGATGAAGGAACTCTGGCAGACGCCGATCAGTTCCTTCATGATGACGGAATGGACGGCGGACGGGGACATCATGCCGCTGATCAGTCTGGCGCCGTTGAGTCTCACGGCGGCAATGCATCTTCGTTTTGCCTTGCTTCTCTTGTTCATCCTGCTGACCGCCTTGTTTTCAGCAGCGTTCTGGCTCTTTCTCCACAGCAGCTTCAGGGCAGTGATCCTGTATGGTGCCGGTTTTCTGGTCCTGTTGGTCCTTCCGTATTTTCTTCCGGAGACTGAAAGTGCCGGCATCCTGACGGAATTGGCGTACCTGACCCCGGTCCGGCTTTGGCTGGACAGCGGAAAATGGTTTGTATTCAGGAATCTGATCACGGCATATAACGGAAATGAACTTTTTGGCGTAAGCCTCTGGTTGCTGACAGCTTCGATCCTGTGCCTGATATCTGTCCGACGTTTCATAAAGAGAGATTGTCAATAGGGGCATTTCGGAAAGAATGACAAAGACGTCAGAAGCAGTACGTCATTTATTGATATGGCATTGACAACATCACGATACCGTGTTGCTGGTGAACGGCGTGGATGCGTGCAAATACGGCAAGCAGTAGGTGATTTCGACAGAAGCTATGAAAAGGGAATACGGACAGCCGAAAGCATAGCACCGTTTTCCCTTGTTTTTCCATCCGCAATTCCGTATAATATATATTTGTGAACAGGATAAAGGAGGTTCAGCATTTATCATGAAAAGAATTACCGCCATTGCCGCATTGATGCTTATCTTCGCGCTCGTCCTGTCCGGATGCGGAGGCGATCCCGGCACCACGAAGGCGCCGGCAACGCAGACGCAGACAAACTCCGGCAAGCAGGAGTCGACGAAAGCGAATCAGCAGACGTCGTCCATGCCGGCCGCGCAGCCGGACAACTCGCAGGAAGAGACTCCTTATGTTCCCGATTATACGATCCCGGAGCCCTGGACCCAGGATTATCAGAATTCACTGACCGACAGGATCCCGTTTTCGGTCGATCTGGCCGCCGGTTGGGAATACCGCGATCTGTCGGTCAACGACATGCACCGCCGTATCACCGTGACGTACGAAATGGAATCTTCCGTGATCCCGGAGGACCCGTGCTACACCTATTTCAGAGTCGATATTATCGGCGATGGGATGTATGCCGAAACCGTTGCTGTCGGCAGGGAGTTCTTCGATGAATCTACAACGGAGTATGTCAGAAGCGAAGAACCTGAGATGATCAGCATGGAACTGTTCGAATATGATTTCGTTGCGTACACCTACAAGGGAAAGGATAAGGACTATATCGTCTGCAGCATTCCGGCAGGTTGGGAGCCGAACTCTTCGACCATGGTGATCGCAACGGACATGGGCAAGCTGCTCGCCGATTTCGAGGTCGACAAATCCAATCAGGTGACCCTGCAGGGCGACGATACCGGCAAGTACATGGACTACGGCAAAAACACCAATTTCTTCAGCTTCGGCGAAGACTACATCACCTATCTGCAGGTCTCCCAGCGGGTCGACGGCGTCACCTACCTGAAGGAATATGCCCTGACCATCGAGAACGATGAGATCACGTCGGCGGAGACCGGCAAGACATATACGACAACCGATCCGGTCCCGGATCTGCCGGGCATTGCGCTCCACTGAAACAGCAGCCGGATCAAAGAAAGGTCATCATGAGCAAAGTCAAATGCAAAAACTGCGGTTCGGTCTTCGACGGTAAGCTGAGCTACTGCCCTTACTGCGGGACAATGAACAAACGGGGCGCCTACGCCGAGTTCCGGATAAAGATCTCATCGCTGATCGATTCCATGCTCGGTCTGAAGGAGGATGTGGAGAAATCGGTCAGCCGGATCGTCCTTTCTTCGTTCCTGCGCGCCCTGATCTTCATCGCCGTCATCGTCGGGATCGCTTTTCTCTTCTCCCGCACGGCCCAGGTCAATTATTACAACGACCCGAAATACGATCAGCAGGCCTATGAAGAGATCGTGTGGATGGACGAGAACATCGACATGCTGAACGAAGCTTACGAGAGCGGGGATTACAAGACCATTGAAAAGCTGTCCTACGAGCAGTCGGGTGCCGTCCGGAACTGGTCCCGCTACCCTTCCTACTGCCTTAAGTACGCCTACGAGAAGATCAAAAGCGAGGACCGTTTTACCACCTACGTGTTCCAACGCATGCTGCATTTTCTTTTCAATCCGGAGTCCTTTACCGGATACAACGGCATGAACAAGGTGGACATAGACGAGTACACCGAAATGCGGGATGCGCTGATCGCCGAGCTCGAAGGCAGGGGCTACACCTATTCCGAACTTAAAGAAATCTACATGAAGTGTTCGGACTCCTACGGCTACGTGGATTCCGAGAAACTGAAGACATACATGAAGGAGGGCTGATATGGTCAACTGCAAAAACTGCGGCGCGCCGCTCACCCTTAACGACGCCTTCTGCCCCTACTGCGGCACCCCAAACCCCGAGGCACAGGAACACCTGAAAAAACTCCAGCAGCTGGATGCGCAGTTCGAAAATGCCAGCCGCGAAGTCGCTACGGAAGTCAAAAAAAGCAAGAAAGGCTACGGCATCCTGCTGATCCTGGTAATGCTGCTTGTGGCCAATCTGGTGGTCTTCATTCTGCATTTCGCCAGCTATGACATTGCCGACCGGATCATTGCCGGCAAGATGAGTGAGGCTGAGATCAAGGCCAAACTGGACGAATTCCTCGACGCGAGCGAATACATCGAGATGGATCTCTTCATGGATAAGTTTTCCCTCTCCTACCGCGACTACGAGGACTACAGCAAGATCTCCTATCTGGCCGGCTATCAGAACCGCATGATCGAGTACATGACGCAGTACCTTTACGGCACCGAGAACTACGGGGATCCCCTGGTCCGGACCTGCCAGGCCGTCCTGGATTATGAGGAAGAATACGTCAGCCTCATGAAACGGGAGAACAGCGAAAAAGCCCTGTACCATATGGACAAGATCAACACCGAAGTGAACGGCTTCCTCAAAAGCTATCTGAAACTGACGGATGAAGACATTGCCGGAATCAAGGATATGAGTGAGTCTTCGCTCCTGATCCTTGTGAATGAGAGGCTCAGCCATGAAGACTAATAGAAGCAAATGGATCGGTCTTGCCAGGATCGCGGCACTGCTGCTGATGCTCATCCTGTTCATCAACAGCTTCATGCTGTTCAAGAACATCCGCAGAGACATCATGTACGGCTCGAAAAGCACGGGTCTGTACACGCTGAACGGCTACTTCGACGAAGGCAATTATCAGAAGATCTTCACCGCTGCCGCCGTCAACGAATACGCCGACGACGAGCTTTCCGTGGACGTGTCCCAGTACGAGGCCTTCGGCCGCTGGTACCGCGCCTACGTCAGAGCCCGCAGCCTGGACGACAACGCCGAGTATCTGAAACAGATGGAAAAAGAAAAATCCAGCATCTACTGGAAGAAGATACTGGATGTAATCAGCGTTCTGGAGGAAGAACTGAATCAATAAGGTCCCTCCGGAAAAGCCAAGCGGCAGGCCGAAGCCTGCCGCTTTGTTATTGCCGTGTACTTCTCAGAAACCGTACACCAGCACCCCGACCAGGGCTGATATCCCGATGAGGCCGATCGGCGAGATGCCTTTCTTCAGTACTTTCCGCGAGCCGTAATAGACCAATGCAAGGCCGACGGCGATGAGGATCGCCGTGAGGTCGGGCGAGAAGCTGCCGACTTCCAGACCGAGATTCTTCAGCAGCATGTGGACGCCGACCGCGAAGATGATCCCGATGATACAGGGCTTGAGGCCCCCCAGGACCGCCTGTGCGACAGGGTTCTTCAGCAGCTTTTTCAGCAGGATCATGATCAGGATCGTGATTACGAAGGACGGCAGGACGACCGCGGACGTCGCAATGATCGATCCGAGCACGCCGGCCTGCGTGCTGCCCACGTAGGTCGCCAGGTTCACCATGATCGGCCCCGGCGTCGACTCCGCGACGGCAATGATATTGGTCAGCATGTCCTCGCTGATCCATCCGTAGTCCAGGACCACGTCGCGGATGAGCGGTACCGCGGCATAGGCGCCGCCGAAGGCAAAGAAACCGACTTTCAAAAAGCCGAACAGAAGGTCAAGAAGGATCATTTCCGGCCTCCTTTCGGCTGCTCTGCCGCACCATATAGACCGTGAAGCTGACAAAGCCCGCGATCAGCAGGAGCAGGATGGTCGAGATGTGCAGCGCAAACATTTCCGAAACGAGCATGGCCGCGCAGGCGCAGCCCATAATGATCAGCGGAAACGGCTTCTTTTTCATCTTTTTGAACATCTTCAGGGCCGCATCGATGATCAGGATGCCGACGGCGATCTTGATGCCCCGGAAGGCATTCGCGACCCAGGCGATCTCCAGAAAATGATCCAGAAACTGCGAAATAACGAGAATGATGACAAACGACGGCAGGACAACGCCGACCGTCGTCGCGATCGCGCCGGCCAGGCCTTTCTGCTTATAGCCGACGTAGGTCGCGCAGTTGATCGCGATCGGCCCCGGCGTCGACTCGGCAATGACCGTCACATTCATCATTTCGTCATGCGTGATCCACTGCTTTTCACCGACGCAGGTATGCTCGATCAGCGAGATCATCGCATAACCGCCGCCGAAGGTGAAGGCGCCGATCTTCGCAAAGGTCAGGAAAAGCTCAAATAAAAGACTCATGGCTTCTTCTCCTGGGCAGTGCCGCTGCCCGTGCACGGCATCAGATAACTCCGATTGCCTTCATTACAGCGAGAAAAACAGCGGTCGCAACCAGGAACACAAGAATGACCCTGAGGACCGTAAACCCTTTTCCGCGATCCTTGAATGCCATAAAGGACCTCCTCGTATGTGAGATGAGCCGATTATAACACAGTTTCCGTGCCCTGCCTACCCCGGCGCGTGCCCTTCATCTTTTTTTGAAAAAATGCTTGCACTTTCCGATTCTTGTGTTATAATCACTCTTGCTCCGGGGTATTAGCTCAGCTGGGAGAGCGCAAGGTTCGCAATCTTGAGGTCAGGGGTTCGATCCCCCTATGCTCCACGCTGAAAACCGTTGTGCGGCAACGGTTTTCGAGCATTTTTAGGCAGAGTTACCCTAGTTACCTCAGCCTTCAGAGACAAACGGTAGGAAATCAGTCAGTGCGATGGCGATTTTCCTGCCGTTTTCTGTTTTGGATTTATTGTTGAAATGATAACAGTTTTCGGTCGTTGCAGGGCTTGCATGGCCTACCTGGCTCTGGATCAGCGGCATAGGGAGCCGGTGATCCATCAGTTCGGTCACGACCGTTTTACGAATCTTGTGCAGGCTCTTGAACTCCACGCCTGCCCAACGGCAGATGCGCCGCAGCCGGGAGGCAAATGAGCCCTGTGTCATCGGCTCAGTCTTTACGGAGAAAATGTATTCTCCGTCAGGATTAAGCTTTTTTGCTGCCGTCAGGATCTGCTGCATCAGGCTTATAGGACAAAAAGCGTTGGTAAAAACCGCTGTAATCGTTGATATATCAAGGGTTACAGCGGTTTTATCTTGTTTCAGAGAAGATACAGGGTGGACAAAACGAGTTGGTAAAAACGTCGGGAACCGTAGATTTATC
>JAFRRD010000041.1 GCA_017428265.1 Lachnospiraceae bacterium | reverse complement strand
GTTTCCCGGTTTGATTCCTTCCGGCGTTTCCGGCCACTTGCCTTGCCGATATAAATCGACAGCGTCTCGTTTGAACTTGTAACTGTATCGCATAAATGTACCCCCTTTACTGGTGTTGTCCAGTAAAGGGGGTACATATCATCGCTGCCGGCTGTCTCTTTCCGTGCTTCTCAGCACTTTATCAATACATTCCGCCCATGTCGGGGTTCGCGGGAGCGGCCGGAGCCGGTTCCTTGATGGTCGCCACGACGCTCTCGGTGGTCAGGAAGCTGGAAGCGACGCTGGTCGCATTTTCCAGAGCGGAGCGGGTGACCTTCGCGGGATCCAGGATACCGGCCTTGATCATGTCGACATACTTGTCGTTCAGGGCATCATAGCCGATGCCCCTGCCGGCTTCCTTGACCTTGTTCACCACCACGGCGCCTTCTTCGCCGGCGTTGCTCGCGATGTAGAACAGCGGGGATTCCAGAGCCTTCAGCACGATCTCGGCGCCGGTCCTCTCGTCACCGGAAAGCTTCTTCGCCAGGGCTTCGACCTTCTTGGCCGCTTCAATGTAGGCGGTGCCGCCGCCGGCCACGATGCCTTCCTCCACAGCCGCGCGGGTCGCGTTCAGGGCATCCTCCATGCGGTACTTGTATTCCTTCATCTCCGTCTCGGTCGCCGCACCGACGCGGATGACGGCCACGCCGCCGGCGAGCTTCGCCAGGCGTTCCTGCAGCTTTTCCTTATCGTATTCGGACTTGGTCTCGCCGATCTGGCTGCGGATCTGCGCGATACGGGCTTCCAGAGCCTTCTTGTCGCCTTCGCCGTCCACGATGATGGTATTTTCCTTGTTGACCTTGACGGATTTCGCATGACCGAGCATGCTGAGATCGGCGTCCTTGAGTTCATAGCCGAGCTCGGAGCTGATCACGGTGCCGCCGGTCAGGATCGCGATATCCTGCAGCATTTCCTTCCTGCGGTCGCCGTAGCCGGGGGCCTTCACACCGACGACGGTAAAGGTGCCGCGCAGCTTGTTCAGGATCAGGGTCGTCAGGGCTTCGCCTTCGATGTCCTCGGCAATGATGAGGAGCTTCGCGCCGGACTGGACCAGTTTTTCCAGGATCGGCAGGATCTCCTGGATGTTGGAGATCTTCTTGTCGGTGATCAGGATGTACGGATCGTCCAGGACCGCTTCCATCTTCTCCATGTCGGTGCACATGTAGGCGGAAATATAGCCGCGGTCGAACTGCATGCCTTCCACGACGTCCAGTTCGGTCTTCATGGTCTTGGATTCCTCGATGGTGATGACGCCGTCCTTGCTGACGCGTTCCATCGCATCCGCGACCATCGTGCCGACGTTGTCGTCGCTCGCGGAAATGGCGGCCACTCTCGCGATCTGTTCCTTGCCGGAGATCGGGCTGCTCATCTTCCTGATGGCTTCCACAGCCGACTCGGAGGCCTTCTTCATACCCTTGCGGAGCACCATCGGATTGGCGCCGGCCGCCAGGTTCTTCATGCCTTCGTTGATCATGGCCTGTGCCAGGACCGTCGCGGTGGTGGTCCCGTCGCCGGCCACGTCGTTGGTCTTGGAGGCCACTTCGCGAATCAGCTGTGCGCCCATGTTTTCAAAGGGATCCTTCAGTTCGATCTCTTTGGCGATCGTCACGCCGTCGTTGGTAATGGTCGGCGCGCCGTAGGATTTATCCAGAACGACGTTGCGGCCCTTCGGTCCGAGGGTCACACGAACGGTATCAGCCAGCTGGTTGACGCCGGATCCAAGCGCTGCACGGGCATCCGCCCCGAATTTGATCTCTTTTGCCATAGTTCAAATGCCTCCTTATTTCACGATCGCCAGGATATCGCCCTGCTTCACGACGACGAATTCTTCGCCGTCCAGCTTGACTTCGGTGCCGGCGTATTTGCTGTAAATGACCTGGTCGCCTACGGCGACTTCCATCTTGACGGGTTTTCCGTCTTTATCGACCGTGCCGGGGCCGATTGCGATCACTTCCGCCTGCTGCGGTTTTTCTTTCGCGGCGCCGGGAAGAACGATCCCGCTCTTGGTGGTCTCTTCGGCTTCGATCTGTTTCAGAACGACTCTGTCGCCCAAAGGAACTAACTTCATGCTTTTATCCTCCTGAATTGAATTTTCATGGACCTTGTAATTGTTAGCACTCTCTTTCTTTGAGTGCCAAGGCTATTATAACCTCTCTTCCGGAAAATGCAAGCCCTTCCGGTGACTTTTTTATAAAGATTTCGTAAATGCCTCCGCGCCGTCCTCACAAATATTTCACTTTACATTTCCGCAAGGCGTCATCTATAATGAAAATGCAAAAGTACGGACCGCATACACGGATCACGGATCTTAAAAACCATAACAGGAGGAACATAAGATGGCAAGGAAAAACCACACACTGCTCGCGATGCTGGCCGGTGCTGCTCTGGCCGGCGGCTACCTCTACATGAAGAAGATGAATGAACAGGCTGCTCCCGCCCCCGAGGGCGAAGGCGCTCCCGAAGAGAACCCCGGCACCGACTACGGCTGGAAGGCCACCTTTACCGATGCCGACGGCAGCGAGACCTCCGCTGAGGAAGCAACTGCCGAATTCAAGGAAGAAGCAGCCAAGGTCCTGAACGAATTCAAGGAGACCGCCAAGGTCGCCGGCGCCGAACTTCTGACCGGACTGAAGAAGGCCTATGAAGAGATGAAGGTCGCTCTTGCGGACGCCCAGCAGGCTGCCCAGGAACGCCGCGCCGAGATGGCTGAGGAAGGCGGCGAGGCCGTCGACGAAGCCCTTAAAAACGTGAAGGAAGCTGCCGCTGACAAGTTCGAAGAAGTCAAGGAAGCTTTCGAAGACGTGAAGGAAGCCGCCGAAGAAAAGCTTGAAGACGCAAAGGAAGCCGTTGAAGAAGCGGCTGAAGAGATCAAGGAGAAAGTTGAGGAATAAGCCTCTTCTCCCGCACAAAAAAGATGCTGCCGTGATCCGGCAGCATCTTTTTTTGTCTCATAAGCACAGGCCGTACGGTCCGCCGCCCGTTCAGATCATGACGCCACGTTTCTCAAGTTCCCGAACGAAGTCTTCCGTTCCCCTGAACACAAAAGCGTCTATCCCCGCGGCAAGCGCACCGGCAACATTCGCCGGAGAATCATCGGTAAAGACACACTCTTCCGCTTTGAGGCCGAAGCGGTCCAGGATCGTGCGGTACATGACGAGGTCCGGTTTCAGCACGCCTTCGAAGGCCGATATGACCAGCCCGTCGAAGTACTCGCTGCCGGGGATCTTCCCCCAGTATGTTCCGTGACGCTTCGACGCGTTGCTGAGCAGCCAGATCCCGTAGCCGTTTTCCTTCAGCCGCCGGATCGTTTCGGCCATGCCGGGGACCGGCTTCGAGAGATCTTCCCAGTGCAGGATCAGGATCTCCGCAATGTCGTACAGCCTTTCCGGGATCCGCGTTTTCACCCGTTCAAAGGTCTCCTCCTCCGTGATCAGGCCGATATCCTGCAGCGGCCATTCCACCGCCGCATAAATCTCCCGCATCAGAAGATCCCTGTCCTCCTGCGGGATATCAAACTGCTTCAGGAACTTCGCCGGATCCCATTCGCGCAGGACGCCGCCCATGTCGAAAATGATGTGCCTGATCATCCGGCGCTCTCCTGTTTTGCCTTCTTTTGCCGTCCCGTGATCTTTTCCAGCCTGGCCTTCCACTTTTTCCGGTGCTCCAGCCGCTCGCCCAGATCCCGGGCGCCGACGCCGTAGACCAGATACAGGACGAGGCCGCTGAGCAGCATGATGAAGACCGTGGAAGCGCAGCGCCGCCCGGTCGCATTCATGTTGTAGCCGAACGCCCCTTCATCGTAGGTCATGGCCTGGATGACCATGGCATAGCTGGTGCCGTAGGTGGAGGCGAAGGTCGCGGACATATCGTATTCCGTGAACAGGGAGTTGAAGTTCAGGGCAAAGACGGCCAGGACCGTGGGCAGGATGATCGGAAGCTTCACTTTCAGGAATGTTCTGATCGGTCCGGAACCGAGGTTCTTTGCCGCCTCCTCCAGTTCCTCGTCTATCGTATAGAACGATGCCTTGATCATGCGCAGCGAGAAAGGTAATTTGACCACCGTATAGGCCATCACGATCAGGATGCGCACGCTCTGCTCATAGTACAGGTTGCGGTTGCCGACATACCAGACCGCATCGCTGTTGAAGAAGGTCCGGAAGGAATAGCAGATCAGAATGGTCGGCAGCAGCCAGGGGAACAGCAGCGCATATTCCAGGATCGCGCCTTTCTTCTTGTTCTTGAAGATGTAGGTGCAGGCGATCACCACGATCACGCAGGCAAAGGCCGCCGCGATCACGGAAAGGATGAAGCTGAGCTTGATGCCGCCCAGAGTCGTCTCGTTGGAGAACAGGCCCGAGATCGCGCCTTCGCGGTTCTTGTAGGTCCCGCGCGCGGTCAGGTAGTTGTAATCCTGCTTGCCGAAAAAGTTGATCAGTGTCCAGCCCTTAAAATCGATCTTGCGCATCCGCACCGCATCAAAGGTCTGGAAGGCGAAAATGACGATCATCACGACCGGCGTCATATAGATGATGAACAGGACGTAGGCGTAGATGTGCGCCAGCACGTTGGCCACGGGATTGTTGATTTTCTGCTTCTGCAGCTTGGCTTTCGTCTTGGAAACGGACAGGTAATGCCCCTTCCGTTCGTAGGAACTCAGCACCGTCAGCAGGACGATTGTGAAGATCGCCAGGATGACCGACAGCAGCGCTGCCCTGGCCTGCGGGAAGGATTCATCCGCCGTTGAGGAGCCGGCCAGACGGACGATCTCCGGGTTGATGGAGTCATAGCCCAGCAGAGTCGGCGCGCTCATGGCGCAGAGGCCCGTGATGAAGGTCATGACCGTCAGCGAGAACATAGTCGGGATCAGGGTCGGAAAGACCACTTTCCACAGGACCTTGAACGGCCCGGCGCCCATGTTCCGTGCGGCCTCCACCGTGTTGTAGTCGATGCCGCGGATCGCATTGCGCAGGAACAGCATATGGTTGCTGGTGCAGGCGAAGGTCATGGTGAAGAGGACCGCATTGAAGCCCGTGAACCAGGCTTTGTTGAGGCCCGGATTGATCTGGACCAGGTAGTTCGTCAGGATACCGTCGTTCGCGTACAGGAACATATAGCCGGTGACCAGCGCCACGCCTGAATAGATCAGCGTGGTCATATAGCCCAGACGCAGGATCTTTGCGCCTTTGATCTCAAAATATTCCGTCAGCAGGACGATTGACACGCCGACCACGTTGACGGTGATGACCAGCAGGATGGCCAGTTTCAGGGAGTTCCAGACGAAACTGGGCATGTTGCCGGCAAAGAAGAACTTGATCACGACCCAGGGATCCGTCTCTCCCGCCGCGTTTTTCGTGGTAAAGATGCTGGTCAGTGTATTCAGGCACGGCACCAGCATGAAGCCGAAAAACAGGTAGGCAAAGAACAGAAAGCCAAGGATCTTGAACAGGAAAGAAGGATCTAAGCCTTTTCGCTGTTTCATACCTCATCCCCCTTATAATCGCCGGGCTCGTAACTCATCAGGTCTTCCCTGCGGAAACTGACGCGTACCGTTTCGCCGATCTCATAAATGCGCTTGCCGTCGTTCTTCTCAACGACCTTAAACGTCTGATCGGCGGTGCGAATGAGATATTTGATGGTCAGGCCGTAGTATTCTGCGCTTTCTACAACGCCGTCCGTAAACAGGTCTCCCGTCTGAACTTCATTCACGCGCAGGCGCTCCAGGCGGATGTAATGATGCTTTACGGGGTCAAGACCCGCGTTTTGTTCACGGTTCAAACGCGCGATCAACTCATCTGACAGGCGGTTGATATCGCCGATGAAATTGCAGACGAATTCCGTCGCAGAGTTGTTATAGACTTCGTACGGGGTGCCGATCTGCTCGATATAGCCTTTGTTGAAAACGGCAATATGGTCGGACAGCGTCAGCGCCTCCTCCTGATCGTGCGTGACGTAGATCGAGGTGATGCCGAAATCGCGCTGCATGTTCTTCAGTTCGTTCCGCAGCTGGACGCGCAACTTGGCATCCAGGTTGGACAGCGGTTCGTCCAGGCAGATGACGCTGGGATTGGTGACCAATGCGCGGGCGATTGCCACACGCTGCTGCTGGCCGCCGGACAGCTGGGACACGGCCTTGGCAAGCTGTTCGTCGCTCAGATCCACCTTGCGGGCGATCTCCCTCACCTTCTCGTCGATCTCCTGCTTTTTCAGTTTCTTGATCTTCAGACCGAAAGCGATATTATCGTATACGGTCATCGTCGGGAACAGTGCATAACTCTGGAAAACGATGCCGATATTTCTCTTTTCGATAGGGACTTTGGTAATGTCTTTGTCTTTCATCATCACCGTCCCGCTTGTGGGTTCTATGAAGCCGGTGATGGTTCTGAGCGTAGTAGTTTTTCCGCAGCCGGAGGGTCCCAGGAAGGTAAAGAATTCGCCTTCCTTTACATGTACGTTGATGTTGTGAAGCGCGGTAAAATCGCCGAACTTAACCACAATATCCTTTAACTGAATCATAAGTCTTTATTCCTTCCTGCGGAGTTCTTTTGAAAAAACGGCGAGCCGACGAGCGGCTCGCCATCCGTTTCGATTGTGTTAAATTCCGACCGTGATCAGGCGATCAGTCTTTCTTCTGCGTCAGGGTCGCCCAGTCAAGAGTATCCCAGGCAGGTTCTGCCGGAGCATCCTTTGCGTCAGCCCAGTAGAAGCCCAGGTTGGTCATGATATTGGTCCACTGTGCGGAGTGAGCCGCCACGTATTCGGCATAGGTGCCGCCGTCCGCGACCTTGCTCAGCGCGAAGTTGGGCAGGGTGTAGATCTCAGGAATGCTGGTGCCGTAGACCTTGGAAGCCGCTTCGCTGTTGCAGGGGAAGGTATCGAATTCTTCGGACCAGGCAGCCTGTAGTTCGGCGCCGCCGAACCATTCCGCGAAAGCCTTGACCTGAGCGGTCTGCGCTTCGGTACGGCCGGCCTTGTCAAGAATGCCGATGTACTCGGCAATGTAGTACGTGCCGTCTTCGATCTTGACCAGATGCCAGTTGTCGTTCGTCAGCGGATGCTCGGAGCCGGCAGCGGCATTATCGAGCTGGCCGTACAGAGAGCTGGAGTAGTAGGTCGCGACCGCAACGTCGCCGCGGTTCAGGGCGTCAAAGCCGTAGCTGTCACCGGTGAACTTGCCGTTCGCGCAGTAATTCCACAGGGTCTTCCAGCCGTCAACGGAGATGCCGCCGGCAGGGGAGGAAGGATCCACGAACGCATACAGGATCGCGGAGTTGATGTTGGCGTTGGTCGTGCCGCCGACCTTGCCCTGGCGATACCAGGTGTAGCCGCAGTCAACGATATCAGCCCAGTGCTTCATGGAAACTTCTTTGCCGTTGGTGCCGAGTTCATCGTCACGGTACAGCATCAGAACGTTCTGGATAACGATGCCGTAAGCCTTGCCGTCATACTTATAATCACCGACCTTGTCCGCCCAGGTGGGAGTCCAGTCAAGGACCTTCAGATTCGCATAGGTGCCGCCGATCAGCTGGCCCCAGCGGGTCTCGTTCAGACCGAAGATCAGGTCGCCGTCTTTCTTTTCATCGGCAGCCTGCACGGCGCCGGTATCGCCCTTGACGACTTCGTTCGTATCCAGGGAGATCTTGAAGCCGGCCTTTTCCGCCTGCTGGATCAGCCAGGTCACGCGTTCGCTGGAGTTGGAGTTGGAATAGATGCGGATCACATAGTTTTTGTCGGGCTGTACGCCTTCCTCTGCCTTTGTGGTCTCAGTGGCTGCCTTGGTGGTCTCAGCGGCCGCCTTGGTGGTTTCGGGGGCGGCAGTGCTCTTGTCCGTATTGCTGCCGCAGGCTGCCATCGACAGCACCATGGCCAGGGCAAGAATTAGGCTCAGGAACTTTTTCATTACTTCCTTCTTTCTTGCTGTGAGCTTAAATTATGCGCACAAAAAGCGGCTTGGGCGCTGTTCAATTGGCACATTCTCACAACCTTTTATATTTTAAGTCTGAGCCGGATAATTATCAATACTTTTTCAAATATCACTTTTGACGATGATAAAATCACTTTAGTCTTTTCAAGTAAAATGCATCCGATGGACCCCGCAGACATAACAGAAGGGACCCTGCGGTCCCTTCTGTACAGAATACGGTTGTTTTTATTTTCTGAAGCCGTCCTTCAGACTGACGCTGCGGTTGAACACCGGGTGTTCGGCCGTGCTGTCGCGGTTGTCCAGGCAGAAATAGCCGACGCGCATGAACTGGAAGGTCGGGGCATTGATGCCCGTGCGGTTCTCGACCTTGTCGTACTCCGCGGCCACCTTCGCCAGATCCCGTTCGATCTTGCAGTGCGGCAGGATCACGAGGCTGTCCGGATTCAGGGCGTCCAGGAAGTTCTTGTCCGGGCCGTCCGGGTTCGGATCGCTGAAGAGGTTGTCGTAGAGGCGGACCTCGGCGTCAACGGCCGTTTCAGCGTCGACCCAGTGGAGCGTCGCGCCTTTGACCTTCCGGCCGTCGGCAGGATCGCCGCCGCGGGAGTCGGGATCGTAAGTGCAGAACACCTCTTCCACTTCGCCCGCTTCATTTTTCCGGCAGCCCGTGCAGGTCACGAGGTACGCGCCTTTAAGCCGCACTTCGTTGCCCGGGTACATGCGTTTGTACTTCGGGATCGGGGTCTCGAGAAAGTCCTCGGCGTCCATCCAGAGGTTCCGGCTGAAGGTGATCGTGTGGGTCCCCTGCTCGGGAGCCGTCGGGTTGTTTTCCACCTCGAAGGTCTCGCTTCTCCCCTCGGGATAGTTCGTGACCGTCAGTTTCACCGGATGCAGCACCGCCATGGTGCGTTCGGCTGTGCCGTTCAGGTCATCGCGCAGGCAGCGTTCCAGTTCGGCGAATTCGATAATGTTCGTGCTCTTCGCGACGCCGATCATGTCGCAGAAGTTGCGGATGGACTTCGCGGTGTAGCCGCGGCGGCGCAGACCGCAGAGGGTGGGCATGCGGGGATCGTCCCAGCCGCTCACGTAGCCTTCCTCGACAAGTTTTCTGAGCTTGCGCTTGCTCATCACGGTGTGGTCGATGCCGAGCCGCGCGAATTCGATCTGGCGGGGCTTGTGGTACGGGATGGACACATTGGTCACGACCCAGTCGTAGAGCGGGCGGTGATCCTCATATTCCAGGGAGCAGAGGGAGTGCGTGATGCCCTCCAGCGCGTCCTGCAGCGGGTGCGCGAAGTCGTACATCGGGAAGATGCACCATTTCGTGCCCTGGCGGTGATGGTTAATGTAGCGGATGCGGTAGATGACCGGGTCGCGCATGTTGAAGTTGCCGCTGGCGAGGTCGATCTTCGCACGGAGGGTCATCTTCCCTTCCGGCACTTCGCCGTTCTTCATCATCTCGAACAGGCGCAGGTTCTCCTCGACAGGACGGTCGCGGTAAGGCGAGGTCGCCGGGATGCCGATGTCGCCGCGGTTCGCCCTGAACTCCTCGGGCGTCAGCTCGCAGACGTAGGCCAGGCCCTTTTTGATCAGTTCTATCGCAAATTCGTAGTCCTTTTCAAAATAATCGGAGCCGTAGTAGAAACGGTCGCCCCAGTCGAAGCCGAGCCAGTGGATGTCCTGCATGATGGCTTCCACGTATTCGGTGTCTTCCTTGGCCGGGTTCGTGTCGTCCATGCGCAGGTTGCACAGGCCGCCGAACTGCTCCGCCATGCCGAAATCGATGCACAGGGCCTTGCAGTGCCCGATGTGCAGATAGCCGTTGGGTTCCGGCGGAAAACGGGTGTGTACGGTCATGCCTTCATACTGCCCGCCCTTCGCGATATCCTCCGCGATGAACGAGTAGATGAAGTTGCGGCCTCCGCTGTCCCTTGTTTCGTTTTCCGGACTTTCCTCCGCAGGCGCGGAATTCGTCCTCAGGTCTTTCTCTTCTGCCATGGTGGGGTACTCCTTTTTCCAGATTGGTTTATTATAAAGCAGGAAATGGTGAAGTGCAAGCGCCGATTTACGCACATTTCACAAATAATTCAGCATTTTCAAGATGACACTTTCCGCGCGCTGTGTTATGCTTTTCCCCGTAAATGGTGCACAATGCACCGGAAAAGGATCCTGATCATGGGTGGTTTTTTTCAACGTTTAAGAGAAAGTTTTGCGCGTTTCATGGTGGGCCGCTACGGCAGTGACCAGCTTTCACGCTTCACCATGCTGCTGGCGTTCGTCATGCTCATCCTCAATATGATCTTCCGCTCCCGGACAAGCGTTTTCTACTGGCTCGTCTGGGTCTTCCTGATCATCACCTACTTCCGCATGTTCTCAAAGAACAAGCAGAAGCGCTACAATGAGAACACCCGTTTCCTGCAGCTGAAGGAAAAAGTTCTGGGCAGGTTCCGCGGCCGGAAGGGTCCCACCGGAGACTCGGTCCGGGACAGCTATCAGTATTATCAGAATGCGTACAACAATGCCCGCAACGACAATTCCGGCGGTTCCGGCACCATGCGGAGCGATAAAGAACACCGCATCTTCCGCTGCCCGAACTGCGACCAGCGGGTCCGTGTTCCCCGCGGCCGCGGCAAGATCGAGATCACCTGCCCGCGCTGCGGACACAAATTCATCAAGAGGTCCTGAATGTTCGGTACTGTAACGATCCATCAGCCTGAGCTGAAATTCAAGGATTTCGATGTCTATCGGTCCTTCTACTGCGGCGTCTGCCGTTCGCTGAAGCACCGGCACGGCCTCAGCGGCCAGTCGACGCTCTCGTACGACATGACCTTCCTGGCCGTCCTTCTTTCCGCGCTCTACGAGCCCGAGACAAGCATCGGGACGACCTGGTGCGTGCCGCATCCGCTGACGAAGCATCCGCTCCGTTCGAACACCTTTGTGGACTACGCGGCGGACATGAACATCCTGCTTTCCTACTGGCAGCGGCTGGACGGCTGGAAAGACGATAAGAAGATCACGGCAAAGTTCGGCGCGGATACCCTGAAGCGGGCCTACAGGAAGGTCAGTGAAGCGTATCCGGCGCAGGCCGCTGCCGTCGAGGAATATGTGCGGGAACTCTCCCGCTGCGAGGCGGAGAACGATGCCAATCCGGACACCGCCGCCGGTCTGACCGGCCGGATGCTCGGCGAGATCTTTGCCGCGAAGGACGACGAATGGGCGCAGGTGCTGCGCCGCGTCGGTTTCTATCTCGGGAAATTCATTTATCTTACCGACGCCTACGAGGATCTGGATCAGGACCGGAAGAAAGGTGCCTACAATCCCTGGCTGTCCTACGGAAAGAGCCGCGCAGAACTGGCGCAGACAGTGAAAGACGCTTTGAACATGATGATGAGCGAGTGCTGCCTTGCCTTCGAATATCTGCCGATCCTGATGTACGAGGACATCCTGCGGAACATCCTCTACGCCGGCGTCTGGCTGCGCTATGAAGCCGCGGTCAGGGAAGACCGGGAAGCCGCCGGGAAGAAGGCCGCAGAAGCTGCGGCGCCGGAAAACAGCACGTCTGACGGGCTGCAGGAAGCCCCGTCCGGAGAAAAGGAGGACAGCCATGGTATTTGATCCTTATCAGGTCCTCGGCGTTGCTCCCTCCGCGACCGACGAAGAAGTGAAAAAAGCATACCGCCAGCTCAGCCGGAGATACCATCCGGATGCGAACGTCAACAATCCGAACGCCGCGCAGGCTGAAGAAAAGTTCAAGCAGGTCCAGCAGGCTTACGAAGAGATCATGAAGCTGCGCGAGCAGGGTGCCCGCGGCGGCCAGACTGCCTACGGCCCCGGCAGTTCCCGCGGCTACGGCAGCAGTCAGGCGGGCAGTTACGGCAGCACGTACCGGGATCCTCAGCGTGACGGTGATTACACCGGGCAGGGGCAGGACGGCTGGAGCTGGGGCTTCGGTCCTTTCGGCTTCGGTTTCGGTTACGGCAGCGGCCAGCAGCAACAGCGGCAGAGCCAGCCGAGATATGACGGCTACTCGGACGAAGACTCCAACCGCATCCATGCGGCATACAGTTACCTCGAAGCCGGTCATTATCAGGAAGCATGGACGGTCCTGCAGACGCTGACTTATCGTTCCGACTACTGGTATTATCTCGCAGCATACGCGAACGCGGGTCTCGGCAACAACCTCACCGCTCAGGAGTATGCCAGGAAAGCCGTTGAAATGGAGCCGAACAATGCGGATTACCGTATGCTCCTGGAGCAGCTGCAGGGCGGTTCCAACTGGTATCAGGACCGGGGATCGGTCTTCGGCCGTTCCGGCGTCCCCGTCAGCAACATGTGCGTCCGTTACGCGGTCTGCATGGCGATCTGCTACTGCTGCGGCGGCGGCACGGGGATCCCGCTGTTCTTCTGCTGCTGAGCCAGACACCGCAGTACGAACAGGCAAAGCAAAAGCGCCGTCCCGGCCGGGGCGGCGCTTTCTTCATGCCATCGTCGGTTTACAGGATCTCGTCCCGGTAAACGTCCTTAAAATAGCGGTAGGAATCGACCTTCAGTTCACCGCAGGCAGCCTCGTCGCAGACGATGACCGCGTTCTCATGCATCTGCAGCGCGCTGATGGTCCACTGCTGGCTGACACCGCCTTCGACGCAGTGCGCGAGGGCTCTGGCCTTGTTGTGGCCGCTGATCAGCAGCAGGACTTCGCGGGCGTCGGTCACGGTCGCCACGCCGACGGACAGGGCCTGCTTCGGCACCTGCTCCGGATCGCCGCCGAAGAAGCGGGCATTCACGATGCGGGTGTCCTCGGTCAGGCTCCGCAGGCCCGTGCGGGAGCTCAGGCTGGTAAAGGGTTCGTTGAAGGCGATGTGGCCGTCCACGCCGCTGCCGCCCATGAACAGGTCGATGCCGCCGTAGGACGCGATCTTCTCTTCATAGCGCCGGCATTCCTCTTCCGGATCCTCGGCCAGGCCGTTCAGGATATTGATGTTTTCCTTCGGGATATCGATATGGTCGAACAGGTTGTCATGCATGAAATACCAGTAGCTCTCGTGATGGGTGCGCGGCAGGCCGACATACTCGTCCATGTTGAACGTTACCACGTTTTTAAAGCTGACTTCGCCGGCCTTGTTGGCCTTCACGAGGCGCTGGTACACGCCGATCGGGCTGGAGCCGGTAGGCAGGCCGAGCACGTAGGGCCGGGCCTCTTTGTGGCTGTTGATGGCATCGATGATGTGCCTGGCAGCCCATTCGCTCATGTTGTCGTAATCTTTCTGGATCAATACCTTCATAAATGTTTCCTTTCCTGAAACCTTATTCTCTATGATCTGCGCCGGGTCAGAGTGACGCGGCGATCTCCATCAGTTTTCTCATGCGGTGGTTCACCCCGCTTTTGCCGAGCGGCGGATCCAGCAGCGTGCCGAGTTCCTGCAGAGAAATGTCCGGATGCTCGAGCCGCAATTCGGCGATCGTCCGGAGCTGGTCCGGCAGGCTGCGCAGCCCCATTTCCCGCTCGATCTTTCCGATCGCCCGCACCTGGTCCATACCGGCGTCCGCGGTCTTCTTCAGGTTGGCGGTCTCACAGTTGACCCTGCGGTTCACGTCCCCCTGGATGCTGCGGATGATGCGGACGTTTTCCCACTCCAGGCGGCTCTTTGAGGCTCCGATCACGCTCAGAAAGTCGGAAATAGCCTCCGCTTCCTTCATGTAGACGACCGGCGAGCCTTTCCGGTGCGTGATGCGTGCCGCGATGCCGAAACCCTCCAGCAGGCGTTTCATTTCCTCCGCATGCGCTTCCCCGGAGGCCAGCATTTCCGCATGATAGTCCAGGTTCGGGTCGCGGATGAATCCGGCCGCCAGGAATGCCCCGCGCAGAAAAGCCCGCCGGCAGCATTCGTTTTCCAGGATGCGGGCCGGCGCCGCCGCGGAAAATTCGCGCAGCACGCCCTTCGCCGTCATGAAGCCGAGGTCCTTCAGCAGGCGGTCGACCGTATGCGGCCGGCTCACGATGAGGGACAGGACCGGCGCCTTCAGACCTGCGCCGCGGATCACGCCGGTTTCCGGCGCTTCCCCGGTCAGGGCACGCAGCAGGAAATCCGCCCGCGTCATGACCGGCAGGCTCTCGCTCTGCAGCACAAAAAGGAGCCTGTCGTCCTCGTCAAAATCCACCAGGCCGATGCAGGCGGCAATGGCGGACAGTTCCGCCCGCCTGCAGTGCACGGGTTTGACCGGCAGGACCGACAGCGCTTCCTTCGTCATCGCGGAAAACGACGTCATGCAAACTCTCCCAGCATCACGACCTCCGGTTCCAGTTCGACACCGGAGGATTCTTTCACTTTAGCCTGTACATCGCGGATGAGGCGGTATACGTCGCGCGCCGAGGCGCCGCCCAGGTTGACGACGAAGCCGCAGTGCTTCGGCGAGACCTGCGCCTGTCCGACCTGATAACCGGCGAGACCGGCGTCCTGGATCAGCTTTCCGGCAAAATTCCCTTCCGGCCGTTTGAAGGTCGAGCCGGCGCTCGGCAGCTCCAGCGGCTGTTTTTCGCGCCGCCTCGCGTTATAATCCTTCATTCGGGCTTCGATCTCTTCCCGCACGCCCGGTACGAGTTCCAGTTCCGCACCCAGGATGATCTCCCCGCTTGTCTTGAAGCGGCTGTCCCGGTAGCCGAAAGCGGCCTCTTCCGCCGGCACATCGACGATCTCCATCCCCGGCGTCAGCACGCGCACGGAGCGGACGACGTCTTTCATCTCCCCGCCGTAGGCGCCTGCATTCATGAAAATGCCGCCGCCGAGGGATCCGGGGATCCCGGCCGCGAATTCCAGGCCGCTCAGGGCGCGTTCCGCCGCGAAATTGGCCAATGAGACCAGCGCTGCGCCGCAGCCGGCCGTGATCCGGGTCCCGTCTGAAGATATCCCGTCCAGCCCGGTCATGTCGATCACCGCGCCGCGGATGCCGCGGTCGCTCACAAGCAGGTTCGTGCCTTTCCCGATGATCCGGTACGGAACCCTCTGCCTGCGGCAGTTGTCCAGCGTGACCAGCAGGCCCTCCTCCGACAGCGGGCGCACGTAAACATCGGCGGCACCGCCGATGCGGAAACTCGTATGGTCCCACATATATTCTCCGAGGATGATCTGCACGTCATCGGTCTCGACTGTGATATCCTCGGCAAGTTTCAGTTCATCCAGTGCCATCGTCCGGCTCCCGTTCACCACTTATTGTTTTCCAGCATCTTCTTCTCAAGACGGCGCTGCAGTTCTTCCATCGCATCGTAGCCCATGCGTTTCTGGCGGAAGTTCACTGCGGCGGTCTCCACGATCACCGCGACATTCCGGCCCGGGCTCACGGGAACGGTAAAGCAGGGAAGCCGGTTGCCCAGATACTCCACATATTCCTCCGAGCCGCCCAGCCGGTCGAAACGTTCCTCGCGCTGCATGTATTTGAGCCGGATCACCATGCTGACGGCCATCTCGTCCTTCACGGACTGGACGCCGTAGAGCGCCTTGACGTCTACCACACCGATACCGCGCAGTTCCATCAGGTTCTTCGTCATTTCCGGCGCCGAACCGACCAGTTCCGTTTCCGAAAGACGCCTGAGTTCGACCGCGTCATCCGCCACCATGCGGTGGCCGCGCTTGACCAGTTCCAGGGCGGCTTCCGACTTGCCGAGGCCGCTCTCGCCGAGGATCAGCACGCCTTCGCCGTAAACGTCCACGAGCACGCCGTGGATCGCGATCATCGGCGCAAGCCGCACCTCCAGCAGGCGCATCAGGCGCGCCAGCAGCTTGGATGTATTCATTTCCGTGCTCAGCAGCGGCATCTGGTATTTGAGCGCCAGCGTGACGATCTCCGGCGGTACTTCATAGCCCCGGGTGAAGATCACGCAGGGGATGTGATGCCGGAAAAGGCGTTCATACGCCTGTATCACCGTTTCCTCCGGCAGGGTCTCGAGATAACTGAACTCGACCTTGCCGATGACCTGGATGCGGTGTTCGTCAAAATAATCGTAATAGCCTGCCAGCTGCAGAGCCGGCCGGTTTACTTCCGTCGAGTCGACGTAGACGTCATCCAGTGCCAGCTCCGGTGTCAGATTCTCCAGCTGCATGGCATCGATGATCTCCTGTAATGCGATTCGGTCCATAATGCTGCTCCATCCACGGTATTTTCACCGTCAGTATAGCGGGATTCCGTCAAAAACGCAAGTTCGGGGAAGCCGGCCGCCCGGAAAAACCTCAGTTTTCGGGCAGTTCTCCCTCATGGAAAAAGGCATAAACGGTCTCGGCTGAAGCCCGGTTCATGCCCGGGATCGCGGCCAGTTCGTCCGCACCGGCGTCCCGGATCGCCTCGATGCTGCCGAAATGTTCCATCAGGCTCCGGCGCCGCTTCGGTCCCACGCCGGGAATGTCATCCAGCAGGGAATGCACCTGTGCTTTGCTGCGCAGAGAACGGTGGTACTCGATGGCAAAACGGTGCGTCTCGTCCTGGATCCGCGTGAGCAGGGCAAAGGCTTCTGAGCGGCTGTCGACCGGGATCTCCCGTCCGCCGAAGACCAGGCCGCGCGTACGGTGCTTATCGTCCTTCACCATGCCGCAGACCGGGATCACGAGCTGCAGTTCGGCCAGGAGCTGGACGGCGGCATTGACCTGTCCCTCGCCGCCGTCCATCAGGATCAGGTCCGGGAAGCGGACAAAGGAACCCTCTTCGCTTTCATACAAGCCCTGCTCGCGCAGGGTCTCCTTCTCCCGGAGGCCGTGGGAAAAGCGCCGGTAAAGCACCTCGGCCAGAGAGGCGTAATCGTTAACGCCCTCCACGAATTTGATGCGGAATTTGCGGTATTCGTTTTTTTTCGGCCTGCCGTCCTCGTAGACCACCATGGATCCGACGGTGGCAAAGCCGCTGATATGGGAAATGTCGTAGGCTTCGAGCCGGTGGATGCCGTCCAGACCGAGCAGCCCTGCCAGTTCCTGCTGTGCGCCGACCGTGCGGCTTTCCTCCCGGGCGATCCGCTCAAGATCCTGCTTCAGGGCGCGGGCGGCATTCTCCTCGGCCAGCGCCATCAGGGCCTTCTTCTCGCCCTTCTGCGGCGTGCGGATCTCGGTCTTTCGGCCGCTCTTTGCCGCCAGCATCGCCTCCAGGGCGTCCTTGTCCGCCGGCTTGAAGCCGGTCAGGATCACCTTCGGCAGGAAGGGCGTCCCGCTGTAGAACTGGCGCAGCACCTGTGAAAGGATTTCCGCCGGATCGTCCTCCGCGCCGGCTTCGACGCGGACACGGTCGCGGCCGATCATGCGGCCGTCCCGGATGAAGAAGACCTCCGCCATGCCGCCCGTGCCGTCAAGCGCCAAAGCAAGGATGTCCATGTCCTCGCCGCCGGTGTCGCTGACCTTCTGCCGGTCAGCCAGGGCGCGGATATCCGCGATGCGGTCGCGGATCCTCGCGGCTTCTTCGAAGTCCAGGGCTTCCGAAGCCTCGGCCATTTTCTGCTCCAGCCTGCGGATGACCGGCGTACTGTCCCCTTTCAGGAAGCGCCGCGCCTGCTGCACGTTTTCCGCGTACTCCTCCGCAGTGACGAAGCCCGCACAGGGTGCCGGGCAGCGGTGCATCTCATAGTTCAGGCAAGGGCGTTCCTTCCCGATCGTTTCGGGCAGTTTACGGCTGCAGGTCCGCAGGGAAAACAGC
Source organism: Lachnospiraceae bacterium (assembly GCA_017428265.1). GTDB lineage: Bacteria > Bacillota > Clostridia > Lachnospirales > Lachnospiraceae > UBA6987. Next base: position 145,423 of record JAFRRD010000041.1, on the reverse strand, counting down.
GACTGCAACAGACGCGAAGTCTCCTTGGCCGCCCCCTTGTCGGCGTACGGGCCGAAATATTCACTGCCGTCCCGCTTCATCTGATGCGCATACTTAAGGCGCGGGAACATTTCGTTCGTCAGGCAGATGTAGGGATAGGCCTTGTCGTCCATCAGCAGCGTATTGTAGCGCGGCTTGTGTTCCTTGATCAGGTTGCATTCCAGGATCAGGGCTTCCGTCTCGTTGTCGACGGTGATCGTCTCGAACCAGGCGATCTCTTCGATCATCTTCAGGATCTGCGGCCCGCGGTTCACCGTTTTCACGAAATACTGCTTCACGCGCTTCTTCAGGTCGATCGCCTTGCCCACGTAAAGAACTTCCCCGTCCTCCCCGTGCATCAGGTAGACGCCGGGGCGATCCGGCAGTTTTTTCAGTTCCTCTTGAAATGCTTTCATACCGCTGATTATATCGCAGACGGCACGGGCGGCGCAAGCATTTTGTACCGCTGCGTAAAGTTCTTGACCTTTTTCCCTCTTTTATTGTATAATAATGCCGTTGTTTTCGAATCAGTCCATTTTGTCCGGGCTGTCCGAAGCCAAAGGAGAAAACCGATGCCTAATTCCAGGTCAAAATACAGCGAAGCAGCCGTCGCGCGGCGAAAAAGCATGGTCAGAGATATCGTTCTCGGTGTCCTGATCGGTTTAGCCGTGATCTTTGTCGTCATGGTCGGCCGGTTCATCTATGAAAAGGGCAAAAACCCTGATTACCGCCTTGCCGATCTTTTCGGCATAACGACGGAGGGCACGCTTCCGACGCTCCCGACTCTTCCCATCAACGATCTTACGCTTCCGTCCTCTTCGGAAACGCTGCCCGAAACGGACAGCAGCGAGGAGACCGCGGAAATGTCGACGGAGGAAACGGCGGACAGCACCACGGAAGCCGATACCGAAGACACGGCGACAGAAACGACCGCAGAACCCGATACCGCTTCCGACACGACCGAACCGGCGTCGGAATCTGAGACGGTGAAGGAATCCGCGGAAGCGACAACGGAAGAAAGCAAAGCCCCAACGGAGGCTACGCCCGAAGAAACCACGCCGCAGGAATCTTCTTCCGAAGAAGGAACCACGCCCGAGGAGACCACAGAGGAAGAGACCACAGAGGAGGCAACGACCGAACCGTGGGAGGTGCTGACCGATCCTTCCGATATCAACTATCACCTGACACGCTACAACATGGATGAAAAAGACCTCGGCGACTGCCGCCAGCTCATCGCCGTGCAGTCCTCCGGTACGCAGTGCATGCTGTATTTCTTCGACAAGGGCGAAAAAGAGTGGGCGCTTTCCAATGCGATCCCTTCCGCCCCCGGCGTCCTGGGTGAAAACGGCGTTACCACCAGCAAGCAGGAAGGCGACGGCTGCACACCGGCCGGCTTCTATGCTCTCGGCCCCTGCTACGGCGAGGAGGAATCTTCTCCGACAGCCATGGAATACCATCAGATCGTGGAAGGCGATTACTGGGTCGATGATGCCGCGTCCAAGTTCTACAACACCTTTGTCCACGAAGCCGTTTTCGAGGAGCGCTTCGGCTGGGAGACCGGCGAGGATCTGTTCGCTTCCCTCCGCTACTACCGTTACATGGTCGTGATCGGCTACAATACGGATCCGGTCGTTCCCGGTGCGGGCAGTGCGATCTTCCTGCGCTGCCAGGCAGACGATGAAACGACCTCCGGCTCTGTCGGCACAAAAGAAGCGACCGTCTTCGCGATCATGCGCTGGCTGGATCCCGAAACCGATCCGCACATCCTGATCTACTGATGCAATGATGAATAAACTTCTTTCCGGGGCGCTTTCCGTGCGCCCCGTTATTGACAGAAAAAGGTTCTATCTCCTCTCCCTGACCTGGGGGCTTCTGATGTCGCTGGCCGGCATCGCCGTGGCCTGCGGAATGCTCATCACGGGCCACAAAATGCACCGCTTCGGTCCTTGTTTTTATTTCGAACGGGGAAAGGGCTGGGGCGGCATGACCTGGGGCTTCGTCATCGTGGTCTGTGAAGGGGCCGGAACGAGGCTGCTCGCCCACGAACTCGGCCATGCCATACAGAACTGCCGCTTCGGACCGTTCATGCCCTTCCTGGTCGGCATTCCCTCTTCGCTCCGCTATTGGGCGCGGCGCCTGTGGAAACGCATCACGGGCCGGGAGCCGAAAAAGCCCTACGATGCCGCCTGGTTCGAAGGACAGGCCACGGCAGTCGGACTGGAATATATGAAAATGACGGCCTGAAGGCCGTCATTTTTTGCTCTGTGACGGCCTGAAGGCTGTCATTTTTTATTTTCTCTTGGTCCGGGACGTTATGTTTTCTCAGTATCAGACCCGCACCATCACGTCGATGATGCCGTCGACCAGGCGGTCACACTGATCGATATCCATGGATTCCGCCATCACACGGATGACCGGCTCGGTGCCGCTCTCGCGGACCAGGATGCGGCCGGTGCCTTCCAGTTCCTTCCCCGCCGCCGCGATCGCTTCCTTCACGGCCGGGTTATTCAGGCATTCCTTCTTGTCGCGCACGCGCACGTTCTTCAGGACCTGCGGGTAGATCGTGACGTCTTCCGCCAGTTTCTTCAGACCCTGCTTCTTCTCCAGCATGACTTCCATGACCTTCAGGGAGGTCAGGATGCCGTCGCCGGTCGTTGCATATTTGCTGAAAATGATGTGGCCGGACTGCTCGCCGCCGAGACGGTAGCCGTTCTCGGACATGTTCTCATATACGTATTTGTCGCCGACCTTGGTCTTCTCGTAGCCGATACCTGCCTCATCGAGCGCCTTGTACAGGCCGAAATTGGACATGATCGTGGTGACGATCTTATTGCCTTCGAGCTCGCCGCGATCCTTCATGTAGCGGCCGCACAGATACATGATCTTGTCACCGTCCACGAGGTTGCCGTCTTCATCCACCGCAAGGCAGCGGTCCGCATCGCCGTCATAGGCAAAGCCGACGTCGACCGCATCGTTGGACTTGACGAAGTTCTGCAGGCCTTCGATATGGGTGGAGCCGCAGCCCAGGTTGATGTTGGTGCCGTCCGGATCGACGTTGATGGCATAGGTCTTGGCCCCCAGGGCATCGAACACGCTCTTCGCGATCATGAAGGAGGCGCCGTTCGCGCAGTCGAGCGCCACGGTCTTCCCCTTGAAGGAACGGGTCGCAAGGGAGATCAGGTAGCCGATGTAGCGGTTGCGGCCCTCGGCATAGTCGACCGTCCGGCCGATGTCGTCGCGCTTCGCGAGCGGGACCTCTTCGGGATAAACGCCGTCAAGATACTTTTCGACCTCAAGGATGAACTCCTCGTCCATCTTCTCTCCCTTGCCGTTCAGCAGCTTGATGCCGTTGTCCCAGTAGGGGTTGTGGCTCGCGGAGATCATGATGCCGCAGTCGAAGATCTCTTCGCTGTGGACCACATAGGCCACGCTCGGCGTCGTGGTGACGTGCAGCAGGTAGGCGTCCGCGCCGGAAGCCGTGATGCCGGCCGAGAGGGCGTATTCAAACATATAGGAACTGCGGCGCGTGTCCTTGCCGATCACGATATGCGCCTTGTGTGTCCTGCCGTAGTACCAGCCCAGGAAACGGCCAATCTTGAAAGCATCTTCCACTTTCAGTGTCACATTGGCTTCACCGCGGTAACCGTCGGTCCCGAAATATTTACCCATAAAAAGCTCCTTGCATTCACAGATTTGCGGCACGGAACAGGCCCGCTGCCGCATTTCATCAACCGTTTTATTTTAACATTCTCCCATAATGAAATCAAGGGGCTGCAGCAAATGACAGCCCCTCATCCATACTTTTTTCGTATGTATTTCATTCACCCCACGTGCGTCATCATCCAGCGGTAGAAATCGACCGCCGGGGCGAGGGTGGAAAGGTCCAGGTTCTCGTTCGGACCGTGCACGGAGTGACGCTGATCCGCATTGATGGAGAAGGGCGCAAAACGCAGGCAGTTGTCGGAGACCCGGCTCATAAAGCGTGCGTCGCTGGCACCGTTCATGATATACGGCGTGGGGACGGCGCCCGGGAAGATCTCCTTGATCCCCTGCTCCAGCATGCGGAAGCCGAGGCATTTGTAGCTTGTGACCGGGCTGGTGAAGCCGGCGACCTCGACCGCGACCTCAAGATCGTATTTTTCGGCAACCTTCCGCACGGCCTCGACGCTCTCTTCCATCCCCTGATGGTGGGCAAAGCGCATGTTGCCGAGTACCCAGGCCTCCTGCGGCAGCACGTTGTGGCCGTCGCTGCCTTTCGCCATGGTGAAGGCCAGCGTCGTCCGCAGCATCGCCGCGCCTTCGGGCGAGGTGCGGTTCATGATGGCTTCCAGGACCTTCTTGTAGACATCGGGCTTGCTCAGGACATTCTTCATCATGCCGTCGATGCCGCCGCTGACGCGCCGGAACATCTCCTGCACGGTCGGATTCATCTCCACCCGGAACAGGCTTCCGCTGTCGCACTCCGCCATGAATTTGCCGAGCCGCACGAGCGGCGTGTCCTTCGGCGGCGTGGAGGCGTGTCCTCCGCTGCTTCTGGCGATGATCTTCAGGTCCGCGGTACCCTTTTCGCCGACGCCGATCATGGCATAGCTGCCCTTCGCGCCGAGCATCGGTTCGGTCACGATCATGCCGCCCTCGTCCAGGACGAAGGCGAAGCGGATCCCTCTTTCCTTCAGGATCAGGGAGATCTCGTCGGCACCTTCGCCGTTGTTGCCGCCGATCTCCTCGGCATCGGCGGACTCGAACCAGATATCGCAGTCCGGCGTGAAGCCTTCGGCCGCCAGCTCGTCAGCTGCCCGCAGCATGCCCCAGAGGGCGCCCTTGTCGTCCAGCGTGCCCCTGCCCCAGATTTTATCCTCGGTGATGTCGCCGGAAAACGGCTCATGCTCCCACTCGCCGGAGGCCTCGACCACGTCCTGATGGTTCATGAAGAGGACCGGTGCCTTCTCCGGATGCTGTCCGGGCCAGCGCATCAGAAGACTCCCGTGGAAGACTTCCTTTTCACAGACCGCAAAGAGCGCCGGGAAGAGTTCCTCCAGCAGCGCCTGAAAGCGGGTAAATTTCTCATAATCGCTTTGTCCCTGTACGGATACCGTCTCACAGCGGATCATCCGCGCAAGCTCGTTCGCATAGCGCATTGTCCTTTCGTCCATTTCCGGACCTCCTTTTTCTGCCTATACTATCGCACAATGCGTCCCGCGCGTCAAGTTTGCTTGTGCTTTTCTCCTGTTTGTGATAGCATCACATATTGAGGTGGAATACTATGCTGTTTTTCTTATTCGGATCCTATAACATCCTGCTGATCGCGGCGGCCGTCATCCCGGCCATCGTGCTTTTGGTCAAGGTCTACCGCTCCGACCGTCTGGAAAAGGAGCCGCCGCGCCTGATCCTCGGGCTTGTCCTGCTGGGGGTCCTGGCGACGCTTCTGGCCATGGGCGGCGAATGGGTCGGCAGCCTCTTCCTGAAAGATATGGACAATGAAACGCTCCGCGACATCCTGCTGTATTTCGTGGTCGTCGCGGGCTGCGAGGAAGGGGCCAAATACCTGTTCCTGCGCCGCCGCACCTGGTATGATCAGAACTTCAACTGCCAGTACGATGCTGTCGTCTATGCCGTGGCCGTGGCCCTCGGCTTCGCCCTCTGGGAGAACCTGAGCTACGTCTTTGAATACGGCCTGACCACGGCGCTCGTGCGTGCGGTGACCGCGGTGCCCGGCCACGCCTGCTTCGGCGTCTTCATGGGCGCCTGGTACGGAATGGCCAAACGGGCCGACAATTTCGGCTATCCCGAAAAGAGCGTTTATTACCGCGTGCTTTCGGTGCTCGTGCCGATGTTCCTGCACGGTCTCTACGACTACATCGCAACCAGGACGAGCGACGCTTCCACCTGGATTTTCGTCGTCTTTGTCGTCATCATGTTCCTCATCTCCTTCCGGCTCGTCAAAAAGCTGTCGAATGAAGACCGCTACATCGTCTGAGCCCTGTTTCCGGCCGAAGAAAGGACCTTTATGAACGAATTCGTTTATTCTCCCGAGATCGATGAATTCCTGCTGCAGACCGGCATGCACCCGGATCTGACCGATATGAACTACCAGACCGACCGCTTCCGCAGGGAAATGCGGCTCGGCCTGACCGCAGCGTCTTCCTCTCTGCCGATGCTGCCGACCTATCTGACGACGGACGGAAAACTCCCTGCCGGGAAACCCGTTCTGGTCATCGATATGGGCGGCACGAACCTGCGCCTGGCGCGGGTTGTCTTCCATCCCCTCGGCGATTTCGAGGTCGAAGCCCTCGCCGCCTGCCCCATGCCCGGCAGCAAGGCGGCCATCACGCTTGATGAATATCTTGCCCGGATGGTGGAGATCCTCCGCCCGCATCTTACGGACGACGATCTGATCGGCTACTGCTTCTCCTACGAGGCCCGCATCACGCCGGACCATGACGGGATCCTGGCCAATTTCAACAAGGGCGTCCACGTGGAAGGCAGCGACGGCATGAAGGTCTGCGAAAGGCTGGAGGCCGCTCTGGTCCGCGCCGGCGTTCCCGGCACGCGCCGCTGGGTCCTGCTGAACGACTCGACGGCTGCGGCCTGCGGTGCCCTCTCGCACCTCGCGGAATCGGGCTGCGAAGGGCCGGTCGGCTTCATCCTCGGGACCGGGACGAACACCTGCTATCCCGAACGGACCGCACGCATCAGCCGTTATCCCGTCGAGGATGACGGCGGCACGATGCTCATCAACATGGAAAGCGGCGCCTACAGCGCTTTTCCGCGCGGGGAGGCCGACCGCCTGCTCGACGAAAAGGACCTGCTTCCCGGCAACCATCTGTATGAGAAAATGGTCGGCGGCGTCTATCTGGGGCGCCTCGTCTGGCTGACCGCCGTCTCCGCCGCCGAACGCGGCCTGTTTTCACCCGCGATGAAAGAGCGTCTGGCGCAGACTGCAGCCTTCCGTTCCGTGGACGTGGACTGCTTTGTCCGCGATCCGGAGGGCGACAACCGTCTTGCCGGGATCTGCGCTTCCGAAAGCGACCGGACCGCGCTCCTCACGGTGATCCACCGCCTGTACGAACGCGCTGCGAAGCTCGTCTGCGTCAACCTGACCGCCGTGCTCGAAGAAGCCGGGCTCGGGAAGGATCCTGCCCATCCGGCGCTTATCGCCGCCGAAGGCAGCAGTTTCTGGAAGTCTTCCCTCTTCCTGCCCATGCTCAGCGGCTTCATAAAAGTCTTCACGGAGACCGAGCGCGGGATCTCTTACCGGATCACGCAGGTGCCCGACGCCAACCTCATCGGCAGCGCAGCCGCCGCTCTGCTCAACGCGTAAGAACCGGGGCGCACAGCCGCCCTGCCCGGCGTGCATAAGTGTGCCGTGCTGCGCCGTGTTTCGCAAGAATAGAATTATTTTTTCGTTTTTTCTCTTGACAATACGCATTCCAGGGTTTATCATAAGCCCATCCTGCAGAAAGGAAACAGTGCCATGACAAGGACTCTGTGCATGGATATGATGATGCGCCGGTACATGATGATGTGCCGCTCTTTGCCTGTGACTGTTTCCGAATAACTGCCCTGATAAGACTGAGTCTTATCCTGAACAACGGGGAGCTTCGGAAGCTCCCCGTTATTTATTTGATCCTTAAGGAGGAATCACCATGAAAAAACTCTTCGCTCTCATCCTGACCCTGGTCACCGTCCTCGCCCTTGCCGGCTGCGGCAAGGCCAAAAAGGAATTCACCGTGGCCGTTCCCAACGACACCACGAATGAGGCCCGCGCTCTCCTGCTCCTGCAGGCGAACGGCCTGCTGAAGCTGAAAGACGGCGCCGGCATCACCGCGACCATCCAGGACATTGCCGAGAATCCTTACATCATCAAGTTCCAGGAAGTTGAGGCCGCCCAGATCCCCAACATCCTGAAGGATGTGGACTATGCGGTCATCAATTCCAACTATGCGCTGGATGCCGGCATCAATCCGGTGAAGCAGTCGCTGGTCATCGAAGGCTCCTACTCCGCCTACGCCAACATCCTGGCCGTGAAGGAAGGCAACGAGAACGAGCCGAAGATCAAGGCGCTCATCGCCGCCCTCTCCAGCCAGAAGGTCGCCGACTTCATCACCCAGAAATATAACGGCGCCGTAATCAGCGTCGTGGAAAAGCCCGGTGACGGCTTTGACGCTTCGATCGACTATGCCGCCTTAAACGGCATGACGATCTCCGTGGCCGCGTCCCCTTCGCCGCACGCCGAGATCCTGGCCGTCGCGAAAGAGATCCTTGCGGAAAAAGGCATCACGCTTGACATTCAGGAATTCAACGATTACGTCGTACCCAACAACGTCGTGGAAGACGGCACGCTGGATGCAAACTATTTCCAGCACGTCCCTTACCTGGATGATTTCAATGCCCAGAACAAGACGCACATCGTCTCCGTCTTTGCGGTGCATGTGGAGCCCATGGGCCTGTACGGCGGCAAGCAGACCAGTCTTGACGCACTGAAGAAATAAGATACGATAACGACCGCCGCCGGGCGAAAAGGCTCCGGCGGCGTCTCACGGAGCAAACCATGATCATTCTTGACCACGTATGCAAGACCTTTGTCGGGACCGACGGTCAGGTGGAAGCCCTGAAGGATGTCTCCCTGACCGTTCCCGACGGGGACATCTACGGCATCATCGGCATGAGCGGCGCCGGCAAATCGACGCTCGTGCGTACGATAAATCTGCTGGAGAGGCCGACCTCGGGGCACGTCTTCGTTGACGGGACCGATATGACGGCTCTCACGCCCGAAGAACTCCGGAAAAAGCGCCGGGAGATCGCCATGATCTTCCAGAACTTTGATCTTCTGATGCAGAAAAACTGCCTGAAAAACGTCTGCTTTCCGCTGGAACTGGCGGGGGTAAAGCCCGCTGCGGCGAAAAAACGGGCGCTGGAACTGCTGGAACTCGTCGGCCTGTCCGACAAGGCTTCGGCCTACCCGGCGCAGCTTTCCGGCGGCCAGCAGCAGCGCGTCGCGATCGCGCGGGCGCTGGCATCCGATCCGAAGGTCCTTCTCTGCGACGAAGCGACCTCGGCACTCGACCCCGGCACCACGCATTCCATCCTGGAACTGATCCGGGACATCAATGCGAAGCTCGGGATCACGGTGATCATCATCACCCACCAGATGAGCGTCGTGGAAAGCATATGCCGCCACGTCGCGATCCTCGATCAGGGGAGCGTTGCCGAGACCGGCGAGGTCAGCGAGGTCTTCGCCGACCCGAAGTCCCGCGCGGCCAGGAGCCTCGTCTTCCCGGAGGGAAATATCGACGACCTGTTCAAAGACCTCGGGCCGGAGCAGCATTTCATTCGCGTTGTCTTCGACGGCTCGCAGGCAACCTCCGAACCGCTCATCGCCCACATGGCGGTGGAAAAAGGCATCGAGGCCAGCATCGCCTACGCATCCATGCGCGAGATCAGCGGTCGGACCTACGGCTCCGTCCTGCTTGAGATCAGCGGCGGCCGGCGAACCGTCGAGGAGGCGATCGAATACCTGACCCGGAAGGAAAACGTCAGCGCAACGGAGGTGCAGCCGCATGTTTAACGAATTATTCAGCAGCGAAGCCTGGGCCGAAGCCCTGCCGATCATCCGGGGCCAGTTCCTCCTCTCCACTTGGGAGACCCTCTACGTCACCGTGCTGTCGACCTTTTTTGCGATCCTGATCGGCCTGCCGCTCGGCGTCATCCTCGTCGCCGGCGATGAAAAAGGGATCAGTCCCCTGCCGAAATGGATCATCAAGGTCCTGAACATGATCATCAACATCCTCCGGAGCGTCCCGTTCCTGATCCTGATGATCCTCGTCTTCCCGCTCACCCGGGCCATCGTCGGGACAACGGTCGGGACCGTGGCCACCATCGTGCCGCTCGTGATCGCCGCCTTCCCCTTTATCGCGCGCCTGGCGGAAACGAGCCTCAGGGAAGTGGACCCGAACTCCATCGAAATGGCCCAGAGCCTCGGTGCTTCGCCCTGGCAGATCATCACGAAGGTCATGATCCCCGAAAGCGTGCCGCTTCTCATTTCCAACGCAACGACCGCGATCACGACGATCCTCGGCTACACCGCCATGAGCGGGATCATCGGGGGCGGCGGCCTCGGCAAGATCGCCATCAACTACGGCTACTACCGCTACCGCTACGTGATCATGTTCGCAGCGGTCATCCTGCTGGTCGTCCTGGTTCAGATCTTCCAGAGCGTGGGCAATAAGATCGCCACAGCCTCGGACAAGAGATTGAAAGTATGAAGATCCTTCGGCGCTGACGCGCCTCAGGATGACAGACGGGAACGCGCCTCAGGATGACAGACGAGAACGCGCCTCAGGATGACAGCGTCCTTATCTGTCATCCTGAGCGAAGCGAAGGATCTTCTCAACTGTCATCCTGAGCGAAGCGAAGGATCTTCTCAACAAGAAACGGGGCAGCCGCAGCTGCCCCGTTCTTTTGTTGTTTTTCTTACTGCGCTTCCATCCGCAGCAGCCTTTTCAGGAGCTTTCGCAGCGGATCGTACAGCAGGAGGATCCCCAGGAACGACGAGGCTGCCAGCAGCAGCTCAAAGGGGATATCCTTGATCAGATAGGCCTTGAACGGGGTGTGCAGCACCCACATCGTCGGCAGGATCATGACCCAGCAGTACAGAAACGCGCACAGCGCCCCCGCGAACGCCAGCTTCAGGCTGTCCTCGGTCTTTTTGAAGACCGTACAGCAAAGGATCGGGATCATCATCCAGCCGATCCACTGTCCCGTCGTCCAGATCGGATTCAGCGAGCCCATGAACGTTGCATCCAGCAGCAGGTAGACCGTGATCATCATGCTGCTTTTGGCAAAGCCGAAGGTCTTCGCGTACAGAACCATCAGCAGGATGGTGAAGTTGATGTTCGGCAGGAAGTTCATCAGCTGTTCCTGCCCAAACAGCAGCACCGTCAGCATCGCCATGATGCAGAGCTCGCGCGCCGTCAGAAAAGGTTTTTCCGTCTTATTTTCCTGCGTACTCATTGACTGTCATGCGAAATTCGAGCACATCTCCGTCTCCGTACGGCAGCGTCTCGATGCCGACCTCGGCCAGCTTGCCGTTGGTCCAGATCGCGATGTACTGCGCCCAGTCGGCCGGCGTCACCAGCGACTCGATGTTCATCAGCATTCCGTCCTTGATCAGGACGTTGTCGAAGTTTTTCGATACCAGATCCGTCAGCTTGTCGCCGGTATTGAAGACGATTTTCTTCTCTTTGATCAGCTTCTGATCCAAGTCGGTCACCTTAACGGTGATGGAACCGTCGCCCTTCGGGATGAAGGGTTTGGCGATCACGATGTAGGCCACTGCGATGACGATAATGGCCAGGATCGCCCACAGAACTTTCTTGTTCTTCATTGTTTTTCGACAGGAAAATAAGCCCTGTGCAGTTTCCCGGCTGCAAGGACAGTTTTTTCTGTCAGTCTCCTCTGATATGTCAGGTAAGTCTCCTGGCTTCGCTTCACCCTACTCTCCGCCTTCTCACGGACCGCGGTCCGCAATGACATTCATGGATTTCGTCTGCGTTACAGTTGCCGGTACAGCGCAGGTCTTTCACCTGCTTCCTTATTAAGTCCCCCGCGGGACGCCTGCGCGATTATTATACACGTTTTTCGGACAAAGTAAAGCCGGGCAGGACCGATTTCAGCCCTGTCCGGCTTTCATTTCAGGCATCTTCTGCTCAGACCTTCTCCGGCTCCGGATACTCTATGCCTCTTGTGTCGACCGTGACCTTCTTCATCACGACCGGACGGAGCGGCCGGTTGTTCCAGGGATTCGTACGGACCTTTTCCACGCGGTGGACCGCATCCATGCCCTCCAGGACCTTGCCGAAGGCTGCGTATTCGCCGTCCAGATGCGGTGCGGACGCCACCATGACAAAGAACTGGCTGCCGGCGCTGTCCGGATCCATGGCGCGCGCCATGCTGAGCACGCCCTCGGTGTGCTTCAGCGCATTGGCAAAGCCGTTGGAATTGAATTCCCCCTTGATATCATAGCCCGGGCCGCCGGTCCCGTTGCCGTCCGGGTCGCCGCCCTGGATCATGAAGCCGGAGATGATGCGGTGGAAGGTCAGGCCGTCATAAAAGCCCTTTTTCACCAGCGAAATAAAGTTGTTCACGGTATTCGGTGCAACTTCCGGGTACAGTTCCGCGCGGAAAGTGTCGCCGTTTTCCATTTCAAAAGTAACCAGAGGATTCGTCATGTCGGGATCCTTTCTTTTTGTTTGTCACCTGCCGGAGCAGGCTTAATCAATATAGCACAAAAGCCGTCCCCTGTCATCCTCTTCTTCCTTTTCCGACGTCCCGCGGGATCCTTTTCCGTCAATTCCCGCCTTGCGTTTTTTATGCCTGATTTATGCCGTTTCCTATCTTCCTATTGAAATGAAGCAGCATTTTCGCTTAAGTATGATATGTAAAACATAATCCGGAGCCGGCTCCTGCTTTCTCTGATCCAGTTCCTGCAGTTTCGCGATGATCGCATCAAGAAGTTTGCCCTTGGTCGTGTTTCCTTTACTGCTTTATTTCTTCCTGTAGATAAGGTGAGTCTTCGTGTCAGCCCTTCCGTTCAGGTCCCGCATAGCGGATGCCCAGCATCGTAATGTCGTCGGACTGCTCGGCGCCGTCCGCAAAGGCTGCCACGTCGCTGCGAACGTTTTCCAGCAGCGTCTTCGGCAGCGCGCCGGGCTCTTTGTTCAGCGCTTTCAGCATGCGGTCCGTCCCGTACATCGTGCGGTCCTTCTGCATGGCTTCCGGCACGCCGTCGGTGTAGACGAAGAGCGTCGTTCCGGGCTCAAGGTCAAATTCGAACTGTTCGTAGATCGAATCTTCAAAGCCGCCGATCACGCAGCCGTGTTTCCGTTTGATCAGTTCAAAACTGCCGTCAGGTCTTCTGATTGCCGGATACTCGTGACCGGCGTTGGCCGTGGTCAGTTTGCCGGTGGAAAGTTCCAGGATCCCGACCCAGGCCGTAAAGAACATGCCCTCCGGATTGTTCGAGCAGATCGCCTGGTTTGCCCTCATCAGGATCTCCGCCGGAGTACTGCCCAGCATGGCGCAGCTTTTCAGGATGGTCAGGGAGATCATCATGAACAGAGCTGCCGGGATCCCCTTGCCGGAAACATCAGCGATCATCAGGCACAGATGGTCATCGTCGATCAGGAAGAAATCGTAGAAGTCGCCGCCGACTTCACGGGCAGGATGCATCGTCGCGTAGATCTCAAATTCCGTGCGCTCAGGGTAGGGCGGGAAGATATTCGGCAGCATGGCGGTCTGTATCCTGGTAGCCAGGTTCAGTTCGGTGCTGATGCGTTCCTTTTCCGACTCGATCTTCCGCAGGCTCTCTTCGTTCTCCGCAAGATCTTTTTCCATGTCAGCCATGACAAGGCTCAGATTTTCCAGTTCGTCGCCGGTGCGGATATTCAGTGAAGCAAAATGCGCGGTATCGTTCACGCCTGCCTTCTTGTCCGTGACGTACTTCTGCGCCGCATCCGTGATCGAATTGATCGGTCTGACCAGCGATTTCCGGATCAGAAGCACCATGATCGAGGCGATCAGGGCAGTCACGATGAACATTGCCAATGTGATCTGCAGCACGAATGAGCGGGCCTTTGTCAGGATGATATCCACGGAAACGTCCGCGAGCAGGTAAGCGTAAACATGCCCGTCCTCCGCGGTGAGCGGAACACCCGCGGTGCAGAGCCAGCCGTATTTGGCCGTCCGGTCAATATCGTAGAGCATGCCTTCACCGTTCCAGTCCAGGAACTTGCGCATGCCTTTTTCCGTTACGCTCTCCCATTCACCGGGGTTCAAATGGTCCTGCTCTTCCGGGTCCACCATATAGACCATGGCACAGGTCTTTTCGTCATACATGGCCAGATAGACGTCGTACACGTCATTCCGGCGCAGGGTATCCTTCAGGATATCATTCAGGGTCTCGTAGGCGCGGCTTTCTTCTACTTCCTTAAACAACGCGCGATATTCCGCCGTCCCCTGTTTTTCACGCTCCGCGGGGGAAATGCTCCGGTAGATGCGCATGACTTCGTCAGCCAGTTCGGCAGTGCCGTTCCCGTTCGCATGGTTCACGGATATCGAAGTCTGGCGGGACAGATTGAACGCCAGGCCGATGTACTGCTGGCCAAGAGCCACAACATAAAGGATCACGCCGATGACCAGCGCGACCAGACCGAGTACGATGCTGTTGATCCATACCGACCTGGCCGTCCGTGCGGAGAGGGAATACCGGCGGCGTTCCCTTTTATTCATTTCCCGGTAACTTTTTTCGGGCATATCATCTCCTGCTTCAGCCTCTATCCGACTGGAGCGTTCTTATTTTCTTTTTTCGATGGTCAGCTCGTTCTTCCCGTTGACGTAACGGTAGCTGACATGGTCCATGAGCTTCTTGATCAGCAGGATACCCAGGCCGCCTTCGCGCCCGAGAAGCCCTTCCTCCGAAGTATCGGCGTCTTCCTGCGCCAGCGGATCAAACGGCTCGCCGCTGTCAACAAAGGTGATCCGCACACGGTCGGGTGTCTGCAGAAGCTCACAGCGAAGCTCCGCCTCCCCTTCACCCGAAGGATAGGCGTAACTGACGATATTCACAAAAATCTCTTCCGCGGCCAAATGGACCTGCAGGATCTTCTCCTCGGAAAAGCCCGCACGCTCCAGGATCTGTTCCACAAATCCCGTCGCATCGTCAAGACAGTCCAGCCGTGCGGGAATGATCCGTTTTTCCATCTTATTCTTCCTCCGTTTCCGGTCTGCTCTCTTCCTGCGGAAAATGCAGCCGGAGGATGAACTTCCGCCGGACATGTCAAATAAACTTGAACAGACGGGTGAAGCCGGTGATCTCCAGCACTTCCATCACGGACCTGCCGACATTTTTCGCTGCCAGGACACCGTGCTTCTGGCGCATTTCCATATAGGCATGGCGGAAGGCGCGCAGACCGGCACTGGACACGTATTCCAGTTTCTCCATGTCCAGAACGAGGCTCTCAAACTGGTGCGTCAGATCCATGAGGATCTTATCCACCTCGCCCGCATTTCCGGCATCGATGTAACCGATCATCTGCAGCTCGCCTTCGGTACCGTGCTTGATCAGATTCATTTTCATGCTCATGGCTTATTCCTCCTTCGCTGTGGACTGGTAGTCTATTTTGTAGTGGGCTTTTATGCCATATACGTACTTACTGACTATCCAGTTCTTTGGCCCATCATTTCGTCCTCCGTCTGCGGTTCTTTTTTCTGTATACCTTTTTCTTCGGCATAACTCGGTAATTCGTGATTTCTCCGATATTCCCTTACTCATTTACAGACGATGTTCGTATTGATTTCCAATTCTTCTGCGACACTGGTGGCGGACTTCCCAGTCTCCAGCACGTAGCGTGCTGTCTTTTCCCGGGTCTCCTGGGTGTATTTGCTATTGTTGCTTGGCATTCTTTTACCTCCTTGCCAATACAGTATAGCACATTACCCACTGATACTTTTCCATACCAGTCCACTTCCGTTCTACAGCTTTTTGACGTAGCTGCGGCGGCGCTTGTGCTGAAAGCGGTCGAAGCGTTTCCAGAGATTGTTGATCGCGTAATTATCCTCCAGGTTCAGGTTCGTCTCTGCGTATTCGATCTTCTTGTCGATCAGCATTTTGTTCAGCAGGCTGCAGATGATGACGGAAACGCCGCGGTTCGCCCAGGCCGGATCGACACCGATCAGGGCAAGGTCGATGACCTTCGGATTGTTGATCGCATACAGGAGTTTCACCAGGGTCCACGGATACAGATGTCCGCCCGAACCGACCAGAGCGTCTGCCATCGCCGGAAAGCAAAGCCCCATGCCGACCGGGTCTTCATTTTCGTCCAGCAGGATCCCGACGTAGTCCAGTTTGATGACCAGCTTGAAATTGCTGATCAGCATGTCCTTCATGCCCTTCGTGAAATCCACGGTGCCGTAGAGCTTCGCGTAGCTTTTGTCGATCAGTTCGAAGAACTTTTCGCCGTATTTGTCAATGAATTCCGCGGTGTTCTTCGCCTTCCCCCAATGGAGCTTATAGCGCTCCATGAACTTTTCCGAGAGCCGGGCCATCTGTTCGACATGCTCCGGATCGGGCTGCAGGCGGCTCTCCGTCCAGTCGATCTCCTTTGCGAAGCCGCAGCCTTCGATCAGCTTTCCGTAATAGTCGAAATTGTACTGTTCCTCGAAAGTGGCGAGGTATTCGAAGCCTTCGACCAGCAGGCCCTCCCGCTCGAGATCCGAAAAGCCGAGCGGCCCGCAGATCTCGGTCATGCCCTTCGCGCGGCCCCAGTCCTCCAGGGCTTTGAAGAGGGCATCGGCGACCTCCTGCCTGTCGACCGCGTCGAAACGGGTGAAGCGGATGCGCTTTTCGCCCCGCTTTTCGTTGCTGGCCTTCTGCAGGATGCCGGAAATGCGGCCGACGGTCTTATCGTCCTCTTCCGCGAGGAAATAGACCGCCTCGCTGGTATCGTAGTAGATATAGTCGGGCCGGAAGATCTTCTTCTCGTCGCCGTACAGCGGCGGAACAAAATTCGGTTCATCCTTATACAGGCGGAGCGGGAAGTTGAGGAACTCCCGCTGATCGCGTTTGGTGCTTACTTCACGAACGGTAATCATGGATCGACCCCCGGAAATAATTGTATTGTCTGCCGCCGGAGTTATCCGGCAGCCGGATCAGTCGTCAGCTCCCTCAAGCGCTTCGAGACCGGTCTTCGCGATCGGCTTCGAGTCGCCGTGTCTGACGAAGAGCATGGTCACGAAGGCGATACCGACAAAGATCGCCGCGTACGGGAAAAGGATCCGCATGCCGAACTGATCCATCAGGAAGCCGCTCAGCATCGGGGTCGCGACCTGCGCCGCCATCGAAGCGGTGTAGTAGAAGCCGGTGTATTTGCCGATGTTGCCGCCGCTCGCCAGTTCCACGACCATCGGGAAGGAGTTCACGTTGATGGTCGCCCAGGCAATGCCGGCAAGCGCGAAAATGACATTCATCAGCATGGTCGGGCTGTCGGAGTTCATGAAGGCGGCCGTGCTGAAGGCGACGGTCAGCATGACGACACCGGCCAGGATCGTTTTCTTCCGCCCCACCTTGGAAGCGATGATGCCGACGGGCAGGTAGGACACGATGGCTGCGCCCTGCGCGATCATCAGCGTCAGGTTGTAGTCCTTGTGGAGGATATTCGTCGCGTAGACCGAATATTTGCTTGTCACCGCGTTGTAGCCGAAGAACCACAGCACGATCGAGGCCAGGATGAACAGGAGCGATTTCTTCTCATCCGCCGTCAGGCCGCGGGTGCCGCCGATCGCCTCCTCGAGGTTCTCTTCAATGCCGTATTTCACGCTGTCTTCGCGCATCTCGAGCGCCCACTGCGGCTCGCGCACCGTCAGCATGAAGACAAGGAGCGAAAGGAGCATGATGCCGGAGACCACGGAGAAGAACATCGTGTAACTCATCATCGAATTCTTTACGGCCGAGGTCGCAAAAACGATGCCGAGACCAAGCACGATCATGCCGCCGAAGGTGCCCATCAGGTTGATGACGGCATTGGCTTTCGAACGCAGAGGTTTGATCGTGACGTCAGGCATCAGCGCGACCGCGGGGCTGCGGAAGGTCGACATGGCGACCAGCACGATCAGCAGGAGGATGATGAAGAGGACGAGCGTCCCGGAGTCTCCCGCCGTCACCGCCCGTGCATAGGCCTGGCGCGCCGGAACGACGTAGTTCGTATATTCCTTAGCAGTCTTCAGCTTGCCGTCTTCTTCGACCTGGGACTGGATCGCGGCAAACTGTTCTTTCGTATATTTGTCCTTCAGCCTGAAGGTCTCGCCGGAGGGCGTCATCAGTTCCTCATCCGCCTCTTTGTCATAAACGATCTCCAGCGCCGCCGGGTCGTCGACCGTCGCGACTTCCTTGATTTTCTTCAGTTGCGCGGCGTCGGTAAAGGCCAGAGCGACGAACATGACCGCCGCCAGGATCGTGCCGATCAGGATGAACGGCGTGCGGCGGCCGAGCTTGCTTTTGCATTTGTCGGAGATCGAGCCGAACAGCGGCAGCATGAACAGGGCCAGGATGTTGTCAAGCGCCATGATCACGCCGGACCAGGTCTGCTTCATGCCGAACTTGTTGGTCAGGATCAGCGGGATCACGGTGTCATACGCCTGCCAGAAGGCGCAGATCAGGAAGAAGGCAAAGCCCACCAGGATCGTGCGTTTGTAGTTCAGTTTCATATATTGCTCCTTCCGCATACGCGTGCAGCAGCGCGCCGTATCTGCGTTGTTTTTTCTCAACCGGATCCTTTCAGCGGGCCGCTTCGATCGCATCGGCCACCTCGGCAACGGACGGGAATATCCAGGTCGGTGAGATGCCATAACGTTCGATGTCCTCCGGGACGCCTTCGCCGCTCAGGACGAAAATGCTGTCCACCCCGGTATTCGCACCGCAGGCAATGTCCGTGTAAATGCGGTCGCCGATCAGAACCGTCTCATCACGGGAATACCCCAGACGCCGCATGGCGAGTTCCGGCATGTATTTTTCAGGCTTGCCGATGAAGCGAGGCCGTTTTCCGCTCGCCCTGAAGAGCATTTCGCAGATGCTGCCGCAGTCGGGAATCGAACCGAATTCCGTGGGACAGACCCAGTCCGGGTTCGTTGCGTAGTACGGAATGTCCGGTTTCGCCGCCAGCAGCCGGCAGGCATCCTCCAGCTTCCTGTATGTCAGTTCCCGGTCAAAGCCGACCAGCAGATAATCCGCTTCCCGCCAGTTGTCTTCACTCACCGTAAAACCGGCGATCTGCAGCTGTCCGATGAACGAAGCCGTGCCGACCGCAAAGCCTCGCTTTCCCGGCTGTTCCCGCCGGAGCAGATCGATCGCCGCGTCCGCGCTGGTCAGAAAATCCTCCGGCGAAGCCAGGATCCCGAAGCGTCTGAGCCTGCTGACATACGCATCCGTTCCCCGCGAGGAATTGTTGCTCATAAATATGTATCTGCCGCCGGACTCCCGGATGGTGCGCAGAAATCTTATCGTCCCCGGAAACAAACTGTCTCCGAGGTAGAGCGTACCGTCCATATCCAGCAGCCAGAGACGTTTCCTCCCGAGGCTTCCCATTGCGATGCTCCTCAATTGTTTTGCTGTTCATTCCTGCTTAGTTTATCACACTGCGGCTAGAGATGACAATACTTCCCGCAAAAAACAGCAGAAAAACCATACGCGAAGCCCGGACAAATTGCCGTTCGCCGCTGTGGACAAGAAAGGAATAAAGTGCTATAATTTTTGGGCAAATCAAGTGTTATTGCGAAGGGAAGACCATGGAAAGAATTTCCGAGTGGATCGCCGTCCCTCTCGGCGCCGTCATGGACTGGTGCTACGGCTTTCTGATGAATTACGGCTGGGCCATCCTGCTGTTTACGCTAATATCGAAGATCATCCTGCTGCCGATCTCGGTCTGGGTCCAGAAAAACTCCATCAAAATGGTGGAGATCCAGCCGGCGGTGAACCGCATCAGGGCCCGCTACTACGGCGATGCCGACACCATCGCCGAAAAGCAGGCCGAGATGTATAAGGAAAAGGGCTATCACCCGATGGCCAGCCTCGTCCCGCTCTTTCTGCAGATCGTCATCCTGATGGGCGTCGTCGCGGTCATCCGCGGACGGATCGCCGGCGGCCAGGAAATGCATTTTCTGGGCTTCGACCTGACCCTCGTCCCGTCCGAAGCGCTGGGCAAAATGCTCGTGATCCCCTTCGTGGCGGCGCTGTCCGCCGCCGCCCTGTGCATCGCGCAGAACCGCTCGAACGTGCTGCAGCACGAACAGAGCAAAGTCAACCAGTGGGGCATGTCCATCTTCTCGATCGGGCTCTCGCTCTTTCTGGGCTTCTTCGTTCCGGGCGGCATCGGCCTGTATTGGATCGCCAGCAACCTTCTGGCCGTCCTGCAGCTGTATCTGCTGAACCTGGCGATCCCGCCGAAGAAATACGTCGACTATGAGGAACTGGAAGCAAGCCGCAAAGCTCTCGGGGAGCTGGACCGGCTGAACTCCGGACAGGTCATTTCCAAGGAAGACAAAGCCCGCGAGAAAGCCGACTACAAGCGCTTCTTCAGCATCAACAACAAGCACCTGGTCTTCTATTCCGAGCGCAGCGGCTTCTACCGCTACTATAAGGACATCATCGGGACCCTGCTGAAAAAGACGAGCGTGCGCATCCACTACGTCACAAACGACCCGAAAGACCAGATCTTCGAGCTGGCGAAGACCGAGCCGCGCATCCTGCCGTACTACATCTCCGTCAGGAAGATGGTGACCCTGATGATGCGCCTCGAGTGCGACATCTTCGTCATGACCACGCCGGACCTGGAAAACTTCTATCTGAAGCGCTCGCTGATGAAGAAGGATATCGAATACATTTACGTGCCGCATGATCCCGCGAGTTCCCATATGGGCTTCCGCGAACATGCCCTGGACCATTTTGACACGGTCTTCATGACCGGGCCGCACATCAGAGACGAGGTCCGCGCGGCCGAAAAACTTTACGGCACGAAGGAAAAAACGCTGGTCGAGTTCGGCTATCCGCTGATGGACGAACTGGTCGAAGGCGTCCGGAGCCTGCCGGAGAAGAAGGAAGGACCCGCGCAGATCCTGATCGCGCCGAGCTGGCAGGAAGACAACCTGCTGGATTCCTGCGCCGACGAGCTGATCCGGAGCCTGTACGCTGCGGAGTACAAAGTGATCGTCCGGCCGCATCCCGAGTATGCAAAGCGCTGGCCCGACAGGCTGCAGCTGCTGAAGGAACGTTATGCCGCCGAAGAAGGGGAACGCCTGGTCTTCGAGTATGATTTCTCCGCGGCTTCTTCCGTTTATTCCTCCGACCTGCTCATCACCGACTGGTCGGGCATCGGCATCGAGTTCGGCCTGGCGACCGGCAGGCCTGTCCTCTTCGTGAACACGAAGATGAAGGTCGAAAACCCGAACTGGGAAGCGCTCGGCATCGTGCCGCAGGAGATTCGTCTCCGTAGCGTGCTTGGCCGTGCGGTCGAAAAAAGTGAGGCCGCCCAGGCGGACAAGGCAGCTGCCGAACTGCTCGCCGCCGGCCGTTCGGAGGAAAAGGCCGCAGCCCTGCGCGAGCAGTATTTCTACCATCCCGGCACCCACGGACTGTACGGCGCCCGGTATCTCATCGGACGCCTCACCAATAAAAAACAATAAGGAGCCTTTGAACATGAGAATGATCCCGCTGTATATCGATGTTGCGGTCATGAGCGCCACGATCGAAGCCATCGTCGGCGTTGTCATTGCCGTCAGTGCTTTCCTGATCATCCGTTTCCGCAAGGCCAAAAAGAAAGTGCAGGAGACCCTTCACCTGGAAGAGACAGCAAAAGAGACCGAGGAAGAGGTTGTCCTGCTTGAAGATGACGCGGATGACGCTGCCAAAGCTGCCGCCGAGATCGCCGCTCCCGACGCCGAAGTCTTCGATGCCGACGCCGAAGCCGCCGAGGCCGGATCCGAAGGATCGGTCAACGTCTGATCATTTTCCTCAGGAGCTGCATCATGAAAGATAAACCGATCCTTGCCATGATGTACGATTTCGACCGTACCCTGTCGCCCAGAGATATGGAGGAGTACGCCTTCATCCCCGGGCTCGGCATGAGCGGAAAGGAATTCTGGCGCATCTGCAACGACACCGCCGTGAAATACGAAATGGACGGCATCCTGGCCTACATGCTGGAGATGCTGCGCCTTTCCGAGGGAAAACAGCTGGTGACGCGCCGGACACTGAACGAAGTGGGCCGCCACGTCGAGCTCTTCCCCGGCGTCGATACCTGGTTTTCCCGGGTGAATGCCTATGCTGCGTCAAAAGGCCTCACCGCCGAGCATTACAGCATTTCCTCGGGCATCAAGGAGATCATCGAAGGCACGTCCATCGCCGGCGAATTCAAGAAGATCTATGCTGCGTCTTTCTGCTACAACGAAAAAGGGGTACCTTTCTGGCCGGCGACTGCCGTCAACTACACGGCAAAGACGCAGTTCATCTACCGCATCAACAAAGGCGTGCTGGACCTCAACGAAGACAAGCTGCTGAACGAACACATGGCTGAGGAAGACAAGCGCGTCCCGTTCTCGCAGATGATCTATATCGGGGACGGCATCACCGACGTGCCCTGCATGAAGCTGACCAAGGAAAACGGCGGCCACTCCATCGGGATCTGGCACGACGACCCTTCGGTGGCCGAGAGGCTGCTCCAATACGACCGCGTGGATTTCATCGTCCCCGCCGACTACAGCGAGGGCAGCGAGATCGAACAGACCGTTTTCCGCCTGATCGATGAGATGGCGGAAAAACTCGAGGAGGAAGAACATGAGTAAACGAAGCAAAAAAGAGATCAAAAAAGCAAAAGCCAGATCTCGGGAAAGACGTCAGCAGCTGCTGGCTGCCTTCGGTCTGGAATGGGTCGGGACGGCGCTCAAAGTCCTGAAATATCTCTTCTTATTCGTTCTTTTCGTCATCGTGCCGCTGGCGGCGCTCGTCCTGCTGGCGCTGCAGTGCCGCAGAGGCGGCGACTGGTCGCATTTCCGGAAATACCGCTATGCGCACCGGGGCCTGCACCGCAAAGGCCTGCCGGAAAACAGCATGGCCGCCTTCCGCGACGCTTTGGACCACGGCTACGGCATCGAACTGGATCTGCACCTGATGAAGGACGGAAATATCGCGGTCGTGCATGACTCGAAGCTTGGCCGTATGTGCGGCGCAGACGCCGTCATCGAGGACCTGACCGCCGAGGATCTGCCGAAGCTGAAGTTGGACTATACCGAAGAAACGATCCCGCTGTTTGAGGACGTGCTGAAGCTCTTCAACGGCCGCCCCGAGCCGATGGTCGTGGAACTGAAGGTGGCAAACGGCAACCAGAATGAACTGGCGGCAAAGACCATGGAACTGCTGGACCGCTACGACGTGCACTACGTCATCGAAAGCTTCGATCCGCGGGCGGTCTGCTGGCTGCGGGCCAACCGTCCCGAAGTCCTGCGCGGGCAGCTTTCCACCGCCCTGACCAAGCCGGAACACGGCGGCGGCAGCGAGAAGAAACTCAGTCTCATGCTGGTGGAACACCTCTTCACCAACGTCATCGCACAGCCGGATTTCATCGCCTACGACTTCACCGAGAGGAATATCCCGGAACTGCAGATCTGCCGGAAGTTCTACAAGGTGCAGGAGGTCAGCTGGACCATCCGTACGCCGGAAGATGCAGCCGCAGCGGAAAAACTCGGCAACCTGGTCATCTTCGAAAACTTCGGGTGGTAAAACCATCTGTTTTTCAGCAATCAAAAAGGCGGCAATTGCCGCCTTTTTCTTATGCCCTCCTTCCGGGGAAGCTGTCAGCCGCAGGCTGACGGATGAGGTCCTCTCAGCCTCCGTTCACGATCCTGATGTACATTTCCTTCGGGATCATCGGGATCTCGAGGGCCGCAATTGTTTCCGGTGAGAGAGAATGGTTTTGTGCGTACTCCTCTCCCGCCTTCTCAAAGCGGGCAAGAAGAGGATCGGCAACGACAGCCGCCTGCGGGACGTTCAGCATGGGCGTCTCCGGTACGCAGACGATCTGCGAGCCCCGGAATGCCTGCGCGCACTGCAGTCGCAGACCGTCGAAATTGCCTTCCCAGTCCGGAAAGCCGCAGCCACAGATGACCAGCGTATGCTTCTTCGAAAAGTCCACAAGAGATTCATGGCGTACCGTGCCGTCGCCTTCCTCAAGCATCTTCATTTTGACAAGCGGGATCGTGCGGTCGAGCACGGCCTTCAGATGCGAAGGCATACCGTAAACATACAGCGGAAAGCTCCAGATGATGATGTCCGCAGCCGTGTAGAGGTCCAGGATCGCGTTCTGATCGTCGTCGATCACGCAGTGCCCGTCCATTTTCTGCCAGCAGCCGAAGCACCCCTGACAGGGCGCGACCTTTTTGTCGATCACGTTGATAATATTGACTTCATGCTCTCCTGCCCGGTTCAGGCCCTTCAGGAAGGCATCCGTCATTCGGAAGGTATCGCTCTTTTTCTTCGGACTGCCGTTCAGTATCAGTACTTTCATAATCAGACCTCTCTTCTTACGTCTCAGACGGTTCTTTTTTGGCCAGCCAACCGCGGAAAATGCCTCCGTCGATCACGGAAATGATGACGAAGAAAATGTCCGCGAACAGGATGAAAATGAAGGAAGGGATCAGGATGCGGGTGTATTTCTTGCCGCCGGCCGTTCCTTTACGGATATGGCCGCCCTGGCGGGCAAGATAAAACAGCACCCCCAGGTTGAAATACAGCAGAAGCGCCGCATTCTCCGCAAAGCTGATCCAGGCGTCCCTCGGGAAGAGATTCCCTGTATTGATCTCGCTCAGCAGCGTGTTCAGGACCAGCAGGCCGATATCCACGATAAAGAGGATCCTGGTCACGTTCAGCATCACGCCTCCGCCGATCCCGACACCGCCGCCGAAGGTCAGCCCCGCACGGCTGCAGAAGTTTTCGAAGTTCTGCATCAGCGGTTCGTTCTGTTTTCCCTCGATAAATCCGTTGTTGGCGACACAGTAAACACTCAGTTTCAGGCCGTTTTCACGGCAGAAGCGCTCCATCTCCTCCATAAAGCGGAGCACGTGCGACGGGACAGCGTCCACGTAGAGCGGAAGGCCGAACACGACCGCCTGCGCGTCCCGGAGCTGTTCCAGGATGCGGGCGTGATCCGCCGGCGTGCGCAGTTTTTCGCAAACTTTTTCGCCGACGACAAATAGCCGCTGCAGGAAAAGGAAATATGCCGAGGCGCAGAAACGCTTTTTCGGACTGCAGTTGATGAATACCGTTTTCATAGCACTGCCTCCAGTTCTGTCAGGTCGTCCAGAAAGATGACTTCAGACCGTTCATAGCCGTCGTTGACGGCATTCCGCGCCGCCATCGTACGGAAAGTTGCCTTTTTTCCGCTTCGCTGATCTCGCCGTAGACGATCACTTTCCAGAGATCGTGTTTTCCGTAGCGCAGCGTATGGTGCATCTGCCGGCCGCGGTAAGTGCTGAACGGAGTTGACGTCCCGATCGAGCGGTCCAGTACGTTTTTGACGGCGGCGCTGTATCCGCCGTACAGATTTTTCGTCACGATCACCATCTCATCCGCCTGTCCGATGATGCGGCAGACCTGCTGCAGCGTATCTTTCATAAAACACTCCGCGGGATGCTTTGTCCAGCAGCCAAAACAGCCCTGGCAGGGCGCGTATTTCCCGTCTGCCACGATTGCGCGGTCACACTTCGCCCCGATCACCTCGTCATAACAGCGGTCCAGGTCATGCAGGATCACTTTCATGGCTCTTCCTCCTCTATATCAACGGTCACGGCAGAGCCCTGCCCCTGCGCGCTCTTCATACGCTGCAGCGCTTCCAGTTCCCCGATGCAGTATTCGCACCACTCGCGCTGCATTTTTTCATACATTTGGCCAAATGCGATCGTCAGCTTCCAGTAGACCGCTTTTTCGGGATCTTTCATGGCCTTCCGGTACATCTCTGCGTCGGAAGACGCCTTTTTCCCTTCATCCGGGAAGACATGCTCATCACGCATAGCCCTGAAAAATGCGATATTTTCTTCCACCGGCAGCTCGCCCATGAAGAAAGTCTTCATCAGGAACGGGAGCCTGGTATTTGCCGGAAGATCTCCTTCGCGCAGCCAGCGCAGCAGTTCGTCACGCCCCGCCGGCGTGATCGAAAATACATTTTTATCCGGCTTTCCCGTCTGCGCAACATGGGTCTCGCTGATCCAGCCGGCCTTTTCCATCGTCTGCAGTTCACGGTAGATCTGGCTCGTCTGCGCCGTCCAGAAATGATTCAGGGAATCCCGGAACACCGTCATGATCTCGTAACCGCTCAGACTGCCGTAGCTGATCAGGCCGAGAATACCGTGTTTTAACATGAATGTCCCCCTTTTATATTCCACTAATGGAATATATAATAATTCCACTTGTGGAATATGTCAAGACAGTATTTGCAAAAATGATATTTATTTGCATAAAAACAGCGGGGATCTCTCCCCGCCGTTTTTTATGATCCTTCTCAGAGAGCAAAGTTGCCGTTCACGAACACCGGGATTTCTTCTCCTTCGTGGGTCGTGCCGATGATGGACAGATCGGCGGTGCCGATCATGAAATCGCAGTGCTGGATCGAGTGATTGAGGCCGTGCGCCTGCAGTTCTTCCTGTGACATATCCTGGCCGCCTTCGATGCACTCGGGATAAGCATCCCCGAAAGCCAGGTGGCAGCGGGCATTTTCGTCAAAGAGACTCCCATAGAACAGGATCCCCATGTTTGAGATCACGGAATCGTAAGGGACGAGCGCGACTTCGCCGAAATACGAAGCGTTTTCGTCCACTTCAACTGCATGACGCAGGAATTCTTCGCCCTTTTCGGCATGATATTCAACGATCCTGCCGTCTTTGACGACAAAGTGGAAGCCGTCAATAATGTTGCCGCTGTCGCTCAGAGGCAGCGCGGCATAGACGACGCCGTTCACACCGGTTTTCAGCGGAGCTGTGAAGATCTCTTCCGTCGGCATATTGGCAACAAACACCTGCCCCTTCGGCGTCACGGAGGTCCCTGCCGCCCAGAGATGCCCTTCTGGCAGTTCGACCGTCAGATCGGTGCCGAGAGAATTGGTGTAGTGCAGGCTTTTGAAACGCAGTGCATTGAGGCGGTTCTTGCGTGCCTCCATCACAGCCAGATGCTCTTTCCAGCGTTCAACCGCCTTCCCGTCGCCGGTGATCCGGACTGCAGCAAATATCGCGTCCCACAGTTTCTCCATCGCCTCCTCTTCCGGGCAGCCGGGGAATACCTTCTTCGCCCAGGCCGGTACCGGGAGCGAAGCAATGCACCAGGGAACGATGTTTGCCATATACAGGTGGCGGGAGCGCTCCAGCGGTTTCTCGGAAGCACGGTCAGCCCTGGTCAGCCGGTCGGGATCCACGCCGCTCAGGATCTCCGGATCGTAGCCGCCGACACTCAGGCTGGCGGCACCGGCCTCAGCGTAATCGGTCTCGAAATGCCTTTTCCATTCCGGAAACTCATCAAAGATCTCATCGGCGGCGCGCAGATATTTCTCGCGTATGAGCCGCATATCAAACAAGTCCGGTACCACCTCGCGGCAGCCCACGTCATAGGCAGCGTCCGCGCACAGCAGGGCAAAATCGGCGCACTCGACAGGGCTGGACAGCATAAGCGTCTGCCCTTTCTGCAGGTTCAGACCGACTTCAATCAGAAGCCGGGCATATTCTTTCAGTTTTGCTTCTTTGTTTTCCATATCGTTTTCCTTTCGGGCTCAGTGGTCCGATTTCAGGCCTGCACCGCAAAGAGTGATCAGAATGTCATCGATCGGGCCGTACTGCCGGCGGATCTCATCCAGGGCCGCATAATTGGCTGCCGTCGTGTGCTCGACGTAAAAACCTTGCCGGGCCAGTTCCGCGCGGGCCGCGAGGATGCCGTCCTCCGGCACATCCACAAAGCGGATACCGTGCTTTTTCGCCAACGCCAGTATCTTCTCCCCGCGCATGGGTTTTCCGATCGAGATGCCTTCGGCCAGCGTCGGCACCGGGCTGACAGCAGCAGGAAGGTCTTCGCCGCGCACGGCCGCCTGATACAGCGGGTCGCAGCGTTCGGACTGAAGCGCCCAGATCTGCGGGAAATGATCGATGCAGCCGGATTCCAGCAGATGCTCCAGCGCCTTCACCGCGCCGAGATAGAGTGTACCGTTTCCGACCGGGATCACCATGTTTTCCGGAATGCGGCCGAGTTGCTCAAATACCTCGTAAACATACGTCTTCGTCCCCTCGTAGAACAGGGGATTGTAGACGTGGTTCGCGTAATAGCAGCCCTCCTCTTCCACCTTTGCGCGGCAGACATCGGCGCAGTGGTCGCGGGAGCCGGGCACGACGGTACACTGTGCCCCGTGTGCGCGGATCATGTCGATCTTCTTCGGGCTCGTGCCTTCGGGAACGAAGATGCCGCAGGCGATCCCCGCCTTCGCCGCGTAGGCGGCTACGGAGTTTCCGGCGTTGCCGCTGGAATCCTGCACGACCCGGTCCACGCCGATGGCTTTGCAGTGTGCAACAAGCACAGCCGCACCACGGTCCTTGAAGGAGAGGGTCGGCATCATGTAATCGGCCTTCGCCAGCACACCGTCGTTCAGCCGGACGACCGGCGTCATGCCTTCGCCGAGGCTGACGCTGCGCCAGCTTTCACCGTCATCGAGCGCCATGAAAGCGCGGTAACGGAACTGGCTCCATTCGCTCCGGTCGATCATGGACAGGTCGAATTTCGGCGGCGTATAGTCCAGTTCCCACAAAGCGCCGCAGGGGCAGTGCGAAAGGCGTGTTGAAAGCGGCTCGCGCCGGCCGCATTTCGGGCAGAAGAACTCCATTTTCTTCAGTCCTCTTCAAAATCCAGGCACAGGCGGACTTCCGCAAAAGGACGCACCTTTTCGTTCGCAACGGCAACATGCGCCGGATGTACGGAATAGCCCTTCAGTGCCTCTGCGCTCTCAAAGGTCGAAGTCAGCAGCAGATCCGCCGTCGAACTCGGCAGATGTTCCGTTCTGATGTGCAGTTCGATCAATCCGGGAACGACCCCGACAAGGCCTTCCAGCCCCTCCTTTACTCCCTTTGCCCGAAGTTCTCTCTCTTCGTCCGAAAGGTTCTCTTTCAATTTCCAAAGAATGACGTGTTTGACCATAATGCGTCTCCTTTCTTTTTTATCAAGGTATCACAGACTGAAAAAAATGGCAAGCAGGGCTTGAATAAACGGGCGGCGGCAGGTACTATGGAAGCATCAGTATTTTCAAGGAGAGCAGCCATATGAACGAAGCCCTGACCAATGCCCTCGTTGCCCTGAAAAAGAACCGTTTTGACGTCTATTTTGCCGAAAATAAAGAAGAAGCCCGGGAGATCGCCCTCAGCCTCATCCCCGAAGGCGCGAGCATCGCCGTCGGCGGCTCCGCCACGATAGACCAGCTCGGCCTCCTTTCGGAATTCCGGAACGGGAAATACCGCTTCATCGACCGCTACGATTTCGCCTCGCAGGAGGAGCGGGAGGAGAAGTTCCGCCTGGGCCTGACCGCAGACGTGTTCGTCATGAGCAGCAATGCCGTGACCGAAGACGGCATTCTGTACAATGTCGACGGCCGCGGGAACAGCGTCGCCGCGCTGGACTACGGGCCGAAGTCGGTGGTCGTCATCGCCGGCCGTAACAAGATCGTCCCGACGCTGAAGGATGCCGTCCTGCGCGTGAAGACCGTCGCGGCGCCCCTGAACGCCAGGCGACTGAACTGCGGCACCTACTGCGCGGAGAAGGGGCACTGCCTCTCCGTCGACCAGGGCTGTGCGGAAAACATGACCGCCGGCTGCGGGTCGCGCGGGCGCATCTGCTCCAGGTACTCGGTGCAGGCCATGCAGTTCGTTCCCGACCGCATCAAGGTCATCCTCGTCGACGACGAGCTGGGCTTCTGAAGCCGCAAACTTTTTTCAAAAAAGGTGTTGACATTTATCCGGCCTTGTTGTATATTACCAAATGCGCCGAAAAAAAGCGTAAGCGCGAGTGGCTCAGCGGTGGAGCACCACCTTGCCAAGGTGGGGGTCGCGGGTTCGATCCCCGTCTCGCGCTTTTCCTTTTGCAGATGTGGCGGAATTGGCATACGCGCATGATTCAGGTTCATGTCCATGTACTTGGGTGGGGGTTCAAGTCCCCCCATCTGCACACTTCATCCCTTGTCCGGCAAGGGATTTTTTATTGCCTGAAAAACCGATATGCCGCGTAGCGTTCTCCGCCCGCAGCCGGGGCTCGCCGCCCGCGAAAAAAGCACCGGTCCGCAGACCGGTGCTTTCGCTTTTCAGCCGGATCCTCAGTTGAAGAACAGGCTGATCGGGTTGTTGACGTTCAGGAACTGGGCAAAGAGCGTCTCGCCGATCTTCTCTTCGACCGATTCCACGCCCAGGCGGCGGAAGATGTACAGCACGACGAAGATGATTGCGAGCATAACCAGCGCGCCCATCAGGAATCCCAGGAAACGGTCGAGCGTCTTGATCACGTCGATCTTCCAGAGCAGATTCCGGATTCCGTTGGTCAGCAGCTGCAGCAGGATGGACACGATGATCAGGACTAGGATGAACACGATGACCTGCACGACGATGGTAAGCCCGCTTCTGGTCGCCGCCTTGGCGGAATCCGTCAGGACCTGGTTGAGGCTTTCCCCGCTACTGTTTGCTTTTTTCAGGACTTTTGCCAGGATCACGCGGATGCGGGCATTCGGAATGCCGGCCTTCTCCAGCGTATTGGCCAGTTTGCCGATGCCTTCATTTTGCTTCAGCATGGCATATTCCACGTCGGTCAGGGTATCCGGATGATTCTCGTCGATCTTCATTTCGGCAAGGTCCACATCGGAAAGGTCGACCTCGGCGCTCTCGATCGCTTTCAGCACCTTCTCCTCTGCCTTCGGATAGAAACGGTCCACCAGAAAGCCGGTGGTCCAGCGGCAGACCATGACGGCGGCAAAAATCGCCGCCCCCAGGATGACCACATCCATCAGGCTCTTGAAAAAGCCCTTTTTGACGCCGCTGATGATCCCGATCACCAGCAGGCCGATGACAACAAGTTCAATAATGATCGAAGCAGCAGACTGGTACATTTTGCTTCTCCTTTCTGATCAGGCTTCGTTCTGCGCAAAGCGGAAAGTTGTAAAGCTGTCAAAACTTTCGCCCGCCCTGAGCATGACGGAGGGGAAATTGATATGGTGCACCGCATCCGGGTAGCCCTGTGTTTCCAGGCAGACCGCGTGCTGCGGGCCGTACATGGCGCCGTCCTTGCCGGCGCGCGGCGAAAGGCCGCCCGCAGTGTAGACCTGGACCGCGGGCCGGTTGGTGTAGACCCGCATGGTAATGCCGCTTTTTGCGCTTTTCAGCACGGCAGCCGGCTCGGCGCCGTTCTCAGCGGAGCGGGTCAGGACGAAGCAGTGGTCCAGGCCTCCCGTCGGTTCCAGCTCCGGCGCATGCAGGACAGGTCCGAGCGTGGTCAGGCTGCCCAGATCGAGAGGGCCGGTCACGGCTTCGACCTTTCCGGTCGGCACGAGGTTACGGTCGGTCGGCAGGTATTTCCGCGCGTTCAGCATCAGCTGCTGCGCGTCGACCGGACCGCTGTCCTGGCCGTCCAGGTTGAAATACATATGGCTCGTTAAGTTGAGCGGCGTGTCGCGGTCCGCTTCCGCATGGTAGCGGACGGTCAACTCGCCGGGAACCTCCATCGTGTAGAGGACTTCCGTCATGACATTGCCGGGAAAGCCCTGGTCGCCGTCCGGGGAGTAAAGCCTCATCCGCACGCTGTGCGAATCACGGTCCGCGATCTCCCAGGTCTTATAGGAAAAGCCGACGGGGCCGCCGTGAAGCACGCCGTAGGGCTGGTTGAAGGCCAGATCGATGCGGCGCCCGTTCACAAAATAGCAGGCATCCCGGATGCGGCCGGCCACACGGCCCACGATCGCCCCCAGATAGCCGTCCTGCATGTCATAGGCAGCGGGGGAGTCGTAGCCCAAGACCACGTCGGTCACGTCGCCGCGGCCGTCGGGCACGTTCAGGCTCTGCACGGTCGCGCCGTAGGTCAGGATGCAGGCGCTCATCCCGCGGCCGTCCGAGATCGTCACGCGGTCGCGGTTTTTGTCTTCCGCACGAAGGTCATAAAAGAGCGGCATCTCAGTTCTCCTTCCCGGCAATCAGCGCGCCGCCCTCGGGGCAGATGCGGATCCGGCGCACCCGGCCGCTGCCGAGTGACCGTTCCACCTTCGCCGCAAAGGCTTCACTCTCTTCGGCGGGGACAACGGCCAGTGCCGTGCCGCCGAAGCCGCCGCCGTGCACGCGCACCGCACCGGCGCCGCCGAGTGCCTTCTCGCAGACCGCAAGGGTCAGCATCATTTCCTGATGCGCCGTTGCCCCGGCGGGGATCACGTTCTGGAGGTACAGCGCCGACGAACGGCCGCTCTCCTTCACGAGTTCCAGGAAGTCGTCAAAACTGCCGCGTTCGAGCGCTCTGGCCTCGGCCTGCGCGCGCCGGTTCTCGGCAAAGATATGCATGGCCCGCAGCACCGCGCGGTCGCCGGCCAGTTCCCGCAGCTGCGGAACGGCCGCCACGAATTCGTCCTCGTCAACGTCGCGAAGGTACTCGGCGCCGAAGAAGCGGCTGATCTTCCGGCAGTCCAGGGGGATCGCGGCATATTCCGCAGTCAGATTCTCATGTCCGGCGCCGGAATCGATGATATACAGCTCGTGGCCGAAGCGTTCAAAGTCGATGTCGAGGCGGCGGATCAGGGGATTGGCAGGATCGTTGAAATCCACCGCCACGAGGCCGCCCTCCGCCGAAGCGATCTGGTCAAGCAGGCCGCTCGGCTTGCCGAAATAAACGTTCTCGGCAAACTGGCCGGCCTTCGCGACCGTCTCCGCGTCCGCGCCGCATTTGTATTCGGTATTCAGGATCTGGCCGAGCAGCACTTCGAAGGCTGCCGAGGACGAGAGGCCGCTTCCCGAGGGCACGCGGCTTGTCACGTAGATATCCAGGCCGCCCTGCGCATAATCCGCGCCGAGCCCGGCAAATCGCGCTGCCATGCCGCGGACGAGACCGACGGTCGTCCCTTTTTCCTCTTCGCGCAGCGCCGTGTCCGCAAGGTCCACCTCGCAGAAGCTGTAGCCCTCGGATTCCAGGCGGATCACGCTGTCGGCGCGCCTTCTTACCGCCGCCGCAGCATCCAGCGTCACCGAAGCGGCCAGCACGCAGCCGTGCTGATGGTCGGTATGGTTGCCGCCGATCTCGACCCGGCCCGGCGCCCGGTAGAGCCGCTCGGGCTCGCGGCCGAAGCGCGCTGCAAAGAAGGCCGCGAGAGATTCCAGCCTGGCCCTTTCCTTATCGGCCTCCGCGCCGTAAAGGCGCCTCAGCCTTGCATCACTCAGATTCATATTGCCTCCGCCTTTCCGAGCAGCCTTGCGGTCTGCTCCTTCAGTCTGCGGTTCTCTTCCTTTTCCAGCCGCGGGTCATCCTTCAGGAGCTCCGTGGCTGCTTCCGCCGCCTTCAGCAGCGTTTCGTGGTCCTGATAGATATCGCCCAGGGCGAAATGCATCTCGCCGCTCTGGCGGATGCCGAAGAGGTCTCCCGGACCGCGGAGTTTCAGATCCTCTTCCGCTATTGTAAACCCGTCGTTGGTGCGATTCAATATCTCCAGCCGTTCTTTTTTGCGGGGCTTGCCCGAGCCGTCCATGAAGACAGCATAGGACTGTGCATCGCCGCGCCCCACCCGGCCACGCAGCTGGTGCAGCTGGGCCAGGCCGAAGCGCTCGGCATTTTCCACCATCATGACCGTGGCATTCGGCACGTCCACGCCGACCTCGACCACGGTGGTCGAGACGAGGATGTCCGTCTCACCCTTCTGGAACTTCTGCATGACCGCGTTCTTTTCAGCGGCGGTCATCCGCCCGTGCAGGACGCCGATGCGGACATTTTCCGGCATGACACTCCGCAGGCGCTCCGCATAGTCACCGACGTTTTCACCTGCCATGGCTTCGCTTTCCTCCACCAGAGGGCAGATGACGTAGGCCTGGTGACCGGCTTCGATCTCCTTCAGGATCAGGCGGTAGGCGCTGCCGCGCGCCTTCGGCGTGATCACGGCATTCTTGATCGGGAGGCGTCCCTGCGGGAGTTCATCGATCACGGAAATGTCCAGGTCGCCGTACAAAATGATGGCGAGCGTCCGCGGGATCGGCGTCGCGCTCATGACCAGAAGATGCGGCTCTTTTCCTTTCGCGCCGAGGGTCTCGCGCTGCCGCACGCCGAAGCGGTGCTGCTCGTCCGTGACGACCAGGCCGAGATTCTTGAAGGCGACGCTCTCCTGGATGAGGGCGTGGGTGCCGACCGCGATGTCGGCGCGGCCGTCGGCCAGTTCCTGCCGGATCACGCGCTTGGATGCCTCATTGACGGAGCCGGTCAGCAGCACGCAGCGTGCCGGGATCCCGGCCGCCGCAAAAAGCTTCGTGATCTTCTCGAAATGCTGCTCCGCGAGGACTTCCGTCGGCGCCATCAGCGCGCCCTGATAGCCATTTTCCACGGCGGCCAGAAGCGCCAGCACGGCCAGCACCGTCTTGCCGGAGCCGACGTCGCCCTGGATCAGGCGGTTCATGCGTTTATCCCCGGCGATATCGCTCCGGATCTGCTCCCAGGCCTTTGCCTGCGCGGCCGTGAGGCTGTAGGGAAGGCTCGCCCGGAACTTCTCCGCGAGCGCGCCTTCCGGCATCGGGCAGGGATTTTCCCGGCTCTCGCCGGCCTTCATCAGGCGGATCCGGAGCAGGAAGACCAGGAATTCCTCGAAGACCAGCCGCTCTCTTGCGCGGACCAGCGCCTCTTCGCTTTCCGGGAAATGGATCTGCCGGAGCGCCTCGCGCTCGCTCATCCAGCCCTTGTCGATCAGGGCCGGAGGGAGCATTTCCTCCTGCACCTCGCAGACCTCGAGAGCCTGCGCGATCACGTCACGGAGCTTCTTCTGGCTGAGGACGCCCATGGTCGGATAGACCGGCCAGATGGCATGCGTGAGCTTATCGTATTCTTCCGGCTTGAAGACCTTCGGGTGGTCCATCCTGAGGCCGTATTTCGTCTCGGAAATGACGCCCCGGAAGACCCGCTCGTCGCCCTTGTGCAGGGAGTTCTTCAGGTACGGCATATGGAAGAAGGAAACGCCGAGCCGGCCGCTCCCGTCCGCAACGGAAAAGCTGGTTACCGTCTTGTTGCCGAAGCCGCGGTTGACCGGTGCCGTCGTCAGGATGCCCCGGACCGCCGCAGGCACGTCCGTGGGCGTATCGGCGATCTCGGTGACCGCCTCGGGCCGGTCGTAGCCGCCGGGGAAAAAGCGCAGAAGGTCCTCCGCAGTGAGGATGCCGAGCGACCTCAGCTCCTCCGCGGAACGCGGACCGATTCCTTTTAATGCCGTGACCGGCGCGCCTTTAGCGACCATGCCGTCTCCTTCTGAAAAAAGGGGGACGAGCCCGCCCCCCTTTTGTTTTACTCTACCGAAACGATAAAGGAATAGACCGGCTGTCCGCCGCCTATCACATCGATATCGCAGTCCGGATACGTTTCCGAGAGCTTCTCCCGCAGGGCTTCGCCCTCTTCCTCTTTGATGTCCTCGCCGCAGTACAGCGTGATCATCCCGGATTCCTCGTCGACCATGGCCGCCAGCATGTCCAGCAGGACCTCAGTTTTATCCTTTCCGACCGCGTATATGCCCTTCGGCCCGCCGAGCCCCATGAAGTCGCCTTCGTGGATCTCCATGCCGGCGATCTGGGTGTTCCGCACCGCGTAGGTCACTTCGCCGCTCTTCACGTTGGCGAAGGAATCGCGCATCATCGCGAGGTTGTCCTCCAGCGGATCCTCCGGCATGAAGCAGCTCATCGCCGTGATGCCTTCGGGGATGTTCCGGGTCGGCAGGACCTCGATCCGTCTTGATTTGCAGAGGTTCTGCGCCTGCTGCGCTGCCAGGATGATGTTCTTGTTGTTGGGCAGGATGACGATGGCCTTCGCGGGCACGGACTCGATGGCTTCCAGCATGTCTTCCGTGCTGGGGTTCATGGTCTGGCCGCCCTGGACGATGGCGTCGACACCGAGGCTCTTAAAGACCTCCGACAGGCCGTCGCCGACCGCCGTCGCGATGAAGCCGATCTCTTTCCAGTCCTCCTTCGGCACCTTCGTCTTGACAAAGCCGGAGGCCTTCGCCTCGGGCGCGGGATCCGCAGCCGCCTCAGCTTTCTCCGCCGGCACGGCCTTCACCGCTTCCTTTTCCTCGCGCTTGTTCAGCACGGCGACGCCGACGAGGCTTCCGAACTTCATGCCCTTCTGCAGCACCAGGCCGGGATCGTCGGTCTCGACCGCCACGTGCAGTTTCTCGCTGTCGCTGCCGACCTCGGCATGGTCGCCGATCGCCTCGAGCCAGGACTTCAGGCCCGCTTCCTGTTCCTGCGTGACCGGAAGCTTCGGCTTCACGGAATAGGACACGCGGTAGGTGTATTTGTCTTCCGGCGCCGCCTTGGCCCCTGCGGCTTCGGCGCTCTCACCGGCTTTGACCTCGCGGCCCATCATGCAGGCGTAGGCGCCTTTCAGGAAGACCATCAGGCCCTGTCCGCCGGAGTCGACCACGCCGGCTTCCTTCAGCACGGGCAGCAGTTCGGGCGTTTCAGCGAGGACCTTGTCGCCGTGATCGAGCACCTGCTCGAAGATCTTCTCGAGATCCGTTTCCTCGGCGGAAAGCTCGTTCCATTTTTCGGAAATGCCGCGGGCCACGGTCAGGATCGTGCCCTCTTTCGGCTTCATGACGGCCTTGTAGGCGGTCTCGACCGCTTTGGTATTCGCCTCGGCGATCGCTGCCGCATCCACGGTCTCCTTAGTCTGCAGGACCTTGCAGAAGCCGCGAAGCAGCTGCGACGTGATGACGCCGCTGTTGCCGCGGGCCCCGCGCAGGGAACCGAAAGAAACGGCCTTGGCCGCGGACGCCATGTCCGTGACCTTCGGACCGGAAACCTCCTTCACGGCGCTCGTCAGCGTCAGGGACATGTTGGTGCCCGTGTCGCCGTCCGGTACCGGAAAGACGTTCAGATCATTGATCCAGGCCTTATTCGCCTCCAGATTGTTGGCTCCGGAGATGAACATCCTGGTAAACATCTTGACATCGATGGTTTGTGTTGCCACTTGTTCTTCCCCCAGAGCTTAATCGATCAGGCGCACGCCCTCAACATAGATATTGACTTTCTCGACCGGAATGCCGGTAAATGTTTCGACTTTGTATCGGACGTTTTCGATCAGGTTTTCCGATACCGCGGAAATGCTGACCCCGTAGGCTACGATGATATGGAAATCCAGAGACAGCTTCCCGTCCGCGACGTTCACGGTGATCCCCTGAGAGAGGTTCTCCTTTTTCAGCAGCGAGCTGATGCCTTCCATCATGTTGGTGGTGGCCATGCCGACGACGCCGAAGCACTCGACAGCCACAGCACCCGCATATTTGGCGATCACATCGGTATCGATGACGACTTCGCCGTGGTCGGTTTGAATATTGGCTTTCATCTATGGCTCTCCTTTCCTAATAAAGTGAGAATCGGTAACATATTATACCGATTCTCACCGAAAAAATCAAGCGGTATCAGTTGTCTTCCTGCCGGAATCAGCTGTTTTTCATGTTGACGTCAAGCTGCTCGTTCGGCGTGGTGATGCCGTGGGCCGCAAAGACGGGGCCGACCGCTTCGATCAGGCCGAAGTACACATCCCAGTAATCCGCAGGCTTGCAGTAGGAACGGCAGATGATCTCGATGCCTCTCTTGCTCGGGCCGTTCAGCAGGGCCACCGGAGCGGGCTCCGCAACGACCTTCGGATTGTCCAGGCACATCTTCACCAGGGCATCGCGAGCGACGTTGAAATCGGTACCGGCAGCCACGTTGAAGTTGAGGTCGACACGGCGGATATCCAGAGCGGTATAGTTCGTGATCGCGTTCGTGGAAACAGTGCCGTTAGGGACATAGACCACCTTGTTGTCCAGGGTGATCAGCTTGGTGCTGACGACCTTCAGGTCATCCACGGTGCCTTCAAAGCCGGCGACGGAAATGTAATCGCCGATCTTGAAAGGATGGGTCGCAAGCAGCAGCACGCCGCCGGCCAGGTTGCTCAGCGTTCCGTTGACGGCCAGGCCGAGGGCAACGCCCAGGGAGGCGATCAGAGCGGCGAAGCCGGTGGTGTCGATACCCAGGTAACCCACAAGAGCGATGACGACAAGGATCTTGACCAGCCATCTGCCCGCATCGATCAGTGCCTTGATCAGCATGGAATCAAGCTTGCCGGCTTTGTCGAGTGTTGCCTTCAGTTTCCTGAAGACGAGGTTGATGATCTTGAACGCTACGATCAGGATGATCAGCGCGAGGACGACTTTGATCCCTGTCTGCAGGATCGCGGTTTTGATGGATTCCCAGTTCATTTTGTTACCCTATCCTTTCTGGTTTTCCGCCTTGCGGTGTGATAGACGAACAGCCCAAGAGTTAACACCCCTGGGCTGTCTGTGTGCAAGAATCAGTTATGCTCTTTCCACTTTGCCGGACTTCAGGCAGGAAGTGCAAACATACATCTTCTGTGTGCCTTCTCCAACTTTGACCCGAACGGACTTGATGTTGGATTTCCAAATGTGATTGGAACGTCTATGCGAATGGCTGACATTGTTGCCAAAGTGAACGCCTTTTCCGCAGATCGCGCATTTCGCCATAACCGCACCTCCTTCGTCTTAAGCTTGCAGCCTGATGCCGCAACAGGGAAACTATAGCAAAGAGCCGCACAAAAAGCAAGCCCTTTTTTCATGGTTTTTTGAGAAAAAATCGCCTGTTTTTTCGGTTTTTTGCCGAAAACGCTCTTTCTTACACGTCCATCTCGTCGAAAGCGGCTTCGGTTTCGGTCGCGGTCTTCTTATCCTTGTTCAGGAAGGAGGCAAAACGGTTCACCAGATCCGGGACGGATTCCAGGAAATGGATGGCCTTGTTCTCTTCCTGCACGTTGATGATGCGGGCCGTGCCGTTCTCGATGAGGAGGACCGCATGAGGGCTCATCTTCGCGTTGACGCCGCCGCCCCCGCCGTTGCTGTTGTATTTCTCGTTGATGCTGGCGCCTGCGCCCATGCCGAACGTCACATCGGCCAGCGGAATGACATACTTACCGCCTCCCAGGTCCATCGCTTCGCCCATCACGCTCTTGGTACCGAGCGCCTTGTCCATGCCTTCGAACATCTGCTGCATCGAGCTTCCGAATTTCGTATTGTCTGCCATAATGATCTCCTTAAGTCCGGGCCGCTCATGCAGCCTTTTGTTCCTGATCCGCCGCTTCGGCGGTAACTTTTGAGCTTTCTTCAGTGTCTTTTTGGTCTTTGTCCTTGTGCGTCAGCTTCTTGATCCAGTGACGCAGGTTCTTATCCAGAAGCAGCCGCAGAGCCACTTCGACGAAGATCCCGAGCCGCAGCCGCCCTTTCAGTTCCAGACGGAACTTCATGACCTTCTCTTCGTAATTGCCCTGAATGCGGACATTGTCCCGGAAGATCGGGTAGAAGCTGTAGAGCGTGCCAATGATCTTTCCGGTCTTCGCCGGATCGCCGAGGCCGAGTTCGCCTTCCACGAGGAAATGCGTGGGCTTCAGATGCCGGCCCATCTTCTTCAGCTGCTTTCCGATAAGGCGCATGGTCCTGCGGTTCTTCTCGTCGTACCAGTAACCCTGGAATTCATCCAGTTTTCCGGCGAGGCTGTCCAGCTTTTCATTGATCGCCGCCAGCCGCGGGAGGTCTTCCTCTTCTGCCTTCGATTCTTCAGTCTGCTCTGCGGCAGTTTCGGCCGCTGCAGGCGCTTCTTCGGCCTTCTCTTCTTTTTTCTCTTCTTCAGCCTTCGGGGCGGAGGAAGGTTTTTCTTCAGCCGCAGCGGGTTTTTCTTCTGAGGCGTCGGGCTTTTCCGCCGAGGACTCAGGCTTCGCTTCCGAGGACTCCGGTACATCCGAGGAGGTTGGTTCTTCTCCCGGCTCGGTCGGGACCGATTCCTCTTCCGCCTTGGGCGGTTCCGGTCCCCAGTCGCCGATGTGCTTCTTCATCAGCGTTTTCAGTCCCAGGAGCTTGGCCCTGAGCAGCCCGTGGTCCTTCAGCCATTCGAACTTCACATGGACCGCGCGGAGAAGCCACGAAACGTGCACCCGCGCCCTCACTTCCTCATCATAGCGCGCCTTCACGTTCATGCGCAGCGGCACCAGCAGGACGATCAGCAGGATGAGGATCACGAGCCCAAGCACCGCGAGGATAACAATGCCGAGGATCTTGAGGATCGTCAGCAGTATCGACAGTACCGTAGCTATGATACCACCTCCCCTCTGTCGGTGAAGGCGCTGTCGGGAAGGCCGAGGAAATATTCCTTCACCTTCACGCCGCCGCCCGCATCGAGGCAATCCTGCGTCATGCAGAGGAGCAGGCCGTTTGCCTCCTCCATCCCGCCGGCAATGCCGAGGATGACGCGGTCGCTTCGGTTGAAATGCTTCTCGTTCAGCATGATGAGGGGCAGCACCTCAAGGTTCTCATGTTCCTGCGGGGCGGGCGAGATCAGGCAGCAGAAAGCAAACCGGCTCTTGATCTCCGGATGCTCGATCAGCCGGATCACGGCTGCCTTATCCTCTTTGATCTTCTCCCCCACGTACAGGGACCTCAGCCACTTCATGCGGCATCTCCTTTTCGGTCCGAAGCCTTCGCCTCAGCCCTTCAGCACCTGCTGATTCTTGAATAAATATTCCAGGAAGGAATAAACGGTGAGGATCACCGCGAGTATCATGACGATCGTTGTCAGTGTCTTCCACCAGGCCGCTTCGACGGGGATCAGCATCCCAATGCACCAGATGTTCTGGAGGGTGGTCTTGATCTTGCCGCTCCAGCCGGCGGCAATGACGACGCCGCGTTCGACGGCGATCAGGCGGAATCCGCTGATGGCAAATTCGCGGGCAATGACGATGATGACGGCCCAGGCCGGCGCCCGGCCGAGCGCCACAGCAGCCACGAGCGTGCTGCACACGAGCAGCTTATCGGCCAGCGGATCCATGAATTTGCCGAAATTGGTAACCAGATTGTATTTCCGGGCGATCTTCCCGTCAAAGAAATCCGTAACGGCGGCGATGAGGTAGCAGGCAGCCGCGGCAATGACGGCCCATTTGCCGTCAAAGACGAGAAGCAAAACGACGACGGCCGGGACCATCAGGATCCGCATGAGCGTCAGTTTATTCGGCAGATTCATCTTCCACCTCCCCGATCAGATCGTAGCCCTTCGCGCCCGTCACCTTCACGTTCACGAAGTCGCCGCTCAGGCGCTCTTCCTGCGACGTGAAGAAAAGGTAGCCATCCACGTCCGGTGCGTCCATGTAGGTGCGGCCGATGTAAACGCTCTCCTCGCCGGAGACCTGACCTTCGACCATGACTTCGAGCCGCCGGCCGGGCATTTCGTTTGCCTTTTCAAAGGCGATCCCCTGCTGGAGGCGCATGATCTCATTGCGGCGCTTCTCGCGCAGGCGCTTCGGCACCTGGTTCTTGAACTTCGCAGCCGCCGTGCCTTCCTCTTTCGAGTAGGCAAAGACGCCGAGCCGCTCGAAACGCAGTTCTTTCACGAAAGAAAGGTTCTCGGCGTGGTCCTCTTCGGTCTCGC
Source organism: Lachnospiraceae bacterium (assembly GCA_017428265.1). Lineage (GTDB taxonomy): Bacteria > Bacillota > Clostridia > Lachnospirales > Lachnospiraceae > UBA6987. The sequence goes on along the minus strand of JAFRRD010000041.1, from coordinate 104,113 downwards.
CGGGAAAGCCGCTCATCAGCGTGGTGCGCAGGGCGATGCCCGGGACGCGTTCCCTGAGTTTCCGGATCAGCTGCGTCACCTCGGCGCGGGTCGTCTTACGCCCCATCGCCTTCAGGATACGGTCCGAGGCGTGCTGGACCGGCAGGTCCAGATAGCGGCAGAGTTTCGGTTCTTCGGCAAAGAGCGCGATCATCTCATCCGTCAGTTCTTCGGGATAGCCGTAGAGCAGGCGGATCCAGCGGATCTCCGGGATCGCAGCGAGTTTCCGGATGAGTTCCGGAAGGGCCTTCTTCCCGTACAGGTCGGTCCCGTAAAGCGTCGTCTCCTGGGCGACCAGGATCAGCTCGCGCACGCCGTCCGCGGCAAGTTTTTCCGCTTCCCTGACCAAATCCTCCGTCGGAACGCTCCGGTAGGGGCCGCGGCAGAAGGGGATCGCGCAGTAGGTGCAGAATTTATTGCAGCCCTCGGCGATCTTGAGATACGCATAGTGGCCGCCGGTCGTGACGACCCTGGCCCCTCCTGCATCCGGCAGGCGGCTCAGTTCTTCAAAGCGCGACAGACGCTTCTCCGGCGCTTTTTCGGCGCGCTCCAACGTCTCTTCCACGAGTTTCACGATGCCGTCCCAGGAGGACGTCCCGATGACGCCGTCCAGTTCGGGCAGTTCCTGCAGGATCTCGTCTTTATAGCGTTCGGCAAGGCAGCCGGCCGCGATCAGGCTCCGGCACCTGCCTTCTTCCTTGTATTTCGCCAGGCGCAGGACTTCCGAAATGCTTTCTTCCTTGGCATCGCCGATGAAGGCACAGGTATTGACCACGATCACGTCGGCTTCCCGCTCGTCGTCGGTAAAGGAATAACCGGCGCGCGAAAGAAGTCCGAGCATTTTCTCGGAGTCAACCAGATTCTTGTCACAGCCCAGCGATTCAAAGAAGATCTGAAGCATGTCAGTCTTCCTGTTCGGTCTTTTCTTCTTCGCCTTCCTCAGGCGCAGCTTCCGCATCCGCGGGAGCCTCTTCTTCGGCTTCGTCCTCGGCGGGGCGGGCGTACCTCGCGGCCCTCTCCGCTTCCTTTTCGGCCTTGATGCGGGCATATTCCTCATCGGTCAGGATGCGGATGCGGCCCTCGTCGAGTTCTTCCACCGCGATCGAAAGCGGCTTGCGGGAATGGTCTTCCTGCTCCATATATCCGTTGTCCACCATCTGGCGGGCGCGCTTCGCGGTCCCCATCACGATGGAATAGCGGCTCTTCACCACGGGGTCTTCCGCGGTGCCGTTGGCATTGATTTTGGTCATCAGTTCAGAATAGGAAGGATGGATCATCGTCGGCTCCTTATCAGTAAAAACACTTCTGTTTACTATATCATGTTTTTCGGTTTTTTTCAAGTAGGCCGTCAGATCTTCGCGGATCGAACGGGCCAGCGCCACGCCCTCTTCCTTCGTCAGATAGGGCATTGCGGCGCCTGTGACGACGGCGTTGATCTCGTCGGCGGTATCCTGGACTTCGCGGTTCACGATGACGTGGTCGTACTGCGGGATCACCGCGGTCTCCTCGATCGCCCGGGAAAGGCGCCCGCGGATCTGTTCCTCCGTCTCCGTCCCGCGGCCGGTCAGGCGTTCCACGAGGAGCTTCGCACTCGGCGGGATGATATAGACGAGCATCGCGTCGGGGCAGGCCTTCTTGACGTTCAGCGCTCCCTCGACCTCGATGTCGAGGATGACGTGGCAACCCTCCTCCCGCTTGCTTTCCACATAGTCCCGAGGCGTGCCGTAGCTGCGGTCCAGATAGGTGGTATGTTCCAGAAAACGTCCTTCGGCCAGCCACTCCCTGAAGGTCTCGTGCGTCAGGAAAAAGTATTCCCTGCCGTCCACCTCGCCGGGGCGGGCCGCCCGCGTCGTTGCGGAGACCGAAAAGACGTATTCGGGGTGCTGTTTCATCAGTGTCGCGATCACAGTCCCCTTGCCGACGCCCGAGTAGCCGGACACGACGAGGAGCCTGCCTTTTGCCTTCTTTTTCTCTGTCATGATCGTAAGCTCTCCTGCCTTGTTCATTGACATGATTATTGGGATTTATTATAATGCAGGCGTGGCTTTTCGTCAATTGATATGGAGAAAGTCCGAAGGAGAAATCATGAAAAAGACTCGTCAGATCCTGGCTGTCATCGGCATCGTCCTGCTCCTTTCCATGTACATCGTCTGTTTTGTTCTGGCCCTGACCGGAAAGCATGAGGCGACGACCATGTTCAAGGCCGCTCTCGGCGCAACGGTCGCCGTCCCCATCGTGCTCTACGCCTTCATGATGCTGCTCAAGGTCTTCCCGATGTTCGTCAAAAATGAGGATGACGGCAGCGAAGAGGATGAAGAAGGCGCTCCCGAAGAAGCCCCGGAACTTCCGGAGGACGGCAGGGCTGACGATCCCGCCGAAAAGCGATAAAAGATTTGCCTTTTCCCCGGAAATCGGCTATAATATTACGGATTTTACAAACATTGTTCCGAATCGGCGGGACGTTTCCGCGTCCCGAACTGTATTCCTGTAAACGAATGAAATCAGGTACCCTATGAAGACAGTCGATATCATCGTGCCCTGCTACAACGAAGCCGACGGCCTGAACCTTTTCTACGAAGAAACGGAGAAGGTCGTCAGTCAGATCGCGGGCTACGAATTTTCCTATCTCTTCATCAACGACGGCAGCCGCGACGGCTCTCTCGCCGTGATGCGGAAACTTTCGGCGGAGCATCCGCGCGTCCATTACATCTCCTTCTCCCGCAATTTCGGCAAGGAAGCCGGCATGTATGCCGGGCTCACGCACAGCACGGGGGACTACGTCATCATCATGGATGCCGACCTGCAGCACCCGCCGGCGCTGATCCCGCAGTTTACGGAAGCGATCGAAAAAGGCTATGACTGCGCGGCCGCCTGCCGGAGCACGCGCACCGGCGAGAAAGGCCTCCGGAGCTTCATGTCCGGCCTTTTCTACAAGTTCAGCAACGCCATGACTGAAGTAAAGCTGCCGCAGAACGCCGTGGACTACCGCATGATGAGCCGCCGGATGGTCGACGCCATCTGTTCTATGTCCGAAGTAGAGCGCTTCTCGAAGGGCATCTTCGCCTGGGTCGGCTTCGATACCGCCTGGATCCCCTATGAGAACGTCGAGCGCGCGGTCGGCACGAGCAAATGGAGCTTCAAGGGCCTCGTCAAATATGCCATCGACGGCATCACGGCTTTTACCGTGAAACCGCTGCGGATGATCCGCGACCTGGGCCTTCTGCTCTTCATCATTTCTCTGATATACATCCTCGTGGTCTTCATCAAGACTCTGGTGAGCGGCGTGGACGTTCCCGGCTATGCCTCGACCATCTGCCTGCTCCTCTTCCTCGGCGGCGTGATCGAGTTTTCCGTCGGAATCGTCGGGGAATATATCTCGCACATTTATCTGGAGGCCAAGGACAGGCCCGTTTATATCATTCAGGAGACCGACCTCACCGAAGGCCGTTCCCGCCTGAGCAACAAGGAGAATGCTGATGGACAAGATGATAAAGCCTAAAGAAAAACGCAGCTTCGAGGAAAAGCTCCCGCTGATCCTGGCCTTCGTGCTGCCGATCCTGATCATGCTGGGCATCTTCGCGGGCAAGGAGATCTGGCCCTTCGGCGAGAACTGCTTCCTGCGCACCGACCTGTACCATCAGTACGTTGCCTTCTTTGAAAACTACGGCGAACGGCTGCGGGACGGCGGCAGCCTGACCTATGCCTTCGATATCGGCCTGGGCAGCAACTATCTGGCCCTTCTTGCCTACTACCTGAGCGGCCCGCTGCATATCTTCGCCTTCCTGATCCCGCAGGGCTGGATGATCGAATTCATCACCGTCCTCATCGTGCTGAAGATCGGCGCCTGCGGCCTGACGATGGCCTGGTACCTGTCGAAGCGCTTCGACACCCGGCATTTCGCCATCGCCTTCTGCGGCATCTGCTATGCCCTGAGCGGCTACCTTGCCGCCTACAGCTGGAACATCATGTGGCTGGACGTGCTGTGGCTCGCCCCGATCGTGCTCTACGGCATGGAACAGCTGGTCGAGAACGACCGCCCCTTCCTGTACTGCATCACGCTGGGCCTGGCGATCCTGTGCAACTACTACATCAGCATCATGCTGTGCATCTTCCTGGTCTTCTACTTCCTCTGCCGCATGGTCTGCCTGCCGCCGACGAGCGGAAAGAAGATCCTGCTGAAGATCTTCAATTTCGGCTTTTATTCGATCCTGGCCGGGGCTCTCGCCTGCGTCCTCGTCATCCCGGCAGCCTATGCCCTCATGGGTACCGCCAGCGCAAACACCACCTTCCCGCGCACCGTGACGAATTACTTCTCGATCCTGGAAATGATCGCCCGTCACCTGACGGTGGTCGAGGTCGAGACCGGGCTTGATCACTGGCCGAACCTGTACTGCGGCGTGGCTGTGTTCATTTTCGTCCCGCTGTACTACATGAACCGGGACGTGGATTTCAAGGAAAAGGTCGTCAACACCGTACTGCTGGCCTTCCTGCTTTTATCCTTCAACACCAACGTCCTGAACTACATCTGGCACGGCTTCCACTATCCGAACTCCCTGCCCTGCCGGCAGTCCTACCTCTACAACTTCATCATCCTGGTGATGGTCTTCGAGGGGATACGGGCGCTGCCCAAGATCACGAAAGGAAAGCTCCTCGGAACGATCGCCGGGGCGTGCGCGCTGATCCTCGTCATTGAGACCGTCGCGGATCCGGAGGAGATCCCCTATTACGCTTGCTACGCCAGCATCGCGTTCATCTGCCTATACGGTCTCTTCGCCTACCTCCACAAGACGCGCCGCGTCACGGGCATTACGGCAGTCTGCCTGTCGCTGTGCCTCCTTATCGTGGAAATGGGCCTGAATACCGCCGTGACCAGCGTTTCCTATGTCAACCGGACGAACTTCATGGCCTATGACGACAGTTATGACGAACTGGTTGCGATGGCGAAGGAGGACAACGGCGACAACGGCTTCTTCCGCATCGAGCGCTACAAGCTGCGCACCAAGAACGACGGCCCTTATTTCGGCTATGACAGCGCCTCGATCTTCTCCTCCACCACGAATGCGAAGATCTCGCAGTTCTACAAAAAACTCGGCATGGAAGGCAACACCAACGCCTATGCCTTTACCGGCGCGACGCCGTTTACCGCAGCCCTGCTGGATGTAAAATACATCATTTCCGAATCCGAACTTCCGGAAAATCCGCTGCTGTCCTATGTGGGCAAGGCGACCAACAAGGCCGGAACGACCAGCCGTCTGTACCGCGTCGAGTACACTCTGGACCTCGGCTTCCTGCTGCCGGATGACACGGACACGCTCTGGTCCTACGCCGCCGGTGCACCGGCCAAGGTACAGAACAGCTTCGTCAATGTTGCCGCGGGCGTCGGAAACATCCTGGAGACCGTTGACAGCCATACGAACGGCGCCACGATGACCGCCAACGTTGCCAAAGAAGGCTATTATTACGTTTATGTGACCGGCTCGGTCACCAAAGTCACCGCAACGGTCAACGGGAAGGGTTCCGTCACCTGGGACAACCTCGGCCGCAACTATCTGGTCCGCACGGGTTATCTCTCTCCCGGCGACGAGATCAAGGTCTCTGCCTACGATACCTCGGCGACCACGATCACGGCGACCTGCTACCGTTTTGACACTGACGCCTTCATCGATGCCGTCGGCCAGCTCAACTCACGGGATTTCACTGTGACATCTTTCGTCAACGACCGCAGCAAGACTGAGATCAAAGGAATTGCGGATGCCCCTGTCGATTCTCTCCTGGCCTTCTCCATCCCGATCGAAAACGGCTGGTCAATCACCGTAGACGGCAAGGAAACGGAAGTCAGTACACTCGGCGATGCCCTCCTGGCCGTGCATATCCCGGCCGGAACGCATGAGATCGTGCTGCATTACGAGGCCGAAGGCCATAAGCTCGGCATCCTTGTGTCCGTAGCCGCCCTTCTTCTCCTTCTCTTCCTGATGCTCATGGATTTCATCATCCGTTCCTCGAAGCGCAGGAAAGAAGAAGCTGCCCTTCCGGAAAACGGCGAGAGCAGCACCGTGAAGGAACGCCTTGCCGTACTTCATGAACTGGATCAGGCGGAGCGGCTGGATGACGAGGCCGAACTGCCGGAAGTCCTTGAGGTCGATGACGAAGATTCCTTCGAAGATCCCCGTCCTGACACGGATAAAGCCGCAGATGAAGAACTTCTGAGGCTGGACGATTCCGTTGAGAAAACCGCTGAAGACGTACCGGCCGTGCAGGAAACGCCTGCAGCGCCCCCCGCAGGGCCCTCACCCACGCCTGCCGAAACGGATAACGACCGCCTGTTCCGGCGTCTTGATTTCTTCGGTCCCAAAGAAAACTGATCCGGCCGGACCTTCTCCGATCCGCGCTTTACCGCAAAAAAACTCCCGGTTTTGCAGCCGGGAGTTTTTCTGTGCTTTTTCTCTGTCTTTTGCTTAGATGACTCGTCCGACGACCTTGCCGTCCGTGAAGAAATGAACAACGTTTTCTGCGGCTGTCCGCGCCACGTTGTAGGAAGCTTCGCGGCTCTGCGCGGCAAAGTGCGGCGTCACGATCACGTTCGGGAAGCTGAACAGCGGATGGTCGTGAGGCAGCGGTTCGGTCTCCGTCACGTCCACGGCAGCCGCGCCCAGATGTCCGGACCTGACCGCTTCGACCAGGGCATTCTCATCCACGATGGGTCCTCTTGCGCAGTTGACGAAGATCGCGCCTTTCTTCATGGCGGCAAACTCCTTCGCGCCGATCAGATGCTTCGTCTCCTCGCTCAAGAAGCAATGGATCGTGATGAAATCCGATTCCGTAAGGACTTCCTCCAGACTGCCGGCAAGTTCACAGCCTTCCGGGGCTTTGTCGATATAAGGATCATGGATCAGCACGCGCATGGCAAAGCCACCGTGCGCCATGCGGGCCACACGCCCGCCGATATCGCCGCAGCCGACGATACCGAGGGTCTTGCCCCACAGTTCCACGCCGTCGCCGCGCTTTTTCGCCTCCCAGCCGACCGTTTCATAGCCGCCGGCAACCGCCTTCAGGTTTCTGGCCGAAGCCATCATCAGCGCCAGGCTGTGTTCCGCCACCGACTGCGCGTTGCAGCCAGGCGTGCAGGTAACCGCGATGCCGAGTTCCTTCGCCGCAGCGAGATCGTAATTGTCCAGACCGACGCCGTGCTTGCTGATCAGTTTCAGTTTAGGATTGCTTTCCATCATCGCGCGGTCGATCGGCAGGATGCGGTTCACCACCGCGTCGCAGTCCTTGATATATTCGCGCAGCATCTCCGGATCCATCGCCGGCATTTTGACCACTTCGTGCCCCGCCTCCAGCAGGACCTCTTCCGCGATCGGGTTCATGTTCTCTGAGATCAATACTTTTGCCATTCTTTCTCCTTGCTTCTGCCCGATCAGAACGGGCAGGTATAATGATGCCGTTTCCGGCTTGCGGCGCCGTATTCGACCGCATTCATCGGACAGTAATTGATGCAGGCCATGCAGTGGGTACATCGGCCGCCCCAGACGGGTCTTTCGTCCTCAAGACGGATGTTTTTCGCCGGACAGCCGAGGACGCATTTTCCGCAGGCAATGCAGGCGTCCGTCGCTTTGAAAGCCTTGTCCTTCACGAAAAGGCGGTAAAAAGCAGGATTGCCCCATTTTGTCTGCAGCGTCCCGATGAGGCCTGCTTTGTCCTCCGGAAATGACTGTCCGCGGCGGATGAGGTCCGCATAGGCCTTTACGCTTGGCTCCGCCTTCCGGATGATTTCCTTGGCCGTCTCCGGATCGGGCGTCGTGAACATGGCCGTATAATTCTCCGGCATGACCAGTTTCCCGGTCCCCATGTATGTCATGTCCTTTTCGCCGCAGAGCGCGCGGTTGAAGCGGCCTGCACTGCCGACAGAATCCCCGCAGGTCATCACGAACCAGGCAGCCGGCTTCCCGAAGGAAGAACGCCGGATCCAATCCTCCACGATGCGCGGGATGCACCAGGCGTAGGTCGGCGTCACGAAGACAGCTTTCTCCTCTTCGCCTTCCCAGACCGAGCCTTCCCGGAGAAGGGCTCCAATGTCGCAGAGTTCTTCCCCGGTCGGTCCCGCGATCTGCCGGGCTGCCCATGCACTGTTGCCGGTGCCCGAAAAGTAAAAGATCATAAAGGCTCCTTGTCAGCGGTTTCCGTACCAGTCGATGACCGGCTGCAGACGTTCGGCAGAGACTACGCTGTATCCCTCGGTGATCATCTTATAGACCGGTTCCTCTTTGCGTTTTTCTTCCGGGATGTTCTGCAGGCGCTTCATGATCGTCTTTTCGACCACGTTCATGACGGCCTTGTTGAAGCCTTTCAGTTTCTTCTTGTCATAGCCGCCCTGCAGATAGAACACCGGCAGGCTTTCCGGTGCCTTGATCCGTTCCTTCAGTGTCTTCGTCTGCTCTTCACTCTCGGGACTCATGCCCACACCGACCGCGCAGACGATGCGGTATTTCTTCGCTGCCGCCTGATAGCCGACAAGGCCGCCGGCCATAAGCCAGCCGAGATAGATGGCTTCGGCGCCAGCGACCTGCGCCGGTGCGTCGCCCAGCTTATAAGCCGGCAGGTCCAGCGCATCGCGCAGCATCATGGCATACTCTTCGGTGTGCCCGGTGTTGGACGTGTAAATGATGATCATGCTTAACCTCCGCAGTGTTTATTCCAGTTCTATGTCGATCCGGCCCGTCTCAGCGACATCATCGTAGGTGTCCATATCGCTGAATTCCAGGGAAAAACTCATTTTCGTCACATCGTCCAGGCTGGTGATGCCTGCCTCTTTCAGCGAATCCTCTTCGTATTCGAGATCGCAGATCAGCACGCAGCCGGGAGCAACTTCATCGTCGATGATATACCCGTCAACATCCGTATCATTCAGTGTGACGTCGTCTTCGAAGAATTCCAGGGATCTGTCGGTCGAATTCACGACGAAAAGCCGGCTGAACATATCTCCGTACTCATTCACTCCGGTATGGACAAAATAGACCTGGATCCCGTCTTTGTCATATTTTTTGCCCGAGCCCTCGGGGATCTGCGGCTTGTCTTCCTGTCCGAACAAACTTGTTTTGATCCGGACCGGTTTGTCTTCCATGAATACGGTATCGTACGTTTCCGTGTCCACGGCATAGAACTGAAGGTCGATATAACCGACTTTTTCGATCGAATACAGCTGCAGGACCTCTTCATCAAGTTCCAGGAACTCTTCTGAGCTCTTTCCCGGCTCGACCTTGCAGTAGAAGGAATCATACTGCATGGCACCGTTCACGGAATATGCCTTTGAATTCACGGAAACGACTTTATCGCTGTTGTTTTCCACCGTGAAGACGATGCCCGGGCCATAGTATTCATGCTCTTCGATCCTTTCGGCCGTGACCTTGATGCCGTCCCGGTCAAGGACAGTCTGCTTTTCGATGGTGCAGTCACCCGATGCTTCGCCTGTTTCGGCCGGGGTCTCGGAGCTGTCTCCGTACAGCTTTTTCCATTCCTGTTCCGCATAATCCAGTGTCCATACAAAGTATGCGTCCAGGTCGTCCGTTTTGATCGTGAAGCTTTCTCCCGTGGGGCTGAGCTCCGCATCAAAAGATTCTCCGGTCTCAAAGTCCAGATGCAGCGTAGTGCCATCGACCTTCCATTCGGCTTCGTACTCAGTGGACCCAAGATACAGATGCGCAGCCGTATGATCGGAAGGGAATCTGAAAACATTTGACTTGATCTCCCCGAATTCCGGATGCGAATCGTTCCAGTAAATGACGAAATAATCCATGTAATAGAATTCTGCCGTCGATTCGGGTTCTTCGGAGGAAGGTTCGGTCGGCGCTTCGGTGGTCGGCTCTTCAGTCGGCTCCTCCGTCGGGGCCTCGGTAGTTTCCGCATCTGTTGCCGGATGCGCTTCCGCATATTTCTTCGCTGCGCTCTTGCCCTTGACAAAAATCAGATGATACGCATCGATCTCAATATCAATGACACCGTCGTCAATGCTCCCCTGGTACTCGTCCTTTGTTGCACTGTCGGCGTCGATCTTCAGCGTCAGGACGTCCTTCCTGACCTTCCAGCTGCCTTCATATTTCCTGTCGTCAAACTGAAACACCAGACTTCCGTCATCCTTCAGGCGGAGATAGTTGTTCTCAACATCGTCCTCATCCAGTTCGAGACCGTACCCTCCGGCATCCGCAGCGCCCAGATAGTACTTGCCGACGTTGGGATCCTCGGTCTCTTCCTCTTGTGTTGTTGTGGTCTTGCCCGACTGTCCGCAGGACGCAAGCAGCAGCATGGCCATGAGAGCGGCCAGGATCCGATAAAGCAGATTTTGTCTTTTCTTCATCTCATTACCCTCTTCTTCAGTGTATTTTTTATGCGATCCATGTCGTAATGTTCTTTGCCCCGGCAAAAGCCTCGAAGCTTTTTGCCGAAATATCCAGCCAGTCATTCAGGTCGGTCTCCCCGTCAAAGCAGTGCAGGACGACCAGGATCTCCCGCGCCTTCAGCGTGACCGCCGTCCTCACGCTGTCTGACAGCGAAGAGCCGAAAGGCCCCTCTTCGTCGCTGAGGACCGGAAGTCCGCCGAGTTTCACATACCCTCGGCCGATGCCCTCGTAGCCCTCGTCCTCTTTTGCTCTGCGGTATGTGACGGCACCGTTTACGGCAGCCAGGTCGTAGCAGCCGAGCGAGAGCCCGCAGCTTGCCGACAGCATGTTGTTGACGTCCACGACGGTATTGATGCGGTACAGGGCGTCGCCGCGGCGGATCCGGCGGATGAGCGCCTCGGAACTGACCCTGTGGCGGCTCGGCTCCCAGCCGAAAGTGCGGTAGGCCCTGCGGCTTCCCCTGATCCCGCGGATCTCTCCCCAGGCCCTTCCTTCCGTCTCGGACAGCACGCGCGGAATGACTTCCTCTTCCAGATATCGTCCGAAGATCTCATCCGGCGGCAGGACCTCGGCTTCAAAATGCAGGCAGCCCAGACGGGTCCAGGGATACAGTTTCTTCAGCGCAGGATCGACCGTGATCTCAGGCGGCCCGGCGCATTTATTTTCTTCTGCCATGCCTTCTCCTCAGCGGTAATACTGCCTGGCGTAGGCCAGGAGCGTCATGGTCTGTTCGTAGCGCAGTTTCTGGTTCTCGGCACCGAGCACGACCGCGATCACGGTCTGGATCTCACCGTTGACTTTTACCTCCATGCTCGCGACCAGGCAGCGGCCGGCGCGGTCGGTCGTTCCGGACTTCATCCCGGTGATCGGGAAACGGCACAGGTGGCCGTAATAGGAGCTGACCGCCCACACGTTTTCGCCGAAACTGTCGAGTCGGATGCTGTCCTTCGCACTGAAGGCAGTGAATTCGTCATGATACCAGTTCATGATATAGGCGGCGAGAATGTACAGGTCGTTCGCGGACATCTTGTTGCCGCGCTTGGCCATGATCTGGTCCGCCTCGTACTGCGGGAGGCCGCTTGCATTATAGAACAAGGCCGAGGTCAGTTTCAACTCATAAGCCCGGTCATTCATCTTCTGCACGAAATGCTTTTCCAGATCCCCGGTAAAGCCGTAGGACATCATCGTCGCCTCGGCCAGGGCAAGGGCTGCCTCGTTCGAGGACGGAAGGAGCATGGCCGCGATCAGGTCGCGTACCGCAACGTCCTTTCCCGCGCTCCAGTTCTGCCGGCAGATGTCGAGCCCGTAGGCCGAGCAGGCAAGCCGCATCACGTTTTCGGAGATCTTCACCGTCGATTCAAGGGTCAGGCGGCCGTCGTTCATCGCCTCCTGCACCAGAAGCCAGGTCATCAGTTTCGAAGCCGATGCGATCTCGGTCTGATGCATCGCATCCCAGGCATAAAGGACCTCGCCGGTCGTCGCGTTCGCCAGGACCGCCCCGTCCAGGTCGTGGAAGTATTCCGCCGCTTCAAGCCGCTCCAGATCAGGTGAAAAGCCCCTGTCCGGATCAACGGTCAGTTCCTTTTCCCCCGTGTATTCCAGCGAAAGGTCCAGCATGAGGCCGAGGTCCATCAGGCTGACGAAGGCGTCCGAGGTGATCGGGCTGCCGTCCGTATCCGCCTTGTAGTAGAAACGGTACTCCTGGATCTCGCCGTCCACGCTCACGGACGGTGCATACTGCACCAGGCCGTCGCGGCCCTGCGCATCGTTCGTCCCGGAATACTCGCCCGGAAATTCGACGGCAAAGGGCGTATTTTCCTTCTTGGTGGTCGAGACATAATTGCGGGAAGTGTTGATCACCCACTGGACGTCCTTGCCGCGCTGCACGTTGAAATGCTTTTCCGTGCCGGAAAGGGCGCCGGCAACGTCACGGACGGACAGGTAGGTATTGTATTCCGACAGGACAAAATAGCCCTTGACCGTCGTCTTTTTCCCGCCGGCGGCAAGCGTGAAATTCACGCGCTCGCCGAAGTCGCCGACGACGGAGCTGCCGAGCAGGTTCCGCCGGCGCCGCATCAGGAGCCAGCCTGCGATCAGTCCCAGCACCAGCAGGACGATCAGCACCGTAATGATCAGTTTTCTGTCGATCTTTTTTGCCACTGCAGGCTCCTCCTTTCTGCCTTTCGGGCTGCTGTTTTCTGTTCTTATTTACAGGACCGCCGTGCCGCTGTGCAGTTCGTGCAGCTGCCCGCCCATGATCTCCTTCATCATCGCGAACGCAGCCTCGCCGGTGCAGTGTCCCGAGTAAAAGACCGTCGGCATGCCGGCCAGTTCGCGCGCCACCGTTTCGATGTTCCGCTTCTCCGCATCCGTGTATTCCGTCTTCTTCATGAAATGGAAGCCGGTCAGCACCACGTCCGGGCAGCCGCCGTACAGGTCGCGGTAGCTGTCCAGGATATTCAGGATGCCGTTGTGCGCGCAGCCCGAAAAGAGATAATTCTTCCCGCCGTCGTGCAGCACCGTGCACATTTCGTGGCGGAAAGGATCCGCTTTGTAGCGGTCGCCCAGGCGGATCCGCAGCGCATCATTGCTCGCGGAATAGCAGCGCCTTCCGGTGATATTGGTAAAAATGTCGATTTCGTCATCCAGGGCCAGCGACTGCGTGACCCATGAAAGCTGCGGGAGGTCCGGGATATCCCTGTCGATCCCGATATAGCGGATGCCGTCCTCGGCGACATGGTAGAAATCGCCGCCGGCGCCTTCCCGCAGATAAATGCGGGCCTGCGGGTTGATCTTCGTGAAAGCCATGACTCCGCCGCAGTGGTCATAGTGGCCGTGGCTCAGGATCACCGTATCGACCTGCGAAAGGTCGATGCCGAGCCGTTCCGCATTTTTCATGAAAGCGTCGGACGCACCGGTATCCAGCAGGATCTTATGGTGCGCGGTCTCCGCGTAGAAGCTGAGGCCGTGTTCATAGGCGCAGCCGGGCGCGCCGGGTGTATTTTCCATCAGGGTAACGATATGCATGCTTTACTCCTCTCCCCGGAATGCCGTGCTGTACGGAATCGATACCGCCGTGCTGCGCATGAGCGCTTCCGCACAGAATTCCGAGACGGCCGCCGCCTTTTCTTCGGGGCTGCCCGGTCCGGTGTCGCCGAGAATGACGCTCTTGTTTTTGCCGTGGTAATCGCTGCCGGAGGTGGCCAGCAGGCCGTGCCGCGCCGCCAGGTCCAGCATCATGTCCCGATGTGCCGCCGAATAGCCGGAATAAAAGGCTTCGACGCCCATGAGACCGGCCGCCTTCAGGCGGAGGATGCGGCCCTCCATCTCTTCCGGTCCCAGATCCTGCTCGCCGTCGCCGAAGGGACCGTGGGCAAGGACCGGGATCCCGCCGGCTGCCAGGATCGCTTCGATCGCTTCCTCCGGGCGGATGCGCCGCTCGGGGCCGTGATAATTGTCGAGATAATTCAAAATGGCTTCCGATATCGTTGTCGCATAGCCGTGGCGGATCATCAGCTTTGCGATGTGCGGCTTCCCGGGGTTGTGGTGGCGCATCAGGGCAGCCATTTCCCGCTCGGAAAACGAAAAGCCGTACCGATCTTTCAGGAAAGTCATGCGGTTTACCGTCTTCTGCATCCTGATCTCGCGAAAGACTTTCCTCAGTTCACGGACTGCCGGGGAATGCGGATCGTAGGCGTAGCCGAGGATATGGAACTTGTCGTCTCCGTCCCGGCAGGAGAACTCCGCCCCCGTGATGAAGACCGGCCTCGCCTCGTCCTGCGTCTTTTTCAGCTGCAGCAGAAGTTCCCGGCTGCCGCGGTATTCGTCGTGATCGGTGATCGCAAAGAAGCTGATCCCGGCGGCCTTGACCTTGTTCAGGATCTCTTTCGGAGAATCCGTCCCGTCGGACCAGGTCGAATGCATGTGCAGATCGGCGCGGAAAGTGTGTTGCATCTTACACCAGGCTTTCCCGGACGGCAAGGAGGGCCGTCAGTGTCTGCGCGGCGTCCGCGATCGCCTGCCGGCTTTTTTCGGAGCCGTCCGTATGGCGGATCTCATGATGCAGGAAGCGCGTCCAGCCGATGGCGGAAGCCGCTTCCTCCCTGTCTTTCAGCCGGGCTTCGTCCTGCCCGTAATAATGCCTCAGCACGGCTTTCCAGAGTTTTTCTCCCGTCTCGCGGGGAAAGCCGAGGAAGCGTTCGAAGGCGGCATGGTCATGCGCCGAAGAGGCAAAATAGGAAAAGTACATCGTACCGAATTCAAAGACCGGATGGCCGAAGGAAAGGGTATCCATGTCGATGAGGAACATCTCGCCCTTCTGGAGCATGATGTTCTTCGCGTGGCAGTCGCCGTGCAGCATGTGACGGTCTTCGGGAACCGCTTCGAGGAGCGCCGTCAGTTTCCGGGACGCAGCTTCATCCAGTACACCGGCGGCGGCGACCTGCGCGGCCCAGCCGAGCACGCGTTCTTTCATGGACGGAAGGTCCTCCGGTGCCGGCGTTTCATGCACCAGCTTCAGCAGGGCGGCATAATCCGCCGCGTACGCTTCCGCCTTTTCCGGATCCAGGAGCAGCAGTTGCGACAGGGACTGCGCGTCGATCATCTCGAACATGGACGCATAGTCGCCGTCCACCTTCACGACGTCGTAGGAGATCGCCGTCGGAATGCCCGCGATGAAGGCCTTCTTCGCCATTTCCCGCTCGTGCAGGATATCGTCCAGGGACTCCGCGTCCTTGTAGATCTTGACCACGGTGTCGGCATCGCAGCGCAGGATGTCGCCGTTCGCGCCGCGCCCGATCACCTCGCAGCCCTCGCGCGAAAGATTCCGGAAAGCTTTTTCGACTTTCATCAGCGCCGTAAAGCCCGTCATTTCGAGAATATTCCATATCTCAGGCTGCGCGCCGACGATCCTGAGGCCGGGGTGTGCCCGGCGGATGCGAAGAATCACACGAAGGCCCGCGCTTGAGAGATATTCCAGCTTTTCCAGATCGAGGACCAGCGGATCCTGCGCGCCGGCGGCGAGGATGTCCGCCTCGACCGCAGCCGCGTTGCCCGAGTCGATCCGCCCCGCAAGGCGTATCGTACAGGTCCCGTTCTCCAATGTCATATCAGGCTTTGCCATGATTGTCGTCCTTTCGCTGACCATAATCGGCCAGTATTTGATTGTAGCATAGAAAAAGCCGCAGGACAAGCCTGCGGCTGAGGAGAAAAATCATCAGTTGTCAGGTTCCGGCAGCGGACGCTCTATCGGATGAAGCGATGGTACAGCTTCTTCAGACCGGCCTTCCAGACCAGGAGCCAGGCGCCGACGGCACCGACGATCGCCTGCAGGAACTGGTAAGGCAGCTTGGTGACGGCGGCGGCGGGCGTTCCGTAGATGAACGCGCGGCCGAAGGTATAGCCGGCGACCATGATGATCACGCCGAGGATAAGGGCGGGGATGCAGCTGATGCGCGGATGCTTCGTGCCGTTTCCGCCCCTGAGGAGCGCGATCGCAAGCGCCTGCAGGCCATGCGTCACCAGCGAGACGAGCATCGGCGTCGGGTAAAAGAAGAGGTCGCCGAGGAAGGCGCCTACGCCGCCCACAAGGAAGGCCGACAGCGGGTCGAGCAGCAGGGCCGCCGTGTCGATGATCACGTCGTTTAAGTACAGATGCCCGCCGGGCACGGGAACGCTGAAGCTGCTCATCAGGATGTTCAGCCCCATGAAAAGCCCGGCCACGCAGATGCGCAGCACCGTGCTGTGATTCTTCTCTCCCGCCTTGTTGACCATTTCAGCCTCCGCGATCCGGCTTTGGCCGGATCTCATTTCTGTTGACATCATAGCGCGGAATTGATATGATGAAAATACTCAGAACGGAGATTTTTGATAAGACCAGATGGCACTAAGCGAAGAAAAATACATGCAGCTTTACCGAAAACTGCGCGAAGGGATCATCGAGGGGGCCTGGCCGTACGGCAGCCGCCTTCCTTCCAAACGGACGCTTGCCGCGGAAAACGGCATCAGCGTCGTGACGGTGCAGCACGCCTGCAGCCTGCTCTGCGACGAAGGCTACGCCGAGAGCCGCGAGCGGAGCGGGGTTTTCGTGATCTACCGTGCCGGGGATCTTTATGCCCTGCCGTCGGCGGGCAATCGCAGCGCGGCGCAGCCCTCTCTCCAGCGGCCTGCCGCAGAAAACGGCGCCGCAGGGACAGATGCCGAAGCGCAGGAAGGCGTCCCTTCAGAAGATGTCCCGCACTTTCCCGCCTCGGTACTGGCCCGCGCCATGCGCAAGGTCCTGGCCGAGCAGGGCGAAAATCTCCTCGTCAAGTCCCCGAACAGCGGCCTGCCGGCGCTGAAAGAAGCCCTCGCCGCCTATCTCATGCGCTCGCGCGGCATCCGCGTCAGCGAGCGCCAGATCGTCATCGGTTCGGGCGCGGAATACCTCTACGGGGTCGTCGTGCAGCTGCTGGGCCGGGAGCGGCTCTATGCGCTCGAGGATCCTTCCTACGACAAGATCCGCCGCGTCTATGAGATGAACGGGACGCAGACCGAGCTTCTCGCCATGGGCAGCGACGGCATCCTCTCTGCTGCCCTCGAACAGAGCCGCGCCGGCGTCCTGCACGTAACCCCCTACAACAGCTGGCCGAGCGGCGTGACTGCCCCCGCCTCCAAGCGTGCGGAATATATCCGCTGGGCCGCCGCCCGCGGCGCCTATGTGGTCGAGGACGACTATGACTCGGAATTCACGCTTCTTTCGAAGCCCGAGGACACGCTCTTCTCCCTTGATCCGACCCGCTGCCTCTACCTCAACACCTTCTCCCGCACGGTGGCGCCTTCGCTGCGTGCAGGCTACCTCCTCCTGCCGGAGCAGCTCGTTCCGGTCTATGAGGAACGCTCGGGCTTCGTGTCCTGCACCGTGCCCGTATTTGAGCAGTATCTGCTCGCCGAGCTCATCGGCAGCGGCGATTTCGAACGCCACATCAACCGCGTCCGCCGGCAGAGAAGGAAGAAATAGAAAACCGGGGCATCTGCCCCGGTCCGCAAAACAAAAACTCAGTATTTCGGCGCCATCGGCGCACCGTACAGTTCTTCCATTTCCGTCAGCCAGTCATACGGAAGGCCCCCGTCGATCCCCGACCACAGAACGAGTCCCTGTTTCAGCGCATTGCTGCCGCTGATCACAAAGGTGGGCAGCTGCTTCTCACTGATAAGGATCGATTTCCACGGCTCTTTCCGCCTGACAAAAACAGTAACACGAAATGCTGAGCCGTAAGATACGCCGAATCTCGTTTTATACAATTCCATTCCGGACACGGAAGTGATGAAGAACCGGATCTCAGCCGTGTCAGAGAGGTTGAACTCTTTTCCCGTGTTTCCGTCAAAAATATAAATGAGATGGACATCCTCCGGGTCGACATTCTTCAGGAAGCGTTTTGGTGTGCTCCACCAGACGATGCCGAGAATCACTCCCAGGATAAGGATCGCGAACGCCAATTTCAGCGCAGCGGTCTTTTTCTTTGTCTGCCTGACGGATTCATCGATCACATCCTTCAGTGCCGCTTCCGGCTGCGCTTCTTCGCAGTCTCCGGTGACCAGTTCGGCTACGGAAAGCCCCAGTTCCTTTGACAGCGGTTCCAGCAGCGAAATCTCCGGAAAGCCCCTGGCATTCTCCCATTTGGACACGGCCTGCACGGACACGCCGATACGGGAAGCGAGGTCCTTCTGGGTCATTTCCCTCTGCTTCCTGGCATCACGAATCAGTTTTGCGGTCTTCTCCTCATTCATGGTTCAGGGCGCTCCTTTTGCCATAAGTATAGCCGGCTTTCGCCGGCTTTTCAATCAACGCTGCGTTGATGCGAGTCTTAACAAGGCTTCTTCCGTCAGGCACAGTTCTTCTTCCGCTTCCCGGCGGCGGTCTTCCGCCTTCGGGTCCCCGGCCTTTTCAAGGCTCCTGAGGATCCGCCGGAGAACAGCCTTCCGCTTCTTCACATAAGCCGTGACCGTCTCTCCGCCTTCCTCCAGAAGGTACCTGCCGTAAAGCCGGTCCGCGCCTTCCCAGACCTCCTGCCCGCCCGGCTCCGCCGTCATCAGAAAATAGAACTTCCTGTCCTCACAGACGATGGCTTCGCCGGTGACCGCATAGCCGCTTTCCTGCAGGAAGCTTCGAAATGCCGGGATCTCCGACTGCGGCGACAGTACAAGGCGCTTCGCCGTCTTTGCCGCGGCTTCGCCCTCCGTCAGGATCCGCTGCATCAGGGCGCCGCCCATCCCGCTGATCAGGATCACGTCCGCCTCACCGGATGTAAGCACCTGCAGCCCGTCGCCAAGGCGCAGATCGATGCGGTCAGACAGGCCCGCCACCCGCACGTGGGCCGAAGCCGCAGCCAGCGGTCCCTTCCTCACATCCGACGCGATCGCCCGGTCAAACGCTCCGCGGCGCACGAGTTCTATCGGCACCATCCCGTGGTCGGTCCCGATATCCGCCGCGCACAGGCCGTTTCCGGCCAGTCCGATCAGTTTTTCCAGCCGCTGTGACAACTGCATCGGCTCAGATCTCCACCTTGATCTTTTCCTGTTCTTCCCGCTCAGTGGCTTCCGCCTTCGCGGTCTCATTCTCCACCTGGGCCTCGATCTCCGCCATCTGGTCGGGATCGAGTTCCGGCAGGACCTCGCAGCCTTCGATCCGGAAACGACGCAGGAATTCCTCGGTCGTGCCGAACAGGAGCGGCCGGCCGGGCGCATTCAGGCGGCCTTTTTCTTCGACCAGGCCGAATTCCACGAGACGGTTCACCGCATGGTCGCTGCTCACGCCGCGGATCCTTTCGATGTCGCCCTTCGTCACGGGCTGCTTGTAGGCGATGATCGCGAGCGTCTCGCGCACCACGTCGGTCAGCACCGGCTGCTTGGGCTTCGACGCCAGCTTGATCAGGGTATCGTAGCAGCCTTCCGCGCTGCAGAGCTGATAGGCACTGTCCAGCCGGATCAGGCGGATGCCGCGCTCTTCTTCCTCATACTTTGCCTTCAGCGCCGCCGCGGCCTCTTCGACCTCCTCCGGCGTGATCTCCATGGCTTCCGCAAGCTGTTCCCGCTCCACGGAGCCGCCCATGGCAAAGAGTATTCCTTCCAAAATCGCTTCGCGCGTCATGCCGCGTTGTCCTCCAGTGTAAAATCGTCGCGTGTCGAATCCTCGGTCAGACGGATGTCCCCGGTCTTGATGAGTTCCAGGATCGCGAGGAAAGTGATCACGATCTCCAGCTTCGTCGCCGCCGAACCGAGCAGGCTCCGGAAGGAATGCCGTCCGGGCTTTCTCACCCGTTCCTTCACGTAGTCCAGGCGGTCGCCGATCTGCACCGCTTCCCGCTCGATCTCGCCGAAATGCGAATGCACCTCGTCGGTGCGGTCCTGCTGGCGCTTCATGATCTCGTCAAAAATGCGCTTCAGCTTTTCCGCGGTCTCATCGGCAAGGAGTCCGTCCAGATCCACCGGCGGTTTGTATTTTGCGACCTCCTTCGGCAGGTCCTGCGCACGGTAGAACAGCCGCTCGCTTCCCTCTTCCATTTGCCGCATCTCCGCCGAGAGCAGCTTGTATTTCTTATATTCCAGCAGGCGCGCCACGAGTTCGGCCCGGGGATCGCCCTCTTCGGCCGCTTCCTCTTCCTTCGGCAGCAGCATTTTCGCCTTGATGTCCAGCAGGGTCGAAGCCATGAGCAGGAACTCACTCATTTCCTCAAGGTCCTTCTCCGGCATTTCGGCGATCGCCGCCAGGTACTGCTCCGTGATCAGCGAGATCGGGATGTCGTAAATGTCGACTTTATTCTTTTCAATGAGATGCAGCAGAAGGTCCAGCGGACCTTCGAAGCTCTCCAGCCTGAATTGATGTTCCATGGTGTCAGTCCTTGTCTGAGGAAACGAGATCCACGTAGACGATGTGCCGCGGGTTGCCGATCCGGAGCGCGATCGAGTGTTCCCCGAGGCCGGCGCCCACGATCAGCGTAGTCGGGCCGATCTTATACTTTCCCTTCGTGTAGGGAGGCAGGGGCTGGATGCCCGGGCCGACGATCCCGCCGACCTTCGGCAGGCGCACGATGCCGCCGTGGATATGGCCGGAAAGGACCAGATCCGCGCCCCAGTCCGCGTAATCCGCAGCCGCGTTCGGCGTGTGGGAGACCAGGATCGTAAAGCCTTTCGGCTTTTTGCCGAGCAGCCGCTCGATCTCGCCGTCCGGGAAGGCTCTCTCGCCTCTGGTCCTGACCTTGTAGACTCTTCTGTCCGGATCAAGGCCGGCGATGTTGAGGCAGACGCCCTGCGCATCCTGCTGCATGATATTGTTCTCGAGAAGCACGACGCCGATCTCCCGGAGCTGCTCATGGTAAGCCTCATAGGATGCGCGCAGTCCGGCATCTTCCGCGTCCCGCCAGCGGGCTTCGTGGTTGCCGGGCACCGCATAGACCGGGTATCGTTCCGCCAGTGCCGCATAGAAGGCCAGCGCCACGTCCCAGGACGGGAGCAGCGGGAACTTCGGGCAGTTGGCGATATCCCCGCCGCAGATGACTGCGTCGGGCTTTGCCTTCTCCAGCCGTTCCGTCACCCCGTCAAAGGCGCAGTTATGCAGGTCGGACAGAAAGGCCAGCCGGAAATGCGCGCCGCGGGGAAAGCCGGGCACGCTGATCTCATATCGTTTCTCTTCGTAGGTGCGGTTCATAAATCCTCCGGTGAAAAACTCCGTATTATTTTACCCCCTGACCGCAAAAAAAGCAAGAAGCAGCTTCACCGATACGCGCCTTAGCGCAAGTAGACAGGATTCTTTATGAACATTTTATCAGCACTCTCTCCTGTTGAGTGCCATTCTCTCTTGACATTTTGCCCGGACGGCACTATAATCGGGGAAGAATTTAAGAGAAAGAAGGCCTCTTTATGAATACCGAACACGGCAACCTGACCATGAACTCGGAAAACATGTTTCCGATCATCAAAAAATGGCTGTATTCCGACCATGACATCTTCTTCCGCGAGATGATCTCGAACGGCTGCGATGCCATCACCAAGCTGAAAAAGCTCGAGCTGATGGGCGAAACGCAGCTCGATCCCGAGGAAGAACTGCGCATCGACGTGACCGCCGACGCGGAAAACAAGCTTCTCCGCTTCGAGGACAACGGCCTCGGCATGACCGCTGAGGAAGTGAAGAAATACATCAACGACATCGCCTTTTCCGGCGCCGCGGACTTCCTGAACACCTACAAAGACAAGGCCACCGAAGACCAGATCATCGGCCACTTCGGCCTGGGCTTCTATTCCGCCTTCATGGTGGCCGATAGGGTCACCATCGATACCCTCTCCTGGCAGGAAGGTGCCGAACCCGTCCACTGGGAATCCGAAGGCGGCATAAGTTTCAGCCTCGAAGCCGGCGACCGTACGAAGCGCGGCACCGCCGTCACCCTGTACCTGTCCGAGGATTCGCTGCAGTTTGCGAACGAATGGCGTGCCCGCGAAGTACTGGAGAAGTACTGCGCATTCATGCCCTATCCCATTTACCTGACCGATCCCAACAAGAAGCCGGAAGAACCGAAGACCGTCAAGAACGCGGACGGCACCGAGACTGTGAAGGAACCGGAAGCCCCGAAGCCCATCAACGACACCGAACCGCTCTGGCTGAAGACCCCTTCCGCCTGCACCGACGACGAGTACAAGGCGTTCTACCGGAAGGTCTTCCGCGACTATAAGGAGCCGCTCTTCTGGATCCATCTGAACATGGATTATCCGTTCAACCTGAAGGGAATCCTTTATTTCCCGAAGCTGAATCTTGAGACCGAGCCGGCCGAAGGCACGGTAAAGCTCTTCAGCAACCAGGTCTTCATCGCGGACAACATCAAGGAAGTCATCCCCGAGTATCTTCTGCTCCTCAAGGGCACGATCGACTGCCCCGACCTGCCGCTCAATGTTTCCCGCAGCGCTCTGCAGAACGACGGCTTCGTGAAGAAGATCTCCGACTACATCACGAAGAAGGTCGCCGACAAGCTGACCGGCATGTTCAACGTCGAACGCGAGAATTACGAGAAATACTGGGGCGACATCCATCCCTTCATCAAGTACGGCTGCATGAAGGACAACAAGTTCTCGGACAAGATGAAGAAGGCCGTGATCTATAAGGATCTGGACGGCAAATATACCTCGCTGGATGAGTATCTCGAAGCGCACGGCAAGGCCGCAAAGAAGGACGAAGAAGGGGCCGAAGGCGAGGCAAAGACCGACGAGGCCGCTGAGACCTCTCCTGAAACCGCAGAGGCCGAAGCGCCCGAGGAAGATTACAAAGACAGGCGCACCGTCATTTACTATGTGACCGACGCCTCCCGCCAGGCTGCCTACGTGCAGATGTTCAAAAAGGAAGGCCTGAATGCGTTCCTCTTCGACCATGCGATCGACGAGCCCTTCGTCACGCATCTGGAAATGCAGTACCCCGACTATCATTTCTGCCGCATCGACTCGGCCGTGGACAAGGCCTTCACCGAAGAAATGAGCGAGGAAGAGACGAAAGCCCAGACCGAGCAGCTGACCGGATTTTTCCGCAAGACCCTGAATGACGACAAGCTGAAGGTCGGCGTGCAGCGCTTCAAGGACGCGTCCGTCGCTTCCGTGATGACGCTTTCCGAAGAGTCCCGCCGCATGAACGAGATGATGAAGATGTACGGCCTGGCCGAGAACGAACTGCCGACCGACGAGACCCTGGTCCTGAACAGCGGCAACCCTCTGGTGCAGTATCTGACGGCACATCCGGAGAGCAAAAATGCCTCCCTCATCGCCGAGCAGCTTTATGCGCTGGCCCTCCTCGGCCACAGGGCACTGACACCCGAAGAGATGACCCGCTTCGCCGCAAACGCCCAGGCTCTCATGCAGGAACTCATAAAATAAAGCGGTTTTCCGCTTTTCACTCTTTACTTTTGGGCACTCAGCCTTTAGAATAGTAGTGCTTTCAGTGCATATTACGTTCCGCCCCGCGCGGCGGAACGTTTTTTCTTAACGTTTGGGGATATCAGGGAGGACGCAGCATCATGCTCTCTATGGACATCGGCATCGATCTGGGCACAGCCAGTATTCTGGTCTACATAAAAGGAAAAGGCATCGTTCTGAAGGAACCGACGGTCGTGGCCTACGACCGCGATTCCCAGGAGATCGTTGCCATCGGCGAGGAAGCCCGGAAAATGATCGGACGGACCCCCGGCAACATCACCGCCGTGCGGCCCATGCGCCAGGGCGTCATTTCCGATTACATCGTGACCGAAAAGATGCTGAAGTACTTCATCACCAAGGCGATGGAACGCCGCACGCTCCGCAAGCCGCGCGTGTCCATCTGCATCCCGACCGGTGCGACCGAGGTCGAAAAGCGGGCCGTGGAAGACGCGACCTACAAGGCCGGCGCCCGTGAAGTGACGATCATCGAGGAGCCCGTGGCGGCTGCCATCGGCGCCGGGATCGACATTTCCAAGCCGGCCGGCAACATGATCGTGGACATCGGCGGCGGCACCACGGATATCGCAGTGATCTCCCTCGGCGGCACGGTCGTCAGCACCTCCCTCAAGGTCGCCGGCGACGATTTCGACGAAGCGATCGTCCGCTACATGCGCAAGAAACACAACCTCCTGATCGGCGAACGCACGGCGGAGGAAGTCAAGATGACCATCGGCTGCGCCTATCCGCGCCCCGAACAGGCAACCATGGACGTGAAGGGCCGGAACCTCCTGACAGGCCTCCCGAAGACCATGACCGTGACGAGCGACGAGATGCTCGAAGCCCTGCACGATGCGGCCATGGAGATCGTGGAAGCGATCCACGGCGTTCTGGAACGCACGCCGCCCGAACTCGCTTCGGATATTTACGAACGCGGCATCGTCATGACCGGCGGCGGGTCTCTCCTCTCCGGCCTCGACGAGCTGATCGAGGAAAAAACAGGCATCAACACCATGCTCGCAGAGTCGCCGATGACGGCCGTGGCCGTCGGCACCGGCAAATTCATCGAATTCATGCAGGAAAACGCGGCGAATCTGTAAGCAAATGCACAGAAAGGAATCTTCATGGCGCGGGTAACAGGTACCGTTGAACACGTGATCCACCGGAATGCGGAAAACGGCTACAGCGTCGTGGAGATTGCCGAAGAAAAGGGCCTTCTGACTCTTGTCGGGATCCTTCCGGAGCTGCAGCCCGGGGAACCGATCGAGGCGGAGGGCTCTTTTGTTGCGCATCCGGTCTACGGCGAGCAGCTGGCGGTGGAGCATTTCACGCTCCTCATGCCGTCGGATGCGATCGCGGTCGAGAAATATCTCGCCTCCGGGATCATCAAGGGGATCGGCCCCGCACTGGCCGGACGCATCGTAAAGCGCTTCGGCGCCGACGCCCTGCGCGTCATGGAGGAGCAGCCGGAGGAACTTGCGAAAGTCAAAGGGATCTCGAAAAACGGCGCACGGCTCATCCAGGAGCAGGTCGCGGCGAAACGCGAAATGCGTGAGGCCATGATGTTCCTCGAGCAGTTCGGCATCTCCATCCCCCTGGCCGTGAAGATCTACGAAAAGTACGGGCAGACGCTCTATTCCGTCATTAAGACCAATCCCTACAAGCTGATGGACGACATCACGCACGTGGGGTTCCGGATCGCCGACGAGATCGCGGTGCGGGCGGGCCTTCCGGCCGACTCCGAGTTCCGTATAAGGAGCGGTGTCAACTACGCGATGCAGCAGGCGCTGCAGGCCGGGCACATCTATCTGCCCCGCGAGACGCTCATCTCCTATGCCGCGCGGCTCCTGGAGCTGGATGAGGACCTGATCGAGAATGCGGTCACGGACCTGACCGTGGACAAGCGCCTCGTTCAGCGGATGGCCGGCGGCGTGCACGCCGTCTATCTGGCGAAATATTATTACATGGAGGCGGCGGTCGCCGCGATGCTGACGGCACTCGACCGGCCGCTGCACATTGAAGGAAATACCGTCGAGGAGGAGCTCTGGCACATCCTCGGCGAAGGCGAGATCACGCTCGAAGACATGCAGCAGGACGCCGTGCTCCGCGCAGTGAAAAACGGCCTGACGGTCATCACCGGCGGTCCCGGCACCGGCAAGACCACCACGATCTCCGCCCTGATCCGCTATTTTGACGCCAAGGGCCTCTCCATCGAACTGGCCGCCCCGACCGGCCGCGCCGCCAAGCGCATCACCGAAGCGACCGGACGCGATGCAAGGACCATCCACCGCCTGCTCGAATTCATGGGTTCGCCCGAAGACAACGAAAACGATACGCCGCATTTCCAGCGGAACGAATCGAATCCGATCGAGGCGGACGTCGTGATCATCGACGAAGTCTCGATGGTGGACCTGCCGCTGATGTACGCCCTGCTGAAGGCGATCATCCCCGGCACGCGCCTTGTCCTGGTCGGCGACGCCAACCAGCTGCCTTCGGTCGGCCCCGGCAATGTGCTCCGCGACGTCATCGCGTCAGGCGTCGTCGACACCATCGAACTGACCAGGATCTTCCGGCAGGCCGAAACGAGCGACATCGTGCTGAATGCCCACCGCATCAACCGCGGCGAAGAGATCGTTCCGGACAAAACGAGCCGCGATTTCATGGTGCTCCGGCGAAATAACGCCGCCGAGATCCAGCAGGCCGTGATCCGCCTGATCCGTGACAAACTGCCGCCCTACGTGCATGCCGACCCCTTCGAGATCCAGGTGATCACCCCGGTCCGGAAGGGCGTGCTGGGCGTCGAAAACCTTAACCGCATCCTGCAGGACGCGCTGAACCCGCCGGCCGAATACAAGAAGGAACGGCAGTTCGCGCACTCGCTTTTCCGCGTCGGCGATAAAGTCATGCAGATCAAAAACAATTACCAGAAGGAATGGAGCAAGACCGGCGGGACCGGCTTTTCCCTGAAAGAAGGCACCGGCGTGTTCAACGGCGATCTCGGGATCGTCAAAGACATCCGTTTCTTCTCCGAGGAACTGGTCGTGCTCTTCGACGACGACCGGGAAGCGGTCTACCTCTTCTCCGAGGCCGACGAACTGGAGCTTGCCTACGCCGTCACGGTGCACAAATCGCAGGGCAGCGAGTATCCGGCCGTTATTCTGCCGCTGCTCTCCGTCCCGCTGCCGCTGATGACGAGGAACCTTATTTACACCGCGGTCACTCGTGCGAAAAGCTGCGTCGTGGTCGTCGGGCTCTGGGAGACCTTCCTCAGGATGGCCTCAAATGACACGGAGCAGAAGCGCTACTCTTCCCTCGCCGAACAGCTGCGGGAGATCAGGGAGCGCACGGAGCGCTTCCGGATGTAAAAGATCCTTCGGGCTTCGCCCTCAGGATGACCGATCATAAAGGAGCCGTTTTGTCATACCAATTAAATAAGAGGACCCTCGGGTCCTTTCTCATGCAGTGCATCTACCCCCATCGCTGTCCTGTTTGCGATGGGGTTTTATTTTTATCCGAAAAGGAATGGATCCATCCGGAATGCCGGAAAAAGCTGTCTTTTGCGGTCGAACCGCGCTGTTTCGGCTGTGGGAAAACGCTGGCCGATGAGACGGCCGAATACTGTCCGGACTGCCGCCGGCGGCGCCGCAGCTATGTCCGCAATGTCGCCGCCCTGCACTACAACGAGGCCGCGCGGGACAGCGTCGTGCGCTTCAAATACCACGGGCGGCAGCAGTATGCGGTCGCCTATGCCGGGGAGATCTGGCGCCTGCGCAGCGAAGAGATCCTCTCCTTCAAAGCAGACGCCCTCATCCCCGTGCCGGTCCACCGGGCCCGGCTCTTAAAGCGCGGCTACAATCAGGCGGAACTCCTGGCGGAGGAACTGTCCAAATTTTCCGGCATCCCGCTCCGGCGGGATGTCCTCTTCCGCCCGAAAAAGACCGCGGCACAGAAAGCACTCGGCCCGGAGGCGCGCATCCGCAATCTTTCCGGCGCCTTTGCGGTGAAAAGTTCCGTCAAGGGGCTGAACACCGTGATCCTAGTCGACGACATTTTCACGACCGGCAGCACGATGGAAGCCTGCACCCGCGTCCTCAAAGCCGCCGGGATCAAAACCGTTTACGGCGTCACCCTCTGCGTCGGCATGGGGGAGGAATAAAGCTGTCACGGAGACGGTTCCGCCAGCATGCCTTGAGCACAAAAAGGAACAGCCCCGCCGACAGCTGGGTCGGCAGGGCCGTTTCTTTGACAGACATGGATCGCTAATCGTTCCTACAGCGACAGGATCCTGGTCGCGAAGAAGAAATAAATGAGCAGCGACAAAGCGTCGACAGTGGTCGTGATAAAAGGACTTGCCATGACCGCGGGGTCGAAGCCGAGCTTTTTCGCGAGCATCGGCAGGGTGCAGCCGACAAGCTTCGCCAGGACCACCGTGATCAGCAGCGCCAGGCAGACGACGAAGGCGACCGCCGGCGTGACGTCCGGATTGTTCATCAGCATACGGTCGACCAGCATGATCTTGCCGAAGCAGGCGACAGCCAGGATGCTCCCGCAGAGCGCCGCCGTACTGACTTCCTTGCCGATGACTTTGACGATATCGCCGAAGTCCAGTTCGCCCAGCGACAGCGCACGGATGATCGTGACTGAGCTCTGGGAGCCCGAGTTGCCGCCGGTGTCCATCAGCATCGGGATGAAGGCGGTCAGCACCACCTGCGCCGCCAGGGCATTTTCAAAGTGAGTGATGATCAGGCCGGTAAAGGTCGCGGAGACCATCAGGAGCAGCAGCCAGGGGATCCTGTGCTTGAAAAGATCGAGCGGCGTGGAGCGCAGGTAGGTCTTTTCCGAGGGCGTCATACCACCCATGATCTCGATGTCTTCCGTGGCCTCGTCTTCCAGAACGTCCATGGCATCGTCGAATGTGACGATACCGACCATCCGTCCGCCCTTGTCCACGACAGGCAGCGCCAGCAGGTTGTATTTGGACAGCATGTGCGCCACTTCTTCCTGGTCGGTGTAGGTGTTCACCGTGATCACGTTGGTGTTCATGATGTCCTTGATCTTCATCTCGTCGTCAGGCGAGAGCAGCAGATCCTTGACCGTGACCAGGCCCTGCAGGAGCCTGTCCTTCGTCACGTAGCAGGTGTAAATGGTCTCCTTGTCGACGCCGGTCCGCCTGATGCGGAGGATCGCTTCCTCGACCGTCATTTCCGGCCGCAGGGAGACGTACTCCGTCGTCATGATGGAGCCCGCGGAGTTCTCCGGGTACTGCAGGATCTCGTTGATCTCGCGGCGCATGGTCGGGTCGGCGTTCTTCAGGATGCGCTTGACCACGTTCGCCGGCATCTCCTCCACGATGTCGACGGCGTCGTCGACGTAGAGTTCGTCCAGCACTTCCTTCAGTTCGGAATCGGAGAAGCCCTTGATCAGCAGTTCCTGGAGTTCGGGATCCATTTCCACGAAGGTCTCGGCCGCTTCCTCCTTCGGAAGCAGACGGAAAAGCAGGGGGAGCTTCGACTCCTCCATTTCTTCCAATACCGCCGCCACGTCCTGGGGCTCCATGGTCACCAGCACGTCACGGATCGAAGTATACTTTTTGTCATTCAGCAGGGATTTGAACATCTCTGCCAGGGAATGTTTGAGCTCTGCCATATCGATCCTCCCTTTTCACGGTTTTGGAGAAGCGAGCCGGCGGACGGGATCAGACGGAAATGCTCATGCGGACGCAGGAACATTTCCGCGTAGATCGGCCCGCAGTACTGCCACTGCTGCTTCCGGCATCCATGACATTTCCTCCTCGTATAAAGATTTTGCAGCTGCCTGCAATGAATTGTTTCAGAACAATGCTGTTTCAGCCCTATAAGCATAACCTCCTGCCCTGCATTTGTCAAACGAAAAACATAGAAAGACGCGAAAAAATGTGCTATATTATGAGCGGCTGTGAAAGCCGGACAAAGGAGCAATTCATGGAAATAACGGACACCATCCGCATCATCCTCAGTGACATCGACGGGACGCTCCTGCCCTTTCAGGGCAAGGACCTGACCCGTACCGTGGACCTGGCGGGCGAGCTGATCGCCGCCGGGATCGATTTCGTGCTCTGCACCGGGCGGGGGACCGGTACGATCCCCAAGCCGTTCTGGAAGATCAGGGGGCTGCGCTATGCCGTGACCGGCAACGGTGCCATGGTCTGGGACCTGCAGAAGAACGTCGTTCTGCGCGAGCGGCGGATCGCACCGAAGACCGCCAAGACCATCATCCGTGCGGGCCGCGCTTTCGGCATCGCCTGCTCCGGCTACCAGCACGGTCATTCCTATGTTGACACAGCCTGCCCCATGCCACCCTACGGCGACAATGTTGCCATGAACAACTGGCTGAGAAACGCCCGCAGCCATGACCTTATTTCACTGATCAACCGGCACGGGCCGATGGATAAGCTCCTGCTCTTCGATCCGGATGCCGGGCGCCGGAACGAATGCCGGAAAATGCTGCAGACTCTCCCCGGCTGCGCGGACTTGAACTACGCGGAATCCGGCGTGAATGCGCTCGAGATCTCGGCAGGCGGCGCCACCAAGGGCGAAGCGGCCGAATGGCTTGCCGGGCATCTCGGCTTTTCCCGCGCCGACATCCTCGCCTGCGGCGACAATGACAACGACGTCTCCATGCTGAAGATCGCCGGCGCAGCGGTCGTGCCCTCGGACGGCCATCCGGCTGCGCGGGCCGCGGCAAGCGTGATCGTTCCGCCGCCTTCAGAGGACGGGGTGGAAAACTGGCTGGAGCAGCTTCTGCACGGTCAGCAATCTGCCCTTTGCCGTTGACAGAAACCCGGAAAACTGATATATTTGAAGAGTATTCAAGACCACTGACAATACAGTAAAATAATACACGGAGGTACCTGATATGAAGTATGTCTGTCCTGTCTGCGGTTATGTTCACGAAGGTGACAACCCGCCTGAATTCTGCCCCATCTGCAAGGTTCCCGGCAGCAAATTCACTGTCGTTGCCGAAGAAGTGAGCTGGGCTGCCGAGCACGTCATCGGCATCGGCAAGCAGCTGCCCGAATCCATCCCCGAAGAAGACCGCAAGGCGATCCTGGCCGGCCTGAAATCCAATTTCGAAGGCGAATGCAGCGAAGTCGGCATGTATCTGGCCATGGCCCGTGCCGCCCACCGCGAAGGTTATCCGGAAATCGGCCTGTACTGGGAGAAGGCCGCTTATGAAGAAGCCGGCCATGCCGCCCTCTTCTGCGAGATGCTCGGCGATCTGGTCTCCGAATCCACGAAGCAGAACCTCAAGGTCCGCGTGGATGCCGAAAACGGCGCGACCGCCGGGAAGACCGACCTGGCCAAGCTCTGCAAGAAATACAACCTCGATGCGCTTCACGACGCCATCCATGAAATGGCCCGCGATGAAGCCAGACACGGCAAAGCCTTCAAAGGCCTGCTGGAGAGATACTTTAAGTAAAACACTTTCATAAACTTAACGGAAGACTCCTGCGGACCTGTCCGCAAGGAGTCTTCTGCTGTCGTCCTGCAGGAGAAAACGATCGATGAGGAAACTGACTGCAATTTGTTTATGCGTCATATTGCTTCTCGGCCCGGCGGGCTGCGCAGCGCAGCCCGCTGAGACAGGTGCGTCCGAAAGCAGCGAAGTGCAGACGGAAACGGCCATTCCTTCTTCATCTGCGGAAGAGTCCTCTTCCGAGATCCTGACGGCAGAAGCCGGGCCGACCGATGAGTCCGAAACGGAATCTTCAGTCTCCGAAGAGAGTGCAGACAATTCAACTGCAGAAGAAAGTGCGGACTCTTCTGCTGCTGAACCGTCTGCCGAAATATCAACTGACGCGGAAACAAGCGCTGAGGATTCAACTGCCGAATCCACCGAAGTGCCGGAAACCACTGAGGAAACCACCGAGGAACCCACGGCTGAATACATCATTGCGGATACTTTCCTCTTCATGCTTCCGGCCGGTTGGGAGAGGCAGGATGACGGCTCGCTTGCGGCCGGCGGCGGCAGCGTGAGGATCTCCTTCTGTACCGTTCCTTTAAGCAGCGAACCTTTCTCGGAAGGCATCAAGATCAAAGACAAGGATTTCGGCAAACAGCTTGTCGCCTGGTTCAATGAAAACGGGGACAGCGAAGTCACTTATACGATCTATGATTCGGACGCCGCGGATCAGACCGCCCGTACGGAAAGCGGCCTGGATTACCGCTTCATCCTGATCATACCGGACAAGGGCAGCACCGTCAAAGACTCTTCGATCCTCAGCGCCTACAGCCTTGACAAAGAAAACATTCTCGTCATCCGCTTCGAATACGGACTCGAGGCGGGGATCGCAGCCGAAGAATGCCTGGAGACTGTCAACAAAACGATCGAACGCATTCAGTGACCATGACGGCACGAAAAAAGCGGTGACGCACGTCACCGCTTTTTCTTATCTGCTCCGCTGCTTATTCCAGCGGCTCGTCCAATCTTCCTTCCAGCAGTTCGGGATTCTCGATCAGTTTCTGCAGCAGTTCCACTGTCTTTGCATAGTAGAAGCCGTCCGCGAGCCGCTCGTCAACGGTGATGCCGATCTCCACGGAGTCGCGCATCTCATAATTGCCGAGCCGGTCGAAGAAAGGCCGCTTCTTCCGCTCGCCGATCAGCATGATCATGGAGCAGGTGCCCCAGTTCGTCAGGTGGTGGTAGCCGCTCTTCATGCGGATCGAGCCGAGGTTCGACATGACCGCGCTGGAATAGTACGGGTCGGTCGCAATGATGTCCTGCGGCACCCAGCCGTGCTTGTCCAGCCACATCAGGATATGGATCAGGAACTTGGACAGAAAACGCGGCAGTTTCGTCAGAAAATCCATCGCCTGCGTGGATTCGTCGATGGCTTCGGACTTGCAGGAATCGATCTGCGCTTTCATCTTGAGGCGGACCGTTTCCAGCGTATCCTCCGGCACCGAATGGATGAACGCCAGGGCCTCCGCGCCGTCCTCGTCGAAACTTTTCTTGACCACGAAAGAGGTCGAGACCTCGTTGCGCTGATAGAAATTGCTGTTGACGATGAAGCGGTTCATCTTCGGCTTCAGCGTGATCGTTTTGAGAAGCGCCGTTGTGATGATCTGGAAATGATTGTACTTCAGTTCCGGCTTCTCCGCGTTCTTTTTCCGGATGTATTCATTTGTCTTCGTGTAGTCGATCTTCAGCGGAAGAAACGCCTCGTTGTCGCAGCGGTTCGGATAAATGATCCCGGTGATGTAGTGCAGCGAATCAAGCTCGCGCATCAGTCTTCCGTCTTTTCTGTCTCCCCAGGCCATAGTGCACCTCCTGAAAATTCGGTTAAATTATACCGAAATTTTTATAAAAAGTAAAGCCGCTTTCCGGCGCCGCCCACGCCTGCCGTCCGCAAAAATGAACACAAATTTTTCATAAAAAAGTCTTGTCATTTGTGTTCATTTATACTATGATGAAGACACCATATGAAAGGAGCGTTCTGTTATGGGAAAATTCGTAGTTAAAGAGGCCAAGGGCGGTCTTCGTTTTAATCTTAAGGCCGGCAACGGTGAGATCATCGGCCTCAGCCAGGTCTATACGACTGAAGATACCTGCCTGAACGGCATTGCCAGCGTCAAGAAGAATGCCATCGAAGCCAAACTTGAGGACCAGACCGTTGCCGATTTCGCGCCGGTCACCAATCCGAAGTTCGAAGTCTACAAGGACAAAGCCGGTGAATTCCGCTTCCGTCTGAAAGCCCGCAACGGCGAGATCATCCTCTCCGGCGAAGGCTACAAGGCCAAAGCTTCCTGCCTGAACGGCATCGATTCCATCCGCCGCAATGCGCCGGATGCCCCCATTGTGAAGGAATGATCCTGAACGTGAAGAGAAGCCCCTGCCGAGGGGCTTCTTTTTTGTGCGAAAACCCCGGACGTGCCAGGGCTTTTGCCTTGTCTCGCGGGAGTTTTTTGATCAATACGCCGTGGTCATGGCGCCGTCGCAGAGGAAGGCCTGGCCGGTCAGGCTGCCGTTCGCCTCGCTGAGGAGGAAGGCGGCCAGACGGCCGATCTCATCGACGGTCTGATAGCGGCGCTGCGGGAAGTCCGCCGAGTCACGCTTCGTGTACTCTTCTTCCGTGATGCCCATCTTCTCGGCACGCATGGTATTCAGGTATTTGATGCGGTCGGTGTAGATGCGGCCGGGGCCGATCGTGTTGATCAGGATGTTGTCCTTGCCGAGTTCACGGGCCAGGGACTTGGCCAGGCCGACCACGCCCATGCGGAAGGTGTTGGAAATGATCAGGTTGTCCAGCGCCTGCTTGATGGAGGACGAGGTGCTGTTCAGGATGCGGCCCTCACCGGCAGCCCGCATGTAGGGCAGGGCGGCGCGGATGGCCACGATGTAGCTGTGCAGGCACTTTTCGTAGCCGTCAGCCCAGTCGGCTTCGTTCACGGCGTCGAAACTGCCGGCCTTGGGCCCCGGGCAGAGGTTCACGAGGCCGTAGACACCGCCGAGATCCTTCGCGGCATCATCGATCAGCTTCACGATGCTGTCGGGGTCCTTGATGTCGGAAATGTAGGCATAAGGCCTGTTTCCGGTCTCTTTTTCAATGAACTCGACCGCTTCGTCCAGGTCTTTTTTGAAGGGTTCCGCCGTGGTGATGACGACCTTTGCGCCTTCACGGGCCAGTTCGGTGGCAATGCCGCGGCCGATGCCGGCAGCAGACGATAAACATACGATAACCTTGTCCTTTAATCCGAGATCCATGATGATCCTCCTTAAATGAATGTATTATTGATCAGGCTTTTTCCGGGTGTTTCTTAAGGTCGACGACCGGGTTGACCAGCGGTTCCATTGAGAAGCCGTCGGGGCCGTAGATGCGGCATTCCGCGATGTCGCCGTCCTGAAGGCCGAAGGCGCGCGGGGTGCCGGTGGACAGGACGTCGCCGGCGAGCCAGCCCTGGATGCTGGAGTGCAGGGACACCAGGCGGGCGGGGCGGTGGGTCATGTTGGCGACCACGTTCTTCGCGTAAACTTCGCCGTTGTGCACGCTCTGGACTTCCAGCTTCAGCACGTCCGGGACCTCATCGGGGGTCACGAGCTGCGGGCCGAAGGAGAAGAAGGTCGGGAAGTTCTTCACGATGCAGAGATAACGGGGATTGCCGTTCACGAACTCATTGCCCTTCAGGATGGATTCCTCGGTCATGTCGAGGATGGTGGTGTAGCCGGCAACCACGTCCAGCCAGTTCTCTTCGGAAACGTCGCGGCAGTCTTTGCCGAGGATGACGCCGAGCTCGGCTTCCGCCGTGGTCTTCAGTGCTTCCTTCATGGCGGGCATGTGGATCTCGTCGCCGGGGCCGATCAGGGTGTCGGGCATCTTGAAGAAGCTGCCGGGGAAGCCCTGCGGCGCCGCGCTGCCGATGTCGCCGGCGTGGTCGACATAGTTCAGGCCGATGCCGAAGATCCTTCTGGGGTTGCGGTACAGCGGCGCATATTCAACGTGTTCGTAAGGGACGGCGCCGGAAAGCTCCGCCAGTTCCTCTTTGCCGCCTTCGTTGTACCATTTGGTCAGGCCTTTCAGCTGATCCTCGACGATGAGGTCGTACAGATTTTCCTTCCAGGCGGTCCCTTTGGCGGCGTTCAGGGCGTGGATGGGCAGGATGCCCTTCTCCGTGACGATGCCCGCAGCTTCCGCGCCGTTTAATTTGATGGTTGCCAGTCTCATGCGTATTCTCCTTTTCGGTGGATGTGCTTTTCCGAAAGTCCGTTCTCCGGAAAGCCTTGCATTTCTATTTTGTTTACGCTATCATCATATCGAAAAACTTATAAGATGTAAAATACGAAAATCGTAGGCTGTTATGCGTTATTTCTTATAACAGGAGGGGAATATGTTTCGCTACAAGGACTATATCTGCGCCGTAGCCGAGCTGCGGAGTTTTTCCCGCGCCGCGGAGAAGCTGAACACCTCCCAGCCATGGCTCAGCACCAAGGTAAAGGAAGTGGAGCAGATGCTCGGCGTCGCGCTCTTCGACCGTTCCACCTCGCCGCCCGGACTGACCGAGGCGGGCGCCTTTTACGTGGAGCAGGCGGAAAAGATCCGTGGGATCGAAGAAGAAAGCCGCCGGCGTTTTGAGCAGTTGCATCACGCCGCTTCCGAGTCGCTCTGCATCGGCGGCTCCATGTTCTTCTGCAGCCATCTTCTGCCCCAGCTCCTGCAGCAGTTTCAGCAGGCGCATCCGAACCTCACGCTGACCTTTACCGAAGCCGAGCCGGGAACGCTCACGGAAAAGCTGCTCCGAGGCGAACTGGATGCCGCCCTTGCCGTGGAAAAGCCGGCGCATCCGGAGATCGTCACCCGGATCTGGACGCGCGAAGAGATCGTCCTGGCCGTGCCCGCGCGCTATCAGATCAACAGCGAACTGGCGGAATACGGCTACGATTTCGATGCCTTTCTCAAGCGGAACGAACCGGGCTGCCGGAAGCCGCCCGTCCTCTTCGGCCGTTTCATGAACGTGCCTTTCCTGCTCCTCAACGAGCGGAACGACCTGAACGCACGGACGAGGCAGATCTGCGCCAATGCCGGCTTCACACCGAAGGTCCGCCTGGTGCTCACCCAGATGATGACGGCCTACTATCTGGTCTGCGAGGGGCAGGGCGTGACGCTCCTGCGCGACGCCATTCCCGAATACGTCAGCCCGAACGAGAACGTTATCTTCTACCAGTTGGACGACCCGCTGGCGTTCCGGAACATCCATCTGTCCTACCCGAAGAAAAAACTGCCTCCCATCCACCGGGAGCTGATCGATTACCTCGCCGCCAAAGGCGACGGCTGCGAATGAAGCCGTGCCGGAAAGGAGAACCATGTACAAAGTCGACCTGAACAGTGACCTCGGCGAAAGCTTCGGCGTCTACCGCATCGGGATGGACGCGGAGATCCTTCGTTTCGTGACTTCTGCCAATATTGCCTGCGGTTTCCATGCGGGCGATCCGCTCATCATGGAAGAGACTGTCCGCGCGGCAAAAGAGGCCGGCACCGCCGTCGGCGCGCATCCCGGCTTTCCGGGCCCTGCGGGCTTCGGCCGCCGGAACATGGCCTGCACACCGCAGGAAGTGAAGGCTTATGTCAAATATCAGCTCGGCGCGCTTGATGCTTTCGTGCGGGCGGAAGGGCTCACCCTGCAGCACTGCAAGCCGCACGGCGCCCTCTACAACATGGCTGCCGCGGATCGGGCTTTGGCGGATGCCGTTGCCGAAGCGATCGCGGACGTCGACAGCCGGATCATCCTGCTCGGCCTTGCGAACAGCAAAATGATCGAAGCAGGCCGGGAAGCCGGACTGCGCACGGCGAGCGAGGTCTTTGCCGACCGGGCCTATCAGGCCGACGGATCTCTGGTTTCACGAAAACTCCCCGGCGCGGTCATTCACGACACGGAAGAAGCCATTGCCCGCACCGTCCGTATGGTGAAGGAAGGCGTCGTGACCGCGGTCACCGGCGAGACCGTTCCCATCACTGCCGATTCCGTCTGCGTCCACGGTGACAATCCTTCGGCACTGGCTTTCGTTAAGAGCATCCGGGATTGCCTGGAAGCGGAAGGCATTGCCCTCGCACCGCTTGCCGAGATCGTATAAACCGCTCTTTCCGGCGGCATCCGATGCCGCAGCAATCTCATTCAGAAGGTCATCCTGATGGAAAACGTACGTATTTTACCGACCGGGGACAGTTCCGTTTCCGTGGAGTTCGGCAATGAGATCAGTGAAGCCGTGAACCGCAGGGTCCGCGCTTACCGGCTCGTGCTCGAAAAGGCCGGGGTCCCCGGCATCACGGAGACGGTCCCGACCTACCGCTCGCTGATGATCCACTACGATCCTTTCGTGATCCCTTACGGCGCGCTCCGAGAGAAACTGGAGGCACTGCTTGCACAAACTGACCAGGTCGGGATCCCCGCGGGTCTTGTTCTTGAGATCCCCGTCCTCTATGGCGGGGAAGCCGGTCCGGATCTGGCGTTCGTTGCCGCACACGCCGGTCTCAGCGAAGAAGAAGTCATCCGCATCCATTCTTCTGCGGAATATCTGATCTATATGCTCGGTTTCACTCCGGGCTTCACTTATCTCGGGGGTATGGACGAAAGGATCGCGGCGCCGCGCCTTACCGAGCCGCGCGTCAGGATCCCGGCCGGCTCCGTCGGCATTGCGGGGACGCAGACCGGGATCTATCCCGTCGATTCTCCCGGCGGCTGGCAGCTCATCGGCCGCACCCCGGTCCGGATGTACGACCCGGCACGCGATAAACCGATCCTGCCGGAAGCCGGGCAGTATATCCGTTTCTTCCCGGTCACGCAGGACGAATATGACCGCATCCTGCGGGAGGTCGAAGCCGGCATATACACGGTGCAGACGCACGCACGGAAGGAGGGCTGAAATGGGTATTCGAGTCATTCAGCCCGGTGCGCTGACCACGGTCCAGGACCTCGGGCGCTTTGGCTATCAGCAGTACGGGGTCCCCGTGGCCGGTGCAATGGATCCGCGCAGCCTGAAGCTGGCCAATCTCCTGCTGGGCAACGCTCCGGGCGAAGCGGCGCTGGAGATCACGGTCCTCGGGCCGGAGCTGGTCTTCGACGAAACCAATTACATAGCCCTGACCGGCGGCGACCTCGGCGCCGTGCTGGACGGAAAGCCGCTGCCGCGGTACCGGGCTGTGCGGGCCGAAGCAGGGCAGACGCTCCGCTTTGCCGGCCTTAAGAGCGGCTGCCGCGCGTATCTTGCTTTCGCCGGCGGTCCGGACATTCCGCCCGTCATGGGAAGCCGCTCGACCTATATGAAAGCCGGGATCGGCGGATATCAGGGCCGGAAGCTGGAAGCCGGCGACGGGCTGAAGTTCCGTGATCCGCAGCCGGACCTTCCTTTCCCGGAGCGCCGCCGCATCGGGACCGACTTCATTCCGCAGAAGCTGTACGAGCTGCACGTGATCCCCGGGCCGCAGGACGATCATTTCACCGAAGAAGGCCTGAAGACCTTTTTCAGCGAGGTCTATACCGTCGGCGCGGAATCCGACCGCATGGGCTGCCGCCTGGAGGGGCCCGCCATAGAACACAAACACGGCGCCGACATCATCTCCGACGGCATCGCCTTCGGGGCCGTTCAGGTCCCGTCGTCCGGAAAGCCCATCATCATGGCGGCGGACCGTCAGACGACCGGCGGCTATGCCAAGATCGCAACCGTGATCTCGGCAGATTTCCGCTTCCTCGGGCAGCTCAGAGCCGGCGACAAAGTGCATTTCATCCTCGTCACCGTCGAAGAGGCGCAGACGCTGATGCGGATGGAGCAGAACCGGTTTGACATGATCGAGGCTTTCCTCAGCCGGGATACATAAGCCAACCGACAGATAAAACAATACAAAAAGAGTGCCGTAGCGCAGTCTCTGCAGCACTCTTTTTTGCAGGCAGAAGGCTCAGACGGCCTGTGCCAGCGCTTCCTTGATGGCCTTGGACAGCTGGTCCGGGCAGGATGTCGGACGCGGCCCGCAGGTCGTTCCGGCAAGCGTATCCGCGACGCTCTCCGCATCCTGGCCTTCCACCAGGCGGATGATCCCCTTGTGGTTGCCGTCGCAACCGCCGACAAACTGCACGTTGTGCAGCTTCTTCTCTTCGTCAATTTCCAGCGTGATCACCATCGCGCAGGTCCCTTTGCACTGATACGTGTATTCCATTTCGGTACTCCTTTATGTTTTGGTAAGAAGATCCTTCATCGCTTGTCCCCTGCGGGTACTTCGCCCCTCAGGATGACAGAAGGATCACATTCTCTCGGGGGCTTCGAAGCCCAGCAGACCGATCATCACGCTGAGCACGCGTTTCGTCTCGCCCAGCAGGGCGATCCAGGATGCTTTTTTCGCCTCGTCTTCTTCCGTCAGGATGCGGTGCTCGTGATAGAAGGAATTGAAGGCGTTGGCCACGTCGTAAATGTAGAGACAGAGCTTGTGCGGGGCTTTCTCCGCATAGGCCGCCTCGATCACCTCGCCGGCACCGCACAGAAGCCGCTGCAGTTCTTTCTCGCCCGCATCACCCGCAGGCCGGATCTCCGTCGGAAGCTCATCCGCCGCGACCCCTTCAGCCGCCGTATAGCGGTTCAGGATCGAGCCGATGCGGACGATCGTGTAGAGGATGTAGGGGCCGGTGTTGCCTTCGAAGGAGGTAAAGCGCTCCGTATCGAAGATGTAGTCCTTCGTCGCCTGGTTGGACAGATCGCCGTATTTCAGGGCCGCAAGGCCCACGGTCTTCGCTACGCGCCGTTTCTCTTCCTCCGGCATGTCGGACGCCGCCATGCGCTCATACACGGCCGAAGCCACGTCATCCAACAGGTACTCCAGCCGCATCACGCCGCCGGAGCGGGTCTTGAAGGGCTTGCCGTCCTTGCCGTTCATGGTGCCGAAACCGAGATGCGTCATGACGCAGTCATCCCGGACCAACCCGGCTTTCCGCGCCGCGCGGAAGACCTGCAGGAAATGCATGGCCTGGCGCTTGTCGGTGACGTAGAAATACTCATCGGGATGGTAGTCGGCCTCGCGCTGCACGATGGTCGCCAGATCCGTAGTCGCGTAGAGATAGGCGCCGTCGGACTTCTGTACCAGGCAGGGCGGGATCTCCTTCGTGTCGCTTTCCTCGGCCACATCGATGACCAGGGCACCTTCGCTCTCCTTCAGGATGCCTTTTTCGCGGAAGCCCTCCATCATCGCGGGGATATACGCCTGCGCGTCGCTTTCGCCCTTCCACAGGTCGAAGGTCACGTTCAGGTTGCCGTAGTTCTTCTTCAGGTCGGCCACGGACACGTTCACGATGTGGCGGAAAAGCGCCGTGTAGCCGGGATCGCCGTTCTGCAGGCGGAAGGTCGCCTCGTGCGCCTTCGCGGCAAACTCCGCGTCCTCCTTGGACTTCGCGCTGGCCGTCGGGTAGATCTCCTCGAGGTCGCCGATCGTAAAAGGCGCCTCAGCCGGATACGGTCCGGTATGCTCCGGGTCGAAATAAGGCAGTTCGGGCTGCCGCAGCTTTAGTTCTTCAATGATCAGGCCCATCTGCAGGCCCCAGTCGCCGAGGTGGACGTCGCCGACGGCATTGAAGCCGAGAAAACGGCAGATGCGTTTCAGAGCCTCGCCGATGATGGCACTCCGGAGATGTCCGACATGGAGCGGTTTGGCCACGTTGGCGCCGCCGTAGTCGAGGATGATGGTTTTTCCCTCGCCGAGCGCCTTCGCCCCGAGCCGCACATCGCTGCGGCGTTCGTTCAGGTAGTCCGCAACGGCTTCCGGCGCCAGCGTCAGGTTGATGAAGCCGGGCCGCACCGCCTCCGCCTTTTCAAAAAGCGGATCGGTCTTCAGGATCGCCGCGACGTTTTCCGCGATCTCCAGAGGGTTCTTATGCAGCTGCTTGGCCGCCGCCAGCGCACCGTTGCACTGGTATTCGCAGAGGTCGGGACGGTTCGAGACGTTGACCTTCCCGAGCGCGGGATCGATGCCGCAGCTTTGAAATGCTGCGCCTGCGGCCGCTGTCATTTTCTGTAGTAATGTTTCCATTTCTTTGTCCTTTTATGATTTTCCGCTTGCAATCCGGAAAAACTATGTTATAATGTCCTTTGCTGACATCAGCACGGAAGCATAGCTCAGCCGGGATGAGCGTTCGCCTCACACGCGAGAGGTCAAGGGTTCGAGCCCCTTTGCTTCCACACTTTGCAGGCCGTACGGCCTGCTTTTTTGTTGCTTAGGCCTCCCCCAGTTTTGCCAGTTTCGCTGCCTGGTCGGCGGCGGTGAGGCTGTCGATCAGTTCCGTGAGGTCACCGTTCATAATATCACCGATCTTATACAAGGTCAAATGGATGCGGTGGTCGGTGACGCGGCTCTGCGGGAAGTTGTAGGTGCGTATCTTCTCGCTGCGGTCGCCGGTGCCGATCTGGCTGCGGCGCGCTTCGGCCTCCGCGCTGTGCTGCTTCTCGAGTTCCAGCTCGTAGAGTTTGGAACGCAGCAGACGGAAGGCTTTTTCCTTGTTCTGCAGCTGGGATTTCTCCGTCTGGCTGTAAATGACGATCCCGGTCGGATAATGCGTGAGCCGGACTGCGGAGTCCGTGGTGTTGACGCACTGGCCGCCGTTTCCGGAAGCCCGCATCACGTCGATGCGGATGTCGTTCGGGTCGATGACCACGTCCACTTCCTCGGCTTCGGGCATGACCGCCACGGTCGCCGTCGAGGTGTGGATGCGGCCGCCGGATTCGGTCTCCGGCACGCGCTGCACGCGGTGCACGCCGCTCTCGTACTTCATCTTCGAGTAGGCGCCCCTGCCCGTGATCATCGCGACGACTTCCTTGAAGCCGCCGAGCCCCGTCTCACTGAGGGAGATCATTTCCACCTTCCAGCGGTTCGCCTCGGCGTAGTGGACGTACATGCGGTAGAGTTCCTGTGCGAAGAAGGCCGCTTCGTCGCCGCCCGCGCCGGCCCGGATCTCGAGCATGATGTTCCGCTCGTCGTTCGGGTCCTTCGGAAGAAGCAGGATCTTCAGTTCGTGCGTGAGTTTTTCCTCGCGCGCCTGAGCGTCCTGCAGTTCCTCCTTGAGAAGGCTCCGCATATCCTCGTCCTTCTCTTCTTCAAGCATCGCAACGGCTTCCTCCTGGTCCGCCAGGGCCTTCCGGTAAGCCCGGTAGGCCGTGACGAGTTCTTCGAGGCTGCTTTGCTCCTTCATCAGTTTGCGGAAACGGTTCTGGTCGAGCGCCACGTCCGGGCTCGCCAGTTCCGCCTGTATTTCTTCAAAATGTTTGACCACGTCCTGACACTGTTCAAACATGGTTTTATCCTCCTGCGGCCGGAACCGCCTGAAAACGTCTTTATCCTTCCGGGGCCGCCCCGCCTTTCCGGCTCAGGGCTTCCTTGCGGAAAATACTCTGTCCCTGCCGGCAAGGTCCTTTTCGACGCGGCCGTCGCGCCAGCCGGCTTCGGCAAAGATCTTCATGACCGCTTCGCCCTGCTCGCAGCCGATCTCCAGCAGGATCTCTCCGCCGTCGTTTAAGTGCGCGCCGGCTTCCTTCGCGAGGCGCCGGTAAAAGTCCAGCCCGTCCGCGCCGCCGTCCAGGGCGAGCAGCGGATCGTGGTCCCTCACCTCGGGTTCCAGTTCCTCGATCTCCGCTGTCGGCACATAGGGCGGATTCGCGCAGATGATGTCGTAGCTGCGGCGGCTGAGCGATTTCTCACTCTTCGTTTTCGCGCGGAACAGGTCGCCCTCCGCAAAGAGGATCTTCTCTTCTACACCGTTTTTCGCCGCATTTTCGCGGGCGATGTTCACTGCCTCGTGGGAAATGTCCGCAGCCGTGACCGAGGCAAAATCCCCCTCGGCGGCCAGGCAGACCGCGACGCAGCCGCTGCCGGTGCAAAGGTCCAACACCGAAGGCGCCGCCGGGAAGGTCTTTGCTTCGCGCAGGACCGCTTCCACCAGCGTTTCCGTATCGTGGCGCGGGATCAGCACGTCCTCGTCCACGTCAAAGGACAGGCCGCGGAACCAGGCCTCGCCCAGGATATGCTGCAGCGGGATGCGGTTCGCACGGACGCCCACATAGGCGTCGAACATGAAGATCACGCCGTCGGAGACTTCCTCGCCTCTCACCAGCGGGAAATGCGTGCGGTCGGGTCCGCCGGCCGCTTCCATCAGCGCGTGCGCGTCGTAAACGGCATCGGGGACGCCTGCGGCCTGGAGCCGCGTGACGCCTTCTTTCAGCAGTTCGTCAAAGGTCATTTCCGGCCTCCTTTTCCTGCGCAGGAGCAGTGCCTTCTTCGGGAGCAGCAGCCTCTTCAAAGACCACGCCCAGTTCCTTTGCCTGCCAGGCCTTCCAATCAAAGACCGCATTCACCGATGCGATGCCGACTTCGATCATGTCGTCTTCCGGTTCCTTCGTGGTAAAGCCCTGCAGCCAGAGCCCCGGTCTGCTCATCACTTCGGCAAGTTTCGACTCGGTGCTGCCCGCCCAGCGGATGATCTCGTAGGAAATGCCCATGACGAGCGGCAGCATGATCAGGCGCGACAGAAGCCTTTGCCAAAGCACGTCCTTCGGCAGGAAAATGCCCACGAACACACTGACGATCATGACAAAAAGCAGGAAGCTCGTGCCGCAGCGGCGGTGTTCCTTCGAGCTTTCGCGGACGTGTTCGACGTCCAGCGGCAGGCCGTGTTCGATGCAGTTGATGCATTTGTGTTCCGCGCCGTGATACATGAAGACGCGCTTGATATCCTTCAGCTGCGAGATCGCAGCGATGTAGGCCAGGAAGATCGCAACCCGGAGCAGCCCTTCCAGCAGGGAGATCAGGAAACGGCTCTGAATGACCGGCCGGAGCAGGCTCACCAGGAACATCGGCAGCAGGATGAACAGGCCCACGCAGAGGGCGACGGCGAGCAGGATGCTGCTCAGCATCAGCATGCTCTCCTTCGTCTCTTCCTTTTTTTCGGCAGCTTTTGCCTCCGCTTCGGACGGCTCAGCCGTCTTCTTTGCCTGCTTTTTCTCCGTTTTTTCTTCCTCTTCGTCCAGGAAGGACGCGGAATATTCCAGCGTCTTCATGCCGAGGACAAGCGAGTCGACAAAGACGATGACGCCGCGGACCAGCGGGACCTTTCGGCATTTTTCACCGAATTCGCTTTTTTCTTTCAGCTTTTCCTGCTTCACGGCGATGCTGCCATCCGGTGTCCTGACCGCAACGGCATAGTCGCTCTGATTGCGCATCATGACGCCCTCAAGGACCGCCTGACCGCCGATACCCGA
This sequence comes from Lachnospiraceae bacterium, assembly GCA_017428265.1. Taxonomy (GTDB): domain Bacteria; phylum Bacillota; class Clostridia; order Lachnospirales; family Lachnospiraceae; genus UBA6987. Next base: position 59,999 of record JAFRRD010000041.1, on the reverse strand, counting down.
ATATTTCATAGTGTTACCTTCTTTTTGCATAAAAAAAGACAAAAGGCCTCACGCCTTCCGAACGGAAAGCCGGGCCTTTTGTCTTAAGCGATGCGCTACTGGTTGTTGGCGCCCAGACCGTATTTCTTGTTGAACTTCTCGATACGTCCGCGAGCCTGCGCAGCCTTCTGCTGGCCGGTGTAGAACGGATGGCACTTGGAGCAGATCTCAACGTGGATCTCAGGCTTGGTGGACCCGGTAATGAACTCGTTGCCGCAGTTGCAAGTGACCTTGCACTGATAGTACTTCGGCTGGATTATCTCCTGCATGATATTCACCTCTGAATTAGATTCCGGCTCAGGGATGGTGTGCCCTGCCCGTTTGAATGCCGTTATTTCCGAAAACAGCAACTGACACTATAGCACAGGCCGATACGGAATGCAAGAAGTTTTTTCAATAAAAATGCACTTCCGGCCGCCTTTTTGCCGGATCCGGAAGTGCATTCCGATCGTTCGGAAACGGCGCCGCGCTTCAGAAGCGCATCTGCCGCACCCGCAGACAGAATTCCTCGTTGGAGCGCGTGTGGCGCATCACATCGATGATCGCTTCGAGTGCCTCTTCACCGCGGCTCTGGCTGCTGATCGCCTGACGGATCATTCCCGTGATCTCCTGCTCATCCTTCGTCAGCAGCAGGTCATCGCGCCGCGTACCGGATTTCAGGATGTTGATGGCCGGGAAGATGCGCCGCTCGGAAAGTTTCCGATCGAGGACCAGTTCCATGTTGCCGGTGCCTTTGAATTCCTCGAAAATGATATCGTCCATGCGGCTGCCGGTCTCGACGAGTGCCGTTGCGAGGATCGTCAGGCTGCCGCCCTCGCGGATGTTCCGCGCCGCCCCGAAGAACTTCTTCGGCATATAGAGCGCCGCCGGATCAAGGCCGCCCGAAAGCGTCCTCCCGCTCGGCGTGACAAGCAGGTTGTAGGCCCGCGACAGACGCGTGATGCTGTCCAGCAGGATCATCACGTCGCGGCCGTGTTCCACCAGGCGCTGCGCCCGGCCGAGGACCATTTCCGCCACTCTCCTGTGGTGGTCGGGCGTCTCGTCGAAGGTCGAATAGATGACTTCCACGTTGTCGCCGCCGATCGATTCCCTGATATCGGTCACTTCTTCGGGCCGCTCGTCGATCAGCAGGATCAGGATGTGGATGTCCGGATGGTTCTTCGTGACCGCCTTTGCCACTTCCTTGATGAGCGTCGTCTTGCCGGCCTTCGGCGGGGACACGATCATGCCGCGCTGGCCCTTGCCGATCGGCGCCATAAGGTCCATGATCCGCATCGCGCGTGCTTCGGTCTCGGTCTCCAGATGGATCCGTTCGTCGGGGAATACCGGTGTCAGATCTTCGAATTTGGTCCGTTTCGCCGCCGCTTCCGGGTCCTCGTCGTTGATCGTTTCAATGTACAGGAGCGCCGCAAATTTCTCCGTGCCGGTCCTGGCCTTGGTGATGCCGCGGATCACGTCGCCGGTCTTCAGGCCGAAGCGGTGGATCTGCGAAGGCGAGACGTAGACGTCGCTGTCACCGGGCATGAAATTCTCGCTGCGGATGAAGCCGAAACCGTCCGGCAGGACTTCCAGGATGCCGTGCGCGGGATCGCCCGTCGGCACGCCCTGCGGCATCTCGTCCTTGCTTTCCCGGAGCTCGGCAGCCTCCGCTGCCCTGATCTCACGGACCTCAAGGCTGTCCCTGACCCGTACCGCACGGGGCTCGGGAGCATCCCGTCTGATACGGATCTCCGCAGGCTCCGTTTCCTCGCGGCTTTCCTGCACCGGTGCCGTAAAGGTCCGGCCGGAACTCGCCTGCGTTACCCGTTCGGGATGCACCGGCGCGCGGTCGTTCTTGTCGGAGCGTTCGAAATCTTCCGGCTTTTCGGTCTGCGCAAGATACGAAGCCGAATAGGTCCCGAAGCCGCCGCGCCCGGTGTAGCGGCCGCTCTGCGGTGCGGTGATCCCCAGTCCCTCGCCGATGCGGCGCGGGCGGGCTGCCGTTCCTTCCTCGGGTTCGGAAATCTCACTGTTGTCATCCGGCGCGTCGTTGATGGGCTTGGCGAGCGTGCGGGCCTTGATCTCCGCCGCCTCCGCACTGGCCGACGCCGCTTCCGGCTTGCTGAAATTCTTGGAAATGCTGGTCCAGCGGGAACGGGGCCGTCCGCCGACCGTGGGCTCCGCAGGTGCCGGGTTTTCCGCCGGCTTTTCGGCAGGCGCTTCCGCCGCCGGCGCCTCCGCGGGGGCCTCCGCTGCTTTATCCGGGTCAATGCCGGCAAGGCGCAGCGCCTTTTCGATGCGCTCTGCGCCGACCCGGTTCATCAAATCGACCATCTGCGGTTTTCGGAAGGTGCTGGTGCCTTTGATGCCCAGCAGCTTCGCCCATTCTTTCAATGTGGGCAGCGACTGATCTTCGATAATGATGCTCATAAAAAACACTCCTTAACGGACGGCCGGAGCCGCCTTGAATTGTCATTGAATTGGGAAATACTTCAGGAAACTGAGGAAGGTGCAGATGTGACGGCAAAAGGAAAATGCCGGATTACGAACCTTTACTCATAAGTGAGCATAGCATACCGACTTGAAAATGCAAGTGTTTTTCTTGCAATAAATGAAACATTTTGATAAAATACCAATAAGATTTTTATGCGAGGCAACACTATGATCAACGATCCTCAGGTGCTCTACAAGCTCATGGTCCTCTATATGCTGCGCCAGGCCAATCTGCCGCTTTCCAACGAGCAGATCTCCGAATTTTTCCTGTCGAAGGAGTACACGAATTATCTTTCCCTCCAGCAGGTCATCGCGGAACTGTTTGACGCGCATCTGATCAAATCCTCCACGATCCGCGGCCAGAACCGCTGCGAGATCACCCGTGAAGGTGAGGAGGCGCTCGGCTATTTCGGCAAGGATATCCCCGATCCGGTCAAGACCGACATCCACCAGTTCATCAGCGAGAACAACATGCGCCTGCGCAATGAAATGGGGATCACGGCCGACTATAAAAAACTCCCCCAGTCGACGGAATACGAAGTCGACTGCGGGATCCGTGAAGGCAAATCCACGCTCATGCGGCTGGTCCTGTCCGTGCCCGATGAAGAACAGGCGCAGGTGATCGCAAACCGCTGGCAGAGCGTAAGCCAGAAGGTCTATTCGCTCGTCATGGACGAGCTTCTCGAAGGCTGAGAAGCGTTTTCCGGCGCGTCCGCAGGGATGTGTCCGGCGCCTTTTCTCAGCGAATATATGCAGCCGCAGTAGTCCTGGCGGTACATCCCGTACTGCTGCGTGAGTTCACAGGAACGGAGAAATCCGTTCCTTTTTTTGAAGTCGGAAGGAAGCCAGATGACGCTGCAGCGCGCCGCCTCCTCTTCGCCGATCGTGTTGAGGGCTTCCGTGTCCTTGAGCGGGCTCAGGGTCAGGGTCGAGGTGAAATACGGAAAGCCGCCGGCAGCCGCCTCTTCGGCAGCCCGGCCGAGGCGCAGGCGGTAGCAGATGCGGCAGCGCTCGCCGCGCTCCGGGTCGTTTTCATGCCCCTTTACCGCCGCGTAAAAGCGTTCCGTATCGTAATCACCGTCGATAAAGTCCACCGGGTGCGCGAAGCTGTGCCGCGCGATGAATTCCAGCTGCTCCTTCTTCCGGAAGAGGTACTCCTCCTCCGGGAAGATGTTCGGGTTATAGTAAAAGACCGTAACGGCAAAGAGCTCCGAGAGCCGCTCCAGACAGACCGTGCTGCAGGGCGCGCAGCAGGAATGAAGCAGCAGGCGGGGCGTTTCGCCCTGCCTGCCGATCTTCTCCATGACGGTCTGCATTTCGCGGTCGTAATTGCGTTTCATGGTTTCTGTCTTTTCCGAAAGATCTTCCGGGAGCCTTATTTTTTCTCCTCGGTCTTTTCCTCTTTCTCTTCTTCCTTTTCCTTCTCGGGATCTTCCCAGTTGGCGAACTTTTCGGTCAGGGCGTCGATCTCGCCGGTCAGCGCCTCCAGTTCCTTATTGCTGTTGTCCTTCATGCCGGAAACAAGCGTCTGGAGCCGGCTGAGCGCTGCCTTAAGCTTGGCAAAGATGCCCTCGGCCTTCTCGGCAGCGGCTTCTTCGGGCCGGATCGGGATGCCCTCGGTCATCAGCCGCACCTTGCCGGCCAGCAGGTCGAACTCGGTGCCGCTGTACGGCGCCAGGGTGATATAGCCCATGCCGTCGCTTAAGAGTTCCGCAAATGATGCCGCGACTTGATCCTCGCCGTGGTTGACGAAGACCATTTTCGGCTTTTTCTTCATCCCGCTCAGCCAGGCAACAAGGCCTTCCTTGTCGGCGTGGCCGCTGGTGCCTTCCAGCGTCGCGATCTCCGCATTCACGGCAATATCCTCGCTGAACAACTTGACCGTTTTCGCGCCGTCCTGCAGCGTGCGGCCGAGCGTGCCTTCCGTCTGGTAGCCGGCGAAGCAGATCGTGGATTCCTTGCGCCACAGATTGTGTTTCAGGTGATGACGGATGCGGCCGGCTTCGCACATGCCGCTGGCCGACAGGATCACCTTCGGCCCCGGATCGTTATTGATGGCAATGGACTCATCCGTCGTAACGGCTACATTCAGTCCGTCGAAGAAGATCGGATTTTCGCCCTGCAGCAGGATCTCCCGCACCTCTTCGGCGAAGTACTCCGGCGGCGTCTGCAGGAAGATATTGGTCGCTTCGACGGCCAGCGGGCTGTCAACGAAAACGCGGAAATCCGGCACGCTCTTTACCATGCCCTCCGCCTTGATCTCCCGGAGGAAGAACAACAGTTCCTGCGTGCGGCCCACGGCGAAGGAAGGGATGACGACGTTGCCGCCGCGCGCCATGGTCCGGTCGATGATGTCGGCCAGCTGGTCGATGTAGGCCCGCTTGCCCATCGATTCCGGATGCAGACGGTCCCCGTAGGTCGATTCGATCACTACATAATCGGCATCTTCCGGCGGCTCGGGATCGCAGATGAGCGGCCGGTTCGCATTGCCGACATCGCCCGAGAAAACGATCTTCCTCTTCTTGCGGTCTTCCGTCAGCCAGATCTCAATGGAAGCCGCGCCAAGCAGATGCCCCGCGTTCCGGAAGCGGATCTCGCAGTTTTCCTCCACCTGGACACGTTTGCCGTATTCGACGGGGATGAAGCGCTTGATCACTTCCTTGGCATCGTCCATGGAGTAGATCGGTTCGGTCTCATCGCGGCCGGCACGTTTGCTCTTCCGGTTCTTCCATTCCGATTCCTTCTCCTGGATGTTCGCACAGTCGAGAAGCATGATCGCGCAGAGGTTTGTCGTTGCCTCGGTCGCGTAGACGTTGCCGCGGAAGCCTCTCTTGTACAGGAGCGGCAGGTTGCCGGAATGGTCCACGTGTGCATGGGTCAGAAAGACCGCTTCGATCTCCGACGCATTCACGGGAATATCCTGGTTGACGAAGATATCCTTGCCCTGTTCCATGCCGCAGTCGACCAGGAATTTGTGCTTTCCGGCTTCCAGATACGTCAACGAACCGGTCACCTCATGGGTAGCCCCTAAAAATGTCACTTTCATTATCGATCCTCCGCCCTTCCGGGCTGCTGCGAGCCGGAAAAACCGCGCTCATACCTGCTTATATTGTAATCAAAAATGCTCTGCTTGACAAGTCAGGCAGAGCATTTTTTTGATGATTGGGACAGGTCCTGTTACCGCAGTGCGCTCAGGCACGGGTCCCGCTCCGTTTAACGCGCCTTATTCCGGATCTCTTCCTTCAGCTGTGCGATAAATGCTTCTTCGGCCACGTCGTGCGTCTCTTCGCCGGCACGGTTCCGGATCGACAGCGTACCGCTCTCGGCTTCCTTCTGGCCGACGATGACCATGTACGGGACTTTCTGCTGCTGCGCTTCGCGGATCTTGTAGCCGATCTTCTCGCCGCGGCGGTCAAGCTCAACACGGATGCCGGCATCTTCCAGGGCCGCATTGACCTTTTCGGCATAGTCCATGAACTTGTCCGAGATCGGCAGGACCTTCACCTGCACCGGCGCGAGCCAGAGCGGGAAATTGCCCATCGTCTCTTCGATGAGGTAGGCCATGAAGCGGTCGAGCGAGCCGAGGATCGCACGGTGGATGACCACGGGCGTCCTTTCCTGATTGTCCTTGTCGATGTAGACCAGGTTGAACTTCGCCGGCAGGCAGAAGTCGAGCTGGCAGGTCGACAGCGTGTATTCCGCGCCGACGGCAGGCCTCACGTTCACGTCCAGCTTCGGACCGTAGAAGGCGGCTTCGCCGATCTCCTCCGTGTAGTCCAGTTTCAGTTCGTTCAGGACTTCGCGGAGGGCATTTTCGGCCGTATTCCACATCTCGTCGTCATCGTGGTATTTTTCCTTGTCGGCCGGATCGCGCAAAGACAGCACGCAGCGGTAATCCGTGATGCCGAAATCCTTGTAGGTATCGAAGATCAGGTCCACGACGCGGCTGAATTCGTCCTTGATCTGCTCGGGAGTGACGAAAAGGTGGGCGTCGTTCTGGCAGAAATGCCGGCCGCGCTCGATGCCCTTCAGCGTCCCGGAAGCCTCATAGCGGAAATCGTGCGCGATCTCGCCGATGCGGACCGGCAGGTTCCGGTAGGAATGCGGCTGGTTCGCATAGATGCGCATGTGGTGCGGGCAGTTCATCGGACGCAGGACGTACATTTCGTCCTCGACCTCCATCGCCGGGAACATGTTCTTCTGGTAATGATCCCAGTGGCCGGAAGTCTTGTAGAGATTGACCGTACCGATGCAGGGCGTCAGCACATGCTGGTAGCCCTGGGACAGTTCCTTGTCGCGGATGTAGTTCTCCAGGATGCGCCAGACCGTGTAGCCCTTCGGCAGGAACATGGGCATGCCCTTGCCGACCAGCTCGTCCGTCATGAAAATGCCGAGCTCGCGGCCGAGTTTTCTGTGGTCGCGTTTCTTCGCTTCTTCAAGCTTCTGAATATATTCCTCCAGCTCGTCCTTCTTCGCGAAGGCCGTCGCATAGATACGCGTCAGCATCTTGTTCTTCTCGCTGCCGCGCCAGTAGGCGCCCGCGAGATTCAGGAGCTTGTACGCCTTGCCGACCTTGCCGGTGCTCATGAGGTGCGGGCCGGCGCAGAGGTCGGTGAAATCGCCCTGCCTGTAGAAACTGATGGCGGCGTCCTCGGGAAGGTCCGTGATCAGTTCGACCTTGTAAGGCTCCTCGATGGACTTCGCCCAGGCGATCGCCTCTTCGCGGGGCAGTTCGTAGCGCTCCAGCGGCAGATCCTCCTTGACGATCTTCTTCATCTCGTCTTCGATCTTCTCGAGATCGTCCGCGGAAATAGGCTCCGCAAAGTCGATATCGTAGTAAAAGCCTTCGGCGATCGACGGGCCGATGGCAAGCTTCGCAGACGGATACAGGTGCTTGATCGCCTGTGCCATCACGTGGCTCGCGGTATGGCGGAGAGCCGCCAGGCCCTGCGGGTCTTTTGCCGTATAAATGCTCAGTGTCGCATCGGCATCGATCACGGTGCGGAGGTCCTTGTCCTCACCGTTGATATTCGCGAGGCAGGCCATCCGGCCGAGGCCTTCGCTGATGTCGCACGCGATCTCGTACGCGCTCATCGGGCGGTCATATTCCCGCACCGAACCGTCTTTCAGTGTGATCTTCATAATGTCTCCTTTCTTGCCCTTCCCACAAAAAAAGCCCCTGACTGCAGCTTCCTTTGCCGCTGTCAGGGACGAGTCGTCAAACCCGCGGTTCCACCCTGATTCTTCCGGGACGCCCCCGAAAGCATCTTGATTCGGCTGATAACGGTGCCTGCCGGGCCGGATTGGGGCCGCTCGGAGCCGGTCTTCGGACGATGTCCCGTAAAGCGCTTCCAGCAAATGCGCTTCTCTCTGGACGGGCCGCTTCGTCTTACTCTTCTCCTCAACGCTTTAATAATATGAGGGTATGAACGTATAGTAGCACAAAAAAACGGAATGTCAAGCCTCATTTACGTAAGAAAAAACGCACGGCGGCATGCCGTGCGTTTTCTGTCCCTGCGGGCTTATTTCCCGCTGTATTCCTCGTAACCGGGGTAGTTTGCGTAGCTCGGGTCGGCCGCGATCAGTTCGATGAAGTTGTCGATCTCGATGATGTCGGCCTTGTGGCACTTGCGGATCTCCAGGCGGTAATTCTTCCGCGCGAGCTTCAGCGGGACCATTTCCCAAAGGTTCTCTTTCCCCCCGCGCAGGGCATAGACTCTTCGCAGGTCTGCCTTCAGTTTTTCCGAGTCTTCGCCGTCCCAGTAGGAGATCCCGAAAGCCTGGTAGCAGTCGGTGCCGCCCATCTGATAGCCGTACGCAAAGCCCTTGCGCTTGCGGAAGCACCAGTCGTCCGTTTCCGCGACCTTCGCGCCGAGATAGTTCGAGCGGTACTCGTACTTGTTGATGATGTCCGGATTGGTGATGTACAGGTCGGCTTCGCAGATGTAGCAGCGGTCGATGAGGTCTATGGCCTGCACCGCGGAACTGATGTTGTTTGCCAGGTTGAATTCCGGATTGTCGATGAAATGCAAGGTCGGATACTTCTCCAGCAGCTCGTCGAACTGTTCCTTCTTGTAGCCGCGGACGATGGTGATATTGGTGATCCCTTTGGCGACCAGGGCATCGAGGAGCGTATCCAGGATGCGCACGCCGTTGACCCTGACGAGCGGCTTCGGCGTGTTCAGGGTGACCGGCGCGAGCCGCTGCCCGAAACCGGCGGCCAGAATGATCGCCTTGCGCACGCGGTAGGGTTCCAGGGCCTTCAGGCCTTTCTCACTGATCTCGATCGAACCGTCGGCCAGTTCGTTGATATAATCGTGTTCCGCCAGTTCCCGCACCAGTTTCGAAGCATTTGACAGGGTGATCGTCAGATCGTCGGCCAGTTTCCGCTGGCTGTACATGCCCCTGCCGTGCTTTTCCAGATAGGTCAGGAAATCAAATTCATAGCGGTCGAGGCCGATGCCGCCCTCCGTTTCCCTGCTGCCGCGTCTGTTCAGAACTGCCGTTACTGCGCTGAAGATCCCGCGTGCCGCGATATTAAGGAAGAGAATGATCAGGGAGATGACGCTCTGCATCTCGTAATTGCTGTTCTTCTCGTAGGTCGTGATCAGGATCGACAGCGGCTGGTTGTCATAGGAGCAGAGGAAGGCCACCGCAGAGATCGTGATCATGCTGTTCAGGAAGAAATACGAGAACATTTCCACAAGCGTCGAAACCGATCCGGGGATCAGCACCTTCGCAATGATCTTTCCTCTCGAGATCCCGAGCGTCTCGCCGATGACCTCGTACTCGCTGTTGATCTTGCTCAGGCAGTTCTTCGCGAGCAGGTAGGGCGAGCCCAGGAAATGGAAAATATTCACCACGATCAGGATGAGGATCGTGCCGTAGAATTTTCCGTTCGTCCCGCTGAAGAGGAAAATGTAGCCGATGCCCAGGACCAGGCCGGGGATGGCGATCGTTGACAGCGCGAAGAGGTCCACAGCTTTCGCCGCTTTCCCTTCTTTCCGGACGCTCATGTAGCCGAGCAGGTAGGCAAAGCAGGTGCCGGCAAGCGCCGTGAGCACGGCCAGCAGCAGGGAATTCCGGATGTAAGCCGTCAGGCCGACACCGTGCGTATTCGAGAAAATATTCGCGATATGCTCAAAGGTGAACGACAGATCGTTCGGGAAGGCTTTCGTCAGCGACAGGCTGATGAAGGCCAGTTGCGGGAGGAACAGGATCACGCAGACGAGGATCAGTACGGCTGCCGCCATCCGGTTGAAACGCTTCTCGGCTTTGATCAGCTTCTGCTGCTTTTCACTGACGCTCTGATCCCGGAAGATCAGGTCGAAAACGAAGGAAATGATTGCCGGGACCAGCAGGACGAAGCCCGCGATGGAGCCTCTGCCGTACTGGAACGACGACATGAACTGATCGTAAAGATACATCGGCAGGGTCTTGACCTTGCCCGCGATCTCCATCGGCATACCATAGTCGGAAAAGATCAGGGTAAAACAGGCAAAGAACGCCGAGATCAGGGCCACGCCGAGATACGGTACCGTCAGCCGAAAAAAGGTGCTGAGGCGCCGAAGCCCCATGATCTCCGCGGCGTCGTAGGGTCCCTTGTCCTCGTACTGCAGGGCATCGTAAAGGATCAGGAAAGTCGCCGGAAAACTCGTCATGACCGAGCCAATGATCAGACCGGCAAAGCCGCGGACCTCGATCTCAACACCGAAAAGCAGGTCGATAAAGCCCTTCGCGCCGAAAAGGATCCTTAAGCCGAGACCGACGGAGATCGTCGGCACGAGCATGCCCAGCGTGAGCAGGATGACAAAGAGTTTTTTGCGCTTCAGGCTCGAAGTGTTCAGCAGGTAGGCCGCGATGAGCGCCAGAACGGTCGTGATGACCGCGGCCGCGCCGGTGTAGATCAGGGAGTTTTTGACCGCGTCTTTGAAGCTGCCGTCGCTGACGATATACTGCCAGTCTTTTGCGGAAACGTGGAAAGCCAGGGTGAGCAGCGGCAGGATCGCAAAAACAAGGATGCAGCCGACGGAGACCGCCCGCAGCGTCTCATGCCTGACGAGCTTTGCCGCCTTGGATAAACGGTCTTTCATCGGATGCTTTCCTCAATGGATCTCACCTTCAGATCCAGGTGATCGACGACGAAACGCTTCACGAAGGGATCCGCCGGATGGTGGTAGATGTTCTGCGGGGTATCCAGCTGTGCAATGCGCAGGTCGTTCAGGACCATGATCCGGTCGGACAGGGCGAACGCCTCCTCCTGGTCATGGGTAACGTAGACCATCGTGACCTTCAGCTTCTTCTGGATCGCCTTCAGCTGCTCGCGCAGGATCACTTTGATCTCCGCGTCCAGCGCCGACATCGGCTCGTCAAAGAGGATGACGTCGGGATTCAGGACCAGCGTCCGCGCGATCGCCACGCGCTGCTGCTGGCCGCCGGAAAGCTGACGCGGCTTCTTATAGATATGTTCCTCCAGGCCGACCATTTCCACGATCTCCCGGACCTTGCTGTCGATCTCATCCTTTTCCATCTTCTTCGCGCTCAGCGCGTAGGAAATGTTGTGGTAGACGTCCATGTTCGGGAACAGTGAGTAGTTCTGGAAAACGATCCCTATGTTCCTGTCCTTCGGCGGCATGTTCGTGATGTCCGTGCCGTCCTTCAAAATGCGGCCGCTGGACGGCTTTTCGATGCCGATCAGCATACGGAGGATCGTCGTCTTTCCGCAGCCGGAGGGACCGAGAAGCGACAGAAACTCCCCGCGCATGATCTCAAAGGAGATATCCTCCAGCACGGTCTTTGATTTGAACTTTTTATTGATATTCTCACAGCGGATGATTACCGCGGGCTGTTCCATCTGTGCGTCCTCCTCAGCGGAAATGAAATACGGAACGGATCAGTACTGCCACTTGTCAAGCAGGTTCTGCTTGTACTGGAAATCAAAGAGGCCTTCCATGGTGATCTCTTTGTAGGAAGCCGGATAGTTGGCGATCTCGGCTGCCGGCATGTCGGCATAGATCTTGTCGGGGTTGAACTTCGCGCACTGCGGCTTGTTCAGTTCATTGTAAAGATAGGAGAAGACTTCCTTCACGCTGCTCTTCGTCTCGTGGCCGGAGATCATGCCCATGGTGAAAAGGTCAAACGCCAGGCCCTGTTCCGGAACGATAACCGTCATGCCTTCGTTTTCGTTGGCATAGTTCACGCACTGCCACAGCAGGCCGTAAGCGATCGCCACGTCGCCGCGGACGGCAGCCTTCGCCGGCGCGGAACCGGAGGTCGTGTATTCCTTGATGTTCGGGTTCAGGGTCTCAAAATACTTCAGGCCTTCAGCTTCGCCGAGCACGGTGACCATGCCGTTGTAGTAGCTGTAGCCGGTGCCGGAAGACTTGGGGCTCGGCATGGAGATGAGGCCTGCGTACTCCGGCTTCAGCATATCTTCATAGCTTTCCGGAACGGGCAGACCCTTTTCTTCCAGGGTCTTCGTGTTCACAAGGAAGGCGCCGGCAGTCTTGCCGTTCACGGCATACTTGTGATGACGGCTCGTATAGCCGGTCACGGAAGCATCGTAAATGGAGAAGTCATATTCGGATAGGTCCGCAAACAGATCCGGGACCGCGTTCAGAATGATCTCCGCGTTGACGACTTCCAGATCGTAGAAAATATCGCAGTCGCTGTTCTTGCCTTCAGCCTGCAGCTTGGACAGCAGCTGGCCGGTGCCGAGCGACTGGATCACGATCTCGGTGTTCGGGAACTTTTTGTCCAGTTCTTCCTGAATATAGGAAATGCGCTCATCTTCTGCCGCCGTATAGATGACGACGCGGTCTTTGCCGTTCCTGCCGGATTCACCGGAGTTGGAGCTGCCGCAGCCGGCCAGGATCATGGTCACACAGAGAAGCAGTGCGATGAGGGAAAGGATCTTTTTCATAACAGTATCTCCTGAGTTCTTATTCTCTTTCATGTTTCAATTTTCACAAAAATGAAAGAGCCGAACAAGATAATACCCTGTCCGGCTCCTTCTGTCAAGAGGATTTTGTTTCATTTATTGGTTTTTTAGTATTTTATTGAAACATCTGTGCTTAATCCTTCGGGGGTCAGGCGATAGATCTTATCGCAGACCTCGGCGAGATATTTCCGGTCGTGGGAGACGCTGATGATCGCTCCGGGGAACTGTTTCAGGATACCGCGGACCTCGGGCGCCGAAAGCGGCGAAAAGTTGCGGGTCGGCTCGTCCAGGATCAGGACGTCCGCTTCGGTCAGACTCATCTTCAGAAGCAGGAGCTTCGCCTTCTGGCCGCCGGACAGCTCTGCGATCGGATGGAACATCTCGTCAGCCGTGTATTTCATGGAACCAAGATAGGTCCGTACCTGCGTGATCTCATCCTTATGACCCGAAGGCGCGAGGTAATCGACGGGCGTCTTTTCGAAGGGCAGTTCCTCCTCGTAATTCTGCGGCATGTAGCAGGCCGTGATGTCCGGGCGGGCGCAGAGTTCTTCCGCGAGTTTCCGGATCAGGGTCGTCTTGCCGGCGCCGTTCGTGCCGATGATCCCGATTTTTTCCGGGCCTCTGACCTGCAGGACGATGTTCCGCGCCAGCACACGGCCGTCCGGAGCGCAGAGTTCGGGAAGATCGACCTTCGCCACGGTCTTCCCGGCAGGCATTTCCTTCTGCCGTTCAAAACGGACCGTGATCGCGGACTCACTTTCCGGGAACTCTGTCAGTTCCCCGTGCTCCCGCTCGTAGCGGTGCTCCAGGGACTTTACCGCCTTCATCTTTTTCTTGAGAAGGCGGCCGGTTGTGGGGTCCTGCCGGGAATTGTTCCTGAGATCCGACTCCACCGACTGCTCGATGCGGCGGAAGCGCTCCATGGCCTTTTTCTCTTCCCGCCGTTCGCTGACCGCCTCCTGCGCCTGCTTCGCGAAGTTTCTCTCCCGCTCCTCCATGAACGTGCGGAAAGGCACGTTCGCCACGGTCACGCGCGGGACCGTTTTCCGCCGCAGCTGCTCGATCAGGATGACGCGGTTCGCGGTCCTTTCGATCAGGGTCTCATCGTGGGAAATGAACAGGACGGCGCCCGTGAAGTTCCGGATCATCTTCTCCAGCCATTCCAGCGTTTCAATATCGATGTCATTCGACGGTTCATCCAGCAGCAGGCAGTCCGGCCGGGCGAGCAGCATCGCCGCCGTCTGGACCTTTACACGCTCTCCGCCGGAGAGTGACCCCATCGTCTGTTCGGAATAAAACAGCTCGCTGTCAAAGCGCAGCGAGGCGGAGAAGCGGAAAAGTTCTGCCGGCCCGGTCTCCCGGAACGCCCGCTGCCGTGAAAAGTATTCATAAACGGTCAGATCCTTCTCCTCTTCCGGCAGTTCCTGGGGAAGATACCCCTTGATCACGCCCTGCGCCGTGCATATCCCCTCCGCCTCCGCATAGTCTTCGATAAGATGCGGATCGTATATCCACTTGAGGACCGTGGACTTGCCGTTTCCTTCCTCGCCGATCAGCACGGCCTTGTCGCCTCGGTTCAGTACAAAACCGAGGTCGCTCACGATCGTGCGCAGGTCTTTTTTATGTGTTATCGTCAGATGCTCGATCTGCAGCATCCACATCACCTCTTTCAAAAACGCACGGCCGCAAAGCCGTGCGTTTCATTACCGTCCGCTCTCCTTCATTTCCCGCTGCGCCTCGCGTTCGATGTCGCGGCGGGCGATGGTCTCGCGCTTGTCGTAGAGTTTCTTGCCCTTGGCGAGGCCGAGTTCCACCTTGACGAGCGAGCCCTTGAAATAAACTTTGAGCGGCACGATAGTATACCCCTTCGCCTGTGCCTGCGCCGAGAGCTTGCGGATCTCGTAGTCATGCAGCAGGAGTTTCCTGGTCCGAAGCGGGTCACGGTTGAAAATGTTACCCTTTTCATAAGGGCTGATATGCATGCCCAGGATCAGCATTTCCCCGTGCTTTTCCTCGATGTAGGACTCCTTCAGGCTGCATTTGCCGGCGCGCAGGGATTTGACCTCGGTGCCCGCGAGCGAGATGCCCGCCTCGTAGGTGTCCTCGATGAAATAGTCGTGGTATGCCTTTTTATTCTGGGCGATCAGTTTGAAACTGTCAGTCTTTGCCACGGTCATGCCTCCTAAAGTTATAAAAAAGGTGCATGGCGGACCATGCACCTTTTCTTTCGCGGATCTTACTGCAGGATGTTGATCAGCAGAGCGAAGAGCAGGAAGACCGCAAGCGTGATCTTCGTGTACTTCTTGAGCTGGCCTTCCTTCGTGCGGCCGGCATTCTTGGCCGCATAGCTGTCAGCAAATCCGCCCGCGATGCTGCTGGACAGGCCGTTCTCATCGCCTTCCTGCATCATCACCAGAACGATCATGGCAATGCTGTCGATAACCAGTAATATGGATAAAATCGTGATAACAGTGCTCATCAGATATTACCTCCTTGAAGCTCAGCTTTGCTATATTACCATCAGTCCCGACAGAATGCAAGCACTTTTTTAGTTCTCTTTCAGCGTTTTTCTGTCCTTCACGACGACGAAGGCCATTCCCGCTGCAGAGACCAGCAGCATGACGAGCCAGAAGCCGGTCCTTGTACGGTCGCCGGTGTCAACAGTGCCGCCGGAATTGCTGCCCGGTTCACCGGAGCCTGCAGACGTTGTCTCTTCGGAGCTGCCTGCCGCACCGGTGGTTTCATTCGCGCCGGTCGTCTCATCCGCTCCGCCAGTATTCGCTTCGGTGGTATCCGCTTCAGTAGTATCCGCTTCAGTGGTATTCGCTTCGGTGGTATCCGCTTCAGTAGTATCCGCTTCGGTGGTATTCGCTTCGGTGGTATCTGCTTCGGTCGTTCCTTCCGTTTCGTTCATGACATAGACCGCCGTGAAGTCATGGCTGCCGGCCACGACATATTCATCACCCGGATAATACTCCGAACCTCTCCAGTACTGGAAGGTCCAGCCGTCAAGGATCGGGCCGTCCGGAATAATGATCGTATCCCCGTTGTCGGCCTTGATCACGTACTCTCCCGTCACGTATTCGCCGGTATTCGGATCCAGCAGCTTGCCGTCGCCCAGGTTGAAGACGAGGAAGGCATCAACCTTCTCCACCGTCACATCCGCACGGTCACGGATACGGATGCGCGGGAACGGCCCGTCGGGCGCGTTGAATGTATCATCGTAGGACGCAAGGCCGATCGCCGTTACCTTATTGCCGGCGAAGCAGTTCTCCACGTCACTGTCGGTGGTGATGTAGCCGTCGATGAAGATGCGGGCGGTCTCGCCGGAGTCATCTTTGTAATAGATCGTCTGGATGAGTCCGTTTTCGATCCCGACCTCGGTGATGGTGCCGCTGACCTTGACCAGCATGCCCTCTTCACTTCTGTCATTCTCAGCAGCCGCCGTGATCTCCAGCGGAGCCGGGCATTCACCGTCACCTGTCTTAGTAATGGTGGTCACCTGCAGTTCCGGTTCACCCTGATAGAAATCCGTGACACCGGTGATGCGGACCTTGTCGCCGACCTTGAAATTGCCGGCCACCGGGAAGCAGCAGATGCCGCCGGTCTCATCCTGCACGTAGATGCAGTCGAAGAAGGCCGTCGCCGTATCATAGCCGGACGCGTTGGACGTCACGATACCTTCGATCGTGAACTTGTAGCCTTCCTGCGTAACGGCGCGGACCTCAGCGATCGGTGTGATCTCGACCTCGTTGAGGCCTTTGACGATGTTCTCGCAGAACTTGTAGTTGGCGTAGTTCTTCTGCTGGTCGGTATCGCTGGAGCCGGTGTCCGCTGCCGCCTGCACTTCGAAGTTGGACATGAAGGCCGCGCCGGAAACGATGATCATACCCTTGCCTTCCAGCGTCTCACAGGCCGTGGTCAGCAGGCGGTTGTCATTGTCCGACCAGGCGTACTTCGGCACGCTGCTGCCGCCCAGGCCGTCGTTGTCGGAGTCTTTGGAATAGGTGCTTGTATGGCCGTAGACCGCCGGATCGACCGTCGCGGGCAGTACGGAGACCGTGTTGCCCGAGTCGTCCTCGGCATAGATCGAAGCGCCGCCGTACTGGCTGAACACTTCGCTGTAGGCACGGTCATTCGGATGGTCCGGATCGACCACGATGCCTTCCATCAGCGGATTGTTCATGTTGTAGGTGCTGAAATACAGCCGCTGCGACTGGCCGCCGTTGAGCGAGTCATCATTCGTGCCGTCGTCCGCGATGCGCAGATGCGAACCGAGCGTCGAGAGGATGTCGTTCTGCGTTTCCGCCATATGCTTGATATTGGGATTGCCGGTGATGACACTGTAGTTCTCGTAGGCATCGGACCAGCCGGCTACGATCACCACGCCGCCGGCATCGTTGAATGCCTTGATGGCGGCAAGTTCTTCCGCGGAATAAGTGCGCGGATCGGACTGTGCAGCCGCAAGACGGCGGGACGGCGCCGTGAAGATCAGGATCCGGTACTTCTCGTTATTGCAGGCCGCGATCAGGTCTTCACTCGTCTTGAGTTCCACGGTACGTACGGCATAGTTTGCGGCAAGCGCGGCAAAGTTGCCCATGGAATCCTTGTAGTTGCCGGCCACGTACTCATTGTAGTGAGACGCATCGATACCGATGTAGACCAGCTTCTCAGCCGCCTGAACATCAAGCGTAAGGTCCTTGGTAAAGGTATATTCCTTGCCGTCCTGTTCCAGGACCACGGTCACGGTGACCTGCATCACGCGAGCCTCGGTCGGGGTATAGTTGAACGGGATCTCCAGCGTGCCGGAGGCGGGAAGGGTACGTTCGGTCGTATCGGTGCCGAGCACCACGGCGCCGTTGGTCGTGTAGACAACGCTCTTTACCGTGGCCGCTTTGGCTTCGCTGTTGAAGAGCGTGGTCGTGAGCGTCAGTTCCTCATCGGTGACAGGCATCTTGGTCCCGCATTCGAAAGAGGAAATGCCGAGTTTCAGGGTCTCGCCGACCCAGACCGGAGCCGTAACGGCAAGGTCGCCGTCCTTCTCGGTGACGCGGATGTAATAGTAGCTGTAATCCGGAGCCAGCGTGACCGAGAGGTTTCCGCTGCCGATCTCGACAGCATCGTTCCAGGTGTAGGCAACGCTGCCGGAGTTGACGATGACTTCGACCTTGCTGATGGAGTCGGAGCTGTCCGGATCGCTGATCTGGACGTTCAGTTCCAGCTGTTCCGGCACCTCGCTGATCGTGCTGCCGAGCGGCTGGCCGTTCACCGTATAATAGATCTCCAGGTTCTTGTCTTCGGTCGCGTAGATGCGCATCTGGCGCATGGCTTCGTAGATGCCCTGTTCGCTGAAGTCATCGGTCAGGATGACGTCGCGGGCGTCATTGGCGTTGCCCCAGCGGCCTTTGTGGTTGTCCTGGTTGTTCGTCGGAGCGACGTGCCAGCCCTTGTCGAGCGCCATGGTGTACTGCTCGTAGCTCGGGTAGTAGCCGCCGGCGCCGATCTGACCCTCGCCGTTGCCGACCTCGACCGTAAAGATACGGCTGTCCGCTACGGCATCCCAGTAGCTGAAGTCGGTGAAGTTGCCGAAGGTCTTGCCGGGATGGTTGAACTGGCTGAGGGAATCCACGCCCTCCGTCCGGCTCAGCAGCGCGTAATAGGCCTTCATGCCGGCGTCGCCCGTCTTGTTGTTGAGCGTCGTATTGTTGCGCGAGACGATACCCGGCGTATTGAAGGTGTTGATGTGGCCGGGGCCGCCGGACCAGGTCATTTCAAAGCCGGCGAGCGCAATGAGGTCGCTGTTTGCCGTGTCGGCATTGAAAGCGGCAACCGTATTCTTGTAGCTGTTCCACAGATTCCGGCTGTAATCGCTGGCCAGGCTCATATCGTAGAGCGCGCCTTCGGGGTTCGCGCCGCCCTGGTTGTCAAAGTAGTTGGAATGGTCCGTGAAAGCCACGAACTGAATATTCGCGCTCTCCGGGATGTTGCGGATATAGTCCAGCGCGGTTTCCAGGGAGCCGGAGCCGTCAGAATACGTCGTATGGCTGTGAAGCTGGCCGAAATACAGCTGTTCGCCGCCCTCACCGACGGTAAAGCTCCAGGTCTTTTCGCCGGTGACGCCGTCCGCGCGCACGACTTCCACCTTGACGGTGACGCGGCCTTCCTTCAGAGGTTCGGTCGGCTGGTACGATATGACGCCGCCCAGGATCTGCACGGGATGAGTCTCTCCGCCGATCGTAAGCGTTGCTTCATCGCTGTCGGAAGCGTTTTTCACCGTGACGGAGATCAGCGGCATGTAGTCGTCGCCGGTCTTGCTGCCCGGTTCGGGGATGAAGTTACAGAATACCGGAATATCCATCACGGGGAGCGATTTGCTGCCGCTGTAACTGCCGCCGGCAGCATTGACGACCTGAACGCTGACATTCAGGGTATCTTCCACAGCCGTGACTTCCGCAGGGACGATGAAGGAGAAGTTCTTTCCGTCATTTTCAAGGTTTGTGACGGGTTCGCCGTTCAGCGTGACATTGACAGTGAGCTGTTCCAGCGGCGTCAGATCGTCGAGTTTGAACGTCACAGTGTAAGGCTGGCCCTTTATCGGAAACTCCGTAGCCTCAAAAACGACTTTCGGGTCATTCGTCACGTCATTCAGCGTATTGACCGATTCGTCGACCGGGTAGAAGCTGAAAATGAAGATGTTCTGATCGCTCGCCTTGAAGGTCCAGCCGCTGAACGCACCGGAGAAAAACTCGATGCAGACGACGCCGGTATTGTTGTAGCGCGCGGTCTTGCTCTTGATGAGGTAGCCGCTGCCCTTCTGTTCAAGCTCCCAATAGCCGCAGTTCTCACCGGTATCGGCCAGTTCGTCGGCCATGAAGAGCTGTTCGGTGTTGCAGGTGGCCAGGTATTTGCCGCCGGCAGAGAAGGTAAAGTAATTGCCTTCGGCACCGACCGTGAAGACGTAAGCCCCGTTCTCCGGGAAGGCAACTTCATTGCGGATCTCGGTGGCCACGTTGCTGAGGGAGGTGTTCAGACCCGCAGTATCCAGGCCGAGCACGCCTTCTGCTTCCGCATTGTAGATGACGACCTTGTCGCCTGCCTGGAGAGGACCGTTCCCGCTGCCTTCCTTAGGCACCGCCGGGACGAAGTTGAAGCGGAACATGTCGGAAGTCGCATTGTTGTTATATGCTGAGAAATTGTTCTTCGAAGCATACCATTCCAGGCGGTAGCCGGTACGGCCGACGTTCTCGATGTAGTACAGGCCGTCGTCGGCGTCCGGGTTGACCTTGACCAGTTTCCACTTGTCGTTGGCCTTGTTCAAAGGCGTGCTGGTATAGCTGGTATCCATGGACAGTTTGTCGCTGCCGTGGGAAATGTAAATGGTCCCGTCGTCATTGTTCGTGACATGCCAGATGATTGCCGGATCCGCTTCAACGGTCTGCGTCACATCCGTGATCAGGCCCGTCATGTCCACGCCGGAGTTGTAATTGCCGGTATAGGAAGAGGAAAGTGCCATCTTATAGGCGGGATTGTAGACCAGGTAATCGCCGTCCGGGACGTCATGTTCATCGCCGTAGAAATCCATCTTGAAGGCAGCGGATGTGCCTTTCCCGTAGGTCGTGAAAGCGCCGCTGTAGTACTCGATCGCCTGCGATTTGTTGTTGTAGGCCGCCTTGTAGTTGACGATGATCCAGGTCCCGTCGGTCTGCTGTTCAAGCGTCCACTTGGTATAGTCAGCCGTCGCATCCGTGATCGCAGCAAGGGAAAGGGAGTTGCCGGTCGCCCCGCTGGTCAGATACTTGCTGTCATCCGTGCCAAACTGATACAGGGTCGTTCCGGCGTCGTCCGTAGATACCGTAACGGTAAGGAGGGCCATGCCGTCGGAAACCGGAAGCCTGCCGTCAACAAGAGCCGCGGAAACAGGGCTCAGTTTGCTGCCGTTTGCCGCAGTGCCCAGCGCCACGCTGCTGCCGGGGTTGTAAATGACGACCTTGCCGCCGTTTGCGGGTGCCTTCGTCAGCTTGTCCAGATAGGTGACGTCAGGCGTCGGCGGGGTGCTGTTTTCCGGTTCAGCCGGGACAAAGTTGAACTGGAAAAGGTCGGAAGTCGCATTGTTGTTGTACGCGGAGAAATTGTTTTTGGAGGCATACCATTCCAGCCGGTAGCCGGTACGGCCGACGTTTTCGATGAAGAACAGACCGTCGTCGGCTTCCGCGTTGACCTTGACCAGTTTCCACTTGTCGTTGACCTTGTCCAGCGGCGTACTTGTATAACTGGTATCCATCGACAGTTTGTGATTGCCGGCATAGGTGGAAATGTAAATGCTTCCGTCTTCGTTGTTCGTGACGTGCCAGATGATCGCTGGATCGGCCTGGACCGTCTGTGTGACATCAGTGACCGTGCCGCTCATATCTACGCCGGCGTTGTAATTGCCGGAGTAAGCGGAGGAAAGAGCCACTTTATATTTAGGGTTGTAGACCAGGTAATCACCGTCGGGAACGTCGTAAACGACATCCTCATGCAGCGTGATCTCACCTGACTGGGTGTTGCGCAGCTGCAGAGTCGTATTGTTGATGCCGACGGCACATTTGACGTCCACGACGTCGCCGACCTTGAACGCCCACTGGCCGTCCGTCTTATCGACCACGGCTTTGTAGATCTGGATCGTCGCATCGTTCTCGTCTTTCAGGGTGATGTTGGGATTATTGTAGGTGCCGTTGT
The DNA here is from genome assembly GCA_017428265.1 of Lachnospiraceae bacterium. GTDB lineage: Bacteria > Bacillota > Clostridia > Lachnospirales > Lachnospiraceae > UBA6987. The sequence goes on along the minus strand of JAFRRD010000041.1, from coordinate 38,830 downwards.
TGTCGTTGACTTCCGTGATTTCAAGTTTTTTAAGGGAAACATAGGTGCAGACATCGGACGTGGTCAGCGCGCCGATCGTGGTGCTCTTTGCGGTGAGTGTCAGACCCTCGGACTTTTCGACCGTGGCAGAGCTCAGTTCGGGAAGGCCTCTGTAGGTCGCTCTCGACCCGGTGCCGGTCACGGTGTCGCCGAGTTTGATACTGCTGTCTGCCGCCGGCAGGAACAGGCAGATGCCGCCGGTCACATCCTGCACGAAAACGTTCTTGCCGTCCACCATGGTAACGACGCCCTTGACCGTGAACGAGGCTCCGTCCGCACCGGCCAGCGCTTCGGCAATGGTGCTGACCGTCTGTCCGGGATCCTCGGAAGAAGAGGTCGGTTCTTCGGAGGAAGACGACGGCGCTTCGGTCGTATCTTCGCTGCTGCCGGAGGACCCGTCATCGAGTTTCCAGAAGCTGACGGTCTGGCCGGCCGTATTCCCGGTCGTGTTCTTATACGCGCGCCAGTCGGGCTTGTCAAGATAAACGCCGAGCCAGCGGGTGTTGTTGTTCTTGTCGGCAGATTTCAGATAATTGCCGTCCAGAGTCCAAACACTCACTTTCGTATCGATACGCGAACCGTTGGCATCATTGTTGCAATTCAGATAATTGCTGCCGGACATGATATGGTAACCGCCGGTCGTCTGCGTGATCTTGAACCCGTAGCTGTCCGCCGCAAGCGTCAGTTTGCCGTCAGTCAGGGTTACGGGAACCGCAGACGGATTGGCATTCGTTGCCGCTGCATTCGGCAGAGCCCACATCGACGTGCCCTTCGACATCGTGATCGCGATGGTATCGGTCGCAGTGATGTCAGCCCACGCAATCTGCGTCCAGGTCGCACCGGCTTTCGTTCCCGGATCCACGGCATTCGGTTCATTTGCCGGATCCGTCAGAGCCTCGCCGGGCTCGGCGGCCTTTTCTTTCTCATCCTGTTCCGGTACAGCAGAAACAGACGGTTCTGCCTTTTCCTCGGCAGCCGTCTGTTCTTTGACGACCGGTTCAGACGTTTCCGCAAGCGCTCTGAGCACGCCCGACGGAATCAGGGTCACGGTCATGGCAGCCACTAAAAGCAGCGCCAGAAACCTAGATTTCTTTCCCGTTTTCATGAAGCGGTAACCCTCCTGGTCTTTCCCTATAGTATTTAGTTGGGGAGTATTCTTTTACACCTTTCTAATTATATAAGAAAAAAGGGACCTGAGCAACAGTCCCTTTTTGCATTATTTCAAGCCTTTTTTGTAAGGAGAAATGAACTGATCAAAGCGGTCAGCGGAATGGCTAAAATCAGGCCCGCGCTGCACGATATCCCGCTGATGATCTCCAGTGAAGCATAGGCCGAAGAAGTGATCTGGCGGAAGGAAATATCCAGCGACGAAAGGTAAAGGATCAGGGTAAAACCGCTGCCCAGGAAGGCCAGGATCAGGGTGTTCGTCATGGTGCCGACCATGTCGCGGCCGATGTTCATGCCGGAGCGGAAAAGCTGCCGGCGGCCGTAGTCCGGGTTCGCTTCATGCACCTCCGCGAGCGCCGAAGAGATGCTCATGGCCACGTCCATAACCGCGCCGAGCGCACTGATAATGATCCCTGCCGTCAGCAGTCCTTTAAGGCCGATAGCCGATTCCCCGGTCTGCCGGAGCTGCAGGAGCGGCTCAACATCGGAGATGCGCAGGCCGTTGATCCGCAGCAGGCTTTGGGCCAGCACCGCAAAGCCGGCGGCAAAAAGGGTCCCGGCAGCGGTCCCGGCCATGGCGCAGAGCGTTTTCCTCTGCAGGCCGCCGATCACGGTCAGGCTGACCGCGATGATCCAGAGACTGACCAGCAGCGTCGTGAGGATAGTCGGTGCGCCGTGAAGCAGGGCCGGCAGGAGTACGGTAAAGAGGCAGAGGATCGTGAGAGCAAGTGCAAGCAGCGATCTCGCTCCGGTCTTTCTGCCGATCAGGACCGTGATCAGGATGAAGAGTCCGAGAACGATCAGGATCGGGATGAAGCGGTCCACTTCAAAGACCGTGGCTCTGTGCTCTCCGCCGGTATAAGTGGAGACCGTCAGGATGACGTTGTCCCCCTCTTTGACCGGCACGCCGTAGAGCGGTCCGACATAGTTGTACGCCTGCAGCTGCTCGCCTTTATAGCGGCCGCTCCGGACAAGGACGATCAGCATCTGCTCCCCGCGGTACGCGCCGTCGGAGACCTCGTCCCGGAACGTGCTGTCCGTGAGAACCATTTCCACGCGCGCCGTTTCATATTCCACGAACTCAGTCGGTTCCGGGCCGCTCTCCTCTTTCCGGTGAAGAAACAGCCAGGCGCCGGCAAAGAGCAGGGCGCAGACCGCAAGCACGATGACTGCGGCAAGCCTGCTGCCCTTCTCTTTCGCCGAAGCGGCCGGTCCCCGGTCTGCGGGCGGGATATTCTTTTTTCCGGCTGTACTGCCTGAAGCCATAATATCTCCTGCTTATCCCCGGATCTCGACGCCGAGGCGGTATTTCAGATTGCCGAGGATCTTCTTAATGTAGCGTTCCTCGGTTTCCTGGTCCAGGGCCTTGTCATCCTGGCGGAACGAGACCTTGAAGGACATGCTCTTCTTTCCCGCGCCGATCTGGATGCCGCGGTAGATGTCAAAGAGTTCGACCGCCGCAACCTGCGGGCAGGCCTTGCGGATCTCATCCTCAATGGCGCCGCAGGTCACGTCCTCCGCCGTGACCAGCGAGAGGTCGCGGGAAAGGTCCGGAAGGGCCGGAACCGGCTTGTAAAGGATCCGCTGCGGAATGTGTGCCGCAAGTTTCTCATAATCCAGTTCGCCGAGGAAAATCTTATAATTTTCCTTTGAATCCTTCGGAAGATCCAGTTCTTTCGTCATCAAGTTGGAGATTTTTCCGAAGCAGCCGATCCGCTCGCCTTCGCAGACGACATATGCTGCGATGCCCGGATGCAGGTAAGGCACATCCTCCGCCCGCTCATAGGTGAACGTCATCGCAAGGTCGGCCGCCAGGTCCTCGAGCGCGCCTTTCACGCTGAAGAAGTCTTCCTCACTTCCGAAAGCGGCAAGGCCGAGGTGCTGCGTTTCCTTCGGCAGTTCGGTGACCGGCTGCGACTTCGGGGTATAGACGTTCGCCAGTTCGAACAGGCGTCCTTCGGTATTGCCCTTCTTCAGGTTGATGACGACGGCCTTCCGCAGCGACGGCGCCAGCAGCGGCCGCATGATCGTCATGTTGGCGTTGATCGGATTCACGATGCGCACGACATTGCGCTCCGGCGCGTCCTTCGCGATGTGGAAGGCGTCGAGGTCCTCGTCCGCATAGAAGCTCATGGTCATGGCCTCGCAGAAGCCCTGGCCGCAGAGCGAACGCTTCACGCGGTCGGCCGTCTTCAGTTCCGGCCGGCGGCCGCCGTTCGTCACGGTGGAGTCGGTCAGGAAGGTCGGGGTGATGTGGTCGAAGCCGTACATACGGATGATCTCTTCCGACAGATCCGGCTCGCCGACCTCGATATCCTCGCGGAAGCGCGGCGCGGTGACCGTCAGGCTGTCCGCCGGGCCGCTCACTTCGAATTGCAGGCGGCGGAGGATATCCCGCGCGGTCTGTTCGGGCACCTCGATGCCCAGGATCGCATTGATGCGCGGCAGGGAGGCCTTGAAGGTCTTGCCGACCTTCGGCTCGCCGGCGTCGCAGTCATAGCGGTCCGGACCGACCTTCCCGCAGCCGAGTTCATCGATGAGGTGCAGGGCGCGGTCCATGCCGAGCTCCACGGAGTATTCGCTGATGCCCTTCTCGAAATGGCTCGAGGAATCAGTATTCTGGCCGAGGCTTCGCGCGGTCTTGCGCACGCTGTCGCGGGCAAATTTCGCCGCCTCGAAGAGCAGTTCGTGGGTATTTTCCGTGATCTCGCTGTTCAGGCCGCCCATGACGCCGGCCAGTGCCACCGGCTTTTCGCCGTCGCAGATGACCAGGTTTTCAGGGCTGAGGATGAATTCCTTGCCGTCCAGGGTCGTGATGGGCTCGCCTTCCTTCGCGCGGCGAACGATGATGCACTCGCTCTCGAGCTGTTCGCGGTCGAAGGCATGCATCGGCTGGCCGATCTCCAGCATCACATAGTTCGTGATGTCGACGATGTTGCTGATGCTCCGAAGGCCGCAGAGCGCGAGGCGCCGCTTCATCCAGCGGGGACTCTCCGCGATCTTGAGTTCACGGACCTGATGGCCCAGGTAGCGCGGGCAGATGTCCGGCGCTTCGACGCGGATCGAGAAGCCGGGCACGTGTTCGCCGGTGATCTTATAATCGGTCGCCGGCATTTTCAGCGGTTTGTCCAGGATGGCTGCCACTTCCCTCGCGATGCCGAGGATCGACTGGCAGTCCGGGCGGTTTGCCGTGACGGAAATGTCAAAGATGCAGTCGTCCAGGCCGACGACCGGGGCGATGGGCGTGCCGGGCACGGTGTCCTTCGGCAGGTCCAGCAGACCGTAGTATTCGGCTCCGGGATACAGGTCATCGTTCAGGCCCAGCTCGTCGCCGGAGCAGAGCATGCCGGCGGACGGGATGCCGCGCAGGGGCTTCGCCTTGATGACGATGCCGCCGGGAAGGCGAGAGCCGTCCAGCGCCGCAGGCGTGTGCATGCCCTTGTAGACATTGTCCGCGCCCGTGCATATCTGGATGTCCTTTCCGTATTCGCCGCAGTCCACCTTGCAAAGGTGCAGGTGCGTGCCCTCGATCGGCTCGCATTCGGTCACTTCGCCGACCACGACGCGGTCGATCTCCGCGTCCAGGCGCTTTAATTCCTCCACCTCGAAGCCGCAGCCGAACAGTTTCTCTTCCAGCTGCTCCGGGGTGATCTCGATATCGACATATTCTTTCAGCCAGCTAAGCGGTACTAACATGGCACTTACCTCCTCAATCCTTGAACTGCTTCAGGAAACGCAGGTCATTTTCGAACAGCAGGCCGATATTGCCGATGCCGTATTTCAGCATGGCAATACGCTCGATCCCGATGCCGAAGGCGAAGCCGGAATACTTCTCCGGGTCGATCCCGCAGGACTCCAGCACGCTGTGGTGCACGACGCCGCTCCCGAGGATCTCGATCCAGCCGGTGTGCTTGCAGAGGCTGCAGCCTTTGCCGCCGCACTGGAAGCAGGACACGTCGACCTCGGCGCTCGGTTCGGTGAAGGGGAAATAACTCGGCCGCAGGCGCGTCTTGACCTCCGGTCCGAAGATCCCGCGCACGAAGACGTCCAGCATGCCCTGCAGGTCGCCGAGCGTGATGTGCTCGTCCACGACCAGGCCTTCCATCTGGTGGAACATGGGGCTGTGCGTCGCGTCACTGTCGGAGCGGAACACGCGGCCGGGCACGAGGACCTTGAGCGGCGGCTTGACCTCGTCCATGTAGCGGATCTGGCCGGCGCTCGTCTGCGTGCGGAGCACGATGTCGTCCGCCACGTAAAACGTATCCTGCATGTCGCGCGCCGGATGGTTCTTCGGCACGTTCAGGCGGGTGAAGTTATGGTCGTCGTCTTCGATCTCGGGGCTTTCGAAGATCTCGAAGCCCATGCCCGCAAAGACGTCAATGATCTCATTTTTCGTGATGGTGATCGGGTGGAGGTTCCCCGCCGGGCGCTTTCTCGCCGGCAGCGTGATATCCACGCGCTCCGCACGGTTGCGCGCTTCCAGTTCCGCCGCTTCGAGCACCGCCGCACGCACTTCGTAGCGTGCCTGCGCGAGTCCCTTGAACTCATTGATCACCTTGCCCATCGCCGGACGTTCCTCCGGCGAAAGCCTGCCGAGGCCCTTCATCAGCTCGGCGACCTGTCCTTTTTTGCCCAGATAATCCTGCCAGACTGCGGCCAGCTGTTCCTTGTTTTCAGCCTTCCCCAGTGCTTCTTCCAGGCGCTCTCTCAGTTCCCTGATCCTGTCTTCCATGACGCTCTCCTCATTCATCCTTCCGCAGAGTTGACGGCGAAGCGCCGCAAATGACGCGGCCCGCCCGGGCCTGCGGCAAAATAAAAACAGCCGCATCCCTCCGAAGGGACGAAGCTGCATCTCCGCGGTACCACCCTTATTCCGCCTTCCGGTCCGCACAGCATTCTGTGCGGCCGCAGGGCGGCTCTTGATTTCGCCTGTAACGGGGCGTAACCGGCCCGTACTACTGCGGCGGGCTTTCTGCCTGCCGGTTCGGGGGGCTGCTCGGGAGTGAATTTACAGGAGTTTTGCCCGAAGAGCTCTCAGCCGCCGGCTCTTCTTCTCTGGAGGGAAAGGCTTCCTGTACCGTCTCCGTCATCGCATTTGGCGTATAACAGTGCATTTTTAGCACAGATCGGCGCTTTTGTCAAGCCGCATCAACCGCAGGTAAACAAAGACTTCCGGCGCCGGCAGACAGGAAAATGTTCATCCGAATGCATAAAGAAAGGCGCCGGCTGCGTGAGCCGGCGCCCTTTGCCTTATTTCATTCAGGCCGCCGCAGTCGGGGCGGCTTTCTTTGCACGAAGCATGTTCAGCACGATCGCCGCAGCCAGCAGGCCGAGGCCGATAAGGTCGGTCGTCCAGCCGGGGATGATCATGCAGAAACCGCCGGCCAGGAAGAGGATCCTCTCGATGATCGTCGTGTTCGCCTTGAAGAAGCCGGTCAGACCGATCGAGATGCCGTACATGCCCAGGAAGCAGGTTGCCACGGCCAGGACAGCGTCAACGATGGAGAACTCGCCGACGAAGATCAGCACGTTGTTGTACACGAAGATGTACGGAATGATGAACGCGGCGATAGCCAGCTTCGTGGCATTGAACGCCGTCTTCATCGGGTTCGACTTCGCGATGGCGGCCCCTGCGTAGGCCGCCAGGGCAACAGGCGGCGTGATATCCGCCACGATGCCGAAGTAGAACACGAAGAGGTTGGCCGCCAGCACGTGCACGCTCATGCCGTTGATCAGGATCGGCGCGCAGGTGGACGCCATGATGACGTAGTTCGCGGTGGTCGGCACGCCCATGCCGAGGATGATGCAGCAGAGCATCGTCAGGAACAGGGCGATGATCAGGTGGCCGTTGGACAGCTTCACGACACCGGTGATCAGCTTCGCAGCCAGACCGGTCATGGTGATGCAGCCGCCGATCATACCGGCGACGGCGCAGGCCATGGCGATCGAGATCGTATTCTTCGCACCGCCTTCAAGCGCCTTCACGAGGCCCATCGGGGTCATCCGGTTGTCCTTGTTGATCAGGCTGACGGCGATGCAGAGCAGCGAGGCAATGCAGGCGCTCTTGGCCAGCGTCTGGCCGTTCACGATCATGACGACGAGGGCGACCAGCGGGACCAGCATGTAGATCTTCGGCAGGAGCTTTTTCCACTTCGGCAGCGTATTTCTCTCCAGGCCCTTCAGACCCAGCTTTTTCGCAGTGAAGTGTACCATCAGGAAGATGCCGGTGAAATACAGGCAGGCCGGAAGGATCGCGCGGACGATGATCTTGGAGTAATCGGTCTGAGTCATTTCAGCCATGATGAAGGCTGCGGCGCCCATGATCGGGGGCATGATCTGTCCTCCGGTGGAGGCAGCCGCTTCGACGGCGCCGGCGAACTCGCCGGGGTAGCCGGTGCGCTTCATCATCGGGATGGTCACGGAACCGGTGGTAACGGTATTGCCGACGGAGGAGCCGGACACCATGCCGCAGAGGGCGGAGGACACGACGGCGACCTTAGCGGGACCGCCGGAGGCCCAGCCGACCAGCGCGTTCGCGCAGTCGATGAAGAAGTTCGAAATGCCGGTCGCTTCCAGGAAGGAACCGAACAGCAGGAAGAGGACGATGAAGGTCGAGCAGACCGAGATCGGGGTGGAAAGCATGCCCATGTCATTCGCGTAGAACAGGTTGTAGAGCATGAACTTCATCGACTTGCCGCTGATGAACAGGGTGTAGCAGATGAAGAAGCCGACCACGCAGAGGATCGGGATACCCACGGAACGGCGGCAGCATTCGAAAATGACCAGGACGCCGATGACGGCCATGATCTTCTCCGGCGTGCCGATGTTCATGCCCATGTTCACGATCTTCTCGAAGTTGATCACATAGTAGAAGAACGGCACGGCGCCGACGATCGCCAGAATGATATCATACCAGGGCATGTGGTTGACGCGCACGTCGCCCTTCTTGATCGGGTAGATAAGGAAGCAGAAAGGAACAAGGCAGCCCAGGAATACGCAGCAGCGGATCTGGCCGCTCCACTTGGCCCACATGTTCATGTAGATCATGAGCAGCATGAACGCCGCCATGACGAACCGGATGATCATCTTCGGCGCGCCTTCCCAGACACGCACGTTCGACTCACGGTCGTACTTCTTCATGATCTCGTCCACTTCGGCCTGGGAGCCTGTTTCGCCTGCAGGCTGCACTTCCGGCTGCTGATCCGGGAATTTAGGATCCAGTTCGGACATCGGGAAACCTCCTGTAAAAATGGTTTAAATAATGTTCTGCCGTCCTAAAACAGCATGAATTCATAGTTGAAAATCACTTTGGCGTTGCGTCCGCACAGATCCCGCAGACTGATCTCCGTACCGTTGACCGTCAGGACATGATCAAATACGGTACCGACAAGATAGCTTACGCCGGTGCGATCCTGATGAATACCAGTGATCAGCATCGCGCCATCATCGGTATACGTCAGGACCTCACCCGGATTGAGTTCGGTCTGAACGCCTGCGCCGAATGCCTCGTATTTTGTTGCCTCCACGTAGATGGTCTTATCATGGATCTCATAATAATCCGTCAGGGGATACAGATTGACTGAATGGATGAAGGTCACCGCGAAGGCCCCGCCTTCTTCCATCGGGAATCTGGCATACAAATTGCCGCTCTGATCCCGCAGCGTCAGATAGTGGCGCCCGAAACAAAGCGTCGCAATGAGGAAAGCCGCCGCAAGGGCCAATGCGATTGCGGCGGCTTTGCCGAAGTGCTTTTTCGTTAACACGGCAAAGACACTTTCAGCAGAGATTATTTGATCACGCCGGCTTCTTTGTAGTACTTCTCTGCACCGGGATGCAGGTCGAAGGAGCCGTCGATTGCCTTGGCAGCGGTCAGGCCGTCGAATTTGGCATGGCCGGCTTTCAGGGCAGCATTGTTGTCAAACAGAGCCTTGGTCAGTTCGTACACGGCATCCGCGCTCACATCTTCGGAAGCAACCAGAACGGCCTTGACGGCCACGCAGGTCACCTGTTCGGTCTGGCCCTTGTAGGTGTTGGCCGGAAGATCTTCCTGGACCAGGAAAGGATAGTTCTTGGTCAGGAAGCCGACAGCGTCCGCATCCAGGGACAGCATGTGCAGGTTCAGGTTGGCAGAGGCAGTCGCGAACAGGTCGGTCAGAGCGGACGTAGGAGCGCCGGCGACCGTGAAGGCCGCGTCGCAGGTACCGTTCTTGATCATGTCGGCGCCGTTGCCGAAGGAAGCGTTGATGACCTTCACATCGCTGAAGCTCATGCCGTAGGCTTCCAGAACCTGAGCAGCGTTCAGGGCAGTGCCGGATCCGACGTCGCCGACGCAGACGGCTTTGCCCTTCAGATCGGCAACGCTCTTGATGTCGCCGGTGGCAACGATCTGGACGGTCTCATTGTAAAGGCCGGCGATCCATTTGCCCTTGGCTTCGGGCTTGCCTTCGAACATCGACTCTCCGCCGGTGCCGGTGTGGGCATAGTTCAGAACGTCAGACTGCAGGATGGCGAGCTGGGCGTCGCCGCCGGTGACTAACTGCACGTTCGCTTTCGAAGCGCCGGTGGAAGTCACGTTCAGCTTGGACAGCGTCAGGTGATCGTTCAGCACGGTAGCCATGGTGTTGCCGACGGCGTAGTAGGTACCCGAGGTGCCGCCGGTCGCGAGGGTCAGTTCCTTCTTTTCCGCCTTGCCGCCGCAGGCAGCGAGCGACAGTACGAGAACCACGGAAAGAACAGCGACTAACAGTTTTTTCATTTTTTCTCTCCTTTTTCTATGCGGAACGTTCCGGACCGTGCGTTTCATGAAGAAAATGCCTTTCGGCTTTTTCTTCCGCTGATCCGTTCCGCTTTATTTGCGTTAATCATAGCATCTTTATGCCGAAGTTTCAAGATGAATAATCATGATGAGTAAGGATGTTTTGTTTTTTTAAGGAAAATGTGCTATATAGTTAAAAAAAGCAGGCAGGACCTGCGCAATAACGCAAAGGAACAATAAAATGATCCGTTTCAGTCCGAAAAAACTGCGCGAATTCAATAAACAGCTCTTCGCCGAACCGACCTTCGACGCCTTTCTGGTACCGGAGGCGCACTTTGTGACCGCTTTCAGGACAGATTTTAACGGAAACTCAGCGGAAGGCTCTTCCAATCCCGAAGACGGTCTTTCCGCGAAGGAAGCCGCCTGCGTCAGCTGGAAGGAGCTGCGGCCGATCGCGCTCCAGCTCGTGCGGGGACAGGCGCCGAAAAGTTTCTCCGTCGTGCTGAAGCTGCCGGAGGAGCAGGTCCGCGAGATCCTCGCCCAGGCCTCACCGGATGAGGACGGTTCCAACGTGGAAGGCTTCTACCTCAACATCCGCTACGCCAAGGACGAGCTGATGCTCACCAGCGGCTGCATGCAGAAGACCTTCTCCCTCGACAAGACGTGGGAGAAGGCCTGGGATCACTATATTGAGAATTATCTGAGCCGCCTCGGGCTCATCTGAGTCACGGCAGGATCACGCTTCTTCCGCCGGCTCCGTACCGGGTTCGTCCGGCTCAGGGTCAGCCGGAAGCAGGCTGCCGTCCGGCTCATCCGCCGGAGGCTCAAGGCAGCCGTCCAGTTCCGCGGCAAATTCCACGCCGCCTTCGACGTTCGCCGCCGCGCAGCTGCCGCCGAGCCGTTCCATTGCCGCCTGTACGATCGACAGGCCGATGCCGCTGCCGCCGTAGGCACGCGTGCGGGCCTTATCCACCTTGTAAAACTTGTTCCAGATCTTGTCCAAAGACTCGTCCGGGATCGCGCTGCCCGTATTGAACACCGTCACTCTGACGCCTTCCCGGGCGTTTTTTTCTGCCCGGACACGCACCGTTCCGCCTGCGCTCACATACTGGAAGGCATTGCTCAGGTAATTCTGCAGCACCTGCTCCCAGAGGTAATCGTCAGAATATATGATTAGTTCATCCGGCACTTCCGCCTCAAGCGTGATGCCGTTTTCGCGGCTGCGCAGGGCAAAGGCTTCCGCTTCGCCGCGGGCCATGTCCGCCAGATCGAAACGCTCCCTTGCCGCTGCCGCACGCGATTCCACTTCGTCCAGCACCAGGAGCCGGCGCACCATGCGGTCCATCTTGACCGCCTCGTCCATGATCACTTCGCAGTAGTGCTCACGCATGCCCGGATCCTCGCTGATGCCGTCTTTCAGACCTTCGGCATAGCCCTGGATCACCGCGATCGGCGTCTTCAGTTCATGGGAAATATTGGACAGCAGTTCGCGCCGCTGGCGGTCGATCTCGTCCTTTTCCGCAACGTCCTCGGCCAGCTGCCCGTTCGCGCTCTTTAAGTTCTCGATCGCCGTCTCCAGCTTCGTCGCCATCTCGTTCATGTTGACGCCGAGGGTGTGGATCTCATCGCCGTCGCCGCCGGTCCAGCGCTCGGAGAAATCCAGGCCGGCCATCTTGCGGCTCAGGGTCGTCATCTGCTTGATGGGCCGGGTCAGCCTGCCCGAGACCAGATACATCGTCACGGCGCCCACGAGCAGGGTCACGAGGCCGATGCGGATCAGCAGGCGGTTGTAAATGTCCGCCGTCTCGGCGATCTCGGCGACCGCCACGGTCATCACGTAATAGTAGCCGTCTTCGGAAAATACGACATCCGGCTGGACCTGCCCGGTCCTGCTTCCGGCCGCATCGGAGGACACGACAAAGCCCACGCAGTCGATCTGCTCGGTCCCGGTGAAGGCATCCTTCGTCCGGTAAATGCGGTAATTCCCGCCTTCCTTGTAGACCGCCAGTTCATCCTGGCCGCGCCGGCCGCCCAACGCGTCAAAAAGGCGCCCGGGACCGCCGCCCTGCTCCGAGCTGTTGCTGAACACGATCACGCCCTGCGGCCCTTCCGTATTCAGGATCATCGCATCGATGCCGGCGGCTTCGCAGGCGGTCCGGAGCTTCAGTTCACAGTCCGCGGTATCCGCGCCGGCAATGCTTTTTTCGGCATAGTCCAGCACCAGCGTTCGGATTTCCTCGATCCGGTCCAGCTTGCGATTCAGGTAATATTTCTCCATGAAGACATGGTTGAACAGCAGCTGCAGCCCGACGAGGACCACCAGGATCGCCGCCAGGACCAGGGCATATTTTGTCTGTACCGACAGTTTCTTCATCTTACGCCTCGAACTTGTACCCCACGCCCCAGATGGTCTTGATGCACTCGCCCCGGCTGCCGATCTTGCTGCGCAGGGTCTTCACGTGCGTGTCGATGGTGCGGGCGTCCCCGTAATAATTGTAGTTCCACACATGGTTCAGGATGTTCTCCCTGGACAGCGCCGTCCCCGGATTCTCCATGAAATAGGTCAGCAGTTCGAATTCCTTGAGGGACAGATCGACCTTCACGCCGTCGGCAATGACCTCCCGGCTCGTCTTGTTCAGCGTCAGGCCGGGCGCCTCCAGCACCTCCGGCGCTGCCTCCTCGCTGCGTCTCAGGATGGACCTTACCCGCGCAACCAGGACCCGCGGGCTGAAGGGCTTCGTCACATATTCATCCACGCCGAGGCGGAAGCCCTTGAGTTCGTCCTGTTCGTCCGCGAGCGCCGTCAGCATGATGACGGGCACGTTGCTGTAGCGGCGGATCTCCTCCAGGACCTGCCAGCCGTTAAGTTTCGGCATCATCACGTCCAGAATGATCACACTCACGTCTTTATTGGCAAAAAACAGCGTCAGCGCCTCTTCTCCGTCGCTCGCCTCCAGCGTCCGGATCCCGTCCCGGATCAGGAAATCCCTGACCAGGCTGCGCAGCCGGTCCTCATCGTCAACGATCATCACTTTCGCGTTTTCCATCATATCCTCCGGAAATAAATCTGTCGGTCTCAAGCATAGCAGACCGGGCAGGATATTTCCACCACTTCACAAAAAAATCACAGCGGAGCACACGGCTCCGCTGCGGCTTAAGTCCTTATTCGGTTTTGGCGAGGAGTTTCTCGAAGATCGGTGCCGCCTTGGCCATGTCCTCTTCGCTTCCCGAAGCCAGGATCAGCAGGTTCTCGGCCAGGAAAGCCGGCAGTTGTTCGCAGAAAATGCCGCCGAAGCGCTCGAGAAGGACCGTGACGGCTTCCGCGATCTGCGTGACCAGGATCTGGTGGCGGTAGGGCGACTGCGCATTGTTCACGCCGCGCGAGCGGTACTGTTCCCAGGTCTCCGTGTACTCCCCGACGAAACGCCTGATCAGGCTGCAGATCTCTTCGAGGCCCTTCATCGGCGAAGCTGCCGCAAGGGCGGCCTTCCGCATGTCTCCGAGGCTTTTGTTCCAGTCGTCCAGCATGACGCCTGCCGTCAGCATTTCCTTGGAAGGAAAATAATTATAGACCGTGCCCACGGCAACGCCGCAGAGCTTTGCGACCCTGCGGACCGTCAGCTTTTCGTAGCCTTCCGTTTTCAGGATCTTTTTGGATTCCTTCAGGATATTCTCCCGAAGATTCAGGATGATTTTCGGCATGTCCACTCCTAAAAGGTGAAGCTTGTTATCCGTATCATATCACACGATCGCGGAAATGCAAGATTTTAACGTATCCCGGACAAAAAAAGACTGCGTCAGACAGGATTCGAACCTGCGACCCTCGGTTTAGAAGACCGATGCTCTATCCGACTGAGCTACTGACGCACGGAAGTATATAACTGTTCATCCTCAATTCGCAAAAATATAATTTTGAAAAAAAGATAGGTAATCATATTTTTGCTCATGAGCGGCGGTGCCTGTCGGCACCTTTCGTCATCAAAGAATCGTTTTGGTAAGCAAGCTTCCCAACGATTCTTTGCTGCCGAACAGGCTGAACAGTCACCTTGGAAACAAAAAAATCCTACTCGCGTAGGATAGTCGGGGCGACAGGATTCGAACCTGCGACCTCCCGGTCCCTAACCGGACGCTCTACCAAACTGAGCCACGCTCCGAAACAGGCTTTCGCCTGTAAAAACCATAACATAAGCTTGGAGGCTTGTCAAGGCTGTTTTTCGCGGGAAGACGGATCATTCTCATCTTCCCGCGGAAAAATCACTTCTCAGCCCTGAAAAATCGCTCAGGCGATCTGCGCCTTGGCAGTCTCGGCCAGCTTGGTGAAGCCGGCGGCATCGTTGACGGCGATATCGGCCAGGACCTTGCGGTTCAGGTCGACGCCGGCGAGCTTCAGGCCGTACATCATCTTGCTGTAGGACAGGCCGTTCAGACGGGCCGCCGCGTTGATGCGGGCGATCCACAGGGAGCGGTACTGTCTCTTCTTCTGCTTGCGGCCGGCATAGGCGTTGGACAGCGCCTTCATGACGGTCTGCTTGGCGATTCTATACTGTTTGCTTCTGGCGCCGTAGTAACCCTTCGCCAGCTTCAGTGTGCGGTTATGTCTCTTCTTTGCGCCCATCGCGCCTTTGATTCTTGCCATGTTCAGTGACCTCCTTCATTAATAAGGCAGGATCTGCTTCATTACCTTTGCGTTCGTCGGATCCGCAATGGTGGCTTTGCGCAGATTTCTCTTACGTTTGGTGGACTTCTTGGTCAGAATGTGGCTCTTGAAGGCTTTCATTCTCTTGAGCGCGCCGGAACCGGTCTTGTGGAAACGCTTCGCCGCAGCTCTTTTGGTTTTTACCTTAGGCATGGTTCTATCCTCCTTGTTAGTTCCCTTTTTTACTGAGTATCATCACGATGCTGCGCCCTTCCAGTTTGGAGGGCTTGTCGATCACGGCAATGTCCGAAAGCGTTTCGGCAAAATCGTCCAGCACGTGCTTGGTCTGAGCCATGTGGCTCATCTCACGGCCGCGGAAACGCAGGGTGACTTTGACCTTGTTCCCTTTTTCCAGGAACTTCCGCGCGGCGGAAGACTTGGTATTCAGGTCGTTGTCTTCAATGTTGGGCGAAAGGCGCACTTCCTTGATCTCGATCACGCGCTGTTTCTTCTTCGCTTCCTTCTCCTTACGGATCATTTCGTAGCGATATTTGCTGTAATCGATGATCTTGGCGACAGGCGGCTTGGCATTCGGCGCAATAAGCACCAGATCCAGGTCTTCTTCCTGTGCCTTAGCAAGAGCTTCCTGCGGGGTCATGATCCCGATCTGTTCTCCGTGGCTGCCGATAAGACGGATCTCTTTCTCCGTTATCGCTTCATTGATCAAAAGTTCGCTGCTGATAGCTGTAACCTCCTCGTGATGACCGCAAAAAAAAGCGGACAGCATAGCTATCCACCTGATGAGGGTAAACCCCTTCCGAATGACCTGCAGCACCCATTTGTGTACAGGTGAGAGTGGATACTCTGCTTTGTAAATCTGTTGACGCGAAGTATATTAGCACGGCAAAGGGAAGGTGTCAAGGGGTTTTTGAAGGAAAAAAAAGGGTTCTTCGATGAAAAACGAAGGAATATTCACGGAAAACGGCTCAAAATGCCGGCAGAAACAACAATGCCGCAGCAGCGACAAACTGTGTCGTCTGTTGCATAAATAACACGTACAAAAAAGCGCCGGCCCCGTATGATGGAGGCATGGCGCTTTTTGATCTCTTATCCATATTGCGGATCGGCGCGGCAGGGATGCTGCTGCTTTTGATCAGTGTGAAGGATGTGCGGTCCAGGCGGGTTCCGGGGCGGCTGATAAAACTGCTGGCCGCGGTCTCAGTGCTGCGGCTGGCACCGGAGATCGCACAGAAGTTGGCCGCTGTATTGCCGGCGGTTTCCGGTGATTTCAGAGGCGGGGAGTTCTTTGCCGTCCTTGCCGACATGATCCTCGGAGGGGCGGGCACTCTCCTGCTTTTGATCGTTGTTACACGCCTTGCGGACCGGCTCCTCGGCCGGGAAACGCTCGGCGGCGGGGACATCCGGCTCGCGGCGGCGCTGGGGCTGCACCTCGGCTTTTTTCCGGCGCTCCATATGCTGCTTGCCGCTTCGCTTCTGGCGCTGCCGGAGGCGATCATCCGGCGGCGGAAGGGGGAGTTTTACTTTCCCTTTGCGCCGTATCTCGCGGCGGCAGGGTGGGTGATGATGTTCCTGATTTGAAGATCCTTCGACTCGCTTCGCTCGCTCAGGATGACATGGCTGTGCGCATTCCGCTCGTTCAGGATGACATGGCTGTGCGCATTCCGCTTGCTCAGGATGACATGGCTGTGCGCATTCCGCTCGCTCAGGATGACGGTGATGTGCATAGTCCGTTCCCTCACCCTGTCATTCTGAGCGCAGCGAAGAATCTTCTTATTCTTCGTTGTCCACGACGGGGCTTTCGGCCTTGTCGATGTAGAGGATTCCGTCCAGGTGGTCGTTCTCGTGCAGGACGCAGCGCGCCTCGAGACCCTCGAGCGTCAGCGTGACCTCCTCCATGTCCTCGTTCAGGGCGCGCACCGTTACCTTCATCGGGCGCGTCACCGTGGCATGCTTGCCCGGCACGGAGAGACAGCCTTCCTCGCCGGTCTGCTCGCCTTCCGTCTCCAGGATCTCAGGGTTGATGAGCACCCGTGCAAGGCTGCGGTCCGCACTGCAGTCCATGACGAAAATACGCTTGAGAATACCCACCTGCGGTGCGGCAAGGCCCACGCCTTCCGCCCTGTACATCGTATCGAACATGTCCCGGATCAGCACCCTCGTGCGCGGGGTCATTTCCGTGACCGCTTTGCATGTTTTCCGCAGGATGTCGTCACCTTCGGTCCTTATTTTTCTGATACCCATATCATCTGTGCCCGGCCGCCTCGCGCGGCCGTTTTCCTTTCTCCCGGAAACGGGTCGTAGCTGTATCGTTTTCCCGGTCGGAGGGCCGTCTCCGAGGCCCCCTGCCGGTGTGTCACTGCAGTTCAAACTGTACGGTCTCGCCGAGCAGATGCGCGGCGTAGTCGCGGATCCGCCTCAGCACGGCGGCGTCCGGATGGCGGATCAGCAGCTGCTGGCGGTAAATGTCCTTCCGCTTGATCTCAACGCCTTCCGCGGGGCCGGTCACCGCCGGCGCCTCCGCGAGGAAGGTATCCTCGATCACTTCGCGCAGGGCCCGCGCCTTCTTCTCACAGCCGGCGGCGTCAACACCGCTCACCGCAGCGACCAGCAGCCCGCCTGCCGGCGGATAGTGCATCAGGCGCCGGAAGGCGATCTCCTCGCGGTAGAAGCCTTCATAGTCCTGGCGTGAGGCGGCCTCGACGGCGTAGTGCTCGGGCATGTAGGTCTGGATGACCACCTCGCCCGGCAGGTTCCCGCGCCCCGCCCGGCCGGAAGCCTGGGTCAGCAGCTGGAAGGTGCGCTCCGCCGCGTCGTATTCGGGCGCGTAGAGCGAGAGGTCCGCGGCCAGCACGCCCACGAGCGTGACCCGCGGAAAATCGTGCCCCTTGACGATCATCTGCGTCCCGACGAGGATGTCGGCCTCGTCTCTGTCAAAGGCTTCGAGGATCCGGCTGTGCCCGGCCTTCCCCGCGGTCGTGTCGGCGTCCATCCGCAGCACGCGCGCCGCCGGAAAGGCCTTCTTCACTATCGTTTCCACCTTCTGCGTCCCGGTCCCGAAGGCCGCGATGTAGGGCGAGCCGCAGGACGGGCAGGTGTTCGGAAATGCCGCCGAATAACCGCAGTAGTGGCAGCGAAGCCTGCCGTCGCGGTGGTAGGTCAGGCTGATGGAGCAGTGCGGGCAGACGAGGGGTTTGCCGCAGGAGCGGCAGCTCACGAATCCCGCGTAGCCACGGCGGTTCAGAAAGAGCATGACCTGCTCTTTCTTCGCCAGTCGCTCTTCGATCTTTTCGGAAAGCAAGCGGCTGAAGACGCTCTTGTTGCCCTCGGCCAGCTCGGTCCGCAGGTCCACGACGTGTACCGACGGCAGGACGGCTTCCGGCACGGCCCGCTCAGGCAGGCGGAGGAGCCGGTATTCGCCGCTCTCCGCGCGGGAAAAGCTTTCCAGGGAAGGCGTCGCGCTGCCGAGCACGAGGGACGCGCCGGCCAGTTCGCAGAGTTTCCGGGCCACTTCGCCGGCACGGTAGCGGGGCGTTAAGTCGCTTTTATAGGAATGCTCGTGTTCCTCGTCGATGATGACAAGGCCGAGCTTCGGAAAAGGCACGAAAAGCGCCGAGCGCGGGCCGATCACGAGGTCCAGTTCACCTTCGCGGGCCTTCCGCACGGTCTCGTATTTTTCCCCTTCGGACTGGCGGGAGTTAAGGACCCCGACGCGCTCGCCGAAGCGCAGGAAGAAGCGGTGCAGATTCTGCCTTGTGAGCGAGATCTCGGGGATCAGCAGGATGGCCTGCCGGCCGCTTTCAAGACAGCGGCGGATGAGTTCCATGTAGACTTCGGTCTTGCCGGAGCCGGTCACGCCGAAGAGAAGGCAGGGACGCTTCGCCCCCTTTTCTTCTGCCGCGAAGTCCTCCACGGCCGCCTGCTGGGCGCTGTTCAGCGGCGCCGGCACATAGGCCGCGCGCTCCGCTTCATCCGGAAGGTCCACCGATTCCACGCGGGTCTTTCTCTTTTTTACCGCAGCCTTCGCGGGCAGTACGGTCTTCAGCGCCTGGTTGTAGGTGCAGCCGTAGGCCTCCTTCATCCAGGCCGCCAGCGCCATCATGCGGTCGTCAACGTTCACGGAGCGCTTCGCGAGGCCGCTCAGATCCTTGATCCGCGCCTCGTCGATCTTCGGCTCGTCCGAAAGCCCCACAACGTAGCCCGCCGCCTTCGCGCGGGTACCGAAAGGAAACTCCACCTTCGTCCCCTGGGTGACCGCTTCCTGCAGTTCGTCGGGAATGCGGTACTGGAACGTTTTGTCGAGTTCGTCGCGGGAAATATTCACGATGACGTCAGCATAGCGCGCCATAGAATATCTTATTTCATCTCCTCGCTGAGGCGTTTCCGGATAATGTCCAGATGCATGGAATTGGAGCCCTTGAGCAGCACGGCGTCGCCGCCGGCCGCGATCTCGCCAAGGATCCGGGCAGCGTCTTCGGCATCTTTCGCGTGCAGGACGTTCTTCCCGGCTTCGCTGATCGCGGCGTCAGCTTCTTCAATGGCCGTGCCGTAAGTAATGAAGAGGTCAATGGGCAGCGCGGCGGCAAATTCTCCGACGCTCCGGTGCATGGCCGGACCGTCCGGTCCGAGTTCCAGCATGTCTGCGAGCACGGCGATCCGACGGTCCGCCGCGACCCGTGCGAACGAGGCCAGCGAGGCCTTCATCGATACCGGGTTCGCGTTGTAGGAATCGTCGATGAGAAGGAGGCTCTCCAGCGGGATCCTCTCCCAGCGGCGGGCAAAGCCGCCGAAGGAGGCCAGTTCTGCAGCCGCATCCTCCGCGTCCACGCCCAGTACGGCCGCAGCGGCAAGCGCCGCCAGCGCATCCACGACGTGATGCTCGCCGGGCACGGTCAGCTGCACGAAGACCTCTTTTTCCTCCCCGTACAGGGAAGGGGCAAAGACCGCCGTGAACGAGGCGCTTTCGCCGAGATCGATATCCTTCGCCGTTACGTCGCAGCCTTCACCGAGGCCGTAGAACACGGTACGGAAGGGCTTGTCCTTCGCGAATTCACGGAGCAGCGGCTCGTCTCCGTTCAGGACCGCGGCGCCGCCTTCCGGCAGGCGCTCCGTGATCTTCATTTTTTCGCGGCAGATGCCTTCGCGGCTGCCGAGATTTTCGATATGCGCGACCCCGATATTGGTCACGACGGCAACGTCCGGCTGCACCATGGCGGCCAGCCGCTCCATTTCGCCGGGCAGGCTGATGCCCATCTCCGCGACCGCAAAGTCCGCGGTCTCATCCATGTGGCAGAGGGTCACGGGCACGCCCAGCTGGCTGTTCATGTTTTTGATCGAGCCGGTCACGCGGCCGCCCGCAGACAGCGCCGCCATGGTCATTTCTCGGGTCGTGGTCTTGCCCACGCTCCCCGTGATGCCGACCATGGGCATCTTCAGTTCCTGCTCCCGGCGCACGCGTCCGATCGTCTGCAGGGCCTCGAAAGTATCGTCCACCAGGATCACGGCGCGGTCTTCCGGCAGCGCGTCCCCTGAGGGCACGGCGTCTTCTTTCGCCGTCAGGCTTGCTGCGGCGCCGCAGGCAAAGGCCCCGCCGATGAAGCGGTGGCCGTCGACCTTCTCACCGGGGACAGGCACGAAGAGATCGTCGCCCAGCATCGTGCGCGAGTCAAAGGTGATATGGTGCAGCAGGGTATCAGGGCTCCCGAAAAGGAGCTTCCCGCCCGTGATCTCACAGATCTGTTTTACGGAGTATTCCATCATTACACTTTCCGGTCATCCGTGACCGTTTCTTTTTTGAAAAGCGCGGAGCCGACCGGCCCCGCGCCATTTACCGCTCCCGGCTTCAGTTCCCGCCGTACAGAAGCTTGACCGCTTCCAGGATCTCTTCCTTGTCGGAGAAATGATGGCGCACGCCTTCGATCTCCTGATAGTCCTCGTGGCCCTTGCCGATGACCGCAATGATGTCGCCCTTTTCCGCATGGCTGATCGCGTAGCGGATGGCCTGCCGACGGTCCGGGATGTCCACGTATTCCGCGCCGGTCGGATCAAGGCCGATATGGATGTCGCGGATGATGTCCTCCGCCTTCTCGAAGCGGGAGTTGTCCTCGGTGATGATCGACAGGTCCGCGTATTTGCCCGCGGCTGCGCCCATCTCATAGCGGCGGTGCGGATCGCGGTTGCCGCCGCAGCCGAAGACCACGACGAGGCGTTTCGGCTGATAGCTGCGCAGAGTCTCAAGCAGGGTCCGCGCCGACAGCCCGTTGTGCGCATAGTCCACGATCACGGAGAAATCACCGTTCGCATAGACTTCTTCCATACGGCCGTCCACTCTCACGTCCGCCAGGCCTCGGGTGATGGCTTCCTCGGGAAGGCCCATGCGGTCGGCCGTCACGGCGGCCGCCATCGCGTTGTAGACGTTGAAGAGGCCCGGCATGTCCGCGAAGAATTCCAGGTGGTGGATGCCGTCGACCTTGACGTCGCAGCCCAGCTTGTCGTTGCGTTTTTCGTATTTGACCTCGGTCAGGCTGTAATCGTCTGCCGGGTCCGCGCCGAAGGAAATGATCCTGCAGGTCGCATCCTTGATCATGGCGAGATAGTTCTCATCATCGGCGTTCAGGATGCCTTCCTTGCAGCGCCGGAAAAGCAGGGCCTTGGAGGCACGGTAATCCGCGAAGTCGGGATGTTCCAGACCGCCGATGTGGTCCGGGCTGAGGTTCGTAAACACGCCGTAATCGAAGGAAATGCCGTCCACGCGGTGGAACTTGAGGCCCGAAGACGAGACCTCCATGACCACGCTGTCGACGCCCTCCTCGAGCATCTTTGCGGCAAAGTACTGCAGGGTATAGGACTCGGGCGTGGTCAGCGTCGTGTCATAGTGCACGCCGTTGATCTTCACGCCGTTCGTGCCGATGATGCCGGGATTCCGGCCGGCCGCCTGCAGGATGCTGACGATCATATGGGTAACCGTGGTCTTGCCCTTGGTGCCGGTTACGCCGACCACGGTCATCTTGTTCATGGGGTAGCCGAACCAGGTCGCGGAAAGCGACGCCAGTGCCACGCGGGCCATTTTCACCTGCAGCACCGTCACGCCGGCGTCGACCAGCGCCCGCCGGATGACCTCCGAGAGCTCCAGCCACGGCTTTTCGATCACGACCGCCGCCGCGCCGTTGCGGGCCACGTCCGCGAGGAAAAAGTGCGCGTCGACCTTTGTGCCGCTGATGCAGACGAAGAGCGAGCCCTCTTCGACCTTGCGGGAATCGTAGACCAGGCTGGCGATCTCGCGGTCAAGCGTGCCGCGGACAAGCGTGTAGTCGGTCTTTTCCAGAAGTTTTGTCAAATACATGATATTTCCCCCACTGTATCCGGAAGGACCTTTCGGTCCGTAATTATTCGTAGCCGTTCTCGTGTTTCCAGTCCGCCAGCTGCACGGCGTCCATCATGATCTCACGGGATTTCGTGCCGTTGTCCTTGCCCACGATGCCGGCATCGGCCAGCTGGTCCATCAGGCGCGCCGCCCGGTTGAAGCCGATGCGGAAAATGCGCTGCAGGTTGCCGATGGATGCCTTTTCGCTGTCGATGATGTAGTCCGCCGCCTTGATGAAGAGTTCGTCGCGCTCATCCTCGACGGGATGCTCGCGCTCGACCGGATCGTTCATCCAGCTGCGGCTCTGCTTCGCCATTTCCTCCTGGCTCACACCGCCCTGCTTTTTCCAGAAATCGGTCACGGCAGCGATCTCTTCGTCGCTGACGAAGCAGCCCTGCACGCGCACGGGTTTCGGATAACCGGTCGGATAGAACAGCATGTCGCCCTTGCCGAGGAGTTTCTCCGCCCCGTTCATGTCCAGAATGATGCGGGAATCAAGTGAGCTCGAGACCGCAAAAGCGATGCGGGACTGCACGTTAGCCTTGATCAGGCCGGTGATGACGTTCGCGCTCGGACGCTGCGTGGCCAGGACGAGGTGCATGCCGGCCGCGCGGGCCAGCTGCGCCAGACGGCAGATGGACTGCTCGACGTCGGCAGCCGCGACCATCATAAGGTCGGCGAACTCGTCGACGATGATGACGATCTGCGGCAGCGGCTGATACTGTTCGCTGTCATATTCCTCGGGGTTGTCCCGGATCTTGGCATTGTAGCTCTTGATGTCGCGGACGTTCAGGTCGGCGAAGAGCTTGTAGCGGCGGGTCATCTCCTTCACGGCGCCGGACAGCGCATCGGCCGCGAGTTTCGGATCGGTCACGACCGGGATCCGGAGGTGCGGGATGCCGTTGTAGACGCCCAGTTCGACCACCTTCGGGTCGATCATGATGAGCTGGACCTCATCCGGCTTGGCCCGGTACAGAAGGCTCATGATGATGCTGTTGATGCAGACGGATTTGCCGGAACCGGTCGAGCCCGCGATCAGGAGGTGCGGCATCTTGGCCATGTCGGTGACCATGATCTGGCCGCCGATGTCCTGGCCGACCGCAAAGGCGATCTTCGAGTTCATCCGGCGGAATTCCTCGGATTCGATCACGTTCCGGAGGTAAACGGTCTGGTTCTCGGAGTTCGGGACTTCGATACCGACCGCGGACTTGCCCGGAATGGGCGCCTCGATGCGGACGTCGGTCACGGCGAGCGCCAGCTTGATATCGTCGGCGAGCGAGGCGATGCGGGAAACGCGCACGCCCTGCTCGGGCTTTAATTCGTAGCGGGTCACGGACGGGCCGCAGGAAACGTCGGTCACGGTCGCGGCGACGCCGAATTCATTCAGGGTCTCCTCAAGAACCTTGGCCGTACGGCGCAGGTCGCTCTCCTTCATGCCTGCGGAGTTCCGGCCGCGGTTCAAGAGGCTCGTCGGCGGGAGCTTGTATTCCTTGTGCGGCACGTTGTTTTTCGGCAGTTCGGCGGAAGAAGCGCTGCCCGAAGGCTGTGCTGCGGTCCTGCCGGCGGCGGCAACGCCCTTTCCGGCCACGGCCACGCCTTTGCCGGCCGCGGAAGCAGGCTTCTCCGGCGCCGTAAATGTGGCGCTGCCGGAGCCGCTCCGTTCCTTATCGGTATTCCAGATGGAATCGTTCTTCGTCGAAACGGTGTCCCTGCCGGCCTGTTTGAGGCGCTCGGACACTTCGCGGGGATCTTCGAAATCATCACCTTCCGGCCGGCCGGTCTCGATGATCGGCTTCGCGTTCCCGACGGGCGGAATGAGCGTGTCGCGGGTCTGTTTTTCAAACGTGCCCGAAGCGGGCTGCGCAGGCTTCACGACGGGCTTCGCCGCGGGCTGTTCCCTGAACTCATCCGTCTCGCCGAAGGCCTTGTCGCCGCCGGGCTGCGTATACTGATTGATGCGCAGGTCGGGTTTCGGGTCTGCCGCCGGCTTCTGCGTCTGCGGCGTCTGTGCGGCCGCACTGCCCGTACTAACAGCCTGGTTCTTCATCCGGTCGCCGTAGCCCTGCGCAATCCGGCCGGTGGCCTTGTATTCCGAGGCCTGCATGTTGTCCCTGCCGGTCATCACGATGTCGTCTGAATATAATTCACGTTTTCCGGAGCCGACGGCTTTCGCATCCAGCTCGCTTATCTCGCGGTTGGTGCGGGTATCCTTCCGGACGCCCCGGCTCTCATCCATCTCGTTCATGAGGCCGCCGAGCGGCGAACCGCTGCTCAGAATGCCGCCCTGCTCATCAAGCCGCTCCTGCTGCCAGCCGGAGCCCTGCGTCCCGTATTTGCGGTCCGCTTCCTCTTTCGATTTCTGCCTGGCGCGGTCTTCCGCCTGCTGCTTCAGCAGGCTTTCCTGCTCCTTCTTAAGGGAAGGGCTGACGGGCGTGTCCGCCTTGCGCTGCACTTCGTTCAGCTTCACGGGCTGTGCTTTTGCCGCGGCAGCTTCGGCTTTTCTTCTTTCCTCCTGCTGCGCGGCGAGTTTCGCCATAACGGCTTTCCGTTCTTCCTCTTCCGCTTTGGCCCGCGCGGCTCTTTCTTCGGCCTTCGCGCGTGCCCTCTCCTCCAGGCGCAGCTGCGCCGTCAGGCGGCGTTCCTCGGCCGCGCTGCGGAAGCGGGTATTTTCATCGCGTATGGAACTCACGACCTTGCTGCCCTTCCGGCCGAGCGCCGTGAGCAGCGCCTTGCCGAACAGCAGCATCAGACCGCCGATGAACAGAGCGATCAGGACGATCCAGGTCCCGAGCTTCCCGATCGGCGTGACCAGCAGACGGCACCAGAAGCCGCCGAAAAGGCCGCCGGAGAGCTGCAGCGTCTTGCCCCTGCTGTAGTAGGCGGCAAAGTCCGGCAGAAGGCTGCCCTTGCTGCCGCTCAGTTCAAATGCGCCGGCAGTAAGCGTCATCATCAGAAAGCCCAGAAGGACTTTGCCCCAGGCATGGGCCGGATACTCCTTGCCCAGAACGAGCAGATAGATCGCCGAAAGCAGGATGAAGAAAGGGAAAGCATAGGCCAGTGAGCCTAAAATACCGTACTCAAAAGCCGCCAGACCCTTTCCGACGGATCCGACGCGGTCAAATAACGCAAGGAACAGAAGGATCGTGACGACCATGGCCGCAAGAAGGATGAGATCCCTGCGGATCTCCTGTTTTCTCTTCTCCCTGGCCAGCGTCTCCTTTCTCTTCTCTGCGCTGCTTCTTCCTGACTTTGCCGCGGAGGAGGAGCGCTTTGCACTGCTCTTTTTCCCTGCGGCCGTACTTTTATTTGCTGTCGTTTTTTTCTTGCCTGATGCCAAAAAACCAACCTCCGCACTTTAAAAAGCTATGGCTGCCCATAGATGGTTTTATTGTACCCGATAAACCGTATTTTGTAAAGATAAAAAGATTAGGGATGAGCCTTCTCCTGCGGGGATGTGACGGATGAGTCCCGCCGGAGGAAATTATAAAATTTTTATAAACCCGGGACGTCAAGGCGCTCATCTTTGTATTATGGATGTAAGAAAAACCGCTTACGGCATCTTCCCGAAAAGGAGACGATCATATGAAAACGAAAACCAATATCATGGCCCGCATTGCCGCGATCCTCATTGCCTGCAGCCTGCTGATGTCGCTTGCCGCCTGCGGACAGGCGCCGGCTCCGACTGAGGCACCTTCTCAAAGCACGGCCGGAACTTCCGCCGATCCCACGAAAACGCCGTCCCAGAGCGAGGCCGACCCGACCAAGGCCCCTTCGCCCGGCGTCGTGAAGGCCGGCAACCTGATCGAGGGCATCGAGGCCGAAGCTGTCGAAGGAAAGGCGGCTGACGAAACCTTCCTTTCGTCCCAGTATGCCTTTGCCGCACGCCTTCTGGCCGATTCCTACAAAGAGGACGGCAGCAACTGTCTGGTGTCTCCTCTTTCCGTCGTGCTCGCGCTCGCGATGACCGCAAACGGCGCCGCAAACGAGACGCTGAAGCAGATGCTGGACGTGATCGGCAGCGGCATCACGATGGAAGACCTGAACGCCTATCTCTATCAGTACGTGAATAACCTGCCGTCGAGCGCCAGGGCGAAGCTGGCCGTTGCCAACTCCATCTGGCTGAACGATAAGGAGAATTTCTCCGTCCGCGAAGATTTCCTCCGCAAAGACGTCAGCTGGTACCATGCCGACGTCTACAAGCAACCCTTCAACAGCAGCGCGGTCAAGGAGATCAACGGCTGGGTCGCAAAACACACCGACAACATGATCGATCAGATCCTGGAAAAGCTGAGCAAGGACGACCGCATGCTCCTCATCAACGCGATCTGCTTTGATGCGAAGTGGCTCTCCCCCTACACGGAATATGCTGTGGGGGAGGAAAATTTCTTCCTCTCCGACGGCACTGTCCAGACGGTCGATATGATGCATTCGCAGGAACGCGAATACTATTCCGGCGAAGATTACAAAGGCTTTGCCAAATATTATGAAGGCGGCGGATACAAGTTCGTGGCGATCCTGCCGGACAAAGAGATCGGCCTGGATGAATTCATTACGTCGCTGGACGGCAACAAACTGAGCAGTATCCTGAACGGCAGCACAGGGACCAAAGTCAATACCGGCCTGCCGAAATTCAGCTATGACTATTCCGCCAGCCTGAAGGAACGCCTGCAGGGCATGGGCATGGTCAACGCCTTCGTCGACGATACCGCCAGCCCCGATTTTGCGGACTTCTCACTCATGAGCGACACCAATCCGCTCTATATCAGCGACGTGATCCACAAGACCCACATCGAAGTGACCGAAGCCGGGACCCGTGCGGCCGCCGTCACCGCGGTCGTTGTTGCGGAAGCCACCGCCATGCCGACCGAGCCGCCGAAGGAAGTCATTCTGGACCGTCCGTTCCTGTACATGATCGTGGACAGCGAAACCAACCTGCCGATCTTCATCGGCACCGTAAATTCCGTGGAGTGAGGTACTTTTATGAAACACCGTTCTCTGCCTGTCCGCCTGACGGCAGCAGTCCTTGCAGTCTGCCTGCTATTTTCCCTTGCCGCCTGCGGTAAGTCACCGGCCTCTTCTTCGACGGCCGAAAGCGGATCGAATACGTCTTTGCCGAAGTCCGTAAAGGCCGACGACCTTCTCAAGGGGATCACGGCCGAGCCCGTCGAGGGGAAACGCTTTGACAGCGGCTTCGGCGACTCACAGTATGCCTTTGCGGCCGGGATCTTCCGCCGTTCCTATGAAGCAGACGGCGGCAACTGCCTGGTCTCTCCGCTTTCCGTCATGCTCGCGCTTGCGATGACCGCGAACGGTGCCGCCGGCGAGACCCTGCAGCAGATGCAGGACGTTCTCGGCAGCGGCATGCCGATCGAAGACCTGAACGCCTATCTTTATCAGTATGTCAGCGAACTGCCGTCCGGTGACAAAGCGAAGCTCGCCATCGCGAACTCCATCTGGATCAACCGGGATGAGGACTTCGCCGTCAAAGAGGATTTCCTGAAAAAGGACGTTTCCTGGTACAATGCCGCGGTCTACAAACTCCCCTTTAATGAAAGCGCCGTCAAAGAGATCAACGGCTGGGTGTCGAAGAACACCGACAAGATGATCAAAAAGATCGTTTCAGGCCTTAACCCCGAGGACCGGCTGCTGCTCATCAATGCGATCTGCTTCGACGCGAAGTGGCTTCAGCCCTACGAGACGCAGGACGTGCAGGATGCGGTCTTTACCCGGTCCAACGGCGGCACGCAGAAAGTCAATATGATGTATTCGTGGGAAAAAGAATACTACGAGGGGGAGGATTACACCGGTTTTGCCAGATATTATGACGGCGGTGCCTACAAATTCGTGGGGATCCTGCCGAACACGGACGTTTCCCTGGAACAGTTCGTTTCCTCGCTGGACGGAGAAAAACTGGCCGCGATCTTTAAGTGCGTCGAATACCCGAAAGTGCACGCCGGTATTCCGGAGTTCACCTACGAATACGAAACGTCTCTTCTGGAACGCCTGGAGGACATGGGCATGACCCGTGCGTTCGCCGGAGCGGATTTCTCGCTGATGAGCGAGGATGAGCAGCTGGCGGTCAGCGGCGTCGTCCACAAGACATTCATCGAAGTCAGCAAAAAGGGGACGCGTGCCGCTGCCGTGACCGGCGTGACCATGGCGGCCACGGCTGTTTTCGAGCCTGAGGAGCCGAAGTCGGTCATCCTGGACCGGCCTTTCCTCTACATGATCGTGGATACCGCGCACAACCTGCCCGTGTTCATCGGTACCGTGAATTCGATCGACTGAGCCGCAGCTGTGCGGCAGGTCCCATAAAAAAGGACGCATCCTCCCCGGATGCGTTCTTTTTTGTTTCGGTTTCCGGACTTTTCCGGCGGCATGCTTTGCTTATTCCTCTTCGAACTCCAGCGTGCCGAACTCGGCCAGCGCTCTCCGCTCGCAGGCAGTATGCGGTTCCTCCGGCATCGCGCGATGATGGGCAATGCAGGCCGGGCAGTTTTTGTTGCGGGGACAGTTCACGGCAGCACCGTGCTCGCAGGAACACGCCTGCGGGTTGTGAAGATATGACGGTTGTTTCATGATTTTCCTTTCTGCTGTTTTCAGCCCTTGTTTTCCGATGCCCGGATCTTTTCAATACGTCTTGTCACTTCGGCGATCGGCAGGCCCATTACGGTGAAATAGTCGCCTTCGATCCGCTTCACCAGGCGGCAGCCGAAGCCCTGGATCCCGTAGGCACCGGCCTTGTCCATCGGCTCATTGGTCGACACATACCAGTCGATTTCCTCGTCCGTCAGTTCATAAAATTCCACCTTCGTGACGGAGGTGAACGTTTCGTTGACGTCCTCGCTCACGATCGCCACGCCGGTATAGACCTCGTGGACCTTGCCTGACAGGAAGCGCAGCATTTCCTTCGCTTCTGCCTTGTCCTTCGGCTTGCCGAGCACCCTGCCTTCGCAGAGGACGATCGTATCCGCACCGACGATCAGCACCGCGTCCCGGCGCTTTTCGTCCTGCTGCGACAGAACGTACCCCGCCTTGACGGAAGCCAGAAATTCCGACTCCTTCTCCGCCGGCATGCCGTCGGGGATGATCTCCGGAACGTCCGCGGGCTCGACGGTGAACAGAAGGCCCGCCATCCTCATCAACTGTTTGCGGCGGGGCGAACCCGACGCCAGAATGATCTTTCGTTTTGAAGCCATCTTACACGCTCCTTCTTATTCTTCCTTGCTGCGGGCGGGGCAGTTGCGGACGAAGCAGGTCCGGCAGCGCTCGGGCGCATGGGACTGCGGATCCAGGCTGATCCCCATGATGCGGGTCGTGATGCAGGCATCCTCCTGCACGTCCGGCCAGAAGAAAGGATAGTGCGGCGTGATGTAGGCGCCTTCCTCGTGGAGGCGTTTTTCCTTGCTGTCGCAGTAGGACTCGCAGAGCGCGTCCAGCCGCTCCGCACAGATTGCCTGGTAGAAGATCTTCTTCTCCGGATCGTCGCAGTCGTCGATCTCCCGGCGGACGGTCTCGCCCAGCGAAGCCGTGAAAATGATCAGGGAGTTGCAGACGGACAGTTCCGCCGCATGCACGCCGGCGGCAAAGTCGGCCGGCGCGTCAGCCTCCATCTCTTCCAGAATGGACACCGGGCGGTTCCGCTCCGTGATATGGTAATCGATCAGGTATTCCGCATCGCGCAGGCATTCCTTCATCAGCGCCTTCTCCTCTTCGGATGGCTGACGGCAGGCCGCGCGCCGGAGGATCTCCTCTTCATTCGGGGGATAAATGGGAAAATGCAAAGACATACGGACTCCTTTCCCTGCAGCAGTTAATGCTTTTTGCCGATCGTTTTCCGACCGTTTCCATTGTACCACAGCGGCGGGCAAATGCAAGGGGCTAAACACCGCCGAAACGATTCCGGACCGTCGGTTTCTTCGCGAAAAAAGTTTCGTATAAATAGACTTTTGCTTTTCCCGCAGGTTCCGTGCCGAAGGGGTTTCCGGGTCCTGCGCCGGCAGCCTGCTATCGTTTCGTATAACGAAACTTTTTATTCGGACGGTTTCCCTCTGCCGAAATGAGCCGATTTGCGGGAGCGCCCTGTTTTTGCTATAGTGCAGACAGGAAGTGTGAACGTAAACCACGTTTTTTCGGACGGCGCAGCATCATGCCGCTTTATCATTCTGCCTGTATGTCAGTACGGAGGACCGCCATGAGCCAGAAAAGATCCAAATTTGACTTTATCGTCGTCGGTTTTGCTTTGTTTGCCGTCTTTTTCGGCGCGGGCAATCTCATCTTTCCTCCTTATCTCGGGCTGGAGAGCGGGACGAAATGGTTCCCGGCTCTCACCGCCTTCGTCGTCGCCGATGCCGGCCTCGCGATCATGACCGTTCTTGCGATCGTACGCCTGGGCACGGACCACGACCTGCTCGGCAGGCTCCCGAAACGTGTCGGCCTGCTGTGCATGGACATCGTCATGGCCATCGTCGGCCCCGTCCTCTGCATCCCGCGCACCTGTGCGACCACCTTTGAGATGGGCGCCCACGTCCTCTTCCCGAACCTTTCCTCCTGGATCTTCGGCCTGCTCTTTTTCGCCGTCGTCGCCGTGCTGACGATCCGTCCCGGCAAGGTCGTGGACATCGTCGGCAAGTATCTGACCCCCATGCTCCTCATCACGATCGCCGTGCTCTGCATCAAGGGCCTGGCCACGCCGATCGGCGACATCGTCAGCCCGCAGCCCGATTTTCAGACGCTGAAGGAAGGCTTCCTGAACGGCTACCAGACGATGGACGTTCTCGGCGCGCTGGCCATCACGATCGTCATCATGAAGACCGTGCAGGACAAGGGTTACAATGATAAAAGGTCCCAGATGAGGGTGATCGGCCGTGCGGGCATCGTGGCCGGCATCGCGCTTTTCCTGGTCTACGGCGGCCTTGCCTATCTCGGCGCCACGACCTCCAACATGAAACTCAGCAGCGAGATCGGCCATACCGAGCTGGTCGTCCTGGTCACCTTCCTGCTGCTTCGGCGCTTCGGAGTCGTCCTGCTTGCCCTTATCGTTTTCTTCGCCTGCCTGACCACGGCTGTCGGCCTCGTCAGTTCGGCTTCCACCTATTTCTCCGAACGTCTGAAGGGCCGCGTCTCCTACACCGCGCTGGTCCTCGTCATCTGCGTATTCGGCATGCTGATCAGCAACGTGGGCATTTCCACGATGATCAGCCTCGCGAGCCCGATGCTGTCGGTACTCTATCCTCTCCTGCTCACGCAGGTCTTCCTCTCTTTCTTCAGCGAGAAGATCAAAAAGAACGGCGTGTTCATCGGCGCCGCGGTCGGTGCGGTGATCCCGATGCTGCTGGATGTGGCCTACGGCTTCGGCCTGCCCTTCGGCTTCATCACGAAGCTGCCGCTATATTCCCTCGGTTTCGTCTGGGTGATCCCGGCGGTGATCGGCGGCCTCATCGGGGCGATGATCCCGGAAAAAACACAGGTCCGCACTGCTCCCGTCCTTGCCGGCACACCGGACCCGACCGCCCGGGAAGCCTCGTAGATTCATCTCTTCCGATAACGGAAAACGCCGCCCTTGCAGGCGGCGTTTTTCTTTGCGTTTCGGGTCGCGTTCCGGATCAGTATACCGGTTCGAAGTCCTCGGGGCCGTGGCCGCAGAGCGGGCAGGCATAGTCCGCCGGCAGGGTCTCCCCTTCATAGACGAAGCCGCAGATCTTGCAGCGCCAGGCCTTCGGCTTTTTGTCGGCCGGCTTGGCTGCGGGCTTCGGTTTCAGGCGGCTCTGGTAGTCCGCATAGGTGAGCGGGCCGTGCGGGCTCAGGACCTTCGCATCCTCCACCTCGGCGATGAAGAGTGTGTGGCTGCCGAGATCGATCTGCTCCAGGACCTTCGCGGAGAAGACCGCGCAGGCGCTCCATTCGATGTAGGGCATGCCCCAGGCGTCCTTCGACGGGGTCAGGTATTCGAATTTGTCCACGTTCCGGCCGGACTGCATGCCGAAGAACTTGATCGTATCAAAGCTGACGGTATCGTCCAGCAGGGTGATGGCAAAGCGGCCCGCCTTCTTCACGAGGTCGCAGGTGAAGTTGGTATTGATGACGGCGATCGCGATGCGCGCGGGATTCGATGCCACCTGGATGCAGGTGTTGGTGATGCAGGCGTTGTCGCGTCCGTCGGCCGAGGCGCCGAGCAGGAACACGCCGTAACTCAGTTTGTAGAAAGCTTTGTTGTCCATGGTACTCCTTTCTCCGCGGGGCGGATCAGTCGGCCAGCATCTCTGCCGCCAGGTTCTGCAGCTGGATGATGTTGGCGTCGTTCATGGCGCTCAGGATCGTGACCTTGCTGTCGGCAAAAGTAATGTCCTTCGAGCCTTCGAGCAGTTTCATCATGGTCTTCGCGGCCATCGGGCCCCAGCTGCCGTTTTCGATGAAGCCGACTTTCTTCTTCTGCCAGGCACGCTCGGTCAGGTGGCCGATGAACTCGCGCATGAAGGGATAGACTTCTCCGTTGTAGGTGGTCGAAGCCAGCACGATCTTCCCGTAGCGGAAAGCATCCTCCACCGCTTCGAACACGTCGCAGCGGGCGAGGTCCGTGACCACCACCTTCGGGCAGCCGTGGTCCTCGAGCATCTTCGCGAAGAGTTCCACGGCCGCTTTGGTGTGGCCGTAGACGGAGGTGTAGGCAATGAACACGCCTTTCGATTCCGCTTCATAGGAGGACCAGGTCTTATACAGGCCCAGATAGTAGCCGAGGTTTTCACTGAGCACCGGGCCGTGCAGTGGGCAGATGCGCTGAATGTCCAGTGCCGCAGCCTTCTTCAGGAGGTTCTGCACCTGCGGGCCGAACTTGCCCACGATGCCGAAATAGTAGCGTCTGGCTTCACAGGCCCAGCCGCCGTCTTCTTCCTCTTCATCCTCCTCGCGCGGCATGTCATGCGCCCCGAATTTGCCGAAGGCGTCGGCCGAGAACAGGACCTTCTCGCTCTTTTCATAAGTCATGACGACCTCGGGCCAGTGCACCATCGGCGCCGTGATGAACTGCAGTTCATGGCTGCCGAGCGACAGCGTGCTGCCTTCGGTCACGACGACGCGGCGGTCCGCATACTCCGTTTTGAAGAAATTTTTCATCATACGGAAGGCAGCCATCGATGCGACTATCGTTGTTTCAGGATATTTTTCCGCAAAGGCCGCGATGCTTCCGGAATGGTCCGGCTCCATATGCTGCACCACCAGATAGGCCGGCGCTTTGCCGCCCAGTTCCCGGTCGATCTTGCTGAGCCACTCATCGGTAAAGTGTGCGTCGACGCTGTCCATGACCGCGGGCTTTTCGTCCGCGATCAGGTAGGAATTGTAGGCCATGCCCTCGGGCACCGGGAACTGACCCTCGAACAGGTCGACCTCGTGATCGTTTACACCGATCCAGCGGATGTTCTGACTGATTTCCATAAAATTCCTCCTCTGTATTATTAAATGATCATTCCACTGTATGAACCACACCCATACGGTAGTCTTTCTCTCTTGCCTTATAGAACGCCTGCATCATCAAAGGGTAATATTCCCTGACGGCCCGCCTGTGTTCCGTTTCCGCGCGGTATTCCGGCGAAGCATGGATCGTCTCGATCTCCCCGTTCAGACGGCTGATCTGACTCACCCTTTCCGCTTCTGCCTTTCTGTGCTTTTTCCCGCTCCGGATCATGCACAGAAGGAAGATCAGAAACAGTACTGCCGTGACGCCGAAAGTGATCCAGCTGCCGACGGACCCGCGCCCGAACAGCAGGATGAACTTCCCGGACAGGACCAGGTTTTCAATGCAGGAGTCGATAATGTCGGCGGCTGTCCTCAGATGCATCTTCACCAGCCCCTTATAACACACGTCCTGCAGCCAGCCCTGAAAGTCGGTCCCGAGGAACCGGGCCAGGACCGCAGCCACGGTATTCAGCCCGAAGAGGAAGGTCAGGATCCAGCCGAAAGCGCGGCGGATGGGATGCTTCTTTTCCGGCGTGAGCCGGCTGATCAGCGATTGCTTCTCCGAAACCTTCTCCTCCAATGGCGTCGGACGGTCCGGATTTTTGTATTTTTCATCCAGAAGGTTTATGTAAAAATCATTCCTGTAGTATTCGTCTATGTACTGTTCCGCCCCGTTCTGAATGCTCTTCAGGCTGATCGTGTCGATCCGGATCCACTGCACCGGCCAGTTGATCTCTTTCTCCTTCAGCCCGCGCTCCAGGATGAATTCAGCCATTTTCTCCCGGACCACCGCGCCGAACCTGTTCCCTGCATCGTAAATGCTGGCTGCAACGACATCCGCATGCTTTTTGTCGATCGTCGTCTGATCCGTGCCGTATTTCACACTGACTTCGCTGTGATACTTCCGGTGTGCCTTAACGAAATCCAGAATATTTTCGTAAATATATTTATAGCAAAAGGCGGCCACGTCGTCATCGTCCGCCCACATCGTTTGTGTGACCAGATCGCTCAGGGCCGGCGCCCGCTCTCCGCTGTTTGTGCTGCTGTTTTCTGCCATAACGGTTTTATGTCTCCTCTTTATCTATGGTCTCTCCTGTCCGATCTGCCGGGATCTCTCTTTGTCGGATCTCCTGCTTCAGCCTCTCATAGCATTGCTGTGTGAGCACCGTGTCCGCGAGCGCCCTGTGCGCCCGTTCGTTGTGCAGGCCGAAGCGCTGCTCCAGATCCATCAGACGGTGGTGACGTTCCTGCGGGAACAGCCGCCTCGATAGGCGCATGTTGTCGATGTAGTCGTTCGCGAACTCGTCGCCGCACATCCGCCGCGCCGCCGCGCAGAGAAAACCGATATCGAAGCCGACGTTGTGCCCCACGACGATGTCATCGCCGATGAAATCCAAAAACTCCGGCAGCACGTGTTCGATATCTTCTTCGTCCCTCAGCATCAGGTTGGAGATCCCCGTGAGGCCCGTGATGAACGCCGGCACCGCAATGTACGGCCGCACCAGGCGGGAATAGTTTCCCACAACTTCGCCGCCGCGCACCTTTACCGCCGCGCATTCGATGATCTCACAGACGGACGAAGAAAGCCCGGTCGTTTCCAGGTCGATCACCGTATAGTCTTCGACACAGGCTAGCAGGCTTTTCCCCTTGTGTTCCCCGAGCATAACGACCTCCGTTTTCGGTCTAATGATACTATACCGCGCCGCCGGTGTCAATTATTGACACGCCTGCATTCCGCGCTGTATAATTTATCCGGACCGGCCGCCCCGCGGCAGGCATTCGGAAAAAGAAAGGACCATGCTTTTATGAACACCAAGAAACTGACCCTTCTGCACTCCAACGACATGCACGGCGATTTCCTGGCCGAGCACGTTGACGAAAACCTGGTCGGCGGCGTTTCGATGCTGTCCGGCTACGTGAACAAGGTCCGTCAGGAAGAGAAAAATGTTATCTACGCGATCGCGGGCGATATGTTCCGCGGCTCGATCATCGACTCCGAATTCCAGGGCATTTCCACGATCCAGATCATGAACATGCTGGGTCCGGACATCGTGACGCTCGGCAACCACGAGGTGGACTACGGCGTTGCCCATCTGCTTTTCCTGGAAAAATGCGCGGAGTTCCCGATCATCAATGCGAACCTGCACATCAAGACGAACAATGCGCGTCTCTTCCAGCCCTGCTACATCATGGAGATTGACGGGATGCGGATCCTTTTCATCGGCATCCTGACCGAAGTGGCGCTCGCACAGTGCAAGACGGACGGCCTGATCGGCACCTTCGTCACGCTTGAGGACGCGGCTGCCGAGGTAGGGCGCATCTGCAACACCTACAATGCCACGGACATCGATTTCACCGTGCTGCTCACGCACATCGGCTTTGAAGAGGACAAGGCGCTCGCTGCGCTGCTCGATCCCGCCTGGGGCGTGGACGTCATCATCGGCGGCCACTCGCACACCTTCCTGGACGAACCGGCGGTCGTGAACGGCATCCCGATCGTGCAGGCCGGTACCGGCACGGACCAGATCGGCCGCTTCGACATCGTCATCAACACCGATGAAAACTGCATCGACAGCTACACCTGGAAGAGCATCCCGATCAATGCCGAGAACTGCCCGCGCGACCCGGCCATCGAGGAGATCATCCGCACCTACAAGGACAGGACCGACGCCAAATACGGACAGATCGTGACCAAGTTCGTTCGCCAGCTCACCCATCCGACCCGCATCCGCGAGACCGAGCTGGGCGACCTGATCAGCGACGTGCTGAAGGATTCCCTGGGCGTGGACGTGTTCCTGCTCGGCTCCGGCTCCATCCGCAACGAGCAGCTCGGTCCGGTGGTCACCAAGGGCGACCTCAACGAGTGCTTCCCTTACGACGATGCCGTGCACATGGTCTACGTGACCGGTGCGCAGTTAAAGCGCATGGTGAAGCGCATGCTCCGCGATGAAGCACTTGCCGGCGCACACACCGAGTTCTACCAGCTGTCCCACGGCCTCGTGGTGGAATACGACCAGCCGACCCACAGCTTCCTGCGCTTCGAGTTCGAAGGCGAGCCGCTGGATGACGAGCGCGTCCTGACCCTGGGCCTTCAGCATTTCCACTATCTGAACATGAAAGATTCCTTCGACGTGTCGCTGGACGAAGTGCGGGCCAATCACGCGGACCGCGTCATCTCGACCTCCTGCACGCAGATCATCGAGGAAGCGCTGGCCGCAACGCAGCACCAGAACGCGTCGGGCAAGGGCCGCCTGATCCTGCACCTGAATGACGGGACCGTCGCCGGCCTCCCGGACGAGGAATAATAAACGGAAGCTGCGGACTTTGCACGATATCTTCCAAGCATTAAAAAGCAGGCCTCTCAACAGGCCTGCTTTTTGAATACCGTTCTGCCGCGAACTTCGCCCCGCCCGGCAGCTGTCCTCCCCATCCCGGGCGGCCTGATGCCGGGTCTGTGCAGGCAGCTGCCGGGCGGGCCGTTACTCTTGTTTTTTCAGGAATTTGAGCCGCGCGGCGGTATATTCCTCGATATGATCCCAGAGGGTAAGAAGCTGTTTTTTATGCGTGCAGAGCTTCTCGGTGCAGTTTTTGCATTTCAGGTAGTCGTTCGTATTTTCCGAGAAGCGCTCCGGATGGCGGAAGAATGCGACCTCCCAGCGTATCAGCAGCAGCATCGACAGCACGAGAAGGCTCCAGGTGTAGGTCTTCGGAATGAAGAACAGCGGCGTGAACATCATCGCATAGTCCCAGTTATAAATGCGGCAGACGCTGCAGCATTTATTTTTCAGGAACCAGGTCTGGAAAGGGCAGAAAAAGAGGATGCAGATCATGTCGCAGACGGAGTAGGCGCTGCACAAGAGGATCATGATGCCGTCGTCCAGGATGCCCCACATGTGCAGGGCGCCGAACAGGCCGTTGAAGCAGATCCAGACCAGCACGACCAGA
Organism: Lachnospiraceae bacterium; assembly: GCA_017428265.1. GTDB lineage: Bacteria > Bacillota > Clostridia > Lachnospirales > Lachnospiraceae > UBA6987. Next base: position 1,456 of record JAFRRD010000041.1, on the reverse strand, counting down.
AGCGTCGCATTATTGTCCTGGATCTTGATCTCCGACTCACCCGATTTGATGTAATTCCGCTCAAACTGCTTCTGACAGCCGGGGCTTTCCAGTTTTGACGGGAAAAAGCGCAGGATCATATCCACCACGAAGATCAGCCAGACGCTGATCAGGAGGACCGGACGCTTCTCCAGAAGCACGGTGATGGCGTCGCCGTCCTGCGTGCGGTACAGGATGTAGCAGACAGCAAGCAGCACGAAAATGACCGAACGGTAAACAAGCCGCACATAGTGCAGCGTGCTCACCGCAGTCAGTTTGCGTTTTCCGGCCATCGGTCCCTCTTTTCCGCCTGATAAGGCTTACCGGTCATTACTCAGCAGGGCGTTTCAGCCCAGCCGCGCTTCGATCAGGGGCTTGTCCCAGAAGATCTTTCCTTTAAATTCCTCCGCGAGTTCGTCGCAGATGCTCTCACGCTGTTCCAGGAATTCGCCCTCGCGCTTCTTGGCACGGCGGCCCTTCGCATTGTAAATGCTGCGGCTCGTCTCGGCGTCATAGCTGACGGCGAAATCATCCTCCGCATCGTGCGGAAAGAAGCTCACAGCCCACACATAGTCCACCGTGCCGGCATCGGTCGTGCAGGTCAGGGAGACTTTCGCGGCGTGGCGCGGTCTTTCATTTGCCACGCAGTCCGCTTCGTAATAACACATAAAAACGTCGACAACTTTCATTTCATGCCTCGTTCGTTTCAGGATGGGTCAATTATAGCACATTTTCCGCAGAAGGAAAACAGGTTCCTTTTTGCGGCAGGCGGTCCCTTTTTGCGGGGAAAAGTTGTTCGGCAAAGCGGCGTTTATTCTTTACATTTGCGGCAGGAATTGCTAAGATATAAGAGAAAGAATGCGGGCCGGCAAGCCGCTGCGGCCCCGCCAGTGCCCGCCGGAAAAGGAGATAAAAATGGAAGTCAGATTCTATCGCTGCGCGATGTGCGGCCAGATCGTTGAAATGATCGAAAAGAAAATGTGCCCGGTCATGTGCTGCGGCAAGCCCATGGAAGAGATCGTTCCCGGGACCACGGATGCCTCTCTTGAAAAGCACGTCCCGGTCTGGGAAGTGAAGGACGGCAAGGTCTTCGTCACCGTCGGCGCGGCCGAGCATCCCATGCTGGACGTCCACTACATCGAATGGATCGTCCTGCAGACGAAAGACGGCGTGCAGCGGAAAGCCTTAAAGCCCGGCGACGCCCCGAAGGCGGTCTTTGCCCTGCTCGAAGGCGATGAAGTCGAAGCGGTCTACGCTTACTGCAACCTCCACAGCCTGTGGAAGGGTTGATCGTCTCAGTGAATTGTCAAACTAAGTGCAACAGTTTTGAAGTTCAAGATCCCATAAAGATTGAGCTGAACGAAAACCAAGAACTTTGCGAGGCCTGGCGTTGATCAACGCCAGGTTTCGTTTTAGTGTTGCTGGAGCAACGCGGGAT
>JAFRRD010000040.1 GCA_017428265.1 Lachnospiraceae bacterium | reverse complement strand
TTTCCCGGTTTGATTCCTTCCGGCGTTTCCGGCCACTTGCCTTGCCGATATAAATCGACAGCGTCTCGTTTGAACTTGTAACTGTATCGCATAAATGTACCCCCTTTACTGGTGTTGTCCAGTAAAGGGGGTACATATCACACACCGCAGTCTCTTTTTGTTTTGAAGAAAGTTACAGATCCACCCTGTTGCGTACCTCCCCGACCAGGAAGGCACGGATATTCTCCGCCATCTCATTAATCAGGCGAAGGCGCGTCTCCACGGCGCCCCAGGCCATGTGCGGCGTCAGCAGGACGTTCGGCCTGTCCTTGATCGCATAGAAGGGATGGTCCTCGGGAAAAGGTTCCTGGCTGTATACATCGCTGCCGAAGGCGCCGATCCGGCCGGATTCGACCGCCATGGCGACCGCCTTTTCATCCGTGACTGCGCCGCGGGCGGCATTGATCAGCATCACGCCGTCTTTCATGAGTTCGATCTGGTGCGCACCGATCAGGCCGCGGGTCGAATCGCTGAGCGGGACGTGCAGGGAGATGATGTCCGCCGAGAGGCACAGTTCTTCCAGCGAGACTGTCGGATAGAAACTGTTCGGGTGGCGCTGGTACACGATCACGCGGCAGCCGAGGGCTTCCGCAACGCGGGCGACCTGCAACCCGATATTGCCGGCGCCGACGATGCCCCAGGTCTTCCCGCGCAGTTCATGGAACTGCGGCGTCAGAAGGTTGAAACGGCCGGAGGCGGTATAGCTGCCGTCTGCGACGTATGTCCCGTATTCTTTCAGATGCATCGACAGAGAGAGGGCGATCGCAACGGTCAGCTGCGACACGCAGTCGGTGGAATAGCCTTTGACATTGCAGACGGCGACACCGTTTTCACGGCACCAGGCCACGTCGATGTTGTCGAAGCCGGTCGCCGCGATGCAGATCAGCTGCAGCTTCTCCGCGCCGGCGAGATTGGATCGGTCCAGCCGGCATTTGTTGGTCAGAACGATATCTGCGTCCGCAATACGTTCCGCTATCTCATCGGGAGCGGTATTATCAAAGATCACCAGCTCGCCGAAGGCCCGGAACGGATCCGGAGAGATATCGGTTCCGATGTTTTCCATATCCAGCAGTACGATTTTTCTCATGGAACACCTCCGAATTTTCTTATATTTCCATTATAAAAGAACATCTTTCCAAGTCAATCGGATCAAATCCGGATGCCGCAAAAATATTCCATAAAAAAAGTATAAATCCGTTGACAAAGTGAAGAGAGGGTGTTATGTTATACGCAGATGTTAGCACTCTATGCGTTTGAGTGCTAACACGGTAAGGAGAAAGGTTATGGAACTGGACGACAGAAAACGGAAAATACTGCTGGCCATCATTCAGAACTACCAGGATACCGGCGAGCCGGTAGGCTCCCGGACGATCTCGAAGATGGACGATCTGAATTACTCCCCGGCGACGATCCGCAATGAAATGGCCGATCTGGAAGAAATGGGTCTCATCGTTCAGCCCCATACTTCAGCCGGACGGGTGCCCACCGACAAGGGCTACCGCCTCTATGTGGACCACCTGCTGACGAGCGACGAGACAGCACTCGCGACGAACGGCGCGCAGCACCCGGCGACGCACATGGAGCAGCTCCTCTCGAAGCGGATGGACCGCGTAGAAGAGATGCTGATGCGCATGGCGCAGGTGCTCGCGGCGAATACCCAGTACACTACGATGGTGACCGGCCCGCACTACAAGCAGAACAAGCTGAAATTCATCCAGCTGTCGGCGATGGGCGGCGGAAAGATCCTCGCTGTCATCGTGCTGAACGGCAATATCGTGAAAAACAATATTCTGGACATCGGCGCCGACGTCGACCAGGAAACGCTGAGCCGCCTGAATTTCAGCCTGAACAATAACCTGAACGGCCTGTCGGTCGAAGAGATCAACCTGCCGCTTATCACGAAGGTCAAGGAAGAGGCCGGCGAGTACGCGGACGTGGCCATGCGGATCCTGGATGCCGTGGCCGGTGCCTTCGACAAGGAAGACAGCATGCCGGTCTACACCAGCGGCGCGACGAACATCTTCAAGTATCCGGAACTCGCCGACAACGAGAAGATCAGCAATCTGATCGACGTCCTGGAGGAGAAAAAGGAACTCGGCACCGCGCTCGGCGTGGTCTCGCCCGACGGCAGCAAGCAGGACATTCAGGTCTACATCGGCGACGAGGTCCCGGTGGAATCAATGAAAGACTGCAGCGTCGTGACGGCCACTTACCAGATGGGCGAAGGCGTGCAGGGCAAGATCGGCATCATCGGACCAAGACGCATGGACTACCAGAAGGTCGTGGAAACGCTGAAGGCGACCATGAGCCAGCTGGACGGAATATTTAAGAAACCGGAGGAATAAGCTTTGTCTAACGAGAAAGAAAAGAACATTTCCGAAGACGAAGAGATCCGCGAAGAGGAAATGAGCCCGGAGGCTTCCGGGGCTGCTGCGGATACGGACGCTGCGGAGGATCCGGCGGTGACCGCCGAGGGATCGCAGGCGGACGAAAAACCGGAAAAGGAAGAGAAGGAAAAAGGCAAGCTTTTCAGGAACATCCGGGCCGAAAAGGCCGAGAAGGAACTGAAGGCGAAGGAAGAGCAGCTGGCCTCCTTAACGGACAGGCTGCAGCGCCAGATGGCAGAATTTGACAACTACAGAAAGCGCACGGAGAAGGAAAAGGCCGCGCAGTTCGACATGGGCGCGCGCGACGTGGTCCTGAAGATCCTGCCGATCGTGGACAGCTTCGAACGGGGGCTTGCGGGCCTTTCCGAGGAGCAGAAGGCGGAACCCTTTGCCGCCGGCATGGATAAGGTCTACAAACAGCTGATCAAGCAGCTGGACGACCTGGACGTGAAGCCGATCGAGGCGCTCGGACAGACTTTCGATGCGAATCTGCACTATGCGGTGATGCACGAGGAGGTCGAGGGCGAAGGCGAGAACGTCGTGACCGCGGAGCTCCAGAAGGGCTACACGATGAAGGGCACGGTCATCCGCTACAGCATGGTAAAAGTCGCGAACTAGCGATTTACATATAACTAAAACAACCATTACCAGATTATCAGGAGGATAAAAACATGAGCAAGATCATCGGTATCGATTTAGGTACGACCAACAGCTGCGTCGCCGTGATGGAAGGCGGCAAACCCGTCGTCATCGCGAATAACGAAGGCGTCCGCACCACCCCCAGCGTCGTGGCATTTTCCAAGACCGGCGAGCGTCTCGTCGGCGAACCGGCCAAGCGGCAGGCCGTGACGAACTCCGACCGCACCATTTCCTCGATCAAGAGGAAAATGGGTTCCAACTACCGTACGACCATCGACGGCAAGAGCTACACCCCGCAGGAGATCTCCGCAATGATCCTGCAGAAACTGAAAGCGGATGCCGAAAGCTATCTGGGCGAGAGCGTAAATGAAGCCGTCATCACGGTGCCGGCGTATTTCAATGATGCGCAGCGCCAGGCGACCAAGGACGCCGGCAAGATCGCGGGCCTTGACGTCAAGCGTATCATCAACGAACCGACCGCGGCAGCCCTTGCCTACGGCCTGGACCATGAAAAAGAACAGAAGATCATGGTCTATGACCTGGGCGGCGGCACTTTCGACGTGTCCATCATTGAGATCGGCGACGGCGTCATCGAAGTGCTTTCCACCAACGGCGACACGATGCTCGGCGGCGATGACTTCGACAACAAGGTCATCAACTGGATGATCCAGGAATTCAAGCGCGCCGAAGGCGTGGACCTGTCCGGCGACAAGATGGCTATGCAGCGTTTGAAAGAGGCGGCTGAGAAGGCGAAGAAGGAACTGTCTTCTGCCACGACCACCAACATCAACCTGCCGTTCATTACGGCGACCGCCGACGGCCCGAAGCATCTGGACATGAACCTGAGCCGGGCCAAATTCGACGAACTGACCCGCGAGCTGGTCGACAGGACCGCGGTCCCGGTACAGAACGCCCTGCGTGATGCAGGCCTCACTCCGGCTGACATTTCCAAGGTGCTGCTGGTGGGCGGCTCGACCCGTATCCCCGCCGTGCAGGAAAAGGTCAAACAGCTGACCGGCAAGGAACCGAACAAGTCCCTGAACCCTGATGAATGCGTCGCGATCGGCGCCTCCATCCAGGGCGGCAAGCTGGCCGGCGACGCCGGTGCGGGCGACATCCTTCTTCTGGACGTCACGCCGCTGTCCCTGAGCATTGAGACCATGGGCGGCGTGTTCACCAATCTGATTGAGCGAAACACCACCATCACCTTCAACAAGAAGCAGATCTTCTCCA
>JAFRRD010000039.1 GCA_017428265.1 Lachnospiraceae bacterium | reverse complement strand
CTTCGTTCTTCTATGCTAAGATGTTTGTAGTTCATACGAATTCTCCTTTGTGGATTGGTGTGTGGTAGCTTCATTCTACATGAGATTCGTATGAACTTTTCATTTTTTTATCTGTTGCACTTGATAGTATAATTCACCAATTGACAAAAAAGGGCCGGCGCCTCATGGCGCCGGCCCTTGCTGTTTGCAGAAATGTTCGATTATTCCTTCATTTTCCTTAGTTCGGATGCGGCGAAGGGGATGGCGACGGCGATGGAGAGGGCGTCGGCCGCGGCCTGCGTGATCTCCACGCCGAAGAGGCCGAAAAGCTCGGGCAGGATGAGGATCAGCGGGATGAAGAAGAGGCCGCTGCGGGAGGACGAGGTGATGGACGCCTTGACGCCCTTGCCGATGGCCTGCAGCATCATGTTGGTGATGACGATGGACGCGAGGCCGGGCAGCGCGACGGCCTGCCAGCGCAGCGCGGTCTTGCCGACTTCGATGACGGCCGGGTCATCGCGGAAAAAGCCGATGATCTGCGGCGCGAAAATGAGGCAGAACGCCGCCATGGCGATCAGGAAGACCGTCCCCCATTTGACGCAGAAGAAATAGCCTTCGCGCACGCGGTCCTTCTTGCCGGCGCCGTAGTTGAAGGCGCAGACCGGCTGGTAGCCCTGGCCGAAGCCGATCATGGCGCTTGAGACGAACATCATCACGCGCGTGGTCACGCTCATGCCCGCGATCGCGGCGTCGCCGTAGACGCGGCAGGCGCGGTTCAGCAGCACGGTCGCCACCGCGGCGAGTCCCTGGCGGAAGAGTGCCGGCATGCCGCCGTTGACGATGTTCCCCAGATAGAAGCCGTTCAGGCGCACATTTGCCGGCTTCAGGCGGATATTTGCCCCGCGGCTTGAGCCGATCATGAGCACGACGAAGCTGATGATCTGGCCGCAGACGGTCGCGGTCGCGGCGCCCGCCACGCCCATGTCAAAGACGAAAATGAGCAGCGGGTCGAGGCCGATGTTCAGCACCGCGCCGCACATCAGGCCGACCATCGCATACATCGCGCTGCCCTGGTAGCGCAGCTGGTTGTTGAGCACGAACTGCGCCATCATGAACGGCGCGCCGATCGCGATGATCCCGAGGTAGGTGGTGGCGTCGCCGACGGTCGAGTCCGAAGCGCCGAGGAAATAGGCGAGCGGTTCCGAAAAAATGTTGACGAGCGCGGCCGTGAGGATGCCGAGGATGAAGGCGAGGGCCAGGCCGGTCGCGGCCATTTCCTCCGCTTCCTTCTGGCGCCCGGCGCCGAGCATACGCGAGAGGAAATTCCCCGAGCCCTGCCCGCAGAAAAAGCCGAAGGCCTGGATGACCGCCATGGCCGAAAAGCACAGCCCGACCGCGGCCGTCGCCTCCGTGGAGATCCGCCCCACGAAAAACGTATCCGCCGCGTTGTACAGCGCCGTGACGAGCATGCTGAGGATGGTCGGCACTGCCAGCTTCAGGATCAGCTGCGGCACCGGCGTCTCGGTCAGGAGGCGCCGCCGCGCCTCGGAAGCCTGCTGGTGGGAGGAGGAGCTGGGCTTCGCAGGCGGAGGAGAGTCCGGCTGAGGGGGCTTCGGTGCAGGCGGGGCCGGCGGTGAAGACGAGGCTTGCTGCCTGGGGGTGGAATTTGCAGGGGTAGGATCAGACATGGTAAACCTCGCTTTGTGCGGTCAGTCAGAAAATAAGGTGGTGTATAATTCAATATACTATTGATAGGCGGGAGATGCAAGCCGCGCCGGGGAGAGGGCCCGGCGCGGTTTGCTTTACACTATCCCCTTCTCCACGCACCACAGAGTGAAGAAGACTGCCAGCAGGAGGGTATGCCGAACTTTTTTCTAAAGTTAAGGCTTATGACATACCCCGAAACTTAATGAAATTCCCATCAGTTTGATTCTATAACATTATAACAGAGCAGAGGACTGAATCGCTGTCAGTCCTCGGCTTTTTCTGGCTTTATGATTTAAAACCATAATATATCAACGTTTTCGTTAATCCTTTAGTGCATATGATTATCATATGTTGATATTGACTCTTTCTTCATTCCCCCACCCTGTTCACTTTTGCATCGTCTATCTTCCCCCATGCACCATTACCATCACCTTTGCACTTCACATATATCCCAACCGTGACTTCCTGCCCTTCTTTCACCTCGAACCTGTCGATGACGGCCGTGTGCCATTCGTTGTAAACCGTGATCTTAGCCGGCGCAGTGTTGACTTCTTCGCCGTCTACCTTCACGTACGCATAGACTTCGTGTTCGCCGGCGTCGCCGCCCATGATGGAGATCTCGAAACGGTAATTGCCTGCGGGCAGGTCCGTAAGGTTCTGCTCCAGGGTAAAGTTGACGGTGTTCTGACCGCCGCTCCAGAAGTGGAAGTGCTTTGTGCCGGTCATCGAGTCGGTGCCTTTTTCCTCCACGTAGAGTTGCTCGGTCTTGCCGAGATCGGTCGCAATCCAGCCCTTGCCGTCGTCCTCGAAACTCCAGTCCGTCAGGTAGTTGTATTCGACCAGGGACAGCTGCAGATGGGCTTCCATGCCGGCCGCAGTGCCGGTGATGTCGTATTTGGCAGCGCCTTTGGCGCGGTAACTTTCGAGCTCCTCGGGGGTGATGTTCCAGACAACGGGGACTTCCTGCTTGGAATCGTCGCTCATGACCGCGTTCACGGTCTCCGGAAGCGTGTATTCGCCGTTGATGTCGAGCATCAGAACGGTGTCCGCGATGGCATCCGGAACGACCGGGGCTTCATTTCCGTAGCGCACGAGGTTCCAGACTTTCAGCGACTCCAGCGGCTTTCCTTCGGGATCGAAGAAGGCCTGGTTGTCGACCGCGCTGCCGCCGTAATATTTCCCCGCGTCGTTTGGGTCGTAGGCTCCCGCATAGCTCGAGGCCCAGCCGGAGCCGTATTTTTCCCAGATCTCGTGGTTCTTTTCCCAGCTTTCGGTGCCCACACTGATCCAGGCGCCTTCCCAGTAGACCACGCCGATGCCGTTTTTCGTCTTATTTGCGATCGTTTCAATCACGTCCTGCAGGCAGTTCGACTGCCCGTAAATGCTGTAGGGGTAGTTCTTCACGACCGCGCTGCCTTCGCCGATGGTGTTGCCGGAAAAGTCGGTATCCTCGGGGGTGTAGGCGTAGCTGGTCTCCATGACCATGACCTTCTTGCCGTAGGTGTCGGCGACCTGTGTGAGCACGTTCGCCAGGTTCTCCAGCGTGCCGTGCCAGTAGGGGTAGTAGGAACTTGCGAACACGTCGTAGTCGATGCTGTAGTAGGCGAGCTTGCTGGCGTAGCTGAGGTACTGGTCGGCGTTCTCGGGATTGGCAAAATGCACGGCCACGAGGGATTCGGGATAGGTCTCGCGGACGGCTCTCGAGCCGGCAGCCATGAGTTCCTGGATGTCCATCCAGCGCTTGAGGCCGCACATGACACCGTTCGTTTCATTGCCGAGCTGGACCATGCTGACCTTCACGCCGGCTTCGCGGAGCTTGCGCATACATTCGCGGGTATAATCATAGACGGCCTGTGCCTTGGTCTCAACGTCCATGCCGGCAAAGGATTTCGGCTCCATCTGTTTGCCCGGGTCGGCCCAGAAATCGGAGTAGTGGAAATCGACGATGAGCCCGATGCCGTGGGCGGTGGCGCGCTTTCCGATCTCGATCGCGGTGTCGACGGTGCAGTTGCCGCCGCCGTAGCCGTTGCCGTCCTTGTCAAAGGGATCGTTCCAGACGCGTACGCGGACGGTGTTCACGCCGACCTTCGCGAGAAGCTCCAGCAGGTCAACTTCCCTTCCGTCGAAGTCATAGTATCTGACCCCGCTCGCCTCTTCGGCAAGCAGGGAGGAAATGTCCATGCCCAGGATGAAGTCGTCGGTGACGCCGTCGATCTTCCGCACGGGGAGCGTGTCGCCGGCCATCTTTTCCGGGACCGTGAAGGCCGGAACGTCGATGGCCGGGACCGCAGCTTCGGTGCTTTCCGGAGGCCCCGGCACGGCGGGCGTGCCCTGGGTCGGCGCCGGCTCGGTCTTGGCCGGTTCCGCGCCGCAAGCCGCGAGCAGGAGAGCAAGAAGCAGGATAAGGATCGGGATCAGGGGTTTCGTAAACATCATTTTTACCTCGATTTTCCGGAACGGACAGATTAAATCGATAACAGTATAGCATAAAATAAAAAGATTATCACGGAGGAAGGCAGGGGGAAGTAAAATTTGTGAAGCTTCTATGTGATCGTTTGCATTTTGCCGAAAAAGTGATATGATTTAAGCGGCTGAAACTGACAACATCCATTTACGAATGATTCTTACATGAAAAAGGAGGCATCCATGGCAGATTTACCTTCGGGCCGGAAGAAAAATGTATCCGGTACGGGCAGCGATGTCCACAAGAAAGGATCCGGTCTGGGGACCGGGCCGGTCGGCCAGAACTCAGGCAGCAACCAGATCCGTCACGATAACAAGAGGCCTTCGGGCTCCTCGGGCAGCAGCGGCAGCTCGGGCAGCTCGGGCGGCGGCGTGCCCAGCCGCGCAATCGGCGGCGGCACCGGTATCCTGATCCTCATCGTGCTGTTTTTCCTGCTTAAGGGCGGCGGACTCAGCAACCTTTTCGGCGGCAGTGATCCGACGCAGGCGACACAGGCGACCCAGCCTCAGACGACCAACACCATCAACTACAACTTAAGCGGTTCCTCGCTCTTCAGCGGCTGGGGCTCCACGACCGCGTCCACGAACACCGGCACCACCGGCACTGTCTCGCCGGAGGTCACGTCCGCATACTCGTCCAACAGCTCTTCCAACAAGAAGAAACTGAACACTGACGTGGCGGAAGGTTCACGTGCGAAGTACACGACGATCAAGGGGAACGGCAAGGATACCGTCACCCTGATGGTCTACATGTGCGGCACCGACCTGGAGTCCAGCTACAGCATGGCGACGAAGGACCTGCAGGAAATGGCGTCGGCTTCGATCTCGGACAAGCTAAACATCATCATTTACACCGGCGGCTGCAAGAAGTGGCAGATCAGCAACATCAGCACCACGAAGAACCAGATCTGGAAGCTGACGAGCGGGAGCCTCACGAAGTTAGCGGAAGAGAGCGCACGCTCCATGGTGGAGCCGTCGACCCTGAGCAGCTTCATCCAGTATTGCGCGAAGTACTACCCGGCGAACCGCTATGACATCATCCTCTGGGACCACGGCGGCGGGTCCGTCACCGGCTACGGCTATGACGAGAAGTATCCGAAGGGCTCCATGAGCCTGGAAGGCCTGAAAAAGGCCTTCACGGACGGCGGCGTGAAGTTCGATTTCATCGGTTATGACGCCTGCCTGATGGCAACGACCGAGACGGCGCTCACCATGGCGGAATTCGGCGACTACATGATCGCCTCCGAGGAATCCGAACCCGGCATCGGTTGGTACTACACCAAGTGGGTGAACCAGCTGTCGCAGAACACCTCCGTCAGCACGCTCGAGCTCGGCAAGACCATCGTCGACGACTTTGTCACAGTCTGCGGCCAGCAGTGCCGCGGCCAGAAGGCGACTCTGTCCGTGGTCGACCTGGCGGAACTGTCCAACACCGTGCCGACGGCCCTGAAGAATTTCGCGACCTCGACCTCGAACCTGATCAAGAACAAGAACTACGCGCAGGTCTCGAACGCCCGCAGCGGCGCCCGTGAATTTGCCGTTTCGTCCCGCATCGATCAGGTCGACCTGGTTGACCTTTGCAACGGCATGAACACCACCGAAGCAGCGGCTCTTGCGAAAGCTATCCGCGGGGCGGTGAAATACAACAACACTTCGAGCGACATGACCAACGCCTACGGGCTGTCCATTTACTTCCCGTACAAGAACGTCCGCACCGTGGATACCGCGGTGAAGACCTTCAAGGCGGTGGGCATCGACGCCGATTTCCGTGACTGCATCCAGCAGGTCGCGGCCATGAGCACCAGCGGCCAGGCCATTTCCGGCGGCTCCTCGAGCCCGCTGTCGAGCCTGTTGTCGGGATATTCTTCCGGCGGTACCACGGCATCAAGCAGCTCCGACATCCTGTCCATCCTGGGCGGCCTCATGGGCGGCAGCAGCACCTACAACGTCTCCGGCCTGTCCGGCGGCGCCATGGACTTCCTCTCGAGCGCCCTCGGCGGCGGCCGCGCGCTGAACCTTGACGATACGGCGGCCTACCTGAACGACAACCGCTTCGACCCGGATCAGATGGTCTGGAAGAAGGAAGACGGCCGCTATGCCATCACGATGGATCAGGCGAACTGGAGCCTGGTGCAGGATATCCGGATGAGCGTCTTCGTGAAAGACGACGGCGGTTACATTGACCTCGGCCTGGACAGCATTTTCGACCTGACCGAAGACGGCAAGCTTCTTGCGGAAGAGGAGAACAGCTGGATCTACATGGGCGACAAGAAAGCTGACAAGGGAACGTATCAGCCCATGGCCTACTACTACACCGACTCCAACAACGAGAACGGCAAGATCACGTACTACGGCTATGTGCCGGCCCTGCTGACCGATCTTAACCTGGGTCTGCTGAATCAGCGCGTCGAACTGAAACTGAGCTACAATGACAGCGACGGCTGGCAGATCGTCGGCTTCCGCACCGTTTACACGGACGGCGAGACCGAGGCTGTGGCAAAGGAAGCCGGAGGAATAAGCGAAGAGTCAGGCAAAGAAGAGACGACGGCCCTGAACGAAGGTGCGCAGCTGCAGTTCATTGCGGACTACTACGACTACAGCGGCAACTATCAGGATACCTACAAGATCGGTGACGTGGTAGAATGGACGGAGAACACCGAGATCGTCGACCTGGCTATCCCGTCTTCGACCAAGTGCAGCGTGGCTTACGTCCTGACTGATATCTATCAGCAGGAATACTGGACGCCGGTCGTGCCGAAGTAAATACCAAACAATAACGCAGAAATGCCGCTCCCGGCCGGGAGCGGCATTTCTTTTTGTTTCCGCCTTATTTCGCGTAGATGAGGCCGACGAGCCAGTTGAGGGTCTTTGCCGGAAGGATCTTCGCGAGGAAGCAGAAGAGCTTGTACTGAAAGCCGATGGTGTTGAGCGGCTTCACGCTTCTGCGGGTCGCGACCCTGCGGATGAATTCCGCGGCGACCTCGGGGCCCTTGCCGCTTTGCTCGTCCTTTTCCATGCCGGCGACGGAACGTGAGATGCGGCCGCCGTAGACGTCGTCGCCCGCGATGATCTTGTTGCGGGCGGCGGTAAAGCCTGTCGCCATGTCGCCGGGCTGGACCGCGCACATGGTCACGCCGTAGGGGCGGAGCTCATTGGCAGTCGCCATGGTGTAGGAATTGATCGCGGCCTTCGAGGCGGAATAGTAGGTCTGGAAGGGGATCGGGATCGGCGCGGCCACGGAGGAGAGGTTGACGATCCGGCCGGAAGCCTGGCGGCGCATGACCGGGATCACGGCCTTGTTCACATTGACCATGCCGAAGAAATTGACGTTCAGCTGCTGCCTGGCGTCCTCGAGGGGCGTGAATTCGACGGCGCCGGAAATGCCGTAGCCCGCGCAGTTGATGAGGACGTCGATGCGGCCCTCGGCCTGCATGACGCTGTCGACTGCCCGGATGACGGCGGCCTCGTCGGTGACGTCGCAGGCGATGTGACTGACGCCTTCGGCGCCTTCCCCGCGGCGGGAAAATTCATAGACGGTATAGCCGGCGTCCCGCATGGCCTTCGTGGCTGCGAGGCCGATGCCGGAACTGCCGCCGGTCACGATGCAGATTTTGTTCACAGATCATACCTCCCCAGTACTTCGGCAATGATGCCCACGGCTTCGTCGATGAGTTCGTGCGTGTGGCTGGCCATCAGGCTGCAGCGAAGCAGGGCCTCGTGCGGCGCCGTAGCCGGCGGAAGCGACGCGTTCACGAACACGCCGTGGTCGTAAAGATCTTTGGTGATGGTCAGGGTCGGGATCGGCTCATAGGTGAAGATCGGGACGATCGGGATCATCTCGCCGCCGCCGAGCCGCATCTTGATGCCCCTTTCGGCCAGGCATTTCCTCATATAGCGGGCGTTCTCCTGGAGCGTTTCGACCAGTTCGGGATGGCTTTCCAGGATGCGCAGGGCCGCCAGGGCCGCCGCGCAGTTGGCCGGCGGGATGGAGGCGGAGAAGATGAACGGCCGGGAGGAGTGGCGTACATAGTCGGCCACCCGGGCGCTCGCGGCCATGTAGCCGCCGAGCGAGGCAAGCGATTTGGAGAAGGTGCCCATGTAGATGTCGACCTTATCTTCAAGCCCGAAATAACTCGCGGTGCCGCGGCCGCCTTCGCCGATCACGCCGAGCCCGTGGGCGTCGTCCACCATCACGCGGGCGCCGTATTTTTCCGCGAGAGCGCAGATCTCGGGAAGCTTCGCAATATCGCCGCCCATGGAGAAAACGCCGTCGGTCACGATCAGGCAGCCGGCGGTCTCCGGGACCTTCTGCAGGCATTTTTCCAGGTCGGCCATATCGCCGTGGCGGTAGCGGAGCATGGTGCCGTAGGAGAGTTTGCAGCCGTCGTAGAGGCTGGCGTGGTTCTCGCGGTCCATGATCACATAGTCCCCGCGGCCGACGATCGCGGAAATGATGCCGAGGTTGGTCTGGAAGCCGGTCGAGAACGTGACGACGCTGTCCTTGCGGAGGAACTTCGCAAGCTCCGCTTCCAGCTCGAGATGCAGCTCCAGCGTGCCGTTCAGGAAGCGCGAGCCGCTGCAGCCGGAGCCGAGATTTTTATAGGCTTCCACGCCGGCTTCGATGACCTCGGGGTTCGTGGTGAGGCCGAGGTAGTTGTTGGAGCCGAGCATGATGCGGCGTTTGCCTTCCATCTGCACGACGGTGTCCTGCCGGGACTGGAGGGCGTGGAAATACGGATAGATATTCTGCTCGCGGACGTCGTCGACGAAGCTGTGTTTCTCTGTTTTCTCAAAGAGATCGATCATGGGACGCTCCTTTCCGCAGATCGGTGCAAATGTGATGGGTATAATGCAGACAGTTTAGCGCGATAAAGCGAAAATGTCAACGGGATCTCCTCACAGCCAGGATCCCGGGCAGGACGGCGACGGCGGAACCGACAAGGAAGAGGGCGATGCCGAGCCACATGTTGGCGGTGATGACTTCCTTCAGGAAGAGGAAGGCGATGATCGGGGAGAGCATCGGCTTCAGGAAATAGACGAGGTTGGTCTCGCTCGCCGAGGTCTTTTCCAGGGCAAGCATGTGGCAGACGTAGCCGGCGGCGGAGTTGATGAGGCAGATGTAGAGGAAAGGAAGGATCGCTTCCTGCGGCAGAGCCGGCAGGAGCGGGACATTGACGAAGATGGTCAGACCGAGCCCTTCGAAGAAGGCGGCGCCGCCCGCGGTACGGCCGATCAGGAGGATGCAAAACAGCTCCAGCGAGCCCATCAACATGCTGCAGCAGGTCACGACGATGCCGCCGAAGGCGGGCGTTTTCTTTTTGCCGAGTACCATGTAAAGGGCGAAGGCGAGCGAAGCGGCCACGGTGAGGATGACGCCCTTCGGGTCGACGGCATTTTTCCACGGCGAAACGATCACGACGATCGCGATCACTTCGATGACGAGGGCGATAATGTGGTACGGCCGGATCCTTTCCTTCAGCAGGAGGGCGGCCAGGATCGTGACGAAGACCGGATTGGCGGAGAAGGCCACGGCAACGAAGGAGGCGGAGGTGTAGAGGATCGCCATCTGGTACATGACCATGCTGAAGGCCACGCACATGAAGCCGGTCAGGGCAAAATAGGCGATGTCGCGGCCGCGCAGCTTTGCCTCATGCTTTTTCAGTGCGGAAACGGCGA
The DNA here is from genome assembly GCA_017428265.1 of Lachnospiraceae bacterium. GTDB lineage: Bacteria > Bacillota > Clostridia > Lachnospirales > Lachnospiraceae > UBA6987. The sequence goes on along the minus strand of JAFRRD010000039.1, from coordinate 108,261 downwards.
AAGGAATCAGCGCGATGCCGCCGATGAGAAAGCGCAGGTAGGTGATCTGCATGGGAGCGAAGAGGCCGCGCGTGTAGCGCAGCATCACTTCCATGGTGCTGAAAATGAGGGTGGTCAGCAGGATAAAGAGATAACCGGTCGTCTTTTTCTTCATGGGGTTCCTCCGGCTGCGCGGTGCTGTCTGCACCTGCGGCTCAATACCTTATTATAACGTTTTTCGCGGTGCCTGCCAAGGGGAAAAAGCGCTTGAAAGAAGGCGGCGCCTGCGCTATGATTGATTTACCAAGGCGCCGTCGGGGCGCCCCTGTACGGACCCGGAAAGGGGGAGGAAATGGTTGGAAAATATCCGGTGATCACGCTCTGCGGAAGCACCCGGTTCAAGAGTTCGTTTTACGAAGCCCAGAAGCGGCTGACGCTCCGGGGCAATATTGTCATCTCGGTGGGGCTTTTCGGCCACGCCGGCGACGAAGAGGTCTGGGAAGGCATGGATGAGGATACGGTCACCGAGACCAAGATCATGCTGGACGACATGCACAAGCGGAAGATCGACATGGCGGACGGGATATACGTGATCAACGTAGGCGGCTATATCGGTTCAAGCACCCGTTCGGAGATCGCCTATGCGGCCGCGCACGGCAAGACGATCGATTATCTGGAACAGCCGGCGGCGCAGCGCTGCCCGGTCTGCGGCAGGTACTATTTCACCGAGCCGCGCAGCTACGAGATCTGCCCGGTCTGCGGCTGGGAGGATGATCCGTCCCAGAAGCGCTGGCCGGACATGGAGGGCGGCGCGAACCACGAGAGCCTGAGCGAGGCCAGGAGAAAGTACGAGGCGGAGCATGGCACAGAAAAAGAAATTTAAGTGGGATCTGAAGAAAATTGTTCTGGCGATACTGCTTGTTGCGGTAATTGTCGGGGTGGCAACAGGAAGAATTTCCCTGTCACAGCTGCTCGGGATCGATGTCGGCACGCAGCAGCAGGCGACGCAGAGCGGCGAGATCACGACCGAAGCGCAGACCCAGACGCAGCCGTCCCTGGAGACCGTATCGTCGGGCGAGATGGTCACCCTGGGGCCGATCCGGACGTTCGATGCAAGCCTCACGCCGTCTGCCGAGCTTCCCACAAAGACAAAAGCCGATCCGGCCGCAACGACGAAGCAGCAGACCGTCGAGTACAAGTTCCGCAACAAGGACCGGCTGGACGAGCACTACGAAAAGCACGGGATCGAGATGGGCTTCAAAAATGCGGAAGCCTACCGGAAGGCGGCGAGCGACATCATCAATTCGGCCGGCAGCGAAGGGGTCCTGTCCAAATACAAGAGCGACGGCAGCGGCGACAGGTGCTTCTATGTCGAAGCCACGAAGGAGTTCGTGGTCCTGTCGAATGACGGATACATCCGGACGTACTACATCTGCTCGGGGATCAAATATTACAATAAGCAATGATGTGTCATCCTGAGCGGAGCGAAGGATCTTCAAGATGACACAATAAAAGGCCGCGGCGCCCGAAACGGGCGCCGCGGCCTTTTCATCTGCCTGAGCAAACTGAGCGATCAGTTGCCCGAGGTATCCGTGGAGATGAGGCCCATCAGAAGATCCATCAGACCGCCGCCCTGGGAAGCCTGCGCCTGAGGCTGTGCCTGCTGCTGATTGCCGAAGAGGCTGATGGTCTGCGGCTGCTGCACCTGAGGCTGGACCTGTACGGTCTGCTGGGCCTGCCCCAGGTTGCCCATGCCGAGCAGGCTGGAAAGCAGGCTGGCGCCGGCCGCGGTATTGTTCGCGTAGGTCTGATGCACAGGCTGCTGCACCTGCTGATTGCCGAAGAGGCTGATGGTCTGCGGCTGCTGCACGGTCTGCTGCTGCGAGGCCATGCCCGCACCGAGCAGGCTGGACAGAAGGCTGAGAGTGCCGGCGGTGTTGTTCTGCTGGGTCTGTACGGTCTGGGTCTGCTGCGTGCCGCCGAGGCCGAGCAGGCCGCCGAGAAGGCTCGTCAGGCCGCTGTTGGAACTCGCGTTGGAACTGGTACCCAGCATGGAGGAGAGCAGCAGCGGGGCGATCAGGCTCAGGATGGAGCTGGTCTTCTTGTTGGAGACACCGCTGTTCTGGGAAATGGCGGCGGAGGCGCCGGCGCCGAGCAGGGTGCCGAGAATGCTGCGGTTCGTGCCGTTTGAGGCAGCCCGGGTCAGCTTCGTTTCAGCGGCCTGTGCGCCGTTTTCCTCGAAAAGCGGGATGGCGGCCTTAACAACGCGATTGACTTCATCGGGAGTGGTCTTGGTTTCCTTGCTGATCTCTTTCACGTTTTCTTCGGTCAGCAGGGCATTTAACAGGGCAGAATAATCCATAGTCGATCTCCTTATTATGCGGAAACAGGCGCGGGACCGCCTGATCCTCTTCTTACCACAATATTATGCGTCAGATGAATGAAAAAAGTCAACATCTTGCGTAAAAATTCATTGAATTCTCACAGGACTTGTTCTATAATCGCCTCAAATGGGATATTTGGCCCGCACCAAGTTTAAATAACAGGAGTATTGAACATGGCTGAAGAAGTGAAAAAGAAAAAAGTCGTCGAGGCTGCCGGTGAGACGAAGAAGACCGTAGCGAAGGCTGCCGACGAGACGAAGAAAGCGGCCAAGAAGGTCGAAGAAGCTGCCGAGACCGTGAGCGGAAAGAAGAAAACCGAAGCGGCGAAGCCCGTGGGCAATGCCAAGGGGCTGCGCATCGGCGCCGTGATCCTCTGGGTCGCCGCCATCGCATTTGAACTTGTCGCCGTCTTCACGCTGTTCGGCAAGATCAACATCACCTTCATGAACACCCTGACCTTCCTGATCATCCTGATCGTGCTTGATCTGATCTGCGTGATCATCGGGTCCCAGCTCTGGAAGAAGGCGAACCACATCGATCCCGCTTCCAAGAAGAACAAGACCAAATTCTGGCTGTGGAACAACATGGGCCTGATCGTCGCGATCTTTGCCTTCGTTCCGCTGATCATCCTTCTGCTGACCAATAAGAACCTGGACAAGAAGACCCAGACCATCGCCGTGATCGCTGCCTGCGCAGCCCTGCTCATCGGCGGTGCCGCCAGCATCGACTACAACCCCGTCTCCGCAGAGGAGAAGCAGGTTGCCGAAGCCAATATTTCCGGCAAGGTCACCTGGACCCAGTACGGCAAGGTCTATCACATCTATATTGATGACGAGACCTGGTGCCAGCACTTAAACAACAGCGATACCGTGAAGGTCGGTACGGTCGAAGAAGCCATCGCGGCCGGCAAGACCCGTCTGTGCAAGACCTGCGCCCACAATCACGGTCTGGACGGAATCGAGGATCTGCCTCTCGGAGGCGACTGATCATCCGCATCGGGCGGAGGAAAAAGAGGCTGCTGCGGCAGCCCTTTTTTTATTTATGCAGTTGATCTGGTCAGGCAAAGATATGCAAACTTTTGGTTATAGGCGAATAACAAAACGGTATTTTGCAAGACTTTGCAATCATGCTACATTAATAACAACCAAATAGAACTGCGATTTTCTGGTTTTATTAAGTCGCGTCTAGCAGAGAGATGCAATTGAACGATCAACTGAATTAAAAGAGAAGGAGAACGAACGATGAAAAAAATTCTTGCAGTCACGCTCGCTCTGTGCATGGTACTCGGCCTTGCCGCATGTGGCAGCCAAACCACACCGAGCAACACTCAGGCCGCTTCCACCCAGGCCGCTTCCACTCCTGCTGCTTCCAGCGAAGCACAGGGCCGTACAGAGACCTATCGCTGCTCCCTTGGCACTGCGTCAATCGGCGGCAACTTCAACGTTTCCGGCACAGCCCTCGCCAACGTCCTGAATGCCAATATGGATAAGTTTGAAATGAGTGCTGAAGTTACCGGCGGCTCGTCGGCAAACATCGTCATGGTACATAACGGCGAGATCGAGTTCGGCTTCTGCGGCGAAAATATCGACTATGTCGGCCGCCGCGGCGAAGGCTGGGCAAACGGAACCAAGTATGACAAGGTCCGCACGATCCTTGCGCAGAATCCCGGTGCTGTGCAGATCATTGTCGATGAAAAGACCCCTGTCTATAACATCACAGACCTGACCGGCAAGATCATTTCCAACGGTACGACTACCGGCGGCGGTGTGCTTGCGGCCAATGAGATCTACCCGATTCTTGGTGTTGAGTATAAAGCCCGCCAGGATATGGGCTGGAGCGATGCTTTTACAGCAATGGGCGATGGCCTGATTGAGGTCTGCATGGATCTTGGCGGTTTCCCTGCTGCTGCATTTGCTGAATATGCCAGCACTCACGCGGTCCGCTGGGTCCCGATCACAAAAGAACAGGCACAGAAGGTTGTTGATGTATATCCTTACTATGCCGTCGGTACCATTCCGAAGGGCACTTATGCCGGCATGGACGAAGACTATGATACCATCTTCACTTGGTACAAATTTGTGACCAGCGTAGATACCGATGCGGATCTGGTTTATGAGATCTGCAAAACCACGTATGAGCACAAGGATGAACTGGCTCAGGGCGCTGCTTCGTTCAAGTGGCTGGATCCCAAGAACGTTCTTGATCTTGCAACACCGCTGCATGTTGGTGCGATCCGCTACTATCAGGAAATCGGTCTTGAACTGCCTGAGAGTGCTTTCGGTCCTGAATATCAGAAATAATAACCCTTAAATCTTTGGCGGATGACATAATCTTTACCGGTCTCCGATAAAGCATAGTTATTCATGAACAATGGGTGGCTTAACATCGTTTCGCCGTTTGTTAAGCCACCCGTTGCAGTATCCGGAAATGATTAACCTAAGACCAATGTATGAGGAATAACAGGTTATGAAGAAATTCTTCTCGATTAAAAACATTTTGGAAAAACCGCGCCGCCAGCAAGTAATTACCTGGATAGCTCTGATTGGTGCCCTTTTTCATCTTTGGGTTCTGGGACTTCATCCCATGAGTATGTGGCCCTACAGGGCGATACATCTGATGTTTGGAACAGTGATTCTCATCATGAGCAGGCCCTTCACCAAGAAAGAAGGCGTACTCTCCAAAGTATTCGATTATTTGCTGATCTTGTGCAGCATTGGCACCATGGCGTATATCGTTATCGATTATACGGAGCTTGCACCGCGTATTGACCTTGGTCCGACGACGATGGATCTGATTGTCTGCGGTGTCGGCATTGTAGTCCTGTTGGAGGCTACACGGCGGGCAAATGGCGCGACGATGCCGATTCTGGCAATCATTTTTATGCTGTATGCCAAGTTCGGAAAGCATCTGCCGGGGATCCTTGGGCATCGCGGCTATACCTGGAAACGTCTGCTTTCCTTTGAATACGGTGTAAACAGTGTATTCGGGATTTCTCTTGGGGTTTCGGCAACATACGTTATTCTGTTCGTCATTTTCGGCGCGGTGCTGGAAGGCACCGGAGGCGGCCGGCTTTTTATCGAGGCGGCTATCTCGGCGTTCGGAAGATCTCGCGGCGGTCCTGCTAAGGCAGCTGTTTTTGCCAGCGCCGGCATGGGAATGATCAACGGCACGGCAGCAGGAAACGTAGTGACGACAGGCGCGTTTACTATTCCGCTGATGCGGCGTATTGGGTATAAGCCTGAATTTGCCGGTGCAGTTGAAGCCGTGGCGTCTACAGGCGGTCAGATCATGCCGCCGGTCATGGGGGCAGCCGCCTTTATCATGGCTGAGACGCTGGCTGTGAATTATTCCGTTGTTGCCCGATCGGCAATTATCCCTGCAGTCCTTTACTTTACATCAGTCTATGTCATGGTTGATGTCGAGGCACAGAAGACAGGGCTGACCGGCGTTAAGAAAGAGGATCTTCCTAAAATGAAAGCGGTTCTGCAGGAAGTTGGTCATCTGGCCATTCCTCTGCTGCTCTTGCTTTACATGCTGATCTTCACCGACTATTCACCGCTTAAAGCCGCGCTTGTTACGATTTGTGTCAGCTTTATTATCGCTATGCTCCGCAAGACCACGCGATACACGATCGGCGATGTGATCGCCATGCTGGCAAAGGGCATGAAGGATTCCTGCGGTGTCATCCTTGCCTGCGGCTGTGCAGGTCTGATCGTCGGCGTTCTTTCCCTGACCGGCCTCGGCAGTAAGATCGCGACTGTTGTCGTGTCATTGTCAGGCGGCCATCTGCTGCTGGCGCTTTTCTTCTCTATGATCGTCACGGTCATTATGGGCATGGGGCTGCCGACGACGGCAAGTTATATCATCTGCTCCTCCGTTGTCGCACCGGCCCTGATCAAGCTGGGCGTCGAACCGCTTGCAGCTCACCTGTTCGTGTTCTATTTCGCCTGCCTGTCCTCCATTACACCGCCAGTCGCTATTGCGGCGTATGCGGCATCCGGTCTGACCGGAGCCAGTGCGAGCAAAACAGGATGGCGCGCCTTTACACTCGGCCTGGCAGCATTTGTGGTTCCTTATATGTTCGTCTACAGCAATTCTCTGCTGATGATCGGAAGTGTTGGCCTGATCATTCGTTCCGCAATCACGGCGTTTGTCGGCACGATCATCTTTGCCTATGCTGTTACACGCTGGTTCATTCATAAGGCCAATCCGCTGGTGGCAGCGCTGCTGCTGGCGGCATCGCTTCTGATGATCAGTTCTGGTCTGACAACGGACCTGATTGGTATCGGAATCGCCGTCGTCTGCTTCCTGCTGCAAAAATTCGTGTTCAAACCTAAAGAGGGCGAGATTGTTCAGGCCGGCGAGGCGGTCAGTATTAAAGATGTCGAGTTTCTCAAGGTTGATGAGGAAGAACTGTAAGATCGAAAAAAAGGAGATAACTAATGGCGATCGAAGCACCGCGTCCTCAGGACGCATATTACAACGGTCTGATGCATGCTTCGGGCTTCAGGCGTGAGGATCTGCAGAAGCCCATCATCGGTATTGTAAATTCCTGGAGCGAAGTTAATCCCGGTCACAAACCGCTGCGCGAGCTGGCACAGTATGTGAAAGAGGGCGTCTGGGCCGGCGGCGGAGTCCCTGCGGAATTTGATCTTCAGGCTCCTTGCGACGGTATGGCTCAAACACGTGAAATGCAGTGCATCCTGCCCCAGCGGGATCTGATTGCAGCTTCGGCAGAGGCGATGGTCAGAGCTCACCGGTTTGACGGACTTGTCTTCATGTGCTCATGCGATAAGATCGTGCCGGGCATGCTGATGGCGGCAGCAAGGCTCGATATTCCCACACTGTTCCTTATGGGCGGCTCAATGCTTCCTTATCAGGCTCCTGAGCGGACTTTCGTTACGTCGGACCTTAAGGAATCTATCGGATCGTATACCAGCGGGAAGATAGATTACGCAACATTCCAGCGCTATCAGGAGAACATTTGCTATTCCTGCGGCACCTGCTCCATCAACGGCACAGCAATTGCCATGGGTATTTTTGCCGAGGTTATGGGCGTTGCACCGTTTGACTGCACGATCATGCCGTACTGTATCGGCGAAAAATACCGGCAGGCACGTACAGTCGGAGAGCGTATTGTTCAGCTGACCAAGGAAGGCAAAACATTCCGTCAATTTGCCACGCTCGAGGCATTCGAAAACGGTATCAAGCATATTTCCGCCACCGGAGGCTCCACTAACTGTGCGCTGCACTGCGTCGCCATTGCCAAGGCGTTAGATATTGATTTCACCCTGAAAGACTTTGACCGGGTACAGGAATCTATCCCTGTAGTCGTTAAACTCAAACCGGCTTCTCAATACCATATGGATGATTATTACCGGGCCGGCGGCGTACGCGCAAGCCTGAACAGCATCCGTTCCATGATCGATCTGGACGTACCTCATGCGATGGGCGGCACACTGCGTGAGATCCTGGATGCGGCTCCGCCCGTTACCAATCCGGAGGTTATTCACAGCATAGAAAATGCGTATTATCCTAACGGCTGCTTCCGCGTGCTTTATGGCAACCTTGCGAAAAACGGCTGCATCATCAAGACCAGTGCGTGCGATCCCAAGATGCTAAAACACAGGGGACCTGCGGTGGTGTTCAATTCCGAGGAAGAGGTCATCGACAAACTGATCGGAAACAAGGTCAAACCCGGCGACGTGATCGTTGTCAGATATGAAGGGCCGCGCGGAGGTCCCGGTATGCGGGAAATGTCAATCCCTGCAGCGATGCTGGTCGGTATGGGGCTCAGCAGTTCTGTCGCACTGATCTCGGATGGCCGTTTTTCCGGCTCATCCCGCGGTCCTTGCATCGGACATATCTCTCCGGAAGCCTATGACGGAGGGCTGATCGGCCTCGTTGAGGACGGAGATATGATCTCGATTGACTGCGAGAACCATTCGATCCAGCTTGAAGTTGATGAGGCGGAACTGGCACGGCGGGCTGCTGTATTCAAGCCGGTCGAACATCCTGCCAAAGGCATTCTTGACACCTATCGAAGGATGGTTTCGCGCGCAGATCAGGGCGTCACATGGTTATACTGAAACAACATGGCGTATTAAAACGAACAGCTTTGAAATGCGGTGCAGTCATCGTGTTAGCGGCGGGGTTGCTGCTTTCCGCCTGCCAGAAGGATCCCTTTGCGCCAGGACATGTCAAAGAAGGCCTGGTTTATGAAAAAACAGGAATCGCTCCGGATACTGCGGCAGTATTAGCTGACGGCAACGAGATCTCGTATGATCTTTATCTGTACTGGCTTTGCCACAGTACGCGGCGTATTGAAAGCTATCTGAAGCAAAACGGTATGGATCTGGACTGGGATTACGAGATCAGTCAGGGCACAAGCGTTCTTGACTATGTCAAAATTGACGCGCTCAATTCAGTCCGTTACTTTGCGGTCATTGAAAGCATGGCCAAAGAATATGCTGTCTCGTTAAGTGAGGCCGATAAAGCGGCGCTCCAGGAACAGAAGGATGCCTATATTGCAAAGCTGGGCAGTGAAGAAGAATACCTGCGGCAGATCGCACTGCTGGGCCTTCGGCCCGAGATCTATGAACGCATCAATGCCACAGGGCGTCTGTACAGCGATCTTTATGACCTCTATCTGACGGAGGGAAGCCGCCTGTATGCTTCGGATGAAGATGTTGCTGCATATGCCGAAGCGCAGGGGGCCGTTACAGCAGATCAGATATTGCTCCTGACCATGGATATGACGACAAAGGAACGTTATTCGCAGGACATTATCGATGCAAAAATAGCACTGATTGAAGACATTTATCATCGCCTTTGTGACAGTGAACGGCCGCAGGAACTGTTTCAGGAACTGGCGGACGAGTACAGCGAAGATATAGGCCGTCAGAATTATCCGAACGGGTATACCTATATGCCAGGCGCAATGATCAAGGAGTTTGAGACTGCCGCAGAGCAGCTGAAACCCGGCGAGTTCAGTCTGATCACGGAAAGCGTCTACGGCTTCCACATCATCATGCGAAAGGAACTGGATGTTTCCGCTGCAGCTGCCGGAATGCGCAATACATATTTTGATGCGCTTATCGCGGCGCGTGTCAATGCAATGACGATTGAAATGAATCCACAGTTGGAACAACTGAACATTCCTGCTTATTATTCAGCTTTTTCTGACGCATGGGAAAGTTCAGCACTGTTTAACGAGTCAATTGACAGTCAACCATAAGAGAGGAGTCCGACAAATGAGCAATGAAAAGAAAGAATTCAACTACCGAATCAAGCATATCGGTATCAACAATCAAGATGCGGAACAGGCAAATGAGCTGTTGAATCAACTCACGTTTTATTTCGATTTAGTGCCTCAAAAGGATACTCCGGATAAAGTTTTTGCAGGCGATATCTTCGAAGTACAGAAACACTCGAGACGAGGGAAAAACGGGCATATTGCCTTGCAGACGGATGACGTTGAAGCTTCAATGGCGGATCTTGCGGCAAAAGGAATCACGTTCCGAGAGGAGACGATCCGGCGGGATGAAAACGGAAGAATCAACTTTGTCTATCTGACGCAGGAGTTCGGCGGTTTTGCGATTCACCTGACTTCATGATCCGAGATAACGAAACACATTCCAGATATTATACATCGGAGGCACAAGCATGTACGAAAAAAACCTTGAAAAATATCGCGACAGGCTGTTTGGCCTGATTGACGAGGACAAAATTATCTGCACGGAAATCCCCCGCCCGTCCAAGGAAATCATTGACGAATTCTACCGGCACGCTGGCGGACTGACGCCTACAGTATCGGATATTCTGGACAGTATGGGCATTATCGGCGCTGTTTCAGCAAGTGTTTTAAGGCCTGTTATCCCGGGCAAAACGATTATTGGTCCGGTGGTGACACTGCGCTATTTGTTCGAACGCAAAACGCCGACACAGGGATTTGTAGAAAAGAACAAAGGTCATATGGCTGACCGTGATGCGTATGCGGTAGCCCAGCCGGGCGATATCGTTGTGTATGATGCGGACGGACGGGAGGTTTCCTGCCAGGGAGGCATGTCGTCAAATGTTGCCGTCAAAAGCGGCATAGCCGGCACTATCTGTGACGGCGGTGTTCGCGATGTCGAGGAAATGCGGGAACTGGGGTACCCGGCTTGGTCACGTCATGTCACACCGATTACCGGCAAATTCCGCATTCTGGCAGCAGAGATCAACTGTCCTGTCCTGATTGACGGCATACAGGTCTGTCCTGGCGATTTGTGCATTGCGGATGACAACGGTATTTGCTTCATCCCGAACGACAGGATCGAAGAAGTTTTGGAGCGGGTTAAGGCTGCGGCAGAAAAAGAAAAACGTGTTATGGAAGCATTCCATGCCGGCGGCAGCATTGCCGATGTACTGAAGATTCTGCCTGCATCGCAGTGGTGATCCGATCATTAAAAAAGAAAGGTTGTTACAGTTTATGAAAGTACTCATCATTGACCGTGTTTCTCCCGTAATCACAGCCAGACTGAAGGAATATGGCGTCGAGGTCGATACGAAAATTCTTCCGTCCCGCGAAGAGCTCAAAGCTCTGCTTCCGGATTACGATGTTCTGCTCATGCGCGTTGATCCGAAAATGGACAGGGAAATGATTGACGCAATGCCGGAGAAAATGAAGCTGCTCTGTGTCAATTCAGCCGGTACAAACCATATTGACATGCAGTATGCCAGGGAGCGCGGCATTACGGTTCAGAATGCGCCGGGCAAGAATGCCAACGCAGTGGCAGAGCTGACGATCTCCAAGATGCTTGATCTGTCGCGCATGACCGTTGAAGCAAACGAAGAGGTTCAGAAACAGGGCGTTTGGAACAAATACAAATACACCGGTCATGAGCTGAAAGGCCACACGCTTGGCATCGTTGGTTTCGGCCATATTGGAAAACGTGTCGGTGAACTGGCGCAGGCGTTCGGCATGACGGTTATTGTCTACGACCCGTATATTGACAAAGAGGATGCCTTATCGCGCGGCGTGGAACTGCTTGAGGATCTGGATGAACTGGTGCGCCGCAGTGATTATCTCACTGTCCATACGCCGATGACACCTGAGACGAAGGGAATGATCGGGGAAAAACAGTTTGAAGAAATGAAAGACGGTGCGATTGTCATCAACTGTGCCCGCGGCGGCATTATCAATGAAGAAGCCGCACTGAAAGCACTTCAGTCCGGCAAGATCGCAGGTCTGGGATTTGATGTTCTTGCTGATGAGCTGGGTACAAAAGGTTTCTCATCGGATGATGCGATTTTGTCCAGTCCGCTGTTTGGTCAGAAGGGATTTATCATTACCCCGCATCTCGGCGGCAGTGCGTATGAAGCATATGACGCAATCGGCAATTTCCTGGTCGATAAGATCGTTGAATACTATCACCTGAGCAAATAATCCATAAGAATATAAACTAAGGAGGATCAACATGTCGTATTTGATTCAAGAAGAACGCAAGAAAGTTACGCTTGCAACGATCTATGAAAAGAAAGCAAAAGGGGAAAAACTCTCCCGCACAGCCCTCTATGATTATCCGATGGCCGTATTGGCAGACGAAGCCGGTATTGAGATTATCAATATGGGCGACTCTATTGCATCGGTCATGCTGGGCTATAACAGCACGACAAAGGCGACCCTGGATGTCATGGTTGAGCACGCCAAGGCCGTTCGCCGCGGGGCCCCGCACTGCTTTATCATGGGCGACATGCCGTACATGACTTATCAGACTTCAACAGATGAGGCAGTGAAGAACGCTGCCCGCTATATGATTGAAGCGGATATGGACTGCGTCAAAATGGAAGGCGGCTTTGAAGTGATTCCCGCTATCAAGGCCTGTACAGCAGCAAGCATCCCTGTTATCGGACACACGGGGCTTACGCCCCAGAGCGCAGTCATGCTCGGCGGTTATAAAACACAGGGACGCAATGCCGAAGCCGCTTTGAAGCTGATCGATGTGGTGAAAGCATTGGAAGACGCCGGTTGTATTGCCATCGTGGTGGAAGCTGTTCCGACCGAAGTAGCCAAGATTATTTATGAGCGCAGCAGCGTGCCGATCCTTGGTTCCGGCTGCGGCCCTTACAGCGACAGCCCGATGATCAACTGGTATGACCTGCTTGGTTTTTATACCAGGAACCCGAAGTTCGCCAAGAAATATGCGAACATTCGCGAAGAGATCCTCAAAGGCGCCAGCGCATTTGTTGAAGAGTGCCATAACGGTGCGTATCCGGCTCCTGAGCATTGCTATAAGATGCTCGAAGGTGAGGAAGAAAAGCTTCTGAAGATGCTGGCTGAAAGAGACTGAGTCTGTTAATTAATCTGTCTGTGAAAGTCATGTAACCGCCAGAACAGGAGGGCAGAATGGAGTATAAGCGCTTAACTGCAACAGGAATAACTGTTTCCAGATTAAGTCTTGGCACTATGGAGTTCGGGGGAAGAATCCCAAAGGACGATGCCATCCGTATGACTCATTTTGCACTTGACAGCGGAGTCAACTTCATTGATACCGCAAATGTCTATCAGGACGGTCATTCGGAATCGGTTCTCGGTGAAGCGCTTCAGGGACGGCGCGATGATGTTGTTCTTGCTACCAAAGTTCGTCTGACGCGTCATCCCGAACGGCTGAATTCGGAAGGACTGAACCGTCGGGCTATCATGCGGGAAATTGAGGGCAGTCTGAGACGGCTGAAAACAGACTATATTGACGTTTACTATCTGCATATTCCGGACCCGGATACGCCGATTGAAGAGACTGTTGATACACTCGGAGATCTGATTCGCAGCGGGAAGATCCGCTATTGGGGGGTCAGCAATTTTGCTTCGTGGCAGCTTGCGGATATAGATGCATGCGCTGTCATGAGGCATGTGCCCCGCCCTGTTCTCAGCGAGAATGTTTATAATCTTCTTTGCCGCAGTGCAGAGCCGGAACTCGTACCCTGCCTAAGGGCGCACAAAATAGGAATGACTGTCTTTAACCCGCTTGCGGGCGGACTGCTGACGGGAAAGCATTCCTTTGACAAGATCGTTGCCGGGCGTTTTGACGGCAACAAACAGTATCAGGACCGATACTGGAATGAAGACAGTTTTCGCGGTGTAGAACTGCTTCGACCGATTGCAGAAGATGCGGGGATAACACTTGCGGACTTATCCATCAAGTGGTGCGCACAGCATGACTTTGTCGATTCTGTACTGATTGGGTCGACTTCCATGCAGCATCTGGAGAGCAATCTTCGCGCACTGGAAGGAAAGCCGCTCTCCGAGGAGACTCTTGCACGCTGCGACGAAGTCTGGAAACAGATTTCCGATACGCGTTATCAGTATAACCGCTGAAACAAAAGGAAACAAATAGGCCATCCGGGACTGCCCGGATGGCCTATTTTGCTATAGATTTAAAGGCTTAAGCCGTTCTGCCTGCCAAGCTCCGCAAGCTCTTCGTAAACCGGCTCGGGAATCGTGATTCCTTCCTTGAGATTTTTCTGGAGTTCTGCAAAGCCGCGCTCTCCGGGGATCCGTATTTCGTTAAATCCGTTTGCTTTGTCGAGATTTCGGATTTCATGCATATATTGACTGACCATTTGTTTAAAGACTGTCAGATCAATAAAGCGGGAAATATCGATGACGCCAAGGAAATGTCCTAATCCCTGTGGTGCATCCATGGAATAAAGGTCGTGGAGATAGCGCCCGTAGCCGGCTCCGCTCATGATCCCGGCCAGAATATCAATAGCCATGGCAATGCCGCTGCCTTTTGCGCCGCCAATAGGAACAAGAGAGCCGCGTCGGCCTGCAGCAGGATCAGTGGTAGGATTCCCCTCTTCATCAAGCGCCCAGCCAAGGGGAATGGATTGTCCGAGTTTTTGCGCCGTGATTAGTTTACCAAGGGCAACTACCGTCGGGGTCATATCAAGCAGGAAAGGATCACCTTCAGAGGGGGCGGCAATGGAGAATGGGTTAGTTCCCAAATAAGCGGTTTTGCTTCCATAAGGAGCAATTTTCCCGGTTACGTTCGTACATATGAAGCCGATCATATCTTCTTTGGCGGCCATTTTTGAGTAGAAAGCTGCAGTTCCAAAGTGATTGGAATTGTGTACAGTCGCAAAACAGCATCCGGATTCTTTGGCTTTTCGTATGCAGGCTTCCATGGCAAATTTTGCTCCGGCTGCGCCGAAAGTGTTTCCGGCATCGATGACAAGGGTTGCGGCACTTTCCTGTGTGATCCGGACATTTCTCTCGCGGGAAACGACACCTGCACGCACCCGTTCAACATAAATGGATAATCGGCTGACACCGTGAGTGGAGACTCCTGTTAAGTCAGCGTCCAACATCATATCGGACACGTCCCGTGCACAAGAGTCTTCTACACCTTCAGCTTTAAGAATGCGGAAACAGTATTCTTTCAGTTTTTCAGCGGGTATCGTCTTCATCGGTCACAGCCCTCCTACTATATCAAATCATATGAAACAGATAAAAAATGTCAAATATATAAAAGTTCAGTGAGTATAAACAGAGGTTATAAAGAGATGTTAGAGAATTAAGGATTACCGAATTAAGACTTCCATACTATAACTGACAGGAATAAGTGTAGTAAAAAACGGTATTTCCCAAACAGTTATTGAGATGCTATGCTCAAATTAAGCAAAACAGAAGCTGTTGGAAATAGGGAAGAAGACAGAAGAAGCTGACTGATTCGCAAGAAGAATACGAGCGTAAAAAGGAGAAATGCAATGGGACTCAAATCCGATATCGAGATCGCACAGGCCTGCGAAAAGAAGAAAATCACCGAGATCGCCGCGATTGCCGGCGTTGATGAAAAGTACCTGGAACAGTACGGAAATTACAAGGCAAAGGTCGATTACCGCCTGCTGAAGGACCTCGCGGACAAGCCGGACGGCAAGCTGATCCTGGTCACTGCGATCACCCCCACCCCTGCCGGCGAAGGCAAGACCACGACCAGTGTCGGCCTGACCGATGGCCTGCGGAAGATCGGGAAGAACGCCATCGTGGCGCTGCGTGAACCGTCGCTCGGCCCGGTGTTCGGGATCAAGGGCGGTGCGGCCGGCGGCGGCTATGCCCAGGTCGTGCCGATGGAGGACATCAACCTCCATTTTACCGGTGACTTCCATGCGATCGGCGCCGCGAACAACCTGCTCGCCGCGATGCTGGACAACCACATCCAACAAGGAAATGAGCTCGGTATCGATCCGAAGCGCATCACCTGGAAGCGCGCGGTCGATATGAATGACCGGCAGCTGCGTCAGATCGTTGACGGTCTCGGCGGCCGGATGCAGGGCGTTCCGCGTGAAGACGGTTTTGACATCACCGTGGCCAGCGAGGTCATGGCGGTCCTGTGCTTAGCGAGTGATATCCCGGATCTGAAAAAACGGCTCGGCAGCATCATCGTCGGCTATACCTACCAGGGCAAGCCGGTCACGGCCCACGACCTTAAGGCCGAGGGCGCCATGGCAGCGCTGCTGAAAGACGCGCTCAAGCCCAATCTGGTGCAGACCCTCGAAGGTACACCCGCCTTCATCCACGGCGGCCCCTTTGCCAATATCGCCCACGGCTGCAACTCCGTGACCGCGACCCGCATGGCCATGAAACTGGCCGATTACGCCGTCACGGAGGCCGGCTTCGCCGCCGACCTGGGCGCCGAGAAATTCTTTGATATCAAGTGCCGTCTTGCCGGCCTTAAGCCTTCTGCAGTGGTCGTTGTGGCGACGGTCCGCGCCCTGAAATACCACGGCGGCGTGCCGAAAGCCGAGCTGAACATGGAGAACCTGGAAGCGCTCGAAAAGGGCCTGCCGAACCTCCTGCAGCATGTCGGCAACATCAAAAATGTCTACGGCCTGCCTTGCGTCGTTGCAATCAACGCCTTCCCGACCGATACGAAAGCCGAACTGGATCTTGTTGAAGCAAAATGCAAAGAGCTGGGCGTTAACGTCGCTCTCTCCGAGGTCTGGGCGAAGGGCGGCAAGGGCGGAAAGGCGCTGGCGGAAGAAGTCGTCCGCCTCTGCGAACAGCCGAGCCATTTCACCACCTCCTACGAACTGGATCTGCCCATCCGCGACAAGCTGAATGCCATTGCTACCAAGATCTATCACGCTGACGGCGTGGATCTGGTCGGCGCGGCCGTCAAGCAGGAAAAAGAGATTGAAGCCATGGGCTGCGGCGGCCTGCCCATCTGCATGGCCAAGACCCAATACAGCTTCTCGGACGATCCGGCCAAACTGGGCGCGCCGAAGAACTTCCGCGTCACGGTCCGCAACCTCAAGGTCTGCGGCGGCGCCGGCTTCATCGTGGCCCTGACCGGTGAGATCATGACCATGCCGGGGCTCCCGAAGGTCCCGGCCGCCGAGAAGATCGACGTCGACGAAAACGGCGTCATTTCCGGACTGTTCTGAGGATGAAAAATGGAACTGCTGCATACAACAATTGAAAAGTTTACGGAATTGACAGCGTCCAAAGCCCCCGCTCCCGGGGGTGGCGGAGCAAGCGCTCTTGTTGGAGCGGAGGGCATCGCGCTCGGTGACATGGTTGGCGAGTATACGGTCGGCAAGAAACGCTATGCGGATGTGGAAGAGGAGATAAAAGACCTGATGGCAAAGGCCCAGGACCTGCGCCGAAAGCTCCTTGTTTGTATTGAAAAGGACGCAGAGGCGTTCGAGCCGCTTTCCCGCGCCTATGCTATCCCGAAAGACGCACCAGAGCGTGAAACCATCATGGAAGAGTGCCTTCAGCAGGCAGCTGCTGTCCCTATGGAGATCCTGGAGCTTTGCGGAGCAGCTATAGATTTGCTGAAGGAATTTGCGGAAAAAGGCAGTGTCATCGTGATTTCCGATGCGGCCTGCGGTGCTGCTTTCTGTATGAGTGCAATGAACGGCGCAGCAGTCAATGTCAGAGTCAATACAAAACCGATGCAGGACAGAGAATATGCTGAAATGCTTAATACAAGAGTCGCTGAATTGCTGAAGCATTATGCTCCGATTGCTTCAGAAATATACAACAGTGTGACAGAAAGGATCAGCTGATGACTGAATTGTTGAAGGGGGCTCCGGCAGCGGCAGCGTTGAATGAAAAGACAGCTGCGGCAGCCGCAGCGTTAAGGAAAAAAGGAATCGTTCCTGCGCTGGCTATTCTGCGCGTCGGTGCGAGGGACGATGACCTTAGCTACGAGCGCGGTGCGATGAAACGCTGCGAACAAGTCGGCGTTGCCGTGAAAAATGTCGTACTGCCGGCGGATGTTGGAAGTGAAGAGTTCTTTGGGACACTGGAAGCCCTGAACCGGGATTCTTCCGTTCATGGAATTCTTATGTTCCGGCCCCTGCCGAAGCAGCTTGATGGGGAGAAAGCCCGGAAGATGCTGGCGCCGGAAAAAGACGTTGACGGCTGCACGGACGGCTCGCTTGCCGGCGTATTCACGAATGCGGCTGTGGGCTTTCCGCCCTGCACTGCGCAGGCGGCGATGGAGATATTGAAATACTATAATATCTCTGTTTCGGGCAAGCGTGCAGTGGTGATCGGACGCAGTCTGGTGATCGGCCGGCCTGTCGCGATGCTGCTCATGCACGCGAATGCAACAGTAACTGTCTGTCATACCCGGACCGAGGATGTTCCTTCCTTTACCCGCGAAGCCGATATTGTGATTGCCGCCTCCGGGCAGATGGAAAGCGTCGGTGCTGAATACCTGCACGAAGGCCAGACCGTGATCGACGTCGGGATCGGCTGGAATGAAGCGAAACAAAAACTCTGCGGCGATGTCCACTTTGATGAGGCAGAGCCTGTCGTAAAGGCAATCACACCTGTTCCCGGCGGTGTCGGTGCCGTGACAACGAGTGTATTGGTTTCACATGTTGTTGAGGCAGCGGCCAGGACACTTCAGTGAAAGCCAAGATGATTTGAAAACAGCGAAAAAATTAACAGTTTCATAGCGCTCTCAGGCAATAATAATACCTGGTTATCGTGACAATAGTTGTTTATTGTGCTATAACATAGTCAGTTATAGGTAAACTTGATGCCGGAACAGGAGGATAATATGGAACTGAGAGATCTTCGCTATTTCGTTCAGGTCGCAGATGACAGACGTTATACTAAAGCAGCAGCACATTTATTTGTTTCACAGCCCGCAATCAGTAAAGCCATCCGGAAGATGGAAGATGAACTGGGGGCCCAGTTATTTGATACACAGCCGGATGGTGTTTATCTGACAGATTGCGGAGAGGTTCTGTATGCCAGAGCAACGACGATTCTGCAGCAGTTTGATGCGATTCCTGATGCCATTGACGCTGTAAAAATGGCGGTTAAAGGAAGACTGGCTATCGGAATGGGACCGATGGTCAATGAACTGTATGGAAGAGAGATCATCAATCAGTTCTGCCAGCGGTATCCGGACATTGAAATCCGCGTTGAGGAAATGGGGTCGCTGGCTTTGCAGAAAATGCTGGAGAATCATGAGACGGATATCAATATCTATATCTCTCTGGAGAAGAGTGATGTGGTTGAGACGATACCTCTTCTGGAGGACACGATTGTTGTCTGTGTGTCAGATAAAAACAGCCTGGCCGAAAGAGAAAAACTAAGCTTTAAAGATCTGCAGGAGGAGTCATATAATCTGTATACTTCGGCGTCTCTGATGTATCAGCAGATCATGGAAAAATGCAAACAGGCGGGGTATGTGCCCAAAGTTGGCTTTTCCAGCACCAATATCAGTTCTTTGGTTAAGAGCACGCTTAACGGGACCGGCGTGTATATCATGCCCAGACCTTATGCAGAGCATATTCTGTGCCCGGGGCTGAAAATCATTCCGCTTGAAGATGCATTTCCCTGGAGAGTTCTTTTGGGGTGGGTAAAGAATAATTATCAGTCACATGCAGCACAGCTGTTTGCGAAACACGTGAAGCACTATTTCGCCTTGAAAACAGGTTTCAGTAATGAGTGAGCTTTCTTCAGATGTAACGAGTGCTGTCCTGCGCGGGCGGGGCATTTCGGCCAGAGATGCGTTAACAGATGCTGAGCGGGAAGCGGGTTCGGCTGCGGCAGCAGAACGGATTGCGGAAAGCAGGATCTTTCAGCAGGCCGGGACGGTTATGATCTACAATCATATCAGGGGTGAACTCTCCCTGGATGCGCTCCTTTCTCATCCGGCTTCGGCCGGAAAACGTTTTGTATACCCGCTTTGCATCAGCAGGACAGAGATGATCGCCATGCTCCCCGGAGCCTGGAAAAAAGGGGCGTTTGGGATACCGGAGCCGCTGCCTGAAGCTTCAGAACAAATTGCCCCGGAAAGCATAGACCTTGTGATCTGCCCGTGCACAGCCTTTGACGAAAACGGCAGCCGGATCGGCATGGGGGCCGGTTACTATGACCGTTTCCTTCCGAAGTGCAGGAATGCACATGTGGCAGCGGCAGCATTTGAGGTGCAGAAGGCGGATTTCATTCCGCTGCGCGAGTGGGATTATCCGATGGAAGCCGTCTATACAGACAAAGCGATCTATTCGGGAACGATATTATAGAAACGGAGGAAGACAAATGGAATTCAAGGATGTGGTCAGGAATCGCTATGCCTGCAAAAAGTACAGCAGCAGAAAGGTTGAACGAGAGAAAATCAACGCCATCCTGGAAGCGGGGCGTCTGGCGCCGACAGCCAGAAATCTTCAGGAGCAGCACATTTATGTACTGGAATCCGAGGATGCACTGGCTAAAGTGGATAAGCTGACCATTTGCCGTTACGGTGCGCCGACGGTTCTGGCGGTTGCTTTTGACAGGGAAAATGTTTATACCTATCCGGGCGGACAGCGCGATTCGGGGATCGAGGATGCGACGATCGTGGCAACCCATTTGATCCTGGCGGCGGCAGATGAAGGCGTGGACAGCTGCTGGGTCAACCGTTTCGATCCGGAGCTGTTAAAAGCCGAACTGGGACTGCCGGAGAAGGAAGAGATCCTGATGCTGCTGGACCTCGGTTATGCAGAGGAAGGTGTGGGGCCGCTCCCGAATCACAGCAGCCGGAAACCCCTTGCCGAAACGGTTACTTTTATCTGAAAGGCAAGTCTTTTGTCAGGGGGACGGTTCTGCCGACACGTTTTTGGTGTGTCAGCAGAACCGTCCCCCTGACAAGCCATTTTATGATTGTTTTATTGTTTTTACGAGGGAAATATGATACAAAGAACAATGAAGTATGATGTGCCAGGCGCCGGTGTTCCGGCTCCGGAAAGGAGGAAGATGATGCGGAAACGGATATACAGTGTTTTGCTTGCGGCGGCAATGATCATTTTGCTTGCGGCCTGTGGGAAGAAGCCGGCCGTAACCTCGACGGAGACGAGTGAGGAACCGAAGGCGGAACCGAAGATCATCCGGGTCTCTTCGGAGAACTGCCGCACCTTCGATCCCTACGAGGCCAATTCGTCGGAGGATGCATTCAATACCTGGTGCCAGGCGCGGCTTTATCGCTCCTGGACGAAGATCGAGGGCACGACCGACACGCGCTATATGCGGCCGGAGCTTGCGGCTGCGGAGCCGGAGCAAAAGGATGCGGACGGCTGTGTGTGGCAGATCAGACTGCGGGATAATGCCTGCTTCAGCGACGGCACACCCATCACGGCGGCTTCCTTCGAGGCGTCGATGAAGATCTGCCTCGATCCGAAGATGAAGCACCGTTCCGGCGACAACATGAACCTTTACATCAGCATCAAAAATGCCCGGACCTACTATACCGGCGGGGATGTGAAGTGGGAAGACGTCGGGATCAGAACGCTGGAAGGCAATATCCTTGAGATCACGACCGAGGCGCCGGTGACGGCTGACCTTGTGATGAAGGCCTTCGGCGAATACGGCACCGTGCCGGTGGATCCCGAGCTCTACGCGTCCTGCATGAGCGCCGATGGGGCCTCGAGCACCTACGGCAGCGCTGCGGACAAGGCGAAATACTGCGGCCCCTTCACGGTCACGAAGTGGGTGAAGGAGTCCCGCATCGTGATGGAAAAGAACCCGAATTACGTCTTTGCGGACGAGATCCTGCTGGACGGCGCCGAGCTCGTGTATGTGCAGAATGTCCAGACCCGCGTGGAGATGTTTGAGCGGGGCGAGCTGGATGCGGTCATGATCACTGCCCAGGTCGGCGAGCAGTACATGGACAGCCCCGACTATTTCTCCACACCGTCGCGCTACATTCTGATGATCGAGATCAACGACAACACGGCACATTATAACGCTGCGTCTGACAAAAAGAGCGAGCCGGTGCGCGTGGAACACCGCCCGGACGACCCGAACAATGCGGACGTTTTCACAGAAAAGGACGGCAAGAAGACGTATACGGCAAAGGCACTCGACGCCTCGAAGATGACGAAGCCGATCCTCGCCAATATGGATTTTAAGAACGCACTGTGGTATGCGGTGGACCGCGTGACCCTGGCAAGGCGCGAGGGCGGTGAACCCGCAAATTTCATCGTTCCCTACACCTCCTACTGCGGCGAATACAGCCCGGTCCGCTTCCGTGACACCGACGAGGCGAAGGCCTATGTGGAGGATATCGAAAAATCCTTTGATCCCGCCCTGGCGAAGCAGTATTTTGACAAGGCCATGGCGGAGGAGGGGCTGGATAAGCTGGAACTGACCCTGACTATTTCCTCCGACAACGACGAGATGCGCATCTGTGCGCAGTTCCTGCAGGAGGAATTCGACCGGATCTTCGAAGGCCGGCTGGTACTGAAAATCGAAGAGATCCCGAGCGCGAACCGCCTGTCCAAAATGAAGGCCTGGCGCACGGACGAGAACGCCTTCGAGCTCGGGCTTTCCAACTGGAGCCGGCTGGTCACCGACGCGAGCCCCATGAACCAGTTCGACGTGTTCTCGAGCTCCTACTGGAGCAAATGCAACGCGGCCTACCACTGCGAGACGGTCGAAAAGACGATCTGGCTGCAGGAGAGCGATGCCTCCTACAAGACCGACATGGCGAAGAACGTCGCGGCGGCAGCAGCCATGGAAAAGGCAGCGCTTGAGGAGCGCATCGTCATTCCGCTGTTTGAGCGGACCACGCAGTCGCTGCTGCATGAGTGGGTCACCTATGATTTCAACGATCCGGCCAATGTCCGCTACTGGCTCTGTGATATCGACACGGAGCTGAGAAAATAGAAAGAAGAATCCGAAAGGGGGGATCATCGTGTCACGATACGTACTGAAGCGTCTGGGCCTGATGGTCCTGACCCTGTTCGTGATCATGACCCTGTGTTTTTTCGTGATCCGGCTGATGCCCGGGTCCCCTTTTGATGACCCGGAAAGCTCACCGGAGCTGGAAGCACTGCTCGAAGAAAAGCATCACCTGAACGAATCCATCCCTGTCCAGTATTATTATTTCTGGCGCGATATCATCGCGGACGGTTACTGGGGCGTATCCCTGAAAATAGAACCGAACGTGCCGGTCTGGAAGGTGCTGGCAGGCCGCATTCCGGTAACGCTCGTGCTGAATCTTCTTTCTATTGCCGCTGCGATCCCCTTCGGGATCCTGGCGGGGGCTCTCTCGGCGCGGACGGCCGGAAAGATCCCCGACCGCCTGATCGGGATCCTGACCGTGGTCTGCATCTCTGTGCCGTCCTTCGTGTTTGCCTCCGCCCTGCAGTATGGGCTGGGCTACAGGGGCGGGCTCGATATCATTTACAATTCGGCGGGAACGGCGGCGGAACGGCTGCGCTCGCTGATCCTGCCGGTCCTCGCGCTTTCCTTCTGGCCCATCGCCACGATCTGCAGGTACCTTCGCGGGGAACTCCTTGAAAATCTGAACACCGACTATATGCTGCTCGCGAAAGCGAAGGGCTTAACGCCCTCGCAGAGCCTCACGCGGCACGCGATGCGCAATTCCATGGTCCCGCTCGTCAACGTGATCGTTCCGCTGATCACGGGGGTTCTCGGCGGATCGCTCGTGGTCGAGAAGATCTTTGCGGTCCCCGGCGTCGGCGGCATCATGACGCAGGCCATCTCGTCCCGCGACCTCTGGCTGGTCATGGCGGTCCTCGTCTTTTATTCCGTGATCAATCTGGTGACCGTGCTCCTTATGGACATCGCCTACGGCCTGATCGATCCCCGGATCCGTCTGGCCGGGCGGAAAGGGGGCGCGGCATGACAGAGCAGAAAAAGACAAAGAAAAATCTGTTCGTCTTTGCGAACCGTCCGGAGCCTGCCGCCGGCGGGCCTCTGCCGGGCAAGGCGGCGAGTTATGCCGGCGATGCCCTGCGGCAGCTCAGAAAAGATGCGGCAGCCGTGGCTGCGGTCGCGATCCTTGCCGTCCTTGTTCTGATGGCGGTTTTCGCACCGGACTTCAACGAATACAGCTACCGCCGGCAGCTGCTGGCAGAAGATTATGTCAATATGCCGCCGCGCATCCGTGGTCTGACCTGGATCCCGCTGTTCAACGGCCACGCGACCCTGAAGGAGCGGCAGCTGTCATCGCTGTCGGATACGGCAAAATATCCCGAAGGCTGCGTGATCCGGACCTTCAATGAAAGGACCGTCCGCGGCATTCCGGTTGCTGACGTCGAGGTCGATTACTACCTGTACAAAGGCGCCGGAGAGGACGTGAACTTCTGGTTCGGGACGGACGCGCTCGGGCGCGACATCTGGACCCGGACCTGGCGCGGGACGCGGGTCTCCCTGCTCATTGCCTTCGCCGCGGTCCTGCTGGACCTTATGATCGGCACGGTCTGGGGCGCAGTCTGCGGCTGGTACGGCGGGAAAACGGACCTGATCCTGATGCGGATCTGCGAGGTCGTGCGCGCCATTCCCAACGTGGTCATCTGCACGCTGATGATCATGCTCATGGGCAGCGGTGTCGGGACGATGATCCTCGCCCTTGCCTGCCGGAACTGGGTCGGTACCGCACAGCTCGTGCGGGCGCAGTTCCTGCGCTTCAAGGGGCGGGAATACGTGCTTGCGGCGCAGACGATGGGTGCTTCCGATGTCCGGATCATGAGCCGGCACATCCTGCCGAACGCCGCCGGTCCGATCATCAACCGGGCGGTGATGGCCGTGCCGGGCGTGATTTTTACCGAGGCCTTCCTGAGCTACATCGGCCTCGGGATCGCCGCGCCGGAGCCGTCTCTCGGCAACCTGCTCGCGGAGGCACAGGGCGTGCTGGGGCTTTATCCGACCCAGACCCTCTTCCCGGCCCTGATTATTTCCCTGATGATGATCGCCTTCCATCTCTTAAGCAACGGCTTGAGGGATGCACTGGATACAAAAACATATTGAGGTACTGGAATTGAGCGAAACGGTTTCCTTTAAATGCCCGAACTGCGGCTCCCCGCTGAAATACAGCGCGGAGCTGAGCCGCTTTTCCTGCGAATACTGCGACTGCACCTTCACTTTCGATGAGGTGAAGGATGCGGACGTGAACGCCGAGCAGCCCTTTGACTGGGGCGACTACGCGGCAAACGTCCCGGAGGAGCATCTCGACGGGATGGTGTCCTACGTCTGTAAATCCTGCGGCGCCGAGGTCGTGACCGATGCGGTCACGGCGGCCACGCACTGCCCTTACTGCGGCAACGTCATGGTCATGGAAGAGAATCTGTCCGGCCTGCTGAAGCCGAACGGGGTGATCCCCTTCCGCGTGGACAAGAAAAAACTGAAGGCGATCGTGAAGCAGTACTGCGCCGGCAAGCGCCTTCTGCCGAACAACTTCCTGGACACCCACAAGATCGAAGAGGTGAAGGGCGTGTATGTGCCCTTCTGGCTCTACAACTGCCGCGCGGACGGCTCGATGACCTTCGATGCGACGCGCGTCAGGACCTGGGCGGACAATCAGTTCTACTATACGGAGACCTCCCGCTACCTGGTGAACTGCGAAGGCGGGATGGGCTTTGCAAAGGTCCCGGCGGACGGATCGCGGCGCATGGATGACGCCCTGATGGACTCCATCGAACCCTACGATTTCGCCGAACTGAAGGAATACGCCCCCGGTTACCTTTCGGGCTTTTTTGCAGACCGCTTCGACGATGATGCCGAGGCCTGCCTTCCGCGCATCGACCTGCGCGTGCATAATACCCTGGCGGAAGCCTTCCGCAGTTCCCTGCGCAGCTTTGCCACGGCGGTCCCGGTGCACCGGAACATGCGCCTGACGGATACCTCGGTGAAATACGTCCTTCTCCCCGTCTATCTCATCACGGCGAGCTACCAGGGCGAGACCTACCGCTTCGCGGTCAACGGCCAGACCGGAAAGATGACCGGCAACCTGCCGGTCTCGAAAGCCAAATACTGGGCGTGGTTCCTCGGGATCTTCGCTGTCATTTCCGGCCTGTTCGCGCTCGCGAACTTCATGTAGGAGGTGGAGATGATGAAAATGATGAAACGTTTTTCCGTCCTGATCCTCCTTGCCTTGCTTTTGCTCTTCCCGGGCCGCAGCGCCGCAGCACTGGGTGCGCCTGCCCCCGCCGGCAATCAGACCGTGCGGATCATCGACCGGGCCAACGTCTGGTCGGCGGCCGCCGAGTCAGAATTTACGAAGACTGCGGCCGAGCTTGCCGGAAAATACGAGACCGACGCCGTTCTGCTTTCGGTCTACGTTCTGCAGGACAGCTCGCTCGGTGATCAGGTCTACGACTCGATCAACGTATTTGCGAAAGCTTTCTATGAGGCGAACGGCTTTGGCCGCGGCGATGACCGGACCGGCATGATCTTTGTCTTCTGCAAGGAAAGCGGGAACCGGCAGTACGCGTTTTATGCCGCAGGCCGCGAAGCGGAGAGTTACAACGAGGAGGACGCCTCATTCGTGACGGAGACTCTGCAGCCCTATCTGGAGGGCGGAGACTATGACGAAGCGGCGCGCCGCTACCTGGAACTTGTGCAGACGCATGAAGAACAGGGCGGCTTCGACAAAGGACAGACGGCGGCGGAATCCTCCAACTATCTCTGGACCTTCGGGCTTGCCTTGCTGGTCGCCTGGGCGATCACCAGCAGCATGAAACGGCGGATGCGGCCGGTGCAGAAGGCGACGGCTGCGCGGACCTATACCGTGCGGAACAGCTACGAGCTGCGCCGCTACAATGAGATCTACCTCGGCACCACGGTCACACGGATGCCCCGGAATCAGAACCGCCAGCAGCCCGGCAGGTGAATGCAGATTTCAAAAAATATTCACAAAAAAAGAGGACAAATCCGAAAGGATTTGGTATAATACCCCTGTTAGAGCATGGTTAAGCAAGAAAAAGCCATTTTTTATCTATGATTTACAAGAAAACAGAATTGAAAGGAGCTAAATTATGGGTCTTATTTCTGCAGCATTGGGTTCGATCGGCGGCGTCCTTGCCGATCAGTGGAAGGAATTTTTCTACTGTGAAGCGCTGGACAAGGACACTCTGATGGTCAAGGGCCAGAAGCGTGTCGGCAGCCGTTCCTCCAACACCAAGGGTTCGGATAATATCATCTCCAACGGCTCCGGCATCGTTGTTGCCGATGGCCAGTGCATGATGATCGTGGAACAGGGTAAGGTCGTGGAGTTCTGCGCGGAGCCCGGCGAATTCACCTGGGATTCTTCCACCGAACCTTCCATCTTCACCGGCAAGTTCGGCCAGAGCCTGCTGGAGACCTTCAAGGCTGTCGGCCGCCGTTTCACCTATGGCGGCAGCACCGGCAAGGATCAGCGCGTCTACTACTTCAACACCAAAGAGATCATCGACAACAAGTTCGGCACCGCCAACCCGGTCCCGTTCCGCGTGGTCGACAAGCGGGCCAATATTGACATCGACGTCTCCGTCCGCTGCGCCGGCATCTATTCCTACAGGCTGTCCGATCCCATGCTGTTCTACACCAAGGTCGTCGGCAACGTCGCGCAGGAATACCGCCGCGAACAGCTGGATCCTCAGCTGAAGGCTGAGTTCCTGTCTGCCCTGCAGCCCGCATTCGGCAAGCTGTCCGATCTGGAGATCCGCCCGAATCAGATCGTTACCCACAACGAAGAGCTGACCGATGCCATGCACGCTCAGCTGTCCAAGAAGTGGGGCGAACTGCGCGGCATCGAAGTCGTCAGCGTGGCCATTTCCACCGTGACCCTGCCTGAAGACGATCAGGAACGCATCAAGACCCTTCAGACGGCTGCGACACTGTCCAATCCGAGCATCGGCGCCGGCTACATGACCGGCCAGGTGGGCACCGCCATCAACACCGCCGCCGCCAATGAGAACGGCGCGATGGCCGGCCTGATGGGTGTCGGCATGACCATGAACACCGCCGGCAACAGCATCGCGAACATGTACGCCATGGGCGCGCAGCAGACGGCTGCGGCACCGGCCAACGGCTGGACCTGCCCTAAGTGCGGCAAGGTCAACGAAGGCAACTTCTGCCCTGCCTGCGGCACCCCGAAGCCCGCTCCTGCGGAAACCTGGACCTGCCCTAAGTGCGGCAGAGTGAATGAAGGCAACTTCTGCCCTGCCTGCGGCACCCCGAAGCCTGCCCCTGCGGCGACCTGGGCCTGCCCCAAGTGCGGCAAGGAAAATGACGGCAACTTCTGCTCTTCCTGCGGAACGCCGAAGCCCTGATAAAGGCTGAAACAACCGGGAGCCCGCGCAAAGCGGGCTCCTTTTTCAAGACGCTGTCATCCTGAGTGATTTGAAGATTCTTCGTCGCTTTGCTCCTCAGAATGACAGAGCGGTTCATTTGTTCCATGTACTGTCATCCTGAGCGAAGCGCCCCACAGTGTCATCCTGAGCGAAGCGCCCCACAGTGTCATCCTGAGCGAAGCGCCCCACAGTGTCATCCTGAGCGAAGCGAAGGATCTTTCTCATTTCCTCTGAAAGGAAAACCATAATGATCGACAAAACCTTATTCAACGTCAACGACTCCAACCTCACCATGCGCATCCAGCAGGCGGAGATGTATCTCAAGGAATTCGAAGCCGAGGTAAAGCGCGCGCAGGGCGCCACCGGCATTTTCCGCTCGAAGGAGGACGCGCTTGCCCGCATCAAGATCCTGAGCGAATTTGCCCCGAACGACCCGAGAGTGAAAGACATGTTCGAGCGGGCCCGGAACTGCATCATCGGTTCGACGGGCAATTTCACTGATGTTACGAGCGACATGACGCAATATCTGGTCAATGAGCAGAAGCTTCGGGAGATGTACTGCGAAAAGAGCGAGAAAGCCTGGAACGCGCTGCGGGAGCAGTATCAGGACAAACTGCTCGGGAAGCTCTATCCGGCTCCCGATGTGCTGGAAGAGCCGCAGGAAAATTATGTCGGGAAGTACGTCATTCTGGACGAAGTCCGCTATCCGATGAACCAGTTCATGGGCGTCACCGGCGAATATATCTGGTGCGGCAAGCGCTCAAGCGGCATGTATTTCGTGAAGATCAACGGCCGCAGATGGCTCGGCCCGTACGAAGCCGTGAAGCGGTATCGCAGACTGGTCGATTCCACGATGATGGAAGTGGACAAATGGACGGTCCTGGCCGAGATCACCGGCGTGACCATGGAACAGCCGGAACCCGGCGAGAAGAAGATCGGACCGCCGGTCTATGCTGCCGTCGTCGAGCCGATCGCGCTCTACGTGCCCGGCCACGTGCTCGGCTTTTATGACAAGGAACGCGAGAACAGCGGCTATTTCGAAGGCGAAGATGAAGTCGCCGCCATCAAGGAAGCCTGGTACACCGTCAAATCGGTACCGGAGGACGTGACGCCCGAGCGGCTCGTCGAGATCTTCCGTCAGGCCATCAAGGAAAAGAACTACGACCTCTACGTCGACTGCATCCAGCCGGAAAGACGGCAGAACCCGATCCAGGAATCGCTGATGCTGTATCACTGGGATCTGCATCAGGAACGGCTGCACGGGGAATATGTCCATGCGGAAGTCGTTCCGGAATCCACCAAGATCACGGTGGTCAAGGGCTACAGCGACGAGAGCGGTCTGGATTCCTTCTTCCTTTCCGCGGAGGATCAGAAAGCGATCGAAGCGAGATACGGCGAAAAGGTGGAATATGCTTCCGTCCAGACCGTCTCATTCGACAAAAACGGCAAGCAGCTGGGCAGCCCTGTGAGACGGAATCTGATCCGGACCAACGGCGGCAGATGGTACGTGCGCGATTATGAGATCCGGTTCTGATCCGGATCGCGAATAAAACACCGAGCGGAGGCGCAAATATGGGTGAAGCAATAGATTTCAGCGATTATGATCAGGAAGCCATAGACAACATGAAGCAGGTCTTCAGCGAACTCGAGATGTGGCAGTTTATCGATGAAGGCAACATTATCAATGAGCTGAACGGCGTGAGCGAGCGCATCAACGGTTTTATTTCGCAAGTGATCGCCATGCAGACCAATAATGACTATAAAAAGACGGATGATCTGCGGAAAACGATCCTGATGAACGATCTGGGACCGGGAGGGTGGATCAGCACCTTCTACATGAAGAACGACGATCTGAACGGGGATATCCCTTCAGACGACTTTTTCAATACTCTCTCGGGAGTCCTCGGCGACGGGAAAGGGACAAAGCAGGCGTTTCTGACCTGCAAAAAGTACTATAAAGACATCGGCGAGCTCCTGAAGGTCATGATCGAACTGCGCGGGCTTCTGCCCTGGCTTCCGTTTGAGAATGCCAATGCACTGGATATGATCGTCGATAATTTCAAGGAATGCGGATTTGACAAGCAATTATACGAAGACATCGATGCCATCATGTATAATGCGGATGCATGGGTCTCCCAGTGGATCGGCTCGGACAGGCACTCGAAAGCGCCGAAGGCGGAAAAGTATTATCAGGAAAATGTCGGGAAATTATCCAAATCGTCACTGCGGGACGGTTATCGGAAAAAGAGGAGAGAGACGTACCTGGACAGCGCTGAGAGCCAGTGGTTTGTCCGGCGCGGCTTCCGCTTCACTTCGGACGGGGTCTTTTCCGTGAGCCCGGAGATGGATGCCAAGACGGAGATCATTGATGATTATACGATCGAGATCGCCCAGATGAAAAGCAACAGCGACTATAAGGGCCAATGTGAACTGGCGATCAAGGAATGCAAGAGGATCCAGAACGAAGTTCTTACGGAAGCAAGAAAGAAGACGTCAGCGCTGACGGCGGTGCAGAACCTTCTGGGGACCTGCGAGATGACGGTCAGGCATCTTCAAAGATATTTTGAGAACCATCTGGAAACCTATAAACTGTTCACGGATGGGAACAGCAATGCGCCCTACTGCTATATGAAGTATCCGCGTACGATCGCCGACAAGGCCTACATTTGCGGAGAGCCGGTCAAGGACGGTGACCCGCAGGATAAGGGGACGCGCCTCCGGAACGCTTTCACGAACGTGGCAAAAGGACTCACCAAGATCTGCGCTCAGTTCGTGCGGGAGGGACACCGCGAGCTGGATTAAGAAACACTCCGGGAAAAGCCGATTTCGAAAAACTGAAACCTAAAAAAACGTAATATTTTCAAAGAAATCGCTTGAAAAAAATTTCACAAACTCTTACAATAGCCCCTGTAAACCTAAATAAAAAAGAGAGGTATTACTATGATTAAAATTGGTATCAGCGGTTTCGGCCGCATCGGCCGTCTGGCAGCCCGCGTGGCGATCCGCCGGGGAGATATGGACATCGTGGCGATCAACGCCCCCGACAAGACCCCTGAGCAGCTCGCTTACGTCTTCGCGCACGACACCGTGCACGGCAAATGGGAAGGCACCGTGGAATATGACGAGAACCACCTCATCATCAACGGCAAGGCTATCCCGCTGCTGAACGACCGCAACCCTGCCAACCTGGGCTGGGGCAAGCTGGGCGCCGAATACATCGTGGAATGCACCGGCAAGTTCCTGACCAAGGAGAGCGTACAGCCTCACCTGGATGCCGGCGCCAAGTTCGTGCTGATGAGCGCGCCTGCCAAGGATGACACCCCCATGTTCGTCTACGGCGTCAACCACAAGAAATTCGATCCGGCTCTTAAGACCGCTTCCGCCGCTTCCTGCACCACCAACTGCCTGGCCCCTCTGGCCAAGGTCCTGCAGGACAACTTCGGCATCGTGGAAGGCCTGATGACCACCGTGCACGCCGCCACCGCCACCCAGAACATCGTGGACGACTACTCCAAGAAGAACTGGCGCCTTGGCCGCAGCACCTATGACAACATCATCCCCTCCACCACCGGCGCCGCCAAGGCTGTGGGCAAGGTCATTCCCGAACTGAAGGGCAAACTGACCGGTATGTCCATGCGTATCCCGGCTCCCGACGGATCCGTCGTCGACCTGACCGTCAGCCTGGCCAAAGAGACCACCTATGACGAAGTCTGCGCCGCCGTCAAGGCTGCCTGCGAAGGCGAGCTGAAGGGTGTCATGCGTTATGAAGAACTGCCCATCGTCTCCTCCGACGTCATCGGCGAGACCAATGCCAGCGTCTTCGATGCGCAGGCCGGCATCGCCCTGAACGGCCACTTCATGAAGCTGATCGCCTGGTACGACAATGAGTACGGCTTCACCTGCAACATGATGCGGCTCCTTGCCCACATCGCCGAGGTCCAGGCCTGATAAAGGATCTGTACCGCCCCGAAAGGGCAAATAAAAAGCGGGTATCTTCGGATACCTGCTTTTTTAAAGGAGGCAGTCATGAAGATCTGTGTATTCTCGGATTCGCACGGATATGCGTACAAACTGAAGGAAGCGGTCAGGCAGGAGGCGCCGGACTTCGTCTTCTTCCTCGGGGACGGGGAAGGGGATCTTGCTTCGCTGCGGAGGGAATATCCCAACCTCCCGATCGAGGCGGTGCGGGGCAACTGCGACATTTATTCGGAACTGCCGGCGGACCTTTGCTGTACGGTCGGCGGCGTCCGCTTCTTTCTCACGCACGGACACCGCTACGGCGTCAAATGGGACAGGGATTTCCTGAGCCTTGTGACAGAAGCGAAGAAAAATCAGGCGCAGGCGGTTCTGTTCGGGCATACGCACGAAGCGTA
This sequence comes from Lachnospiraceae bacterium, assembly GCA_017428265.1. Lineage (GTDB taxonomy): Bacteria > Bacillota > Clostridia > Lachnospirales > Lachnospiraceae > UBA6987. The sequence goes on along the minus strand of JAFRRD010000039.1, from coordinate 75,965 downwards.
TCTGGAGCAGAGAGGAGACCTTCTGCTGATGAATCCGGGCAGCGCGAGAGGCTACGGCGCGAGCTGCGGCATCATTGAGATCAAAGACGGGAAACTGTTTCCGCGGATCGCGGAGCTCTGAGAGGTGTAAGAATGGAAGCAAAGAAAACGGATGTGACGGCCGTCGGTGAACTGCTGATCGACCTGGTGCAGAGCGGGACCGGCCCGCAGGGAAATCCCCTGTTCGAAGCAAATCCGGGCGGTGCGCCGGCCAATGTCCTGGCCATGCTCGGCAAACTGGGGCGGCGCTGCGCCTTCCTCGGCAAGGTTGGCCGGGATGCTTTCGGCGACCAGCTGGAGCGGACCCTGCAGGGCCTCGGCGTGGATACGGCAGGCCTGCGGCGCGATGAACGGATCCCGACGACGCTTGCCTTTGTGCATACGCTGCCGGGCGGCGACCGGGAGTTCAGCTTCTACCGGAAACCCGGCGCGGACCTGATGCTGCGCCCGGAGGAAGTGGACGAAGAGCGGATCCGGAACACAAGGATCTTCCATTTCGGGACGCTGTCCCTGACTGATGAGCCCTGCCGGAGCGCTACGGAAAAAGCGGTCGCACTGGCCCGCGAAGCGGGGACCGTCATTTCCTTCGATCCGAACCTGCGCCTTTCTCTCTGGGACAGCGAGGAAGAAGCGAAAAAGCGGATCCTCTGGGGCCTCGGACAGGCGGATATCGTCAAGATCTCGGACAACGAAGTGAGTTTTCTCACGGGGACGGAGGATTATCCGGCCGGAGCCGAAAAACTGCTCGCGGCGTATCCGGACATCCGGCTGCTGGACCTGACGATGGGGGCGGACGGCAGCATGGCTTTCTGCGGGAAACACCGCGTGTTTGAGGACTCGTTTCATCTGGGCGGCGTGATCGAGACCAGCGGCGCAGGCGATACCTTCTGTGCGCTGGTGCTGCACTATGTTCTGGAACACGGCCTGGACCTTGATGAGGCGCAGCTGCACGAAATGCTGCGAACGGCCAACGGAGCCGCCTACCTGGTCACGACGAAAAAGGGCGTGATCCCGTCCCTTCCGGATGCGGAGAGAATCGAAAAACTGCTGCGGGAAAACCGATAAACGGCAGACAGCACATAAAAAAACAGCGACGGACCTGTGAAACGGGTCCGTCGCTGTTTTTATGTTTCGTACAGCCGTCAGCGGATCAGTGCGACCGCCACGTCGTTGACATTGGTGCCGGTCGGGCCGGTCATGATCAGGCCGCCGATCTTCTGCAGGGCGTGGTAGGCATCGTTGTCCTGCAGGACGGCATCGACGGTAAGTCCCTGCTGCTTCAATTCTTCGCAGCTGTCGCCGTCGCAGCAGCCGCCGGCCGCATCGGTCGGACCGTCGGTCCCGTCGCTGCCCACGGAGAAGACGCAGGCATTCTTCATGCCGGCGATCCCGGCTGCCGCCGCGAGAGCCAGTTCCTGGTTCCGTCCGCCCTTGCCGTGGCCGGTCAGCTTGACCACCGTTTCGCCGCCCGCGATGAAGGCCATGGGCTTTCCGTCGGCCGCGTGCGTCTTCAGGATCGACGCCATGAAGCTTCCGGCTTCCTTCGCCTGGCAGCAGAGCTGGTCGGTTAGAAGGACCGGCTCATAGCCGAGCGACGTGCAGACCTTTGCGGCTGCGGAGCACAGCTCGCGCACGCTTCCGTTGATCTGCGTGGACACGTTATCCAGCTGTTTGGGCGTTTCCTGCCGCAGTAATTCGGCCGCTGCCGCAGACATCTTCAGGCCGTATTTTTCCGCGATGCGCACGGCATCCGCGCACGTGGTGCTGTCGGGGCAGGCCGGGCCGGAGGCAATCATGTCGAGCGGATCGCTCAGAATATCGGACAGGACGACGGCTTCCACCTTCGCCGGTGCGCAGAAGAGGGCAAAACGCCCGCCTTTGACGCCGGAAAGGCGCTTGCGGATCGTATTGATCTCGACGATGTCGGCACCGCAGGCGAGAAGCTGGCCGGTGATGTCCTGCAGTTCTTCGGCCGGAACCAGCGGCTTTTCAAAGAGCGCGCTGCCGCCGCCGGACAAAAGGAACAGGACCGTATCCTTGTCCGTCAGTCCGTCGACGAGGTCAAGAGCCGCCTGCGTGCCTTTGAAGGAATTCTCATCCGGTACCGGATGGCCGGCTTCATAGCAGTCGAAATTGGCGATCGGACCCATGACGTGGTCGTATTTGGTCACGACCACGCCCTTTTCGATCCGGCTGCCGAGAAAGTCGGAAGCGGCTTTCGCCATCTGCCAGGCAGCCTTGCCGGCGGCGACCAGCAGCACCCGGCCGGGGAATTCTTTCCCTTCCAGCGCGCGTCTGACGGCAGCGTCAGGCTGGACGGCGGCAATGGCTTCCTTAATGATTAGATCAGCGTGGGAACGCAAAAGCTGGTTCATCGGTTTCTTCCTCTTTCCCGCATACTTTCTTCTTATACTTATTTTCGCAAGCGCAGGGATGCTTGTCAAGTGGAATGACATATTATCTGCACGGCGGAAGAAGCCTCAGTTTGAGAATTTTTTAACAAGATTTCACGCTTTTCGGCTTGATTTCCGCGCGGGAAAGCAGTATAGTAAAAAAACGGCTGAAATTGATCTAAAATCAGCCGTTTCGGCCGAAAAAGGGCCGAAAACGTATCAAAAACGTTAATTCTCAATGATCATGAGGAGGATAAAAATGCTGAACAAAAAGAATGTAGACGACATCCAGATCAAGGGCAAACGCATCCTGGTTCGCTGCGACTTCAATGTACCGCTCAAGGGCGGCGTGATCACCGACGACACCCGTATCCGTGCGGCGCTGCCGACCATCAAAAAACTGGCTGACGGCGGCAAGGTGATCCTTTGCTCCCACCTCGGCAAAGTGAAAAACGGCCCCAACGAGGGCGAATCCCTGCGTCCGGTGGCAAAGCGCTTGGAAGAACTGCTCGGCAGGCCTGTTGTCTTTGTGGATGATGACAACGTGACCGGCAAGGCCGCGACGAAGGCTGTGAAGGCTATGAAGAGGGGCGACATCGTGCTGCTGCAGAACACCCGTTTCCGCGGTTCCGAAGAGACCAAGAACGGTGAAGCCTTCAGCAAGGAACTGGCTGACCTGGCGGACAACTACGTCTGCGATGCTTTCGGTTCCGCACACCGTGCCCACGCTTCCGTGGCCGGCGTGACGAAGTTCATCCGTGAAAAGGGCGGCGACTGCGCGGTCGGCTACCTGATGGAAAAAGAGATCAACTTCCTCGGCAACGCCGTGGACGATCCGACCAGACCTTTCGTGGCCATCCTGGGTGGCGCGAAGATTGCGGACAAGCTGAACGTCATCAACAACCTGCTGGAGAAATGCGACACGCTGATCATCGGCGGCGGCATGGCCTACACCTTCCTGAAGGCGCAGGGCTATGAGGTCGGCACCTCCCTCGTTGACGAAGAGAAGATCGAATACTGCGCCGAGATGCTGAAGAAGGCCGAGAAACTCGGCAAGAAGCTCCTGCTCCCGATCGATGCCAAGGTCGCGAAGAAGTTCCCGGATCCGATCGATGCTCCCATCGAAGTGAATGCGGTCTCGACGAAGCGCATGCCGAAGACTAAGATGGGCCTGGACATCGGCCCGAAGACCGTGAAGCTTTATGCCAAAGAGATCGCGAAGGCGAAGACCGTCGTCTGGAACGGCCCGATGGGCGTGTTCGAGAACCCGGTCCTGGCCGAAGGCACCAAGGCAATCGCGCAGGCGATGGCCGATGCGGATGCCGTGACGGTCATCGGCGGCGGCGACTCCGCAGCAGCCGTGAACCAGATGGGCTTTGCCGACAAGATGAGCCACATGTCCACCGGCGGCGGCGCCTCCCTGGAATTCCTGGAAGGCAAGGAACTGCCCGGTGTTGCGGCAGCAGACGACAAATAAGACAGTTCAAGGAAAGAAGGATTTACCATGAGAAAAAGACTGGTGGCCGGAAACTGGAAGATGAATAAAACGCCCTCCGAAACGCGGGCGTTCATCAAGGAACTGGCCCCGCTTGTAAAAGAAGCCAAATGCGACGTGGTCCTCTGCGTTCCCGCCGTGGACCTCATCCCCGCCGTGGAAGCGGCGAAGGGAAGCCGCATCAAGATCGGCGCCCAGAACATGCATTTTGAGGAAAAGGGCGCCTTCACCGGCGAGATCTCTCCCGCGATGCTGACCGACGCCGGCGCGAAGTACGTCGTCCTCGGCCACAGCGAACGCCGCGAGATGTTCGCCGAGACCAACGAAGGCGTGAACAAAAAGGCCCTGAAGGCCGTTGAACACGGCCTCATCCCGATCATCTGCTGCGGCGAGACCCTGACGCAGCGCGAACAGGGCATCACCGTGGACCACATCCGCCAGCAGATCCGCATCGCCTACCTCGGCATCCCGAAGGAAGCCGTGAAGAACACCGTCATCGCCTACGAACCCATCTGGGCGATCGGTACCGGCAAGGTGGCGACCACGGAGCAGGCGCAGGAGGTCTGCGGCGCGATCCGCAAACTGATCGCCGAACTCTACGACCGCAAGACCGCGGGCGCCATCCGCATCCTCTACGGCGGCAGCGTGGCCCCTGCGAATGCGAAAGACCTCTTCGAGCAGCCCGACATCGACGGCGGCCTGGTGGGCGGCGCGTCCCTGAAACCCGACTTTGCAAAGGTGGTGCTTCCGGAATGAAACGACCCACGATGCTGATGATCATGGACGGCCTCGGCCTGACCGAGGAGGTTAAGGGCAATGCCGTGAAGGCGGCGAAGACACCGGTCCTGGACCGTCTCATGAAAGACTATCCCTTCGTGCAGGGACAGGCGAGCGGCCTGCATGTGGGTCTTCCGGACGGCCAGATGGGCAATTCGGAAGTCGGTCACATGAACATGGGCGCCGGCAGGATCATTTACCAGGATCTGACCCGCATCACGAAGGATATCGAAGACGGCGGCTTCTTTGAAAATGAAGCCCTGCTGACGGCGATGAAGAAGGCGGCCGGCGAAGGCTCCGCGCTGCACCTCTTCGGCCTCGTCTCGGACGGCGGCGTGCACAGCCACATCACGCATATCTACGCGCTGCTGGAAATGGCAAAGCGACAGGGCGTGAAGGACGTCATCGTCCACGCCTTCCTCGACGGCCGCGATACGCCGCCGACCTCCGGCCTGTCCTACGTGCAGGCCCTGGAAGCGAAGATGGCGGAACTGGGCATCGGGAAGATCGGCACGATCTCTGGCCGCTACTACGCGATGGACCGCGACAACCGCTGGGAGCGTCTGGAGAAGGCCTACCGGGCTCTGACCCTGGGCGCCGGCGTTCCGGCCGAAGACCCCGATGCGGCCCTGCAGGCCTCCTATGACGAAGGCGTGACCGACGAGTTCGTCGTGCCTATCGTCCTCTACGAGGGCGGAGAGCCCGTCCGCCGCGTACAGAGCGGCGACGCCGTCATTTTCTTCAACTTCCGGCCGGACCGCGCCCGCGAGATCTCGCGCGCCTTCCTGGATCCGGACTTTACCGGCTTTGAGAGAAAGCAGCTCGAGGATTTGACCTACGTTTTCTTCACCGACTACGATCCGACGATCCCGAACCACCTCGTCGCCTACGGCAAGGAAAGCTATTTCAACACGCTGGGCCAGTACGTCTCGTCCCTGGGGCTGAAGCAGCTCCGGATCGCGGAGACCGAAAAGTACGCGCACGTCACCTTCTTCTTCAACAGCGGCGTCGAGACGCCCTACGAAGGAGAGGACCGCATCCTCGTGCCGTCGCCGAAGGTCGCGACCTACGACCTGCAGCCCGAGATGAGCGCCTACACCGTCTGCGACAAGCTCTGCGAAGCCATCGAGAGCGGCAAATACGATCTCATCGTCATCAACTTCGCGAACCCCGACATGGTGGGGCATACCGGCGTCTATGAGGCGGCTGTCGCGGCTGTGGAGGCCGTCGATACCTGCGTCGGACGTGCAGTCGATTCCCTGCTGAAAGTCGGCGGCCAGATGTTCCTCTGCGCCGACCACGGCAACTGCGAGAAGATGTGGGACGACGAGGCCAACGCCCCGATGACGGCCCATACCACGAACCCCGTGCCTTTCATCCTGATCGGTGCGGACGAGGGACTCAGCCTCATGGAAGGCGGCAGGCTCTGCGATATCGCGCCGACGCTGCTCGAACTCATGGGCATCCCTCAGCCGAAAGAAATGACCGGGCATTCCCTGCTCGTGAGATCCTGAAAGACAGTTTATAAACCAATAAGGAGAAAAAATATGGTCTACACCAAAGAAGTGCAGCTTATGTGCCCGGTGGCACAGGGCGCCCGTCACGGCGCGGCGCCTATCCCCGAAGAAGCCAAGTGGGTCAAGGCAAAAGAAGTCGGCGACATCAACGGCTTCACCCACGGCATCGGCTGGTGCGCGCCGCAGCAGGGCGCCTGCAAGCTGACCCTCAACGTTAAGAACGGCATCATCCAGGAAGCCCTTGTGGAAACGCTCGGCTGCTCCGGCATGACCCATTCGGCCGCCATGGCCGCGGAGATCCTGCCCGGGAGGACCATCCTGGAAGCACTGAACACCGACCTCGTGTGCGACGCCATCAACACCGCGATGCGCGAACTCTTCCTGCAGATCGTTTACGGCCGCAGCCAGAGCGCCTTCTCGGAAGACGGCCTTGCGATCGGCGCCGGCCTCGAAGACCTCGGCAAGGGCCTGCGTTCGCAGATCGGCACCATGTACAGCACCCTGGAGAAGGGCCCCCGTTATCTGGAGATGACGGAAGGGTATGTTACCGGCATCGCTCTCGATGAAGAAGGCATGATCATCGGCTACAAGTTCGTGAACTTCGGCAAGATGGCAGACTTCATCAAGAAGGGCGACGACGCGAATACCGCCTGGGAAAAGGCCAGCGGCCAGTACGGCCGGGTGGCCGACGCCGTCCGGATCATCGATCCGAGAAAGGAGTAAGCCATGGCAACATTTGAATCCTACGAACGCCGTATTCCCCAGATCCAGAAGGTTCTGGACAAATATGAACTGGGCACGCTTGACGATGCGAAGAAGCTGACCGAAGACTACGGTCTGGATGTGTATGCGCAGGTCCGCGCGATCCAGCCCATCTGCTTCGAAAATGCCTGCTGGGCCTACACGCTCGGCGCGGCCATCGCCATCAAGAAGGGCTGCACGCGCGCGGCTGACGCGGCTGCCGCCATCGGCGAAGGCCTTCAGGCTTTCTGCATCCCCGGCTCCGTCGCCGACCAGAGAAAGGTCGGTCTCGGCCACGGCAACCTCGGCAAGATGCTTCTGGAAGAAGAGACCGAGTGCTTCTGCTTCCTGGCCGGCCATGAATCCTTCGCGGCCGCGGAGGGCGCCATCGGCATCGCCGAGAAGGCCAACAAGGTCCGCAGGAAACCGCTCCGCGTCATCCTGAACGGCCTCGGCAAGGACGCCGCCCAGATCATTTCCCGCATCAACGGCTTCACCTACGTGGAGACCGAGATGGATTACTACACCGGCGAAGTGAAGGAGATCTTCCGCAAGAGCTATTCGAACGGCCTGCGCGCGAAGGTCAACTGCTACGGCGCGAACGACGTAACCGAGGGCGTGGCCATCATGTGGAAGGAAGGCGTGGACGTGTCCATCACCGGCAACTCCACCAACCCGACCCGCTTCCAGCACCCGGTCGCCGGCACCTACAAGAAGGAATGCGTCGAGCGCGGCAAGAAGTACTTCTCCGTGGCTTCCGGCGGCGGCACCGGCCGTACCCTTCATCCGGACAACATGGCTGCCGGCCCTGCCTCCTACGGCATGACCGATACCATGGGCCGCATGCACAGCGACGCGCAGTTCGCGGGTTCTTCCTCCGTTCCGGCGCACGTTGAAATGATGGGCCTGATCGGCATGGGCAACAACCCGATGGTCGGCGCGACCGTCGCGGTGGCCGTTTCCGTCGAAGAAGCGATGAGGAACAAATAATTTAATGTAGAAAATGCATGAAGAAAGCCTGCACGGTCCAAGCGGCCGCGCAGGCTTTTTCTTGCCTTCCCCTTTGGGGAAAGTGTCAGCCGAAGGCTGACGGATGAGGTCGTTTTGTGAAGATCACGTTTATTATTCGGCGATCTCGATTTTGATATCCCCGGTGGTCGTCGAGACTTCGCATTTGCCGTCGGCGCCGAAGTTTTCGGGAACACTTACGTGCCCGGTACCGGTCCTTGCATTAAAGGTCTTTGGAGAAAGGAGAGAACAGTTCACGCTGCCGGTCGTGGTGTGAAGGTCCAGCGAGGCGGCATCGCAGCGGTGAAGCTTGACGTCGCCTGTGCTGCGCGTGACGGAAAGCAGCTTATCCGCGGTCACGTTGGTCAGGCTGACGTCGCCGGTGCTGCCCTCCGACGTGAAGACTCCGCAGGAAACATTCGTGAGCGCGGTCTTTCCGGTGCTCACGCTGATCCCGAGGCTCCCCGTGCAGGAGACGGAATCCAGCTTCACGGCACCGGTCGAAACGGACAGGTCGATCTGGGCAGCATTCAGCTGTGACAGACGGATGTCGCCGGTCGAGGCCTTAACAAAGACCGTGCCTGAGCAGGCGGCTGCGCAGTCCACGTCCCCCGTGCTGACACCGATCTCAATGCTTTCAAAGGAAAAGCCCATCGGAATACGGATGTCACCGGTGCTTCCCTGAACGGAGAGTTTCGCATAGTCTTTCCCGGGCAGATAGACCGCGATCTTTCGCTGTCCGGTCGAGGAGAAGAAAGAAAAATGCTCGTACCATTTGCCGTTATCGGGCTCCGACTCTACGCTAAGGATCCCGTCCGAGACGGCGGCGCCGAATTCCGCTTTTTCCGGCTCGTAAAACACGACTTTGCATTTTCCGTCGTTCGAGGGCAGGAGGCTGATGTCCTCCGTATGTGTACGGATCATGATGCCGCGGAAGTCTTCTTCGATCGTGACCGTCCGGGGCTCGTATTCCATCGCATCGAAGACGGAATCGTTCCGGCGGCTCATGCCGAAAGCGAAAACAAGGAGCAGAGTGCCGACAGCGATGAAGGCCGCTGCCGCAATCAACCATTTACCGGATTTCTTCATGACAGCTTCTCCTTTCTGATGAACAGGGATTTCACACCGAGCGCGATCTTTTTCGTGAGGATTGCAGCGCCTTTCGTCAGGGCCGTGCAGGCGAAGAAGAGAAAGACCGCAAGGCCTGCGAGCACCAGACACGCACCGAACGCTCCGGATGCCGGGATCAGGCCGCCCCGGAAAATGAGCCAGACGGAAGTGCCGAGGCAGGCGAGGGACGAAACGGCGATCGCGGCGAACACGACCCAAAGCGAGAAGATCACAGCCCAGATGATGATGTACAGCGACAGCACCACGGCGAAGAAGGCAATGAGAAGCGGGATCCACAGCGGCGCACCGAGGATGAGCAGGACGATCTCCCAGACCTGCAGCTGCCGCTTCGGCCGTATCCTTTCCCTGACAAGTTTCGGCAGCGGCGTTTCCGCGATGATCTGCGAAACGATCTCCTCCACAGGGCCGATCGCCGCGACAGCTTCCTCCTCCGTGAGGCCGTCTTCCATCCGGTCATTGATCATTTCATTGTAGAAAGCCAGCCGCTCCGCGATATCTTCCTGCGGCAGGCCGGCAAGGCCGCTGTCCAGCCGACCCAGAAACTCCTGTCTATTCATAACGGTTTCCCCCTTTCGTGACAAACTGATAGATCGTTACGATCTCCTGCCAATCCTCACGGAATTCTTCGATCCGGCGCAGTCCCGCGCGCGTGATGTGATAGTATTTCCGGAGCCTTCCGTCGTGCTCTGCGCTGCGGACCGTCAGCATCTCCGCTGCTTCCAGCCGCTTTAAGATGGTATAGAGCGTGGACTCGGAAAGCTCGATGCATGGCTTCAGATCCTTGATGATCTTGTAGCCGTAGGAGTCTTCGTCCTTGATCGCAGCCAGCACGCACACGTCCAGCAGACCGCGTTTCATCTGAACATCCATGGCATGCCTCCTTTCACGATATACATCGTAACGCGAAGTATACAGGCTGTCAAGAGGATCGGAGAAAAAGGATGCAGCCCGGACGTACAGTCGGGGTTCGCAGCCTGTTTAAAGTGCGGGAAGGCAAAGCAAAAGGCTTGCCTTTCCGCGCTTTTGCTTTTATAATACTATGCAGTATTGGTTTTTGAGGCATTTTTGGCATGAACGACAGAACCGAAACGCAGACGGCAAAGCAGGATACAGGGGACATCCCCGTGGACCGCATCTGGACGGTCCCGAACATCATGAGCTTCTTCCGCCTGCTGCTCATCCCCGTGATCATGTGGGTGTACCTGGCAAAGAAAGACTATGTTCTCGTGGCGGTGCTCCTGGTCATTTCCGGGATCACCGACGTCGCCGACGGGTATGTGGCCCGGCATTTCAACCAGGTCTCGAACCTCGGCAAGATGCTGGACCCGATCGCGGACAAGTTCACGGAAGGCATCCTGATGATCCTTCTGGCCTTGCGCTTTCCGCTCATGTGGATGCTCGTGGGCGTCTTTGCGGTCGGCGCTTTCCTGATGTCCTTCTGGGGCATCCGGGCGATCAACCGTTCGCATTTCGTCAACCCGGCGCACTGGTACGGCAAGATCACGACGGTGATCCTCTATGCTGCGACCTTTACCCTGCTGCTGTGGGACAGTATTCCCATGAAGGCAGCCAATATCATCATCGTGGTCTGCACCCTGCTGGTCATCGGCAACGTCACGATGTACGGCCTGTTCTATATGAAGCTTCGCCGGGAAAGGCTGAAGCAGGGACTGAAGAAATAAGAGAACGTTCCTGATCCCGAATCGATAAGGGCGGGACAGCAGGACAATGATACCGCAGGAGGTGCAGGATGGATTTTATCAGTGTGGTGATCTATCTTCTCGGCGCAGCCGTTCTGGCGCTGCTCATCTGGTGCAGCATGCGCTTCAGAAAGATCCTCGACGCCTTCGGACGGATCGAAGTGAAACAGAGCATCTACGAAGAGAAACTCGATAAAAAGGGCAACATCGATACCACGGCGGCCGTGAAGGCCAGCTATGACCGGAGGCGCCTCGAGGAGAACCGCGAGGCCTACAATAAACTGTATCCGATATACGCGGTCGGGGCGCAGCTCATCGGACTCTTCCCGCTGCTCGGGATCCTGGGGACGGTGCTGGGACTCATTTCCAGCGACCTGACGGATATCGACAGCCTGGTGGCCGGTCTGACCGAAGCCCTTCGCACGACGCTGTGGGGACTTGTCGCAGCCATCGTGCTGAAGGCGGTGGACGCCATCGTGCCCGGGAAACTTGTCAATGACATCGACGCGAGATTTGACACCGTGGATGCTGCGATCGAACGCCTGAACCTTGAGAACATCATGAAAGAGGCGAAGTAAGGAGGCCGGCATGAAGCGAAAAAAGCCCTCCTCCGCGCCGATCGAACTGACGCCGCTTCTGGACGTCATCTTCATCATCCTGTTCATCGTGATCATCAGCAACGCGCTGAGCACGAAAAAGGTGACCGCGGAGGCCGAATCGGAGGCCCGGGAGGCGCGCCGCGAGGTGAAGATCCTGGAGAGCGAGGCGGCGGCGAAGGATGAAACGATCGAGTCACTGGCGGCGCAGATCTTCGACCAGGAAGCGCTGAAAGACGCTTATGAGCAGCGCATTGATGAACTGGAAGGCAGCGTCATCGGGCGGCGGGTGAAGATCATTTCCATCAGCTGCATCTATGACGAAAACGATACCACGCACCGGAAACTGACGGCCGCCGCGCCGGACGCGGAGTTTCCGGCAGCGGATTTCGGCAATGACAATGCCGAAGCAACTTTTGCCCGGCTGGAATACTGGCTGGCGCAGTACATTGAGACCAATACCCGGACCGGGGGAGACAAATCGGAACGGGTGATCATCGTGCTGTCCGTGGGACCGGACCGGATCCTGAAACGGGACCGGGAGACCCTGGACCGCATCATCGCCGGATTGGAGGCAAAATATGTTGATGTTTATTAATCCCATGCTGATCCTGAGCGCGGAGGCCGTGCTGGAGAAATCGTTTGAAAACCGCAACCCGACGCTGTTCGCGATCGGCGCCGGCATGCTCGGCGTCGGAACCGTGGGCTGGGCCGGGACCAAAGCCTTCGTGAAGAAGGAATCCAAGGCGAAAAAGCCCATGAACCGGACCTTCAAGACCACCGGCGGCGCATCCATCCTGGTGATCCTGGCGAGCCTGCTCGCCGGCCTCGGCTTCGGGGGCGGCGGGACCGGCGTCGGAGAGGGCGATGCGTCGACCGTGGCGCCGCCTGCGGAAAGCACGCAGGAGAGCCTCGTCGAGAGCACGGCGGAGACCTACGCCGAGGACATCGTGCTGCGTGTAAACAAGACGGAGATATATGTGAATGATACGCTCTGCAAGGACGATGCGGCGGTGCAGGCTTTGCTTGTGTCGGAGTTCAAGGACGGCAACACGGTCCTTCTCATCGACGATTACGCCGACAACGAGACCTACGAGAAGGTGAAGGACGTCCTGAAGGAACTCGCCATCACCTATACGGAGAAGAGACAGTAAGACACCCGGAACAGGGGAGAGAAAACGGCGGGCGCCGCGGCTTATGGCTGCGGCGCCTTGCTTTTTCCTGCCGGGAGGATTATACTTATACAAATACGGCGGACTGCTGAAAGGAGTTCCGAAGATGAAGACAACGACGAAAACATTGGTCAGCTGCGCGCTGTGCGCCGCCATCCTCTGCGTGATGGCGCCGTTTTCGATCCCGATCGGGCCGGTCCCGCTTTCCCTTGCGACCTTCGCGGTGCTTTTTGCCGCCTTTTTCCTGGGCGGGAAATGGGGCGCCGCAGCCGTCGGCATTTATCTGCTCCTCGGCGCCGTCGGTGTGCCGGTCTTTTCCGGCTTTACGGGCGGCCTGCAGAAACTCGTCGGACCGACCGGCGGCTACCTTGTCGGCTACCTGCCCATGGCCTTCATCACGGGCGGACTGTATACGCTCTGGGGCAAAAAGAAGAGCGGCTGGAAGCGTTTTGCGTTGATGTTCCTCGCGGCGGTGATCGGGACGGCGGTCCTTTATGCGCTCGGGACGGCGTGGTTCTGCCATGTGATGAAGCGCACGGTTTGGGAAGCGCTCGCACTCTGCGTGATCCCCTTCCTGCCCGGCGACGCGGCCAAAACGGCGGTGGCAGCCCTGCTTGCCCCGATCGTCCGGAAAGCCGTCGAACGCGCCGAGAGGCAGCGGTAAAAGGAGTTCAGGATGGTAACGAAAGAATATCTGGACAGCATTATCGAAGAGATCAACACGACCGATCCCTTCAATCAGACCAACAACATCCGTGCCGTCAGCCTCGAGGAAGGGCATTCCGTGATGGAGGTGGAGCTGAAGCCGGAGCATAAGAATATCTGGGGCCTGCCGCACGGCGGGATCGTTTTTGCTGCTGCTGACGTGGCGGCGGGACTTGCGGCGGACTCCGTCCGGCCGCACGCGCACATTGTGACGGAAGGGAGCAGCATCCATTTTCTCTATGCGAATCCCGAGGCGAAAATGCTCCGCGCGGAGGGCCGGGTGATCAAGGCCGGGCGCTTTATCAACATCGTGCAGGCGGATGTCTGGGACGATCTGGGCAACCATCTGCTGACCGGCCAGTTCGACATGTTCAATACGAAGGGCGGACAGCAATAAGCGTCACGCTGGGACAAAACCCGGCGCGGGACGGAGCCGTCAGCCGCAATAAAGGACAGTTTATGGAATATACGAAAGAATCGCTCGGCCGCCTCGTTGCGGCGCAGAAAGAATACTTCGCCGGAGGGCAGACGCTGGACGTATCTTTCCGCCTGGAGATGCTGAAAAAGCTGTACGAGGCGGTGAAAAAGCACGAGGCGGCGCTGATCCTTGCCCTTGGGAAGGACCTTTGCCGCGCGCCGCAGGAAGCGTACCTGACGGATATCGGGCCGCTCCTTACGGAGATCGGCGAGACGGCAAAGGGCCTGAAAAAATGGGCCCGGCCGGAGACGCATTTCAGCGGTTTTTCCTGCTTTCCGAGCCTGATCACGAAGGTTTACAAGATGCCTTACGGGACCTGCCTCATCATCAGCCCCTTCAACTTCCCGGTGCTTCTGTCGCTCGGCGTTCTCGCTGCGGCGATCGCAGGCGGCAACACGGCGGTGCTGAAGGTCAGTGCCAAGGCGCCGGCGTGTGCGCAGGCGGTCGCGGAGCTCGTTGCGGATACCTTCCCATCCGAGTACGTCACGGTGGTGAAGGGCGGCCACGAGGCGGCGGATATGCTCCTCGAGGAGCGCTTTGACAAGATCTTCTATACCGGATCGCCGCGCGTCGCGAAGCATATCATGGCCGAGGCGGCGAAGAACCTGACGCCCGTGGGACTGGAACTCGGCGGCGAGACCGGCAACTGGTGCATCGTGCGAAAAGACGCGGATCTGAAGGACGCGGCGCGCAAGATCGCCTTTATGAAGATCCTGAACGCCGGCCAGGTCTGCATCAACATCAACCAGGTCGCGGTGGAAGAGAGCGTTGCCGAAAAGTTCGTGCAGGCGCTCGCAAAAGCGATCAGAAAGCAGCTCGGCGAAGCGCCGGAAAATAACCCCGAATACCCGCGCCTCATCAGCCGGGCGGCTTATGAAAAATGCGCGGCGGAGGCGGAAACATACCGTGACCGCATCGTCTGCGGCGGCAAAGGAAATGAAGAGACGCTCCGCTATGCCCCGACGGTCATTTACTCGGTCGGGACTGACGAAGAAATCGTGAATCACGAGCTGTTCTGCCCGCTGCTGCCGATCGTGCCCTATGCCGCGGAGAAGGAAGAGCAGCTTCTGCAGACCGTTTCCTCCCGCGAGCACGGCCTCGCCCTCTATGTCTTCACGAAGGACAAGGCCTGGGCGCGGCGCGTCATGCAGAGCCTGCAGTACGGCGGCGGCTGCGTCAACGAGGTCTGCCTGCACCTGATGGTGAAAGGTGTTCCTTTCAATGGGACCGGCCACTCCGGCATGGGCGCCTACCACGGCATCTGGGGCTTCAGGGAGTTCACGCACCCCAGCACGGTGCTCTGGGGCGGCACGCATTTCAATCTGTCCCTCCGCGAGCATCCTTACACGCAGAAGAAACTTGATTTTCTGAAAAAGGTGGAAAAATAATGCCTTTTCTTGAACTGAAAAACATCGGCAAGATCTATGTTTCCGAGGGGAACGTAGCCGTCGGCATCCGCGGCGTCGACCTGGCCTTTGACAAGGGTGAGTTCGTTGCGGTCACCGGCGAGTCCGGTTCGGGCAAATCCACCCTGCTGAACGTCATCAGCGGGATGGACTCCTACGAGGAGGGCGAACTGCTCATCGAGGGCCGGCCGACCTCGCATTTCCTGGAGCCGGAGCGCGAACGCTACCGCGAGGAATACATCTCGTTCATTTTCCAGGATTACAACATCCTGGATTCCTTTACCGTGCTCCAGAACGTGGAACTCGCGCTGCTGTCGATCGAAGACCCGGTCAAACGGCGCGCGAGGGCGGTCGAACTCCTGAACCGCGTCGGGCTCGGCGACAAGCTCCGCCAGCGCGGCAGCAAGCTTTCCGGCGGCCAGAAGCAGCGGACGGTCATCGCCCGCGCGCTCGCGAAGGACAGCCCGGTCATCCTGGCGGATGAGCCGACCGGCAACCTCGATTCCGAGAGCGCGAAGGAGATCATGGCGCTTCTGAAGGAGGTCTCGAAGGAGCGCCTCCTCATCGTGGTCACGCACAACATCGACGAGGTGGCGGGCTACGCGACGCGAGAGGTCCGCATCTTTGACGGCGCCGTGGTCTCGGATACGCGGATCGCTCCGGCAGAAGCTGCGGTACCGGCGGCGCCGTCCGATGAGGCCGCAGAACCCGCTCGGGCCCCGAAGGCCGCGAAGTCCCACACCATCCGCAACGGCCTGGCCCTCGGCCGCGCGATGTTCAGCGCGACGCCGAAACTCAGTATTTTCCTCTGCCTGCTGATGCTGCTCGGCTCGCTCGGACTCCTCGCCATCACGGGCCGCTGCGGGAAGATCCCGGAGCTTCTGGGCACGCCGACGATGTTCGCCCCGACTGAAGGGCGCCTCGTGGTCACGAAGAGCGACGGCACGCCGCTTTCTGATAAGGAGGTGGACCGCCTCGCAGACGATACCGGTGCGGTCCGCACCCTGCATTACGACTATCTGCTCGACGCCTTCCGGGGCGATTTTGAAACCAACACCTATCTGTCCGAAAGGGACGAATACTACAGCCTGCAGCCCGTTTACGGGAAGCATTTCAAAGAAAAGATCTACGGCCGCGAGCCCCGCGAGGAGAACGAAGCCCTACTGTATCTGCCGGTCTCGTGGAAGCCGGTCTTCGGCAGCGGAGATAATTTCGTCCGCCGCATCGCCTGGTGCGGCCTGGAATTCGACGTCGTCGGCGTCCAGTATTTCCTCGACAACAATCAGTGCGCGAAGATCCTTCTGACGGAGGACGGCTTTGCCTGCGCGATGGCAGCGATGCTGCTTGACGACGCCGAAGTGTCGGTGACGCTGGGCTTCATGAAGAACGGCAGAATGAACAGCTTCCAGACCCTGGATACTGTCCTGCCGAGTTTCGAAATGCCGAAAAACAGCGTCTACGTGAGCAGCAAGGCCTGGAACGAGGCGCTCGATGCCCGCACGGAAGCGGGGAGCGTGCCCGTCGCCCAGGTCTCACTGAGCGCCTATTTCCGCATCAACAACAGCTTTCTCAGCGAGTTTATCGGCGGCAGGCAGCAGGCCTTCCGTGCCGGCGATTCCTTTGAGGGAGACATTTACCTCCGCAAGGCGCCGGAAGGGATGGGCGAGCATAGCGCAGCCTACGCCCACGAACGTGCGTTCCTTGCGGTGAACGCCGACGTTCTGCGCCTCGCGGCGGAGCAGCAGCTCGCGGCAATGTATCCGCAGGCGTCGCTGTTCTACACAGGGGAGGCAAAAGCGCAGGCCGCGGCCGAAAAGCTGCGCGCGGACGGCTACGTCTCCGCGCTTTCGACCGCAAAATATTCCCCCGAGGTCTATGAGACCGTGCTCAGCTCGGCGCAGGGCATCATGCTCCTGGTGATGTGGGTCCTGACGGTCATCTTCCTCGCCTTCTTCATCAACCTCTGCTCGGGCAAGGCCGTCGGCGCCTTCCGCCACGACCTCGCGATCCTGCGTTCGATGGGCATCCCGGTGAAGATCGTCGTCTCGGGCCTGTTTGCGCGGCTGTTTTTATCGCTCATCCCCTCGGTCATCTTCGTAATGCTGCTCGCCTTCGTGCTGTACCGCACGCCGGCTTTCAACGCGGCATTTCCCTACCTCTACTGGTGGCAGTACCTGCTGATCTTCCTCGGCATGGCCCTGATGGCCGCGCGCGTGGGCTACAAGCAGGTGAAAAAGCTCTTCGGCCGGAGCGTCCGGGAAACTTTGCGGGGAGGTGACGACATATGATCCGCCTCGAGAAAGTTGACAAATATTACAACAGGGGACAGGCCAATGCCGTCCATGTCCTGAATGAGATCTCGCTGGAACTGCCCGATAAGGGCATGGTCGCCGTCTTCGGCCGGAGCGGCTGCGGCAAGACCACGCTCCTGAACGTCATCGGTGGGCTGGACGGTTTTTCCGGCGGGAGCCTCGCGGTGAACGGCCAGGACATCCGACGTGATACCGATACCCTCCGGAACCGCGAGATCGGCTATATTTTCCAGAATTACAACCTGAACCCGAAGGAAAGCGTGCAGGAGAACGTCGCCGACGCCCTGCGCCTGGTCGGGGTGAAAGACGAAGAAACGATCCGTGAGCGGGTCGCGGCGGCACTTGCAGCCGTGGGCATGAGCAAATTCAGCCTGCGGCGGCCGGATACCCTTTCGGGCGGCCAGCAGCAGCGCGTGGCCATCGCCCTCGCGATCGTGAAGGATCCGCCGATCGTCCTTGCGGATGAGCCGACCGGCAACCTTGACGAGGCCAATACCCTCCAGGTCATGGACATGCTGCGGAGCATCGCGAAGGAGCATCTGGTCATACTGGTGACGCATGAAGCGCATCTCGTGGACCTGTACTGCGACAGCGTGATCAAACTCTCCGACGGCCGGGTGGAATCGATCTACAACAACGAAAACGTCCTCGGTTCCGACGCCGCAAGGCGCACGGAGATCTACCTCGGCGAGCTGCCGCGGACCGAGACCGTCTGGCGGAACGCCGCCGTCGAATATTACGGCGAAGCGCCGGAGCAGCCGGTGCACCTCGTTATCGTCAACAAGAACGGCAGGACCTACCTGAAGGTGAAGAGCCCGGGCGTGCAGGTCCTGGATGAAAGCAGCGAAGTGAAGCTGAAGGAAGGCGTCTACGAGGCGCGTCCGGAAGCCGAAAGACGCGGCATCGACATGTCCGCGCTGCCGCCTGTCGAGGCGGGGACATGCGGCCGCCTGTTCCATTTGAAGAACTCCATAAAGAGCGGCTGGGAAACGGTCTCGCGCAAAGGCAAAAAGAAGGGCAGCAAGCTGCTGCGCCTTGTCATGATGCTCTTCGCTGCGATCCTAGTCCTGATGTGCGCAAGCTGCGGGACGAGTTTCCGAAAGCTCCGGGAGACCGGCAGCACCGTCAGCGGCAGCCTGTACTATCTGGAGATCGACAGTACCCGCAGCCTGGAGGCGGTGAAGTCGGTGGCGCTGGAGCAAAACGGCTTCGACAGCGTGTATTACCGCTTCTTCTATTCCGAGCCGTACGTGCTGCCGGAATTCCGCATCACACCGGGGCATTTCATCACCTCTTCGGCCATGGAAAGCCGGCTGTCGGTTCAGGCTGTTCCGCTGCCTGCGGAAACGGTCCCGGACAGGGCTTCGGTCCTTGCCGGAAGCAAAGAGGGCGGCCTCGTACTCACGCGCGCAGCGGCGGACGCCCTGCTGGAGACCTCATCGGTCGGGTATCTGAAGAACTACCGCGACCTCATCGGCCTTTCGCTCAGCGACTACGATGAGGACGAAGAGGGGAACGGACCGCAGATCAGCGGCATCATCGAAGGCAGCGAGAAGATCATTTACATGACTGAAAATGCGCTGGCCGACTGGCTGCTGTCGGAAAAGGATATAAATATTTACCGTGCCTCGGCCGTGGAAGGCTGGGACGGGAATGTCGGCAAAGGACACGCGGCCGCGGTCGTCTACAATAAGACGGGAAGCGCACAGCCGTCTGTGGGAGATACGGTCTCCGCGCGCGGCGTGGAACTGACCGTGGATGAAGTGATCGACGTATCCGAAGTGTCCGACTGGGAGGAGCAGCAGAAATCGCCCTTCTTCAAACATCATGCGGGCGGCGAATATGCTTATTCGGAACCGCTCATCTGGGGTGACGTCTGCTTCCTCGTGAGCGATGAAGACTACTGCCGCGCGGCCGTGTCGCTCGGAAAGACCGACAAGGTGGCGGCGTCCTACGACAGCGAACGCTACGATCTTGACAACCAGACGGACCGCTACCGCCGCTGGTACGCGGTGCTGCACGTGTCGGACGAAACGAAGGCGGAGAAGACGCTGGAGACCTTCATGCGCGAATACGGCATCGCCGGCTTCACGCCTGACCAGGCCCGCGAGGAAGTGCTGCAGGAAGCCGGCGCCGGCATCCGCGGGACGGTGATCTCGCTGGGCGTCATGCTCGCCATCCTCTGCCTGTGCATGTATTTCATTATGCGTGCGAACCTGATGAGCCGCATCCGCGAGGTGGGCATTTACCGCGCGATCGGCGTGACGAAGAAGAACCTCGTGTTCCGCTTCCTGATCGAAGCGCTGGTGCTCTGCACGACGACGGTCCTCGTGGGATTTGCGCTCTCGAGCCTTGTGATGCGCCACTGGGTGACGCACTCCGCGCTCATGAAGATGCTCTTTGACTATCCGCTGTGGATGATGCTGGCGCTGCTCATCCTGCTGGTTGCACTATGCGTATTCTGCGGCGTCCTGCCGGTGCTCCTGCTTCTTCGGAAGACCCCCAGCGAGATCCTGTCGAAGTACGATATCTGATAATCAGCGAAGATGCTTCTGACTGGGATTTGGAGGAATAGCTATGTTTTACAGACTGGTTGAGAACTATCATGATTACAAGGGAATAGGGCGAAGCTTTATTCAAGATGCTTATTTTGACCAGTTCAGAGGTGATAAGCGGGAATTCAGACGCAGACGCAGAAAAGAATTCAAGCAGGTATTGCAATACTGGTTCGATTCGATCGAATTGGCTGAGATTCAGCCGGTAAGCGCCGAAAAATTCCAAAAACTATGCGATTTATGCCGGGAAATGCAGGAATACGGAATCGAATGCGAGGTCATCGTCTGTGATTATTCGCCCCTGGAGGATGCCTATGAAAAAGCAATCGAATTTCTTGGGATCGATATTGAAACAGACGGTGATTTCCCTTTGGGACTCGAAAAGAATAGAGAAGACATGAAGCAGTATCTGAACGATAATGGCCTCTGTCCTGACATTGAAACTGCTGAGAAACTGACGCAAAGATGGAGGCCGACGTTCGCTCCATTTGCATATGTGTATGTATACAGGGTGGGGTTTTGAGAGCCGGGAACTGCTGATAGGAAGAACGATCAAGCCATGAGTATTAAACCGATGAATGAAGGCAGCAAATAGAGTAGGAGGTCACAGCTGCAGAATGCTTTATGAATTTTCGTATCAGTTTCATCTTATGGACCTCGGCAAGTTGTTCATCCTTCTTGTATTCGGCCTGTTTATTTGGTTTGCGTGGAAAGCGTGGAAAGAGGAGAAAGGCTGGAAGAGATTGACTTTGTCCCTTGCACTGTCAGCGGTGTTTCTGACGGCCCTGTATTCACTGCTTATTGTCCCTCTCCGTTCTTACGCTTGGGCAAAGAAGCAGATGGAGACAGGGCAGTACGGGGCAATTGAAGGACAGGTGAGAGATTATCAAGCGAGTCCGTCCAAGGCAATCTGGGGACACAGTTCGGACTCATTTTTCGTAGGAGACGTAGAATTTGTTTTTTGCGGAGATGAAAATTACGGTTATTGCGTTTTCCAATGTGACGGCGGCAGTATCCATGAGGGACAAAACTTAAGGATCAAATATCTTGAGGACCCTTTTTACGGGGAGCGGCGGATCTGCGAAATTGAAGAGATAGAATGAGTCCAAATCAATAAGAAGGTAAAAATATGCGTGGAACACGTATTTTTAAAGCTGTTTGCTTTATTTCTTTTGTTTCCGTGATTCTCTGCAGCGTGTGGGGATATGTTTGCCGAGAGCAGATAGAAGAAAGCCCAACGCTAAACAATACTTTTGGTATATGCTTTGACATCTTATTTGTGAATGTTATTGGAGTTATCATATACTTTTTTTATCGGAATAAGTATCAAAATGATAAGGATGAGATAGATAAGTTGCCACGGAAGCCATTGTCCGTAAAAGAGAAACTATATAATGCTGTCATTTGTATGTTCATAGTTTATACAATCGTCTGCAACATCTATATGGATCAAAGAGCAAAAAGATTAGGGCATACATTGGGAAACACATGGGAAAAATATATGGCTGGATTGAGTCTGTTTCTTATCGTTTTTCTATGGGGCTGGCTGCAGGCGAGATATGATTTGCGGGAAAAAGAGAATGATTCATTGAAGAGATAAAGCAGAAAAAAACCGAGCATTTTCCTTGATAATGTAGTATAATATTACGGACACCTTCGGCGCCGAAAGCGCGCGTGAACAAATAAAACTGTGGAGGCTGCTATGAAAGACGAGATCATCGCCTGGATCAGGGACTATTTCGGGGCGCAGGGGAACCCGCCTGCAGTTGTCGGGATCTCCGGCGGAACGGATTCGTCGGTGACGGCGGCGCTTTTATGCGAAGCGCTGGGACCGGACCATGTGTACGGGGTGCTTATGCCCTGCGGGTATCAGCACGACATCGACGTGTCGCTGTCGCTCGTGAAGCATCTGGGGATCCCCTACCGCATCGTAAATATCGAGGAACCGGTGAAAGCGCTCCGGAAGCTTGTCGGGGACGCCATGGACTGCGATCCGAACGAGACCGATGCCTACAAGACGAATACGCCGGCCCGCGTGCGCATGACGGTGCTTTACGGGATCTGCGCGCTCCTCGGTGGCCGCGTTGCGAATACTTGCAACCTCTCCGAGGACTATGTGGGCTACTCGACCAAATTCGGCGATGCCGCCGGCGACTTTGCCGTGCTTTCGGCCTTTACGAAGACTGAAGTCCGCGAGATCGGCCGCGAACTGGGGCTGCCCGCCCTCTTTGTCGAGAAGATCCCGGAGGACGGCATGAGCGGCCGCTCGGATGAGGAGAAGCTCGGCTTCACCTACGAGGTCCTGGACCGCTACATCCGCACCGGCGAGATCGAGGATGAGGCCGTGAAGGCGAAGATCGACCGCATGCACCGCATCAATCTGCATAAATTACTGCCGATGCCCGGCTACGGCAAGGAGGACTGACATGAAACTGGAACCCATCGTGGTATCCCTGCTCGATACCGATCTGTACAAGTTCAACATGAACCAGGTGATCTTCCACAAGCACACCAATCTGAACGGGGAGTATCATTTCAAATGCCGCAACCAGGGCGTCATCTTCACCCCGGAAATGCTTGAGGAGATCAATGCGCAGATCGACCATCTCTGCAGCCTGAAGTTCAAAAAGCCGGAGCTGGATTATCTCCGGAGCATCCGCTTCATCAAGTCCGACTATGTGGAATTCCTGCGGCTGTGGCACCCGATCCGCGACTACGTGACGACATCTCTGAGCCCCGAGGGCGAACTGACGGTCCACGTGGACGGGCCGCTGTTCTCCGCGATGCAGTTCGAGATCTACCTCCTCGAGATCATCAACGAAGTCTATTTCCGCTTCAGCTACAACTACGACGAGCTGCTGGCGTCCGCAAAGAAGCGCCTGGAGGACAAGATCGAAGCCTTCCAGGACAAGAAATATACGTTCAAGTTTGCGGAATTCGGCTGCCGGCGGCGCCTGTCCCGCGAGTTCGAGGGCTACGCCATCGAAATGCTCGCGAAGGAGACTCAGAACCTGATCGGCACGTCGAACGTCTATTATGCGTGGAAATTCGGCCTGACCCCGATCGGCACCTATGCGCATGAATACGTGCAGATGTACCAGGGCATCGACTGGATCCCGCTGGCCTACACCAACCACTACGCGATGGAAGACTGGTACGACGAGTACCGCGGCGACAACGGGACCGCGCTCACGGATACCATCACGACCGACCTGTTCCTGAAGGACTTCAATCGGAGCATGGTCAACAACTATTCGGGCGTGCGCCACGACTCCGGCGACCCCTTCGCCTGGGGCGAGAAGATCATCGCGCACTACAAGAGCTACGGCGTGGATCCGCGCACCAAGACCCTGCTGTTCTCGGACAGCCTGAACTTCGACAAGGCGCAGAAGATCTACGATTATTTCAAGGACCGCGCGCGCGTGGCCTTCGGTATCGGGACCTTCGTGGCGAACGACACCTTCGCGGAGCCGCTGAACATCGTGATCAAGCTGCAGTACGTGAACGGCCGGCCGGTCGCAAAGCTTTCCGACGCGCCGGGCAAGGTCATGTGCGACGACGAGGAATATCAGCATTATCTGGAATCCGCCGTGCATTTCCGCATGGAACGCGAAAAGAGGGACGCGAAAAGGTGAGACCGTATCGGCTGGGACTGGTCCTGGGACGCTTCCAGGGTCTGCATATCGGACATGAGGCCGTGATCCGGAAGGCGCTCTCGGTCTGCGACAAGGTGATCGTGATGATCGGCTCGGCGGACAAGGCGGGAACGGCGCACGATCCGTTCACGGCGGCGCTGCGGCAGGAACTGCTCGCGGCGGTCTTTCCGCGCCTTACGAAAAGCGGTCGGGTGATCCTCGTACCGTTAAACGACCTCGGCGTCGGGAACGTGCCGGCCTGGGGCGACTACGTGATCGCGAATGCGAAAAAGGCGGTCGGGGTGCCCGAATGCATCGTCTACGGCGACGAGGACAAGTGCCGCACCTGGTTCCCGAACTATCCTGAGATAAGGTATATTTCCCTGAATCGCGCGATTATCGATGTCAATGCGACGAAACTGAGGAAAATTATCCTGGAAGGCGACGAAGAAGCCTATAAGAAGTATACGGCAAAAGGACTGCACAAATATTTCCCGCAGCTGAGGGAGATCCTTTGCGGGATAGCGGCCGGCGGGGACGACCCTGCGGCATCCGTGCAACAAAACTACGCCTGCGGCAACAAACAGTAGCATGATGTCGCGCAGATAGTGCAGCGCCGCGACGCGCTGCCGTGATAAAATCGAAGAGGGAAAAATGAGGAAGATGTCATCGGTCGGAAGACCGGCGGCATCTTTTTCGTTGCCCGGAAAAGGGAAGGCGACAGAAAGCCGCAGGCGGAAAGGAGACGGGCTGATGGAGGCGGAGAAGGAAAACGGCGGGGCCGAAAAGAGCGGGCGCCGGAGGTTCAGGAAGGCGGCGGGCGTCTGCCTCGGTGCGCTGCTCATCGCGCTGATCGTGCTTGGGCTGCTGCGCGGATGCGGAGGCGGTGCGGCAGGAAGAAATCCCGGGGAAACGGCGGATGCGGCGGAGACCGGGACAGGGGAAAGCGCTTTGCGGGCAGACGGCACGGAAAACGCGGACGCAAGTTGTCAGGAGACGGCGGAAAACGCCGGACAGTCTGAAGAAGAAACGACGGAAGAAGAAAAACCGGAAGAACAGTCCGGCGAAGAAAATACAGGGGAAGAGAGTACTGAAGATCAGACGGTGGATGAGACGGCAGCAGGGACGGCGTCTGAAGAAGAGATGTCCGGAGAAGGGCTGATCGGCGAAACGTCGGAAGAGGAGAGCGGCAGCGCGGAGAGGGAAGGATCAGGTGACGCGTCTGAGCCGTCATCAAACGCAGTTGCTTCGGCATCGGAGGCGTCATCTGCCGGGCAATCTTCGGCGGCAGCGTCTGCGGGGGCCTCCTCTGCGGCGGGAGCGCCGTCGACGCCGGCCGCTTCATCGGCGGCAAGCGCATCATCCGCCGCAGCTGCCGCGACATCTGCTGCAGCAACGGCAGCGCCTTCCTCAGCCGCAGGAACTTCGCCGCCGCCATCCTCTGCTGCACCGCCAGGATCAACTGCGGCCCCGTCTTCTGCGCCGCCCGAAACAACGTCTGCGCCGCATGAACACCGCTACAGCGGGGCGGTCACGAAGCCACCGACCTGCGCTTCGCCGGGCGTCATGACCTGGACCTGCGCCTGCGGCGCATTTTATACGGAAGCGATCCCGGCCACGGGAGACCATGAGTGGACGGCTGTCACAACGGTGGTCCACCATGACGCGCAGACTCACATTATTCACCACGATGAAGTCCGGAAGTGGGTCACGGACAGGCCGGCCTGGGACGAATACATTTACGAGATCCATGCTATCTGCAGCGGCTGCGGAAAGGATCTGACACTGCTTCAGCGCGAAAGCGGTGTCACGCCGGCCGAGCATTCGTGGCAGCATTTCGAAAATGACGGCGTCGGCTGCGGCTGGCACGACGAGCAGGTCATTGTGGGTACTATTCACCATGATGAGGTCGGTCACGAAGAAGTGACTCCCGCCTGGGATGAGACCGTGGTGGATGCGCCGGCCTGGGACGAGACCGTCATTACCGGGTACCGCTGCAGCGTCTGCGGCGCCGTCAAGGATTGAGAAACAAAGCAGGAGCGAGCCTGCGATCAGATAAAGGAGAACAAATGAAGATCCGCGAAAATAGGAAAATACATGCGCTGCGCCTCTGGCTGCTGGTGCTGGCCGCAGCGATCCTGATGCCTTCCGCTGCCGTGCGGGCGGCTGACGGGGACGTCATGGCAGACGGAGACGTAAAGTCAGACAGAGACATAATGGCTGAAGGGGACATAACGGCTGACGGAGACGTGAAAGCAGACGGGGACGTGAAGGCAAACCACGGTGCCGTCAAGGTCCTGAGCTATGACTATGACAAACTCGTGCAGCGGCTGAGCACGAAATATCCGGGCATTTTTAAGACGGCAACGGTTTACAGGGCGTCCACGCACCAGAACATCAGCACGACCGGGGCGATCAGGGTGCTGGTCACCAACTCGAAGAACCACCGTTCTTCCGGCAATTCCGGCACGACGATCCGCTACATCAGCGGCAGCTCCCGGAGCACGAGCAACTGGAGCATCGGCCTGGGCCGTTTCCAGTCGAAAGAATATTTCACGGTGAACGGCCACCGCGGCTACTGCTTCGACTGGACGACGCCGAGCACGACCGGGCAGCACCTTCTGAGCGCGTCGCTTTCCGAAGCGGGAATCGCGGTCGGGACCGGAGCAGACGTCATGGAGCTCGCCCAGGCCGCCAAAATGCTGACGGAGAACAACTATGCCCTGATCGTGCAGAACGCGTCAGCGATCGCCAAAGGGCTTTCCATCCCGGCCTATACCAATCCAGACTATCCCTGGATGACAGCGCCCGCCTTCACGATCGCCAAGGGCAGCGTGGAATCGCTCCTTCGGGATACGACCGCCGACGGCATCGCCTTCAAGCGCGCCATGGTGCAGCTGCTCGTCTGGGGCAAGATGAATGCCATTTCCTACGGGGACTGGCTGTATTCGGTCACTGCCGACAGCGGCTATTACGACAAGGAAGGCAACTGGATCGAGCAGGGCGAACCGATCATCACGGCGCCGATCATCGGCTACGGGGGCATCATTGATTTCGACAAAATGTATGAAGCCGGCAGATTGGCCTGGGAAGAGCAGTCGGAGAGTTCCTCGGTCGAGCATGAATATCAGTACGAACTGACCGTGGGCGTGCCCTTCAACGTCCCTGCGGCGGACACGGATCACATCGTGAAGATCGTTGAGGCGAACGGGGGCAGGATCGAGCCGGACGGCACCGTGACGGTCAGTATCAGCGCCGACAAGCAGACGGTGACGCTGATCGCTTCGCAGGCGATCCCGGACTGGACGGAGTGGCTGTCGGCCTCTGAATCGTCCAACATGATCTATTCGTCCAAGCCTTACGACGCTTCGTCTTCGGGCCATACGGGCAGCGGACAGTTTGTCGTGGACGTGAGCGAAATAGTCTACCTGCGCGCCCGCGTGAAGGCGGCCATGCCGACGGGGACTGTGACGGTCCGTAAGTCCTCTGCCGACCCGGCGATGACGGACGGCAATGCGAGCTATTCCCTGGCGGGAGCGAAGTACGGCCTTTACACGGACAGCGCCTGTACGGAGCCGGCCAGGGATGCGGACGGGAATGACGCGGTCCTGACCACCGGGGCCGACGGCTCTTCCGACACCCTTACGCTCAACGCCGGAACTTATTACATCAAGGAGATCTCCCCGAGTCCCGGCTACGGCCTCGCTGGCGGCGTATATCCGGTCACGCTCGCGTACAACGAAAACCTGTCCCTGTCGGCGGCGGACAGCAGCATTTTCAGGGAGCCGCCGCTGAACGACCCGATGGCGCTGTTCATCCGCAAGACTCCGGCCGCGGAATACAGCGGGGCCGAGTTTGACATGAGCGGCGCGCAGTATACGGTGCGTTACTATGCGGGACAGTATACGAAGGAAACGCTGCCGGCCGAAGCGGACGCCGTCTGGGTGATCGAGACGAAAAAGACCGGGAACCTGTATGCCGCTTACCTCGCGGAAGGCTATGTGGTCTCGGGCTCTCCGGTCTACGGGACCAATGCGGGCGGCGGTTATATCATCCCGCTCGGCACGCTGACGGTCGAGGAAACGAAGGCGCCGGCCGGCTTTAAGATCGAAGGGTCGACCCTGCAGCTTTTGAACGGCGACGGCACGGACGCATCGGACGGCGTGGTCCTGTTCAATCTGGTCGATCAGAACAGTACGGTCTCCGTCATCAGCGGCAACCGGGCCGACGGAACAGAAGAGGGTGTGCAGATCCTGCAGAAAGAGACCGTGGCCTCCGTTAACGTCGGGGTAGAGAAGACCTCCGATGACGGCAGGGTGTCCGGCCTGTCCTTCACCCTTTCCGGAACGCTGCTCGCTGGTGGGACGTACAGCGAGACCAAGGCGACGGATGAAAACGGTGCGATCGATTTCGGCGATGTCCCTTACGGGACATATACTCTGACGGAAGATCTGACCGAAGACCAGGCGAAGATCTACCTGCCGAACGATCCGGTAAGTTTCACGATTGATGAGAACACGCCGAACCCTTACCGCGTGAGTTTCCACAACGGTTTAAAGCGCGGCTCGATCGTCACCGAAGCGAAAAATAATGCCACGGGGACCCACGAGGGCCTTGCGGTATCCGAGACGGTCATTACCGATTTTGTGACTTACACCGCCCTCGTTCCCGGTGCGGAATATACGCTCAAAGGCATTCTGATGGATAAGGAGACCGGCAGCCCACTGCTTGTCGACGGCAGGGAAGTGACTGCCGAAATCGCTTTCACGCCGGAAGAAGCGGACGGAACGGCAGAACAGTATTTCGTTTTCAGTTCCGAACTGCTGGGCGGCAGGACCGTTGTCGTGTTTGAGATCCTGTACAGGGAAGGCACGGAAGTGGCCGCGCATGCGGATCTGAATGACGAAGACCAGACGGTGGTCTTCCGGACCGAAGAGGAGACGGAGACGGAACCCGCAGGCACGCCGCCGACCGGCGATCCCTCAGACATAATGATCCCCGCAGCCGTCATGGCAGCCGCAGGGATGGGAATAGCACTTATCCTGTTTTGGAAAAGAAGGGGAAAAGGGGCAGACCGTTACTGATTCGGTCAGATCAGGCGAAGAGAGACGGTCTCGATCAGCTTCAGCCCGAAGCGGGAGACCATCTGCAGGGCCTTTTGATGACTTTCGGGATCGGGCAGGTCCCCCGGCCGGTGCGCGTCGCAGCCGATGATCACGCTGCAGCCTTCCTCTCCGGCGATCCGCCAGAAGCGGTCATCGGGGTAGTGGCGGCCTTCGCGGATGCCGAGGAGATTGATCTCGAGCGGCGTCTCCGTGCGGAGAGCGGCCCGGCAGAGCCGGCGCATTTCCCTCTCATAGATGTCATTGCTTCCCGCGAAGTGCAGGAGGTCCGGGTGCGCAAAGTAGGTAAAAAGCCCGGTCTCCAGCGCTTCCGTACACTGGGAAACGTAGCGGGAGAGGGCCTCCGGGTCTTCCGTGCGCCGGCCGCTGTAAACATCGCCGATCTCGTTCCCGAGGAAGTGCTGGCCGAGGAGCATGTATTCGACGCCGTTGTCACGGAGCATGGCAAGGAGCCGGGAGAAATATTTCGGATAGTATTCCGCCTCGACACCGAGGCGGATATCCATCCGCCCGCGGTATTCGTCCGCCAGACGCCGGATCGAATCGGCGTAGCCGGGGAGTTCTTTCGGCAGCATGCGGATGCCCGGCTTCAGAGCCCCGGGGTCTGCATCAAAGTAATCCTGCGGGGTATGGTCGGAGAAGCCGAGGATATTCAACCCGGCTTCTGCGGCCTTTGCGGCATATTCATCTTCGATCCCTTCTGCATGTCCGCAGCGGAAAGTATGGGTGTGGTAATTGGCGATCATGAGATCCTCCTTTGGGCAGGGCCGGAAAACACGGGCTGCCGGACCTCTATCTTAGCGAAGACGCGGCGGGAAATCAAGCCCGAAATGCCTTCCCGGCGCGTTTGATTTTCCGCCCTGTCTGTGTTATACTGACTGCGGCATCAAGCTGCAGGAGGAAAACAATGCTCGAATTACAGCACGTCTCTTACGATGTGAAAGATGAGGGCGGGGATAAGGAGATCCTGAAGGACATCAGCCTGACCATTGAAGACGGCGATTTCCTGGTGGTCACCGGACCGAACGGCGGGGGAAAATCTTCTCTTGCCAAAATCATTATGGGTATTAATAAACCGTCCGGCGGGAAAATTCTCCTGGATGGTGAGGATGTTACGGATCTCGGCATCACCGGGCGTGCGGCGCGCGGCATCAGCTTTGCGTTCCAGACACCGGTGACCTTTAAAGGGATAAGGGTAGTGGACCTGCTCCGCATGGCCCGCGGAAAACAGATCTCTGTGGCCCAGGCCTGCGATTACCTGTCGAAGGTCGGCCTCTGCGCCAGGGACTATATCGACCGCGAGGTAAACGGCTCGCTGTCCGGCGGCGAATTAAAGCGCATCGAGATCGCCACGGTGCTGGCCCGCGGAACGAAGCTTTCCCTCTTCGACGAACCGGAAGCCGGCATCGACATCTGGAGTTTCCAGAACCTGATCCGTGTCTTTGAATCGATCCGGCAGAGCGTCCAGGGCTCCGTCATGATCATTTCCCACCAGGAACGCATCCTCGAGATCGCCGATAAGATCGCAGTGATCGAGGAAGGGCGCGTTGCGCGCTTCGGCCCTAAGGCTGAAGTGCTGCCGCAGCTGCTCGGCACGGCCTCCGCCGTCAACATGGCCTGCGACAGGCTGGAGTAAGGAGGGGGACATGTTAGACGCGATCCAGAGACATCTCATTGAAGAAATTGCGGACCTGCACACGGTCCCCGAAGGCGCCTACAACATCCGCGCGAACGGCAAACTCGACAGCCGCCGGACGACGGCGAACATCGACATCATTTCCAAGACGGATAAGAGCGGCATTGACATCCGCATCAAGGACGGAACGAAAAATGAATCGGTCCACATTCCGGTCGTGCTCAGCGAGAGCGGCCTGAAGGAAACCGTTTACAACGACTTTTACATCGGCGAGGACTGCGACGTGGTGATCGTGGCGGGCTGCGGCATCGACAACTGCGGTGTGCACGATTCCGAACACGACGGCGTCCACCGCTTCTTCATCGGGAAGAATTCCCGCGTGAAATACGTGGAAAAGCATTACGGCCAGGGCGACGGGACGGGCAAGCGCATCCTGAACCCGGTCACCGAGGCTTACCTCGAAGAAGGCGCGCACGCCGAGTTCGAGATGGTGCAGATCAAGGGCGTGGACTCGACCGTCCGTACCAATATCGCGAAACTCGCGGCCGGCGCTTCCTTTATCGTACACGAAGCGCTGATGACCCACGGGCAGCAGACGGCAAAGAGCCTTTACACCGTGGAAATGAACGGTGACGATTCCTCCGCCGACGTCGTGTCGCGTTCGGTCGCGCGCGACGATTCCGTGCAGGAATTCGAAGCCTGCCTGATCGGCAACACGCTTTGCAAGGGCCACGCGGAATGCGACGCGATCATCATGGACCGTGCCCGCGTGATCTCGGTGCCGAAGCTGGAGGCGAACTCCGTCGACGCGGCGCTCATTCATGAAGCCGCGGTCGGCAAGATCGCCGGCGACCAGCTGATCAAGCTGATGACCCTGGGCCTTTCCGAAGAACAGGCGGAAGAGCAGATCATCAGCGGCTTCCTCCGGTAGGCGGCCATGGGCGGAGGCGGCGCGCAGGAAAAAACAATGGTCCGTGACCTCACGGAGGGCAGCATCCCGAAATTGCTGCTCCGTTTTGCGCTGCCGTTGCTTGCGGCAAATGCCCTCCAGGCGCTCTACAACCTGGTGGACATGGTGGTCGTGGGGCAGTACATGGGCGGCGCGGGGATGTCGGCGGTCTCCGTGGGCGGCGACCTGCTGCACCTCATCACCTTCATTGCGATGGGGTTTTCCTCCGCCGGTCAGGTACTGATCGCCCGCGACGTCGGCGCCGGCCGCATGGACCAGGTGAAGAAGACGATCGGCAATCTGTTCTTTTTCCTCTTTACGGCAGCGCTCGTGATCGCGGCAGTCTGCCTGGTCTTCCGCGGAAGGCTCCTCGACTTGGTCAATACGCCGGCCAAGTCCTATGACTATACGATGGATTATTTCCTGACCTGCTCCTGCGGGCTGGTCTTCATATACGGCTACAACTGCGTGAGCGCGATCCTGCGCGGAATGGGGGACAGCAGACGTCCCTTTGTTTTCATTGCCATTGCGGCGGTGCTGAACACCGTGCTGGACATCCTTTTCGTCATTCCCTGCGGGATGGGTGTCTTCGGTGCGGCGCTCGCGACGGTGATCGGCCAGGGCACGAGCTTCGTCCTGTCGATCATTTACCTCTACAAACGCCGCGAAATGTTCCATTTCGACTTTAATCCGGCCAGTTTCCGGCCGGATGCCCACACGATGGGCCGTCTCGTGGGCCTCGGCATCCCCATGTCCATCCAGTCGATGTCGGTCACGCTCTCGAAGACCGTGCTGATGAGCTGGATCAACAGCGAGGGCATGATCTATTCGGCCCTGGCCGGCGTCTACAACAAGACCGGGACGATGTTCGGCATCGTGTCCAATTCCTTCACGACGGCGGGCTCGTCCATGATCGGCCAGAACCTCGGCGCGGGACGGAACGAGCGCGTGCCGAAGATCATGGGCGTCGTGCTGTCGATCGGAATGGGCATGGCGACGGTCTTTTCCGCCCTGCTTCTTATGTTCCAGCTGCCTTTCTACGAGATCTTCACGACGGACGAAGAGGTGCTCGCCGAGGTCTCCATCCTGACCTTCCCGATCATCCTGAACCTCTTCGGCGGCGCGACCAGAAGCGGCGGATTTGCTCTCATCAACGGCACCGGACGCTCGAAACTGAACCTTTTCGTGGCGATCTTCGACGGCATGATCAGCCGCATCGGGATCGCGGCGCTTCTGTATTTCACCTTTAAAATGGGCGCGCTCGGCTGCTGGTACGGCGACGCGCTCGCGGGCTTCATGCCGATCGTGATCGGCGGCATCTTCTTTTTGAGCGGCAAATGGAAGACCCCGGCTCCCGGGAAGAAGACGGAACGGACGGCAGCGGAAGAGCCCGCAAAGAACGATCAGTAACTCACATAAGGAGGCAGCCATGCTTCGCACCGACCCCTGCTATGCCAACTACATCCGGATCCTCGAGGAGGAACTGCGGCCCGCGATGGGCTGCACCGAACCGATCGCCGTGGCCTACGCGGCGGCAAAGGCGCGCGCCGTGCTTGGCGTGCTGCCGGAGCGCATCCTCGCCGAGGTAAGCGGCAACATCCTGAAGAACGTAAAAAGCGTGGTGGTCCCGCATACCGGAGGGCTTCGGGGCATTCCCGCGGCAGCTGCGGCAGGCACCGTGGCCGGTGACGCAGATGCGGAACTGGAGGTCATTTCCCGCGTGAGCGAAGAGGAGATCGCAGCGATCGCGGCTTATCTGGCGAAGACGCCGATCGAGGTCCGCTGCGTCGATACGCCGCACATTTTCGATATCCGGATCACGGCCTTCGCCGGCGCCGATGAAGCCTGCGTCCGCATCGCGGAATATCACACGAACATCGTCTGCGTGCGCAAAAACGGAGAGACTCTCTTTGTAAAGGAATGCGAGGCGCAGCAGGAGGAGGGGCTGACGGACCGATCCTGCCTCTCGGTCGAAGGCATCGCGGACTTTGCCGCGAGCGTGGATCTTGACGACGTCCGGGCGCTGCTTGAGCGCCAGATCGCCTTCAACATGGCGATCGCGGAGGAGGGGCTCCGCGGCAATTACGGGGCAAATATCGGCCGCACGGTGCTGCGCGGCCGCGAATACGACATCAACTACAAAATGCGGGCCTGGGCAGCTGCGGCGAGCGACGCGAGGATGAACGGCTGCGAGCTGCCCGTGGTCATCAATTCGGGCAGCGGCAACCAAGGTATCACCGCCTCGGTCCCCGTCATCGTCTATGCACGGGAAAACGGCCTTCCGCACGAAGACCTGCTGCGCGCGCTCTGCGTTTCGAACCTGGTCACGACGCACTTAAAGACCGGGATCGGGAGGCTTTCCGCCTACTGCGGCGCCGTGAGCGCGGGTGCGGGAGCCGGCGCGGGCCTCGCCTGGCTGAAGGGGGGACGCTACGAGATGATCGCCCACACCGTCGTCAACGCGGTGGCGGTCACCTCCGGCATCATCTGCGACGGCGCGAAGGCCAGCTGCGCCGCGAAGATCGCTTCGGCCGTCGACGCAGGGCTTCTGGGCCTTGCGATGTACGAGGACGGCAACCAGTTCTTCGGCGGTGACGGCATCGTGAAGCGCGGGGTGGAGAATACCATCCGCGCGGTCGGCCAGCTCGCCCGCGTGGGCATGGAACAGACCGATAAGGAGATCATCCAGCTGATGCTCGACCCGGCGCCGGAAACAAAGGACGCGCCGTAAGCCCCCTTCCGCAGCCTGCAGGAACAGGTGGATCACACCCGACTCCGCAAAGGTTTACGGAAACAACGCCCGCCGTCAGCACGAATATCCCGAAAAAGCCGCTCCGAAACATCCCCGGGGCGGCTTTCCGACTTTATTTTCGCAGTTTGTCGGTTTCCGTATAAAATAATTTCGGGAAATCATTGACAAAAACGGCGGATCGGTTGTATAATCGCATCGATTAACGTAAACGTTTGCGATAACTGAATAACGAAACGGAGGCAAGCGGATGATCAAAGCGGTCATGTTTGATATGGGCGGCACGCTCGAAGACCTGTATTCCGACGAAAAGAACAACAAGGCAACAGCTTACGCACTCTATGACATCCTGCAGAAACACGGGATCGAAGTCCCTTATGAGGCAGAGCCTCTCTGGGAGATCGTGGGAGCCGGCATCCAGGCTTACAAGAAAGATTCGGAACGGACATTGATGGAACTTAAGCCCGAGCAGATCTGGTGCGACTGGGGCTTTAAGGATATTCCTGTCGATAAAGCAAAACTGGCGGAGATCAGCGAAGAGATCGCCCACATGTGGGAGACGACCTTCTATGACAGAAAACTCCGCGAACACGCCGCAGAGATGCTGAAGGGCCTGAAGGAAGACCTCGGCCTCCATGTGGCGGTCGTCAGCAATACGGGCAGCCTTTTCCAGGTCTTTTCGACGCTGGAAAAGTACGGTGTCCGGCAGTATTTCGACGAGATCACGCTTTCCTCGATCGTCGGCTACCGCAAGCCGCACCCCTACATATTCCGCATCGCGTACGAGCAGGCGCATCTGGATCCTTCGGAATGCGCCTTCGTCGGCGACACCCTGTCCCGTGACGTAGTCGGCCCCCGCCGCGCGGGCTTCGGCCGCATTTTCAAGATCAATTCCTTCCTGACCAAGCAGAAGGATATCGGGAAGTTCGACGTGGCGCCGGATTACCAGATCACCGATATCTACGATGTCTACACCATCCTGAAACAGGAACTGGCGCAGGAAAAGCAATAATCATCCGTTTTTCGGTTTTTCTCTTACGGAGGTCTGCAAATGGCAAAGAAAGGATGGAAGCGCCCCCCGATGAGCAGGGAGCGGTTCAAGAACCAGTTCAGGAATCTGATCGGCAACCCCTTCAACGTGATCGTGTTCATCACGCTGATTTTGCTGTTCACCCTGATCATCATTCCGCTGCTGGCGATGGTCCAGAATACCTTCATCGTGGCCAAGTCCGAACTGCGCAACATTCCCGGCGCGAAGATCGGCGACTACACGCTCTGGTACTGGAAATACCTGCTGGCGAGCCCGCTGACCAAGACGATCCTGTGGGTGCCTCTGCGCAACTCACTGATCATCGGTGCGTTCGTCACGGTCATTTCCGTGCCGCTCGGCGCCCTGATGGCCTGGTTGATGGTCCGCACGGACATCCCGGGCAAGAAGCTCCTGTCCGCGCTGATCCTGATCCCCTACATGATCCCGTCCTGGTGCAAGGCCCTGTCCTGGATGACCATTTTCCGGAATCCGAAGATGGGCGGCAACGGCGTGCTCACGAGCCTGGGGATCCCGGTCCCCGACTGGCTGGCTTCCGGCTTCATCCCCATCATCATCGTCATGACGATGCACTATTACGCCTTTTCCTATATCATGGCGTCCGGCGCCCTGCGCTCCATCAACTCCGAGCTGGAGGAAATGGGTGAGATCCAGGGGGCGACCAAGGCGCAGATCTTAAAGAGCATCACGCTGCCTCTCATCCTGCCGTCGATCCTGTCGGCCACGATCATGACGATCAGCAAATCGATCGGCACCTACGGCGTTGCGGCCCGCCTCGGCGGCAACAACCCGGACGGCACGCCGTTCTACGTGCTCGCGACCCGGATGAAAGATTTCATCAACAACAGCCCGAAGGGCGTCGGCTACGCAATGAGCCTGCTGATGATCCTCCTCGCGGCCGGCACCATCATCGTGAACCAGAAGCTGATCGGTACGCGCAAATCCTACGCGACCATCGGCGGCAAGGGCACCCGCAGCAACCTGATCCCCCTGCGCGGCGCGAAATACCCGATGCTGATCGTGATCTCGTTCTTCCTGATCGTCGCCATGGTCATGCCGGTGTTCTTCCTGGTCATGGAATCCTTCCAGATCGTCCCCGGCGCAGGCTACGGCGCCGACAACCTGACGCTCTATGCCTGGATCGGCGAGCTGCAGAGCGCACCGAACCCGGCCTTCAACCAGAACGGCCTGTTCAAGAACTCCGAGTTCGCGAGAGCCCTCGGCAACACCGTAAAGCTCTCCCTGATCGCGTCCCTGATCACCGCCGTGTTCGGCCAGTTCTTCGGCTACATCACGACCCGCGGCCGCGGCAAATGGTACGGCAACGCGGTCGAGCAGCTGATCTTCATTCCGTATCTGATGCCCGGCGTCGCGTTCTCCGCGATCTATTTCTCCATGTTCAGCCAGCCGCGTCTCGGCGGCCTGATCCCGTCCCTGTACGGCACCTTTACCCTGATCCTGCTGGTCTCGATCGTGAAGCACTTCCCGTTCGCCAGCCGCTCCGGTTCCTCCAACATGATGCAGATCTCGGTGGAACTTGAGGAAGCGGCTTCCATCAACGGCGCAGGCTTCTGGCGGCGCATCCGCAGCATCGTGATCCCGCTGGCCAAGAACGGCTTCCTCTCCGGTTTCCTGCTTTCTTTCATCAGCATCGCAAAGGAACTGGACCTGATCGCCATCCTGATGACGCCGAAGAACTACACTCTGTCCTTCCTGGCCTTCGATTATTCCAAGGAAGCCATGCCGCAGGTGGCGGACGCGATCTGCATCGTCATCATCGTATTCATCCTCGTAACCAACCGCATCGCGGATAAGTTCGGCGGCAACGTCAGCAAAAGCATGTAAGCACGGAAAGGAATTACAGCCATGAGCAAGATCGTACTGGAGCATATTGATAAATTCTACGGCGAGAACCACGTTCTGCGCGACATCAACCTGACTATCGAGGACGGCGACTTCATGACGCTGCTAGGCCCATCCGGCTGCGGCAAGACCACCACGCTCCGCGTGATCTCCGGTCTGGAAAAGGCGCAGCACGGCACGATGACCATGGACGACCGCACCATCATCGACGCGGACAAGGCCTTCTTCGAAGCGCCGAGCAAGCGCGGCCTGAACCTTGTGTTCCAGAGCTACGCGCTGTGGCCGCACATGACGGTCTTCGAAAACGTCGCCTTCGGCCTGAAGATCAAAAAGATGAAAAAGGAAGAGATCGAAGAGACGGTCATGCGGGCCCTGAAGACCATGCGGATCGAAGAGTACCGCGGCCGCTATCCGAACGAGCTGTCCGGCGGCCAGCAGCAGCGCGTGGCCATTGCCCGTGCGATCGCTTCCAGCCCGAAGCTCCTGCTTCTGGACGAACCGCTGTCCAACCTGGACGCCCGCCTGCGCATCGACATGCGCGCGGAACTGAAGCGCCTGCACCGCGAGACCGGCACCACGATCATTTACGTCACCCACGACCAGGTGGAAGCCCTGACGATGTCGACGAAGATCGCCCTGTTCAAGGAAGGCGAGATCTCTCAGATCGCGACGCCTCTCGAACTGTATACCAACCCGATCGACCTGCAGGCCGCCGACTTCATCGGCAACCCGCGCATCAACTTCATCGAGGCGAAAGGCCGCTTCGACGGCGAAGACCTGCACGTTACGAGCGCGTTCGGCGAATACGTCTTCACGAAGGACCGTCTGAAACTCGACGAAGAGATCCCGCAGGGCAGGGAATTCGACTGCGTGCTGGGCCTGCGTCCCGAGATGGTCGACATTTATACCGAAGACCCGCACCACAAAAACACGGTCGAGGCGACCGTTTACGCAAACCAGCCTGCCGGCAGCGAGACCCTGGTCACCCTGACCGTGGACGGCACGGAATTCCTGGCCATCCAGACCGGCCTCGTGGAATATGATATGAATCAGAAGGTGTTCGTGGTCTTGCACCCCGGCCGCATGAACGTGTATAATAAAGAAACAGGAAGACTGATCAAGTTCGCAAAGACCAAACATAAAGCCGGCGTCGACGACTGACGGCGGATCCTGACGGAAGTTTAAGGAGGGAGAAAAGTAATGAAGAAGATCTTTGCTGTTATGGCAGCGATGTGCATGATCCTCGGCCTGACGGCCTGCGGAGGCGGAAACGGCGACTCGACCGCCGCCACGAAGGACGACGGCCCCGGCCAGGTCATCACCGGCCGCGAAGCGATCGACGTGATCGGAGAGGACGGCATCGACTGGAACCACATGTCGATGGATGAACTCTACGAGAGGGCAAAACAGGAAGGCGGCACCATCACCATTTACGCTACCACGGCGGACGCCGATACGGCCCGCAAGTACATCCGCGACAAATATCCGGACCTGAAATTCGAATATATTTCCTGCGATACGAACACGGTCATGCCGAAGATCGAAATGGAAGCCCAGAGCGGAACGCCCATGGCGGACGTGCTGATGGTCAAGGATGCTTCCGGCGAGGTCTACAACGAATACGTGCTGTGGGATCTGGTGAAGGTCTACTATCCTGCGGACGTGTGCGCGCACATCAGCGACGAGATGCTGCGTTTCGGCCTGCCGACCTATTCCACCTTCAACCCCTGGTTCTACAACACCAGAATGTTCGACAAGGTGCCGATCACGAGCTGGTGGGACATCACCCAGGGCTACAACGAGGACACGCAGTCCTATAAGGACGCCTCCGGCAAGAATACCCAGTACTGGACCATTTTCTCCAAGGACATCACGGCGCCTTCCTATGCCGCGCTGTGGGCGCAGCTGATCACGGACAGCGACAAGCTGGCGGAGCAGTACAAGGCCCAGTACGGCAAGGACCTGGTCTATACCTACCAGAGCCACCTGAAAAATACCCCCGGCGTGATGGAACTGCCGGAGAACAACGCGGGCGTTGAACTGTTCTGGCGCTTCTCGCAGATGACCATCACCCCGCTGGCCGACGGCGACGCGGTCGTGGAAGCCGTGCACGATTCCGTGAACGGCCCGACGCTCGGCCTGTGCTCCGCCTCCAAACTGGACAACTCCAAGCAGTCTCAGGGTGCGGGCGGCATGGACATCGCCTGGGTCACCGGCCTCGAACCCTACACCGCGCAGGACGCGGCTGCCTATTCCTACGTGGTCAGCGGCTGCGACAATCCCGCCGGCGCGCGCCTCTTCATCAAGTTCCTGATGGGCGGCGATGACGGCCAGAGCGGCTGCTACACCGTTTTCGACAAGCTCGGCCACTGGTCCGTGCGCGACGACGTGGAATACAAGAAATCCGGCATCACCTATCAGGAAGTCAACCTGACCGCGCCGGATTACGAGAACATTTACAAGAATTACCCGAACGTCAAGGCCTACTGGAACCTCTGGAACAGCACCCGGTAAGCTAAGCGCATAAGCGTCCCGCGGGAAGAAAAAGCGGCCTGCGGGACGCACATGAGGAAACAAATGGCAAAAGAACGGTCGAAATTTCAGCAGAAACTGGACGGTTTTCTCCGGACCCTGTTCTTTGAGGAGAGCGGGAAGCCGAAGAGCGCCGATCTTCTCTATTCCTTTCTGCTGGCGATTTTGTTCACCGTGATCTACCTGGCGGCGTATGTCCTTCTGCTCGGAGCGGTCGAAAACCTCTTTTCCGGCTGTTCGGTCACGGTGCGGAACATTGCCGAGTACATCCTGCCGGCCCTGGCCGGAAGCCTCGTCTGCCTGCTGATCCGAAAACTCCTGAAGGAGAAGGGAAAACTGGCACTGGCGGCTTATCTGTGGATGGCGGCCCTGCTGATCGCGTCCATGCTCTTTGCCCTGCTTCTGATCGACTGGTCGGACGCCCGTACGGAATACGGCCTGTTCATGGCCCTGCTGGGTCTGCCGGCGCTCTGCTCGGTGGTGATTGGCGGGATCCCCGCCTTTCTGCTCCACCGCCGCGAACGCCGGAAAAAGGAGCAGGAGGCCGCGGCCGAAAAGCAGAAAGCGAAGGAACGCCCTTCCTGGTATCGGTAAATGCTGGAGATCTTTTTCGGAAATGTCGGTGACGGCGACGCAGTCCTGATCAGGGAGATACGGGAAGGAGAGCAGGACTTCAACCTGCTCGTCGATGCCGGCCGTCCCTACGTGGAAGCCCGCGAAGGGTCTCTCCGCAAGGATGCGCTGGACTATCTGGCGGCGCGGAAGATCCGGCATCTCGACCGGATGATCATCACCCATCCGCACATCGACCACATCGGCGGCGCGCTGCGGATCCTGCGCGAGATCCCGGCGGACCGGCTCGAAATGATGACCCTGCCGCCGGAAGGCGCGCGCTACGTGCTGCGCTCCTTTACCCTGCCGGACAAGGTGGTAAACGGCCTGCGCCATATGATGAATGTCATCCGTGAACTGACGGATGAAGCAAAGGCCCGCGGAACGGTCACGGCAGTCCTGCCGGAAGGTCCGCAGCAGCTGACGGAAAGGCTTCGGATGACGGTCATTTACCCCCGCAGGGAGGTCCGCGAAAGGCAGAAGGCCGTCTTCGATGCCCTGTACCGCGGTGAGGACGTACCCTATGACCTCTGCTGGCAGACCGCCAAGGAACGCAACATCGCGTCTTTGATGCTCCGCTTTGAATATGCGGGGCGCAGCATCCTCATCAGCGGCGACCGGTATGCTTCGGACTTTGAAGAAGAGGACCTCGCGCCGTGCGACATTCTCAAGGTCCCCCATCACGGCGACGAAAAGTCCGTGACGGAGACGGCGGTCCGGAAACTGTCGCCGCAGTATGCCGTCATCTCCTGCGAGAACGACGCAAAGGCCAAAAAGGAAAGGCCGCATGAGGAAACGGCCCGCATGCTGCAGGAAAACGTGCCGCAGCTTCTCTGTACGGAGAACCGGGCCATGAAATGCCTGCCGGAAACGACACACAACGGGATCTGCTTTACGATCGTGGAAGACGGCACGATCAGCTGCCGCTGTGAATAACGACCCCAACTTTGCCCATCAGGTAAAGCGAAGATAAGAGAACCACAATGAGGAGGAAAATCATGAAAAAATTACTCGCCATCATGCTGACGCTGGTGATGGTCCTCGGACTGGCTGCCTGCGGCTCGCCGAAGGAAACGACGGCTGCACCGACGGAACCGCCGAAGACCACGGAAGCGCCGACCACCGCTGCGCCGACTGAGGCGCCGACGGAACCGGCCCCTGCAGAACCGGCCTACACTTCTCTCGGCCTGAACATCAAGAACAAGACCGGCGCTGTCATCAACGAGGTCTATATCTATGAGAAAGGCGGCGAAGCAGGAAACAGTGTAGTGGCTGCCGGCTGGAAAGACAAGGATGCCGACAAGGAAAACTACGAGAAGAATATTTACATCGTCCGCGAAGCCGGTGCGGAATTCGAACTGAAGGTCGTCTTTGAAGACGGCAGCGAAGCGAAGAAGGATCTCGGCAAGCTGGAAATGTACACCAAGATCTCCATGAAGGACGGCACCGATCCGGCCGCCTGGGAAGTCGAACTTGAAGACAAGGCTGAAGATCAGGCTGCGATGGCTCTTGCCGTGGCGGTCGGCCGCACTGCCGACGGTTTCTATCCGGGCTACGAGCTGATCCCGGTCGAACTGAAGAACAAGACCGGCAAGAACATCGTTGATTTCCGCTTCTATGAAGAAGGCGGCAACAAGGATGCCTACAACAACATCATCGATTATCTCTACGGCGAAGACGGAAACAAGATGGATTCCCTGATGCCCGGCAAGGCCAAGGAAGGCGGCATGTACCTCTTCAAGTGCTTCGTCCGTCCGCACGCCGACAACTACAACGTCTACGTCAAGTTTGACGACGGCTCCGAGATGACCTACCCGATCGAAGACTGGTTCAAGCCGGACGGCGACGGCCATCTGCCGAACGAGATCTCCCTGAAGAACGCGGAAGACAAGTATGATATCAAGGTCCAGTACGATGACGGCGATCCGGAACCGCTGGCTTACCTTGCCGAATCCCTGGCGAAGGGCTGGACCACCGACCTGTGGTACCCGGTCTATGACGGTGTGCCGGAAGTCGACAAGGCCGCGTTTGAAGAAGCAAAGACCGAACTGGCGAAGATCATCCCCGGCGCCGAACCTGCCGAACCCGACAGCACGGAAGATCCCGGCGAGGAAGTCGACACCTACGTCGGCTACGGCCTGAACATCAAGAACAAGACCGGCAAGACCATCAACGAAGTCTACATTTACCCGAAGGGCGATGACAAAGGCGCGAGCGTTGTCGAACCCGGCTGGAAAGACAAGGACGAAGACAAGGAAAACTACGAGAAGAACATCTACATCATCCGCAAGGATACCGCTCCGTTCGAAGTGTTCGTGGTCTTTGAAGACGGCGAAGAAGCGACCTGGGAACTGAAAGACGGCCTGAGCTTCTACGACAAGCTGTCCATGAAGAAGGGCACCGACGTGACTCAGTGGGAACAGGAACAGGAAGATGACGCCGAAGTCCTTGCTGCACTTGACGCCCTGGAAGAAGCCGGCGTGACGACCGACGGCTGGTATCCGGAGACCGTGGACCTTGAACTGCACAACCTGGCGCTGAACCTCAAGAACAAGACCGGCAAGACCATCAACGAAGTGTACATCTATGTCGGCAATGAGGACGAAGGCAAGAGCGTCATCGAACCCGGCTGGAAAGACAAGGACGCCGACAAGGACAACTACGAGAAGTACATCTACATCATCCGCCCCGACAAGACGAACATGGAAGTGAAGGTCGTTTTTGAAGACGGTGAAGAAGTGGTCTGGCAGGTCGGCATCCTGTACAACTACGAAAAGCTGTCCATGAAGGGCGGCACCGATCCCGCTGCCTGGGAAGCCGAAGAAAACGATGATGCGGAAGACATCGCGAAGATGGATGCCCTGATCGAAAAGGGCGAGACCGCAGACGGCTGGTATCCCGAATTCTGAAGCGAATAACGGGGACGGCGGCGCGGCAAAAGCGCCGGCGCTGACTGTCCCGCACTCCTTATTGCACATAAACGGTCCGGCCGGGGAAAAAGCTCCGGCCGGATCAGCCCGGCTGTCCTGCCGTACCGGAAAAACGGATAGGAGGGACTGAAATGACATTTGCACAAAAACTTCTTGATCAGTATTCGCTCGTACAGTATGCGGAGTTTCTGCTGCGCA
This sequence comes from Lachnospiraceae bacterium, assembly GCA_017428265.1. GTDB lineage: Bacteria > Bacillota > Clostridia > Lachnospirales > Lachnospiraceae > UBA6987. The sequence goes on along the minus strand of JAFRRD010000039.1, from coordinate 32,665 downwards.
TCCTCGTTGCCTGTGCCTGCGGCGCAATCATCGGCTTTGAACGCAGCAAGCGCTTCAAGGAAGCCGGGATCCGCACGCATATCATCGTCTGCTGCGCGGCGGCGCTGGTCATGATCATTTCCAAATACGGCTTTGCCGACCTGGTCGGCGAAAACATCGGGACCGGGACCACCGATCCTGCCCGTCTTGCGGCACAGATCATCACCGGCGTATCGTTCCTCGGGGCCGGCATCATTTTCCGCAACGGCAACAACGTCAAGGGCCTGACGACGGCTGCCGGCATCTGGGCAACGGCCGGGATCGGCCTGGCGATCGGCAGCGGCATGTATGTTCTCGGCGCTTTTGTCACGGTCGTGGTGGCCGTGCTTCAGATCATCATGCACCGGCATACGATCGGCGGCGATTCGATGTCACTGGCATGGCTGCGCTGTACGACGTCCGACCCGAAAACTTTCCGGCACCGTCTGGATGAGTATATGGAGGCAAACAACATTCAGATCAATGATATCAAGATCGAGAAGGCCGAAGACGGAAGTACGACCTATGCACTGGAACTCAGGATCGCCCGTGACATGACGATCAATGAGATCACCGGGTTCCTGGGAACCCTGGAAGGCGTGCAGAAGATCAGTTTCGAGATGGAAGGCTGAGACGGCCCGACAGTAAAAGAGGAGGCGCTCCGTGGGGGAGCACCTCCTCTTTTCATTTGAGGATCCTTCGCTTCGCTCAGGATGACAGTGGTTAAACAGTGCATGTTGTCATCCTGAGCGAAGCGAAGGATCTTTTTGGCAGTCATTAACGGTAAAAATCCCGGATGTACTGATCTACGTCCGCGCGCGTGCCCATAAAAGGTCCGGGGGTCTCCATCTTCAGGGAGACGAGGGCGGCGGCAAATTCCAGGGCTTCGGGAATGTCGCGGTGAAGCCGTTCCCCGAGATAGCCGGCAAAGGTCGTGTCGCCGCGGCCGGTGCGGCCGGTCAGGTTCCGGGCCCTCAGCGGTGCGCGGAAGAGATATTTTCCGTCGCAGACGATGGCTTCGGTATTGTGGGTGATCAGGACTTCCTTCGCGCCCCATTCGCATAGCAGGAAGGCGGCTTTTTCACGGTCGTCGGTCCCGGTCAGGACTTCGGCTTCGGCGGCGTCGGTCTTCAGATAGCGGATGAGCGGCAGATATTCCTTCTTTTCCGGCCAGTCACGCAGTTCGAGAGATCCGTCTTCATTGCGGCAGCGCAGGACGGCCTGCACGTCGAGCGCCGTATCGCCGAGAGCGGCGCAGGCTTTGATCATGTCCGGGCCGATATCGCCGGCGACCAGCCCGGCCAGGTGGTAGATGCGGGCCTTCTCCTCCGGGATGTCCTCCGGACGGTAGGGCTCGATCATCCGCGTGCAGAGGCAGCGGCGGCGTTCGCGGTCGGCGGTGAAATAAGTGTTCTGCATCTCCGTGCACGAGGCGGAGGCGACGGGGAAGATCCCGGCGACTCTGCTGTTTTTGAAAACTTCATAAGGATCGACGAGGGCCGGATCGCCCTTGGGCAGGACGGCGACGCGGTGTCCGAGGGCCGCAGCGGCATGGCCGGAGAAGGTCACGGCGCCGCCGGGCCGGAATTCTTCGCGTCCGTCCCAGTCGATGTTGTGGTCGCGGGTGATCTGCCCGATGATCATGATGTCAAACATGCGGTATTGCCTCACATTCTTTTAGGTTTTTATGTTTCGGGGCCTCCGGCTCAGACCTTGGCCGGGCGGCAGGATTTTCGCTCGATAAGCGACGGCGGCAGGATCAGGCGGGTATGCGCCGCCTCGGGATCCCGGATGTGGTCCAGCAGCATGTCGACTGCGGAGGTAGCCATCTGCTGCGTGGGCTGATTGATCGTGGTCAGGTCGATCTCCGGCAGGGCGGAGAAGGAGATGTTGTCGAAACCCATCAGGGAAACGTCCTTCGGGATGCGGATCCCGGCTTCATAGGCGGCCTGCTTGACGCCGATGGCCAGCATGTCCGCCGAGCAGAGGATCGCAGTCTCCTGCCGCGGGCGGGAGAAATAATCGCTCGCGAGCGTATAGCCGACCTCCCGCGAGCTGCGGGAATAGCTGCTGCGCAGAACGTGCGGCGCAAGGCCGAGCTTCTCGCAGGAGGAGAGGTATCCTTCCAGGCGGAGCTCATGCGTCTTCGAATCCGAACGGGCGCCGAAATAGAGGATATCGCGGTGCCCCAGGCCGTACAGGTATTCCGTCGCAATCTGCATGCCGCGGTAATTGTCCACGGAGACGTAGTTCTCCGGATAGTTCTGCATGTTCTCACTGATGAAGACGGTCGGCACCTGGCGCGTCAGCGCGCTCAGGGAATCGTAGGGCTCGTGGCCCACGGGGATCATGATGACCCCGTCCACCTGCCGGCCGATGAGCAGGGAAAAGACCTCCAGCTCCAGGTCGTGGTCATAGGAGGAGTTGCAGACCATCAGATTATAGCCGCGGTTGCGGGCGTAGATCTCCAGGTCGGCCGTCAGCTCGCTCATGAACGGGTTATTCAGGCTGGGGACGATCAGACCGAGGATGTTCGTGCAGCGCTTGACCATGGAGCGGGCGATGGAGTTCGGGGTGTAGCCCATCTCCTTGCAGAGCTTCAGGATGCGGCGGCGGGTCTCTTCGCTGATCTCGGGACTGCCGGAAACGGCGCGCGAGACGGTCGCGTAGGAGACACCGGCGACCTTGGCAACATCTTTTAAAGTCACGGAAGCCATAAATGAGTTCTCCGAGGGTTAAAAATCGTGATAAAAACGATACTGTAAACGTTTGAGATAATTTTACGCCTCCGCGGCGGGATTGTCAACGCAAAGCGGGCGGAAAAAGAGAAAAAAAGATGTTTTCCGCCCTGAATTTCTGTCTTGACAAACGAAAAATATCATATTACAATACAGATAGCGTAAACGTTTGCGTAAACTTATGAAAAGAGACTTAAAAGATGATCAGGGCGCTGCTGTTTGATCTGGGAGGAACACTGCATACGGTGAGGCATTCCGAAGAGTCCCGCCGTACGTTCTGCACCCGTCTGCTGCAGATCCTGGAAGAGCGGGGCATCGTCCTGCCGCTTTCCCCGGAGGCGCTCGGCAGCATGCTTTCCGTGAATGCGGAAGAGTACAAGCACTGGAGCGAGCAGTCGCTGCGGGAACTGCCGCAGCCCGAGATCTGGGCAGACTGGTATCTCCGCGGCCTCGGGATCAAACCGGAGCAGCTCGCCCCGTTTGCGGAGGACCTGAGTTTCTTCTACGACCGGGAACGCGTCATCAACACACCCAGGCCGCGCCTTAAGGAGACCATGGAAGAGCTGCACGCCATGGGCATCCGCCTCGGCATCATTTCCAACATCATTTCCACGACGCTGGTTCCCTTCGTGCTGGAAGAGTACGGCATCGCGGACCTGATGGAATGCACGGTCATGTCGAGCGCGGAGGGGATCCGCAAGCCGGACCCGCGGATCTTTGAGATCGCCATGCGGAAGATGGACCTCACCGCGGCGGAGACCGGCTATGTGGGCGATACGATCTCCCGCGACGTGCTGGGCTCGCGGAATGCCGGGCTCGGTCTGGCCGTCCGCATCGACAACCCGTCCATCGCCCACCGCGACGCGGCCTTCATCGGGCAGCCGGATGCGCCCAGAGAGGATTTCCTGATCCGCGAACTGGACGAACTGCCTGCCATTATCCGGAAAGTCAACGGCATTTTGCCGGAAACATAAAGCATTTTACAGTGATCATTCACAAAAAGGAGACAAGACCATGACAGATACGATCTTCTTTGATGTCGGCAATACCCTGCGCATCGTGATCCCCGACAAAGAATTCATCGCCGCCGCCGAAGACGAACTGATGCGGCTCGTCGGTGCAACCGAACCGAAGGAAGTGTTCTTTGAGAAGCTGGAGGCGAACTGGACGAAGTACCGCAAAGAGGCCAAAAAGACCTGGATCGATGCCGGCGAGATGGAACTGTGGAACCAGCACCTGCTGCCGGACTACGATCCGGAGCTGGTCTGCAGGAATGCCGGACGCCTGACCCGCCTGTGGCGCGACCATGACGGCCGCCGCGTACCGCGCGAGGACGTGAAGGACACCATCATCGAGCTGGACCGCCGGGGTTATACCCTGGGCATCATCGCCAACACGATCACGGAGACGGAGATCCCCGACTGGATGATCACCGACGGCGTGGCGCATTACTTCAAGGCCGTGATCCTGTCTTCGAAGGTGCGTATCCGCAAGCCCGACCCGGCCATCTACCATCTGGCCTGCCGGGCCATCGGCAAGAAGGAAGAAAATTGCGCCTACGTGGGAGACAACCCCATCCGCGACGTGCAGGGCACGCGCGACGCCGGCTTTGCCCTGATGATCCGCATCGACGAGCCGGACACCATCGCGAAGGAACCGCAGGAGATCACCCTGCATCCGGACTACACGATCACCAGGATATCCGAGCTGCTGGACATTTTCCCGCCGCTCAAATGAAAGAGGAATGCCATGGAAAGAGAATTTGATGCGATTTTTTACGATCTGGGCGGCACGCTCCGTCTGGTCGAACGGGACGCGGAATTTGAGGCGGAAGCCCGCCGCAAGATTGCCGAAATGTGCGGCGAAAAAGGCGATCCCGACGAGTTCTGCAAGTTCCTGGACTACCGCTATGCGGGCTACCGCAAATGGTGCTTCGAGACCATGCGGGAAGCGCCTGAAGAGGAACTGTGGACCAAATGGCTCGCCCCGGAATATGACCGTGAGCTGATCAAAAAGAATGCGATCGAACTGACCATCGAATACCGCAACAAGGACGGCCGCCGCGTGGTGGCCCCGAACGGCGCGCAGTCGGTCAAGGATATGTACGCGAACGGCTACAAGCTCGGTATCATCAGCAACCTGGTCACCTCGCAGGAGATCCCGCGCTGGCTGAAAAAAGACGATCTGGAAAAGTATTTCGGCGCCGTGCTTTTGTCCTGCGTGGAAGGCATCCGCAAGCCCGACCCGGCCATTTCCAACAAGGCCTGTGAGATCCTGGGCGTGAAGCCCGAGCGCTGCGTCTACATCGGCGACAATCTTAAGCGCGACGTCGAAGGCACGCGCCTTGCCGGCTACGGCATGTTCATCCTCTACACCACGCCCGAGAAGCTGGCGAAGGAAAAGATCACCGATGAAAACCGGCCGGACGCCGTCATTTTCGACTTCAGTGAATTGAAAGAGATCTTCCCGGCAGCACCGCACGTGGCCTGGGACAAACTGAGGAGGGTGTGACCATGTTGGAAAATATCAAAGCGATCTTTCTGGATCTGGGCGGGACCTTCCGCATCGTGGAGGAGAACGAGCCGTTTTATCATGCGGCGCGCGCCCGCATCGCGGAGATCTGCGGGACCGACATGGATCCCGACGAATATTACGATTTCCTGAACAAACGCTATGACGAATACCGCAAATGGGCTCTGCGCTTCATGTGCGAGGCGCCGGAGAAGGTCCTGTGGACCCGCTGGCTGGTGCCGGAACTGGACCGTGACTACGTCGAAGCCAACGCTGTGGAACTGACCTATCAGTTCCGCCGCGCAAAGGGCGAGCGCGTGGTCGTCGAAGGCGGCATCGAGACCGTCCGCGAACTGAAGGCGCGCGGCTACAAGGTCGGCATCATCAGTGACCTGATCGGGACGATCGAGATCGACGAATGGCTGGACCATGACGGCATCCGCGACCTTTTCTGCACCGTGCAGCAGTCCTCCGTGACCATGCTCAGAAAGCCCCATCCGGCCATCTACTTCCTGGCGCTGGACGAGGCGGGCGTGCGGCCCGAGGACAGCGTGTTCGTCGGCGACAACTTGAAGCGCGACATCCTGGGCGCGAAGCAGACCGGCTTTGCGGGCACGGTGGCGGCGGACTATCCCGGCGGCCTGCCCATGACCTTCAACGAAGAGAACAAGCCCGACTGCTTCATCCATCATTTCCGCGAGCTGCTGGACCTCTTCCCCGGCGAGGGGAAATATCTTCCGGAACGCGGCGAAAGGAGAGACTGACAGACCATGAGCAAATACCTGAAAGCCGGCGGCGATGCCCTGGCAAAGGCCGTGGAAAAAGTCTATGAGAGCGGAAAGACGGATTACCATCTGGAACCGCTGAACCTCTGGGAAGGCGGCGCGCCCGTCGGGACCGTTAAGCCCGGCGACGGCGTCATTTTCTGCTGCCGCCGCGGAGAGCGCGAGGTCGAACTGACCGACGCCTTCACCGATCCGGTCTTTACCGGCTTTTCGCGTGAAAAACTCGATCCCCTGGATTTCGTCATCCTGACGATGTATAATGAAAAATACACCTACCTGCCGATCGCGTTCGCCCCTTCGAAGGTACAGATGACCCTTGCGCAGGTCCTTTCCGAAGCCGGCAAGACGCAGCTGCATCTGTCGGAGAGCGAAAAATTCGCGCACGTCACCTTCTTCTTCAACGGCGGCAACAATACCCCCTTCCCGGGCGAGGACGACATCCGCATCCCGTCGCCGAAGGGCGTTGCTTTTGAGACCATTCCCGAGCTCAGCCTGCCGAAGGTTGCGGAGACCCTGGCTGACGGCCTGCGCAAAGGTTACGATTTCATCGTGACGAACTTCGCGAACGGCGACGTCATCGGCCATACGGCGAACGACGATGCCAAACGCAAGGCGGTCGTGGCCGTCGATAAGTACCTGGGCGAGACCCTGAAGACCGCCCGCGAGGAAGGCTATACGGTCCTTGTCACCGCCGACCACGGCAACATCGAGACCTTAAGGACCGGCGACGGCAAGCCGCACGGTGCGCATACCACGAACCTGGTCGCGATCAGCGCCGTGGGCGAGGGGATCATCCGCCGGACGAACCGCGGAAAACTCTGCGACGTCGCGCCGACCATCCTGGCCGCAATGGGGCTGGAAAAACCGAAGGAAATGACCGGTTCGCCGCTGTTCGGCTTTGAAAAGACCGGCAAGGTCCTGCTCCTCATCCTGGACGGCTGGGGACTGGATGCCCCGACGAAGGAAAATCCGCTCGCTACCGAGCCGATGCCGGTGTGGAACGCGCTGGTCAGCGAAAACCCGACCGCGCAGCTGGATGCTTCCGGCCCCGCCGTGGGCCTTGCGGAAGGCAAGACCGGCAACTCCGAAGCCGGCCACATCAATCTCGGTTCCGGCCGCGTGGTCCTGCAGGACGACGTCCGCCTGGATAACGCGATGAAGGACGGTTCCTTCTATGAGAACCCGGTTTTCCTGAAAACCATCCGCGATGTGAAGGCCCGCGGCGGCGCTCTTCATCTGATCGGCCTGCTGACGAAGAAGTCCTCGCACGGTTCGATCGACTACCCGCTCGGCGTCCTGAAGATGGCGGCGGCGGAAGGTCTGGATGAGGTCTTTGTGCATGTGATCTTCGACGGCCGCTCCACCCAGCCCGGCAGTGCGCCGGCGCTGCTCCGCGAGTTCGGCGAACAGATCGAAGCGATCGGGCCCGGCACCATCGTGAGCGGCGTGGGAAGAGGCGTGGCCCTTGACCGCGACCTGAACTGGGCCAAGGTCGAGCGGGCCTACCGCTCCCTGACCGAAGGCAAGGGCGAAGTCTACGAGGGATAAGCAAGGCTGTCATCCTGAGCGCAGCGAAGGATCTGAAACAAGGCCGTCATCCTGAGCGCAGCGAAGGATCTTCCTGCTGTTGATTTGAAGATTCTTCGTCGCTTCGCTCCTCAGAATGACAGGGGCGCTTCGCTCCTCAGAATGACAGGGGCGCTTCGCTCCTCAAAATGACAGGGGCGCTCCGCGGCTCAGAATGACAAGGATAAAAGGAGAGAACACAAAGATGATCAATGTCGGCATCATCGGAGCCGGCCGCATCGGCCAGGTCCACATGAAGAGCATCATGACCGGCGTTCCCGAGGCCAGAGTCCTCGCCGTCGCCGATCCCTATATGAAACCCGAGGTCGCCGCGTGGCTGGAAAATGCCGGCGTGGAGAAAATCACGAAGGATTATCACGAGATCCTGGACGATCCCCGCATCGACGCGGTCCTCATCTGCGCCTCCACCGACCAGCACGCGCCGCTCTCCATCGAAGCGATCCGTGCCGGCAAGCACGTCTTCTGCGAAAAGCCGGTCGACCACTCGCTGGCCAGGATCGAAGAAGTAAAGGCTGCGCTTGAGGCCTCCCCGAAGAAGATCAAATACCAGGTGGGCTTCAACCGCCGCTTCGACCACAACTACCGCGCGATCCGCAAGGCCGTGGAGGACGGAAAGATCGGCAAGGTGGAACTGGTCCGCATCACTTCGCGCGATCCCGAACCGCCGTCTCCCGCCTACGTTGCCGTCTCCGGCGGAATTTTCCTGGATATGATGATCCACGACCTGGATATGATCCGCTATCTGTCCGGCGAAGAGGTCGTCGAGCTCACGGCCTACGGCGCGAACCTCGTGGATCCCGCCATCGGCGAAGCCGGCGACGTGGACACGGTCGTCATTTCCGCGAAGCTCTCAAACGGCGCGCTTGCCACCATCGACGGCAGCCGCAAGGCTGTCTACGGCTACGACCAGCGCGGCGAGGTCTTCGGCTCGAAGGGCAGCATCATGAGCGCGAACGACGCCGCGAACAATACGGTGCTTTCCACGGCGGACGGCATCATTTCCGAAAAACCGCTCTGGTTCTTCCTGGAACGCTACATGGGCGCCTACCAGGCGGAGATCAGGAGCTTCATCGACTGCATCGTGAACGATACCGAACCCGAAGCCGGGATCGAAGCGGGCCTTGTTTCCGTGAAGCTGGCGATCGCCTGCAAAAAGTCCATGGATGAAGGCCGCCCGGTCCGGATCGACGAGATTAAATAAGAGGAGGATCCAATTATGGCTAAAGTGAGAGTCGGCGTAGCCGGTTACGGCACCATCGGGCAGCGCCTCGCGGACGGCGTCGCCATGCAGGGAGACATGGAACTGGTCGGGATCGCCGATCTGGTCCCTTCGCTGTCCATCCGCGCGCTGCGTGAAAACGATATGATCGGCGCGAACAATGTGGAATACAAGCTTTATCTGGTCGACGGGGCAGACCCCGCCGCCTTCGCAAAGTACGACATCCCCGTCGCCGGGACCTTCGAGGACCTGTGCAAAAGCGTGGATATCATGCTGGACTCCTCCCCGGGCGGCGTCGGTGCGAAGAACAAACTGATCTATGAAAAACTCGGCGTCAAGGCCATTTTCCAGGGCGGCGAAGCCAATTCCGTGGCGGACGTGTTCTTCCACGGCTACGCCAACTATGAAAAGGGCGTGGGGGTCGATTACCTGAAACTGACGAGCTGCAACACCACAGGCCTTATCCGCACCGTGGACGCGCTCGATCGGGCGGTCGGCGTGAAGAAGGTCGCGATCACGATCATCCGCCGCGTGGCAGATCCGGGCGACTATCACCGCGGGCTGACCAACGCTCTGCAGATCGACAAGGCCCCGTCCCATCAGGCGCTCGACCTGATGACGATCATGCCGCATGTGGAAGCAACGGGCATCCTGGTCCATACCCCGATCACCCACGGCCACATCATTACCGTGATCGTGACGCCCGTGGACGGCAAAAAGATCACCCGCGAGCAGGCACTGGAGATCTTCCGTGCGCACCCGCGTATCCGCACCGTCACCATCGATGAGGGCTTCAAGGGCAATGCGTCCCTCTTCAAATATGCCCGCGACCTGGGCAACCGCCGCGGCGACATGTATGAGATCGGCCTTTGGGAAGACAGCATCGTGGAGAGCGGCAACGACATCATGTATGCCATCAACATCCCGCAGGAGAGCGTCACGATCCCCGAGACCATGGACGCGATCCGCGCTGCGATGAAGATGCAGCTGACCCGCGAAGAGGGCACGGCCGAGACCAACAGATATCTGAAGATCGGAAGGTTCAAATAAAACGTTTCCGGGGCGGATGGACAGTCCGCCCCTTCGGTCTTTCCGGCCGGAGCAAAAAAGGAGGTGTTTGGATTGCGTTTCGGGATCAGAACGCTCGATGAGATCGATGTGAAGGGCAAAACGGTCCTGTGCCGGGTGGACATCAACCAGCCGGTGGACCGCGAAAAGGATGCCTTAAAAAGCATCAACCGGGTCAGGGCCTGCGTGCCGACGGTCCGCGAGTTGGCCGATAAAGGCGCGAAGCTCGTGCTCATGGCGCACCAGGGCAGCGACATCGAATACAAGAACTTCTATACGACGAGGCCGCATGCGAAGGTCCTTGCCGAACTGCTCGGCCGTGAAGTGAAATGGATCGACGACGTCTGCGGCCCCGCGGCCCGGGAGGCGATCCGTAACCTGAAGGAAGGGGAGATCCTCCTTCTGGACAACGTCAGGTTCGTCGCGGAGGAGCAGACTCTCTTCGAAATGAAACTGCGCCTTTCCCACGAGCAGCAGGCGAAGACCCTGCTCGTGGAGAAGCTTGCCCCGCTCGCGGACCTCTACGTCTGCGACGCGTTCGCGGCCGCGCACCGGGACCAGCCGAGCCTCTGCGGCTTTGAGCAGGTCCTGCCTTCGGCCATGGGACGGCTCTTCGAACAGGAATACTGCACGGTCTCCGGTGTGATGGAAGCGCCGGAAAGGCCGTGTGTCTTCGTGCTCGGCGGAGCCAAGATCTCCGATGCTTTCCGCATGATGGAGACGGTCCTGTCCCGCGGCACCGCGGATGAGATCCTGACGGGCGGCCTGGTCGCGAATATTTTCCTGATCGCGCTCGGCCGGAAGATCGGGCAGGGGAGCGCGGACTTCATCGAAGCGTCCAACTACACCGAATTCTACCCGAAGGCGAAGGAACTCTACGAGACGTACGGCGAAAAGATCGTGCTGCCGGAAGACCTTGCCTGGACCGAAGAAGGGCAGCGCCGCGAAGCAGCGGTAGGGGAGATCCCGGACAGCGCAGCCGCAGTGGACATCGGCTCGCGGACGGCGGAGATCTACCGGGAGAAGATCCTGGCGGCGAAGACCGTTTTCGTGAACGGCCCCATGGGCGTCTTTGAAAAGCCGGAGACGGAACTCGGGACGAAGGCGGTCTGGCAGGCGCTTGCGGACACGGCGGGCTTTACCGTCGTCGGCGGCGGCGACAGCATCACCGCCACGGAAAAGTATGGCATGACGGAGAAAATGGGCTATATCTGCACGGGCGGCGGCGCACTCATCCGCTTTCTGAGCGGCGAGGAACTGCCGGTCGTGAAGGCTCTGCGCCACGGCTCAAAACTGCCGCTGTGAGCGGGCATCCGGCCCGAAGAGAAGGTATGCGCAAAGCGCGCCGCGAGGGAAAATAAAGGAGACAGACGGAAGGTGAAGCTGCGTTACGGTTTCGGAAACGGTTTTCAGGAGGTGGAGGTCCCGGAGAAAAATCTCATCGGGGAGCTCCATGCGAACCCTGTGCCGCCGGGCCTTTCGGAGGTGGAGGAGGTCGCCCGCGCCCTGCGCGAGCCGATTGGAACGCCGCGCCTTCGCGACATCGTGCATCCGGGCGAGAAGATCGCCGTCATCACGAGCGACGTCACGCGCCCCATGCCCACGGCGAAGGTCATGCCGCTGCTTCTGGATGAACTGTACGCGGGCGGCGCAAGGCCGGAGGACATCACCCTCGTCTTTGCTCTCGGCAGCCACCGCCGCCAGAGCGAAGAGGAACACAGGAAACTCGCCGGCGAGCGCGCTTTCCGCGAGATCCGCTGCATCGACAGCGATCCCGGCGACTGCATCTCCTACGGAACGACGTTCTACGGAACGCCGGTCGACATCACGAGAGTGGTTGCGGAGGCGGACAGGCGGATCTGCCTCGGCAATATCGAATACCATTACTTTGCCGGCTATTCCGGCGGTGCCAAGGCGATCATGCCCGGCTGCTCCACGCGGGCGGCCATCCAGGCGAACCACAGCCGCATGATCCTGCCGGAGTGCTGCGCGGGCTCGCTGGACAACAACCCGCTGCGTCATGACATCGAGGAAGCCGGTGCAACGGTCGGCATCGATTTTATCCTGAATGTGGTCCTGTCGGAACACAAGGAGATCCTGAAGGCCGTGGCCGGCGACGCGACACTTGCGCACCGCGAAGGCTGCGCCTTCCTCGATACGCTCTACCGCATCGAACTGCAGGAGGCTGCGGACATCGTCCTGGTCTCGCAGGGCGGCGCGCCGAAGGACCTGAACCTCTACCAGACGCAGAAGGCACTGGACAACGCGAAACACGCGGTGAAGGACGGCGGCATCATCATCCTGATCGGTTCCTGCCGTGAGGGCCTCGGCGAAAAGACCTTCGAGGAATGGATGACAACGGCGCCCACGGCGCATTCCCTGATCGAGCGGATCCGCCGCGAATTCAGACTCGGCGGCCACAAGGCGGCCGCCATCGCGATGGTGCTTGAGCGGGCGGAGGTGGACCTCGTCAGCGAACTGGACGATGCATTTGTCCGTTCCCTCTTCCTGGTCCCGCAGCCCTCGGCGCAGGCAGCGCTCGATCACGCATTTGAAAAACTCGGCCCGAACGCGCGGGTTTTGAGCATGCCCTACGGCGGCTCGACCCTCCCGAAAGTGGTCAGAAGATAAGAAAAGGCAGAAAAATGAAGCTTTTCGATCCTGAAAAAGTGAAACTGGGCATCGCCCCCATCGGCTGGTGCAACGACGACATGCCCGAACTCGGCGCGGAGAATACCTTCCGCCAGACCGTGAGCGAGATGGCGCTTGCCGGCTTTACGGGCTGCGAGATCGGCAACAAATATCCGAAGGATCCGGCCGAACTGAAGCGGCAGCTGGACCTTCGCGGCATGCGGATCGCGAGCCGCTGGTTCTCGTCCTTCCTGCTGACGAAGCCCCTGGAGGAAAACTTCGCCGACTTTGCACGGGAACTGGATTTCCTCGCCGCCGTCGGCGCGGACCGCATCAATGTCTCCGAGCAAAGTTATTCGATCCAGGGACAGACTAAGACCCCTATCCTCACCGGCGGCCATAAGCACGTGATGAATGATGAGGAGTGGGAGAGGCTCTGCAGCGGGCTGAACGCCCTCGGCAAGCTTGCAAGAGAGCGCGGCTTCAAACTCTGCTTCCACCATCACATGGGCACGGTGGTCCAGACTGCGGCCGAGACCGACCGCATGATGGCAAACACCGACCCGCGGTACGTGTTTCTCTGCTACGACACCGGGCATTTCACCTTTGCCGGAGAAGACCCGCTGGCGATGCTGAAAAAGTATGCGGACCGCGTGGGTCACGTCCACTTAAAGGACATGCGGCTGCCCGTGGTGCAGAAGGTGCGCGAGAACGGCTGGAGCTTCCTGAAGGCGGTCCGCGAGGGCGCGTTCACCGTCCCCGGCGACGGCGATGTGGACTTCGACCCGATCTTCCGCGTCCTGTCCGAAGCCGGCTACGAAGGCTGGCTGCTCGTCGAGGCGGAGCAGGATCCGGCGAAGGCCGATCCGCTGGAATATGCCGTCAAGGGGCGCCGCTACATCGCGGAACATACGGGGCTGTAAGGAGGTCTTCATGTATTTTGAGAAAGAATTAAAGCGCGGATACAATGTGTATATCGACCGGGAAAAGGACGATCTCGGCACGCAGATGGACGTCGGCCTGCTGGTCATGGAAGCCGGAGATTTCTATTCGATCGAGGACCCGGTGAAGGAGACGGCCGTCCTGCTTTTCGAGGGGAAGGTTCGCCTGATCTGGGGCGATAAGAAGACCGAGGCCGAACGGCCCGACTGCTTCCGTTATGAAGCGTACTGCCTGCTCGCGCCGCGCAGGACGAAGATCGTGATCGAGGCGCTTGCCCACGCGGAACTTTACATTCAGCAGACGGACAACGACCGCGACTACGAGCCGGTGCTTTATACGCCGGACACGGTCCAGACCCAGCACGCCGGGAATAACGGCGAGCTCATGGGCTGCATGCGCCGCGAGATCAAGACCTTCTTCGACTATGACAACGCGCCGTTCTCGAACATGGTCCTCGGCGAGGTCCTGAACTATCCGGGCAAATGGTCCTCCTACCCGCCGCATTACCATCCGCAGCCGGAGGTCTATTTCTACCGCTTTGACTATCCGCAGGGCTTCGGCGTCGGCTTTTCGAACGGCGAGGTTCACAGGACCGGCCACAACGGCTGCCTCGTCATCAACGAAGGCATGCATTCCCAGGCGGCGGCGCCCGGCTACGCCATGTGCTATTCCTGGGGCATCCGGCATCTGGACGGCGACCCGTGGCTGAAGACCCGCATTGATGAAAAAGCACATGAATGGCTCTGGAAGGCTGACGCCAACGAACACATTTTCCAGGGCTGATGCCGAGCAATAAGGAGGGAAATATGAAGACAGTCCGTTTGACCATGGCACAGGCCCTGGTCCGTTTTCTGGAAAATCAGTACATTGCTTATGACGGGAAGGAAGATCCCTTTGTCGAGGGCGTGATCATGCTGCCGGGCCACGGCAACGTGGTCGGCCTCGGCCAGGCGCTCCGGCAGGAGACCCGCCGCCTCAAGGTCTGGCAGGGCAAAAATGAACAGGGCATGGCGCATACCGCCGTGGCTTTTGCCAAGCAGATGAAGCGCAAGAAGATCATTGCCGTGACCTCCTCCGTGGGCCCCGGCGCCGCCAACATGGTCACCGCCGCCGCGACCGCGACCGCGAACAACATCCCGGTCCTGATCCTGCCCGGCGACGTCTATGCCTGCCGCCAGCCGGACCCGGTGCTGCAGCAGATCGAGCAGGTGAACGACCTTTCGATCTCGACCAATGACGCGTTCCGCGCGGTCTGCCGCTACTGGGACCGCATCGTAAGGCCCGAGCAGCTGATGAGTGCAATGATCTCGGCTTTCCGCACCCTGACCGATCCGGCCAATACCGGCGCGGTCTGCATCGCGATCCCGCAGGACGTTGAAGGCGAAGCCTATGACTATCCCGAATCCTTCTTTGCGAAACGTGTCTGGCGGCTCGCAAGGCGGCTTCCCGAAGCGGAAGCGATCGCCGAAGCGGCTGCAGTGATCCGTGCGGCGAAGAAGCCGCTTCTGATTTGCGGCGGGGGCGTCCGTTACAGCGAAGCCCATGAGGAATTCCGGACCTTTGCCGAAGCGACCGGCATTCCCTTCGGCGAGACCCAGGCGGGCAAGGGCGCCGTTCTGTACGATCATCCGCTGAACCTCGGCGGCATCGGCGTGACGGGCTGCTCGGCGGCCAACGAGATCGCGAAGGAAGCAGACGTCATCATCGGCGTCGGCACGCGCTACACCGATTTCACCACCTCGTCCAAGTGGCTCTTTAAGGACGGGGCGAAGTTCGTCAACATCAACGTTTCCGAATTCCAGGCTCTGAAGCTGGACGCCGTGCCGGTCATTGCTGACGCGAAGCGTGCCCTGCCGGCCCTGCTGGCTGCCCTGGACGGCTATAAAGCGCCTTACGGCGGCGAGATCGAAGCTGCAAGAGAACGCTGGGCGAAGGAACTTGACCGCCTGCACCATACCGCCTACGGCGAAGGCTATGTGCCCGAAGTAAACGACGCGAACGCCGCCTCCGCGGACCGTTTTGCGAAGGACCTGGATTCCTGTCTGACCCAGACGGCCGTGCTCGGCGCGATCAACTTTGCGATCGACAAGGACGACGTCGCCATCGGCTCTTCCGGCTCCCTTCCGGGCGACATGCAGCGCATGTGGTGCGCCCGCGGCATCGACACCTACAACATGGAATACGGCTATTCCTGCATGGGCTACGAGGTCTCCGGCGCCCTGGGCGTCAAATATGCGATCGGTGACCGCGACGTCTATGCCATGGTCGGCGACGGGAGCTTCATCATGCTGCATTCCGAACTGCTGACGGCCGTGCAGGAGCACAAGAAGATCAACGTCTGCGTGTTCAACAACGCTTCCTTCGGCTGCATCAACAACCTGCAGGTCGGCCACGGCAACGACACTCTCTGCACCGAGCTGCGCTTCCGCGGCGAGGACGGTGAGCATTCGGGCAGTTTCATGCCGGTCGATTTCGCGAAGATCGCCGAGGGCTACGGCTGCCGCGCCTTTACGGTCCGCTCCATGGAAGACCTCGCGTCGGCGCTTGCCGAAGCGAAGACGATCAAAGACGTTCCGGTGGTCTTCGACATCCGCGTCCTGCCCAAGTCCATGACGGACGGCTACGGCTCCTGGTGGCGTGTGGGCGATACTGAGGTCTCGGAGAATCCGAGGAACCTCGCGGCGTGGGAAGATCATCTTGCTCACATCAAAGACGCGAAGAAGTATTGATCGTATCCGCCGGCTGCGCGGAAACGCCGTCAGAAAGACCGGACTGCTGTTTTATCGGCAGGCCGGTTTTTATATTTCGCGCTTTGTGCTATGATAATGATGCAACCCGGATGCCCCGCAGGCGATCGATGCGGAGGAGAGAAGATGAAACAGCTTTTTTATAACGGACAGGTCTATACCGGAGAGGAGAAGCTGCAGACCGCCTTCCTTGTTGAGGACGGCCTGTTCCGCGCGGTCGGAAAGGACGAGGAGATACTCGCGCTTGCGGACGCGGATACGGTCCGCAGGGATCTTCAGGGGCGCTTTGTCTGTCCCGGCTTCAACGACTCGCACATGCATCTCGTGAATTACGGGCAGACGCTTAAAGCAGCGCGCCTTGCGGAGCATACGGACAGCCTGTCGGGCCTTCTTCAGTATCTTCGCGATTATGCCGCCGAAAATCCGCCGCGGGAGGGCCGCTGGCTCAGGGGCCGCGGCTGGAACCAGGATTACTTTTCTGACGTTTCCCGTATGCCGGACCGCCGTGACCTGGATACGGTCTCAACGGAATATCCGATCATGGTCACCCGTGCCTGCGGGCACTGCTGCGCGGTCAATTCGCGCGCCCTTGAACTGGCCGGGATCGGCCCGGATACACCGTCTCCCGCAGGAGGCCTGATCGGTATGGAAAACGGCGTCCCGGACGGCCGGCTCTATGACAATGCCATCGAGCTTGTCAGTGCCTGCATCCCGGAGCCGGACAGGGAAGAAATTAAGGATATGATCCGCGCGGCCTGCCGCGCGCTCAATTCTTACGGCATTACAAGCGTGCAGAGCGATGATTACAGTGCGTTCAGCACGGTACCCTTTGAAACGGTGAATGCTGCCTACCGCGAACTGGAAGAAAGCGGCGGGCTCTCCGTCCGCGTGTACGAACAGGCCAATTTCACCGAACTGAGCGAGCTCGTGCGTTTCATTGAAGCCGGAAACGTCACCGGGACCGGCAGCCGGATGTTCCAGATCGGCCCCCTGAAACTGCTCGGCGACGGCTCGCTCGGCAGCCGTACGGCCTGGCTTTCCAGACCCTATGCAGACGATCCGGGGACTTCCGGCTTTCCGCTTTTCAGCCGGGAAAAGATGGAAGAAATGATCTGCTTTGCCCACGCCAACGGCATGCAGATCGCCGTCCACGCGATCGGCGACGCCTGCCTGGATCAGGTCCTGAACGCATTGGAGAAAGCACTGACGGAACATCCACGCACGGATCACCGCCACGGCATCGTACACTGTCAGATCTCGCGGCCGGAGCAGCTTCGCCGCATCCGGGACCTTGGACTCCACGTCTATGCGCAGTCCGTTTTCCTTGACTATGACAACCATATCGCCGAGGCGCGGGCAGGGAAAGAACTGGCGGCGTCCTCTTATTCCTGGAAGACACTGATAAAGAGCGGCGTTTCGGTCTCGAACGGCTCGGATGCGCCGGTCGAGGCGCCGGACGTCATGAAGGGGATCGAATGTGCGGTCACGCGGACGTCTCTTGACGGCACCGGTCCTTACCTGCCGCAGGAGGCCTTCACGGTCCGGGAAGCTCTGGACAGCTTCACCATCCGCAGCGCAGAAGCGAGTTTTGAGGAGGATTTCAAGGGCCGGATCGCGCCGGGCTTTGCGGCAGATTTCACGGTCCTGGACGGGAACCCCTTTGAAACGGAGCCGAAAGCGCTCCATAAGATCAAAGTGTCCGGCTGTATTTTAGCCGGCCGGTCAAATCGTTAAAAAATAAACTTTTAATCCGTATTTGTTTATTTTCTTTATTGTAGCGCCGCTTTCCCGGCGCTATAATAATGCCATAAAATCATTTTCACTTCAGGAGGAACACCCAATGGGTAAACTCGACGGAAAAGTAGCAATTATCACCGGTTCCACTTCCGGTATGGGCAGAGCAACGGCGTACCTTTTTGCGAAGGAAGGTGCCAAGGTCGTTGTCACGGGCCGCAACGAAGCCCGCGCGAAAGCGGTCGTTGATAAGATCAAAGCCGAAGGCGGCGAAGCCATCTACGTGCTTGCCGATGCCGCGGACAGCAGCTTTGCGCAGACCATTTACGACAAGACCATGGAAGCCTACGGCACCATCGACATTCTGATGAACAATGCCGGCATGCTTTCCCTGGCGCAGTTCGCCACCATCACCGAGAAGGAATTCATGGATGACATCTATATCAACGTCACCAGCGCGCTGATGCTGAGCCAGAAAGTCGCTCCGGTCATGCAGGCCAAGGGCGAAGGCCACATCATCAACGTTGCCTCCATCGTCGGATGGGCGGCTCACTGGGGCTTCGTGGCTTATGTCACCAGCAAGCACGCGATGGTCGGCCTGACCAAGGCCATGGCCAACGAACTGGCTCCTACGATCCACGTCAACGGCATCTGCCCCGGCGCGATCAAGACCGCCATGCTCGCTTCCGTGGGCGGCGAAGAGCTCTTCCAGCCGATGATCGACCGTGCCTGCGTGCACAGACTCGGCGAAGATCACGAGATCGCAAGCGTCGCTCTGTTCCTGGCGACCAACGATTCTTCCTTCATCGATGGCCAGCTGCTCCGTGTGGACGGCGGTATCGACGTCTGATCTTCGGATTTGAAAATGGCTCCCGTTCCGGCGGGAGCTGTTTTCTTTTTTTGTTAAATCTTTGTGTAACAAATTGACAAAAAGCCCTGCTGTATGATACCTTTGAGGTGGTTCCTTTAAGACGATGCGAGACATCGGCAAGGCTTATCCAGATTGGTAGATGTTCCCGGCTTTCAGAAATGCATGTTTCTTTTTCGTGCCGGGACTTTTTGTTTTTTCAGGACCATCATTCCCACAAAGGAGCAAAGAAAAATGAAGAAAGTCGGGATCGTAATGGGCAGCAAAAGCGACCTTCCCGTGGTGGAAAAAGCGGCGGGCGTGCTCGCTGACTTCGGCGTGCCTTACGAAATGCACATCTATTCGGCGCACCGGACGCCGGACGAGGCACGGGACTTCGCGCGGACCGCGAAGGAGAAGGGCTTCGGCGTCATTATCGCGGCGGCCGGCATGGCCGCGCATCTGGCGGGGGCCATGGCGGCGAATACCGTCCTTCCCGTGATCGGGATCCCCTGCAAAAGCGCGGCGCTGGACGGCATGGACGCCCTGCTCGCGACGGTCCAGATGCCGTCCGGCATCCCGGTGGCGACGGTCGCCATCGACGGCGCGAAGAACGCCGCTTTTCTGGCTGCGGAGATCCTTGCGGTGACGGACGAAGACCTTTCCGCAAAGCTTGCGGCGTACCGCGCGGCCCAGGC
Source organism: Lachnospiraceae bacterium (assembly GCA_017428265.1). Taxonomy (GTDB): domain Bacteria; phylum Bacillota; class Clostridia; order Lachnospirales; family Lachnospiraceae; genus UBA6987. The sequence goes on along the minus strand of JAFRRD010000039.1, from coordinate 13,140 downwards.
GGAAGAAATTCTTAAGAACGACAGAGAACTGAATCGATAAACGGGAGGCAAACAGATGAAACTGCTTTACACGGGCAAGACCAAGAACGTTTATGCACTGGACAACGGCCACTATCTGCTGAAGTTCAAGGATGACTGCACCGGCAAGGACGGCGTGTTCGATCCGGGCGAAAACAGCATCGGGCTGACCATCGAGGGCGTCGGCGACGTGAACCTGCGGATGTCCATTTACTTCTTCGAGAAGATCAATGCGGCCGGCATCCCGACCCATTTCGTGAGCGCAGACCTCGCGAATACCACCATGGAAGTCCTGCCTGCCAAGGTCTTCGGCAAGGGCCTCGAGGTCATCTGCCGCTACAAGGCCGTCGGCAGCTTCCTGCGCCGCTACAGCGACTACGTCGAAGCAGGCGCGGACCTTCCCGCCTATGTGGAAATGACCTTCAAGAACGACGCGCTCGGCGACCCGCTGGTCACGAAGGACGGCCTGGAAGTCCTCGGCGTGATGACGCCCGCACAGTATGATGCCATCAAGGAAGAGACCCAGAAGATCACCGCGATCGTGGCGGAAGAAATGAAAGCCCGCGGCCTCGACCTCTATGATATCAAGTTCGAATTCGGCTACGACGCGAACGGCGACGTGATGCTGATCGACGAGATCGCCTCCGGCAATATGCGGGTCTACAAAGACGGCGCCTACATCGATCCCATGACGCTCTCCGAGCTGTTCTTTGCGTAATGGGCGGCTTCTTCGGAACGGTATCCCGGCGCGATACCGTCATGGATGTTTTTTTCGGAACGGATTACCACTCGCACCTCGGGACGCGGACGGCCGGCATGGCCATGTGGAGCGCCGAAAACGGCTGCAAACGCCAGATCCATTCCATCACCAACTCGCCTTTCCGGACCAGATTTGAAAATGACCTGCCGCAGTTTTCAGGCGGCTGCGGGATCGGCTGCATCAGCGACACGGATCCGCAGCCTCTGCTCGTGCGCTCAAAACTGGGGCTTTATGCGATCGTGACGGTCGGCGTCATCAACAACGCCGAACAGCTGGTCGCGGACTGCTTTTCGGATTACAGCGTGCAGTTCATGGCCAACAGCAAGGGAAATGTGAACAGTACCGAGCTCGCGGCGGCACTGATCAACGAAGGCAGCTCGATCATGGACGGCATCCGGCTCGCGCAGGAACAGATCGACGGCTCCCTGACCGTTCTGATCATGACCGGCCCCGATGAGATCATTGCGGCACGCGACCGCTGCGGCCGCCTGCCGGTGCTCGTCGGGAAGGATGCCGACGGTTACTGTGTTTCCTTTGAGTCCTTTGCCTATCACAAGCTGGGCTACCAGGACGCCTATGAGCTCGGCCCCGGCGAGATCGTGCGCATCACGCCCGACGGGATCACGCAGCTGGCGCCGCCCGGCGATACGATGAAGGTCTGTGCCTTCCTCTGGACCTACTACGGCTATCCGAACTCCCGCTACGAGGGCATGAATGTCGAAGTCATGCGCTACAGAAACGGCGCCTCCATGGCAAGGCAGGACCGGGAAAACGGCGGGATCCCCGACGTGGATTTCATCGCGGGCATGCCGGATTCCGGCGTTCCTCACGCGATCGGCTACGCCAACGAGGCGGGCATTCCCTTTGCCCGGCCGTTCATCAAATATACGCCGACCTGGCCGCGCTCCTTCATGCCGTCGAGCCAGGACGTCCGCAACCAGGTCGCCAAGATGAAGCAGATCCCGGTGCCGGAACTGATCGAGAACAAGAAGATCCTTTTCGTGGACGATTCGATCGTCCGCGGCACGCAGATCCGCGAAACGGCGGATTTCCTCTACGAATGCGGCGCGGCCGAGGTGCACATGCGCTCCGCCTGCCCGCCGATCATGTACAACTGCAAATTCCTCAATTTCTCCCGCAACAATGCGGACACCGACCTGCTGGCCCGCAAGACCGTCCAGGAACTGGAGGGCGACGAGGGGGCGCAGCATCTCGACGAGTACGCGGATGCGTCGACCGAGAGAGGGCAGTGCATGCTGAAGAAGATCTGCGAGAAGATCGGTTTTGCCTCGCTCGGCTACCAGTCGCTCGACGAACTCCTGAATGCCATCGGCATCGACAGGGACAAGGTCTGTACTTACTGCTGGACCGGAAAGGATCAGTGATGACGGAGTCTCATTCTTCCTCCTACGCGGCGGCCGGCGTTGACATCGAAGCCGGCTACAAGGGCGTCAAACTGATGAAAAAGCACGTGGAAAGGACCTTCATCCCCGGCGTGCTTTCGGATATCGGCGGCTTCGGCGGGCTGTTTGCACCGGACATTGCCGGCATGAAAAAGCCGGTCCTGGTCTCCGGGACCGACGGCGTGGGCACGAAGCAGCGGATCGCGCAGCTGATGGACCGTCACGATACGGTCGGCATCGACTGCGTGGCCATGTGCGTGAACGACATCGTCTGCTGCGGCGCGAAGCCCCTGTTCTTCCTCGATTACATCGCCATCGGAAAGAACATTCCCGAAAAGGTTGCGGCACTGGTAAGCGGTGTGGCGGAGGGCTGCGTGCAGGCCGGCTGCGCGCTCATCGGCGGCGAGACCGCGGAGCATCCCGGGACCATGGCGCCGGAGGACTACGACCTCGCGGGCTTTGCGGTCGGCATCGTGGACGAGGAGAAGATCCTCGACAAAAACCGTATGCAGGCGGGGGACGTCGTGATCGCGCTTCCCTCGAGCGGGATCCATTCGAACGGCTACTCGCTGGTGCGGAAGGTCTTTGATATTGAAAATGCGGACCTCGCTGCGGTGGTGCCGGAACTCGGCGCGCCGCTCGGCGACGTCCTGCTGACTCCGACCCGGATCTATGTGAAGCCGGTGCTGGCGGCCTTCGAGGCGGCCGAGGTGCGCGGCGTTTCGCATATCACGGGCGGCGGCTTTTACGAAAATATCCCGCGCTGCATCCCTGACGGGCTGGGCGCGGTTATCGGGAAGGCAGCGGTCCGGACCCCGGCGATATTCCGCGTCCTGCAGGAGAAGGGCAATATCCCCGAGCGGGATATGTTCAATACCTTCAACATGGGTGTCGGGATGGTGCTGATCGTGAGTCCGGAGACCGCGGATGCGGCGCTTGCGGCGCTGCGCGCGCAGGACGTGGATGCTTACGTCCTCGGCGGGATCCGGGCTTCGGAAGAGAAGGTGGTGCTATGCTGAAGAAGATCGTTTCCGGCGTCGCAGCCGGCCTCTGCATCAGTCTCGGCGGTGCGGTGTTCCTGTCTGCGGAAAATAAGGTCGTCGGCGCGGTCGCCTTCACGATCGGCCTGCTTTCCATCTGTTATTACGGGCTTTCCCTCTACACCGGGAAGGTCGGGTATCTCTTTGAAAAGCACGATAAGGAAGCCTTTTCCGTGCTGTTTCTCGGCCTGCTCGGGAACTTCATCGGGACTGTGATCTGCGGTGTGCTGCTGCGTTTCTGCTTGCCCGCGATGGCACAGAAGGCGGAGAACATCTGTGCCGCGAAGCTCGAAAAGGACGCGCTGACCGTGTTCCTGCTCGGCTGTTTCTGCGGCATCCTCGTGTACATTGCGGTCAATCTCTTCCGTGACAAAAAGACGGTGCTGGGCGTCCTCATCGGGATCCCGGTCTTCATTCTGAGCGGCTTTGAGCATTCGGTCGCGGATATGTTCTACATGGCGGCGGCCGGAGAGTTCTCTCTTCGGGCGCTTGTTTTCATCCTGCTGGTCATTGCCGGGAACTCAGTCGGCGCGCTGGTCTTTGACCGGCTCCTCGCCGGCGCCGGCGTGAAGAAATAAGGAGTAGGAGATGGATAAAACCAAGATCGCCGTTCTCGTTTCCGGGGGCGGCACCAACCTGCAGGCGCTGATCGACGCGCAGGAAGCAGGAAAACTTACGAGCGGCCGGATCGCCCTCGTGATCTCCAATAAGGAAGGCGCCTATGCGCTCGAACGGGCGGCGAAGGCCGGCATCCCGGCCCTGACGGTCACGAAAAAAGCCTGCGGCTCGCAGGAGGCCTTTGAGGCTGCCCTGCAGGCGGCGCTGGAAGACGCGGGCATCGAACTCATCATCCTCGCGGGCTTTCTCAGCATATTAAGCGGTGATTTCACCCGGAAATGGCCGGAGCGGATCATCAACGTGCATCCTGCCCTCATCCCTTCCTTCTGCGGCAAGGGATTTTACGGGCTGAAGGTGCATGAGGCCGCGCTCGGTTACGGCGTGAAAGTGACCGGCGCCACGGTGCATTTCGTGAACGAGATCCCGGACGGCGGACGCATCATTTTACAGAAAGCCGTGGAGGTGAGGGACGGCGACACGCCGGAGATCCTCCAGCGGCGCGTGATGGAAGAGGCGGAATGGATCCTGCTGCCCCAGGCGGCGGAACTGGTTTCCGAACAGATAAAAAACGAAAAGGAAGGCAAAAAGGCATGACCGATTTTCTCGAATTCTTACGTTCCCATCCCTATCCCGGGCGCGGCATCGCGGTCGGCAAAGACAGAGTCTACTACTTCATCATGGGCCGCAGTACGAACTCCCGCAACCGCATCTTCTCGCTTACGGACGACGGGATCCGGACCGAGGCCTTCGACGCCTCGAAAATGGTCGACCCGAGCCTGATCATTTACCACCCCGTGCGCGAAACGGAGAAGGGCCTGATCGTGACGAACGGCAACCAGACCGATACGATCCGCGACTTCGGCGATTTCCGCACCGCCCTGATGACGCGCGAATATGAGCCGGACGAGCCGAACTTCACGCCGCGCGTGTCCGCGATGGTCTATCCGGACGGCAGCTTCGAGATGTCGATCCTGAAATACAATGACGGCCGGTGTCTCCGCGAGTTCTTCTGCTACGAAGGCTGCGAAGAGGGCAAGGGGTATTTTATCAGCACTTACGAGGGGCTGGGGAGCCCGCTGCCGAGCTTTTACGGCGAACCGCTCGAGATCACGATGCCCGAGCCGGAAGAGGTCTGGAAAGCCCTTAACGAAGACAACAAGGTGTCGCTCTACACGATAGTGGGCGACGAAGTCCGCATTTTCAACAAAAATCTGGGGGATTAAGCGATGAACGAACTTGAACTGAAATACGGCTGCAACCCGAACCAGAAGCCCGCGCGCATCTTCATGCCGGACGGCAGCGACCTTCCGGTCAAAGTCCTGAACGGACGGCCCGGCTTCATCAATTTCCTTGATGCCCTTAATTCCTGGCAGCTCGTAAAGGAACTGAAGGAGGCAACGGGCCTGCCCGCGGCGGCTTCCTTCAAGCACGTGTCGCCGGCCGGCGCGGCAGTGGGCAAGCCTCTCTCGGCTACAGACCGCGCGATGTATTTCGTGGATCCTGCCGAGGAACTGACCCCGATCGCGTGCGCGTACATCCGTGCCCGCGGGGCGGACCGGCTCTGCTCCTACGGTGACTGGGCGGCGCTTTCCGAAGAGTGTGACGCCGCGACCGCGCGCTATCTCAAGGCCGAGGTCTCGGACGGCGTCATTGCCCCGTCCTACAGCGAGGAGGCGCTGGAGATCCTCCGCACGAAGAAAAAAGGCGGCTACAACGTGGTCCAGATCGATCCGGACTACGTGCCCGCGCCGCAGGAATACAAGGATGTTTTCGGCATCCGCTTCGAGCAGGGACACAACAATTTCAAGATCGACGAGGCGCTGCTTGCCAACATCGTGACGGCCAACAAGGAACTGCCCGAGGCTGCGAAGATCGATATGATCGTGGCGCTGATCACACTGAAATACACCCAGTCCAATTCGGTCTGCTACGTTAAGGACGGCCAGGCGATCGGCGTGGGCGCGGGCCAGCAGAGCCGCATCCACTGCACGCGCCTCGCGGGCAGCAAGGCGGACAACTGGTACCTGAGGCAGAGCCCGCAGGTGCTGGGGCTGCCTTTCCGGGCGGACGTTCGCCGCGCGGACCGCGACAACGCGATCGACGTGTACATTTCCGATGAATATGACGACGTCCTGCGCGACGGCGAGTGGCAGAAGGTCTTTACCGAGCGGCCCGCGGTGTTCACGCCGGAAGAAAAGAAGGCCTGGATCGCGACGCAGTCGGGTGTGACCTGCGGCTCCGACGCGTTCTTCCCCTTCGGTGACAACGTCGAGCGGGCGCGCAAGTCCGGCGTGCAGTACATCGCCGAGCCCGGCGGCTCCATCCGCGACGACCACGTCATCATGACCGCCGACCGCTACAACATGGTCATGTGCTTCACCGGCATGCGGTTGTTCCACCATTGATTACTGCAACCTTCTCCAGAGGGGAAGGCAAGGAGTTGTTATGAAAATTTTAGTCGTGGGCGGCGGCGGACGTGAGCACGCCGTGATCAAAAAACTGAAGGAAAATCCGAAGGCGGAGACGATCTATGCCCTGCCCGGCAACGGCGGGATCGCCGCCGACGCCGTGTGCGTAAACATCAAGGCGACGGACATCGAAGGCATCGTGCGCTTTGCGAAGGAAAATGCGGTCGACTACGCCGTGGTGACGCCGGACGACCCGCTGGTCCTCGGCTGCGTGGACGCTCTGGAGGCGGAGGGCATCCCCTGCTTCGGGCCGCGCGCGAACGCCGCGATCATCGAAGGCAGCAAGATCTTTTCCAAGCGCCTGATGCAGAAATACGGCATCCCGACGGCGGCCTGCGAAGTTTTCGAAGAAATGGAGCCCGCCCTGGAATACCTGAAGACGGCGCCCCTTCCCACGGTCGTGAAGGCCGACGGCCTCGCGCTCGGCAAGGGCGTCATCATTGCCCAGACCCGCGAAGAAGCTGAGGACGCCGTCCGCGGCATGATGCAGGAACTGAAGTTCGGCAAGAGCGGCAGCCGCATCCTGATCGAGGAATTTCTGGAAGGCCCTGAGGTCTCCGTGCTCAGCTTCACCGACGGCAAAGCCATGAAGCCCATGGTCTCGTCGATGGACCACAAGCGCGCGGGCGACGGCAACACCGGCCTCAACACCGGCGGCATGGGCACGATCGCGCCGAACCCTTACTATACCGAGAAAGTTGCGGCGCGCTGCATGCAGGAGATCTTCCTGCCCACGATGGCGGCAATGAACGCCGAAGGGCGGACCTTCAAGGGCTGCCTTTATTTCGGCCTGATGATCACGGACAAGGGACCGAAGGTGATCGAGTACAACTGCCGCTTCGGCGATCCGGAGACGCAGGTGGTACTGCCGCTTTTGAAGAGCGACCTTCTGGAGATCATGCTGGCGGTCACCGAAGAACGTCTCGGTGAGGTCCCCGTGGAGTTCGCGGACGGCGCGGCATGCTGCGTCATCATGGCTTCCGAGGGCTACCCGGTCACCTACGCCAAGGGCTATCCCATCACGATCCCGGAGGAACTTAAGGACAAGGTCTATGTGGCCGGCGCCGCGGAAAAGGACGGCGTGCTTGTGACCTCCGGCGGGCGCGTGCTCGGCGTCACCGAGACCGCGGACAGCCTGCCCGAGGCCATTGAAAAGGCCTACACGGACGTTGCCCGCATTCATTTTGACAACGCATTTTACCGGAAGGATATCGGACAGAGAGGCCTGAAAGCCCTCACCAGATAAAGCGGAGAAAAACGATGGTCTATCGCATTTTTGTGGAGAAAAAGCCCGGCCAGGACAGCGAAGCGAAGGCGCTGGCCCGGGAAATCAGGGAATTCCTGGGGATCGCAGCCCTCGAGGATCTGCGTCTTCTGAACCGCTACGACGCGGAAGGACTGGAGAAGGATCACTTCGATTACGCGGTACGTACGGTCTTCTCGGAGCCGCAGCTGGATACGGCCTTGGAAGAGGTCAGCCTTCCCGGCGCGGCGGTCTTTGCGGTGGAATACCTCCCCGGCCAGTTCGACCAGCGTGCGGATTCCGCGGCGCAGTGCATCCAGCTGATCTTCCAGGGGGAGCGGCCGCTCGTGAAGACCGCGAAGGTCTACGCCCTCTACGGCGCACTCTCGGAAGAGGAGATCGCGGCGGTCAAGAAATACGTGATCAACCCGGTGGAGGCCCGCGAAGCGGCGCTCGAAAAGCCCGAAACCATCCGGCCGCGCTATGCCGTGCCGGAGAGCGTGGCGACGATGGACGGCTTCCGGGAAATGGACCGCGAGGCGCTTGCGGCGCTCTCGGCCCGCCTCGGCCTTGCAATGGACACCGACGACCTGGAATTCTGCAGGCAGTATTTCCTTACCGAACAGCGCGATCCGACCATCACCGAGATCCGTATGATCGACACCTACTGGTCCGACCACTGCCGCCACACGACCTTCAATACGATCATTGACGGTGTCAGCTTTGAAGACGAACTCCTGCAGCAGGCCTGGGACCGCTACACCGAAACGCGGCGGGAGCTCGGCCGTACGAAGCCGCCCTGCCTAATGGACATCGCAACGCTCGCAGTCCGTTACCTAAAGGCGCACGGGCTTCTCGACAAGCTTGACGAATCCGAGGAGATCAATGCCTGCACGGTCCGCATCGAAGCGGAAATGGACGGCAAAAAGGAACCCTGGCTGCTCCTCTTCAAGAATGAGACCCACAATCATCCGACGGAGATCGAGCCTTTCGGCGGCGCGGCGACCTGCATCGGCGGCGCGATAAGAGACCCTCTTTCGGGGCGGTCCTATGTTTACGGGGCTATGCGCCTGACCGGCGCCTCCGACCCGCTGAAGCCGGTGAGCGCGACGCTGCCCGGCAAGCTTCCGCAGCGGAAACTCGTCACGACGGCGGCCGCGGGCTATTCCTCCTACGGCAACCAGATAGGCCTGGCTACCGGCATCGTGGACGAATGGTACCACCCCGGCTATGAGGCGAAGCGCATGGAGATCGGCGCGGTCATCGCGGCGGCGCCGGCGGAAAACGTCCGGCGCGAGCGCCCGGCGCCCGGAGACGTCGTGCTGCTTTTAGGCGGCGGGACCGGACGGGACGGCATCGGCGGCGCGACAGGCTCCTCCAAGGCCCATACGGCACATTCCGTGGAGGACTGCGGCGCAGAGGTCCAGAAGGGCAATGCCCCCGAGGAAAGAAAGCTTCAGCGCCTGTTCCGCAGGCCCGAGGCGTCGAAGCTCATCAAGCGCTGCAACGACTTCGGGGCGGGCGGCGTGTCCGTCGCGGTCGGTGAACTGGCGGACGGCCTCGTCATCGACCTGAACGCGGTCCCGAAGAAATACGAAGGCCTTGACGGCACCGAGCTTGCGATCAGTGAATCGCAGGAGCGCATGGCTGTGGTCGTCGCGCCAGAGGATGCGGAGACCTTCCTGAAGCTTGCGGAGGAAGAGAATCTGCAGGCTTCGGTCGTGGCCCGCGTGCAGGAAGAGCGCCGCCTGGTCATGAACTGGAACGGCAGAACGATCGTGGACATCAGCCGCGATTTCCTGGATTCGAACGGCGCGGAGAAGCACATCACGATCGCGCCGGCAGCCCCGCAGAAGGTCGGAAAGACAGTCTCCGGCGGCTTTGCCGAAAACTATAAAGCCATCGCGGCGGACCTGAACTGCTGCTCGAAGCGAGGCCTTTCGGAGCGTTTCGACTCGACCATCGGTGCCGGCACGGTACTCATGCCTTTCGGCGGCGCGAAGCAGCTCACCCCCGCGCAGGCGATGGTCCAGCTCATTTCCTCCGAAACGAAGCATACCGACGACTGCTCGCTGATGGCCTGGGGTTTCGACCCGTACCTCAGCAGCGAGAGCCCCTTCCACGGCGCCTACACGGCCGTGGTCGAATCGGTCTGCAAGCTGATCGCAAGCGGCGCGGAGTTTAAGGACGTCTACCTCTCCCTGCAGGAATATTTCGAAAAGCCCGGCCGCGATCCGAAGCGCTGGGGCAAGCCTCTGGCGGCCCTGCTCGGCGCGTTCTGCGCTCAGATGGACCTCGGCATCGGCGCGATCGGCGGCAAGGACTCCATGTCCGGCACCTTCGAGCAGCTGGACGTCCCGCCGACCCTCGTGTCTTTCGCGGTCACCACGCAGAAGATCGGCGACATCATTTCCCCGGAAATGAAGCAGGCCGGCCACGTCCTGATCCAACTGGCCCCCGAGAAGAATGCGGCTGGGCTTCCCGATGCGGAGAGCCTGAAAGAACTCTTTGCCCGCGTGACGGCGATGGTCCGGAGCGGCCGCGCCTTCGCGGTGTACACGCCCGGTCACGGCGGGATCGCGGAAGCGGTCATGAAAATGAGCTTCGGCAACGGTTTCGGCTTTGCTTTTGCGGACGGGCTGACCGCGGAGAAGCTTTTCGGCTGGGATCACGGCGCCTTCCTTGTGGAGGTTGAAAAAGCCGGAGAGGGCGAGGAAGTGATCGGCGTGATCACGAAGGACGACGCCTTCACTCTGAGCGGTGAGAGCGTCCGCGCCTCCGAATTGCTTCAGCTGAGCGAAGACAAGCTTGAGAGCGTTTTTGCCTGCAATATTCCCATGCCGGACGAGAAGATCTCGGCGTTCACTTTCAAGGCAAAGGAATGCCCGGCGCCGGCCGTTCGCTGTGCGCGGCCGAAGGTCCTCATCCCGGCTTTCCCGGGCACCAACTGCGAGTACGACAGCGCGAAGGCGGTCGCCGACGCAGGCGCCGAGCCGGAGATCCTGCTCATCAACAACCTGAGCGCGGACGGCGTCGCGAGGAGCGTCGAGCGCTTCGCAGCGGCGGCCCGCAGCGCGCAGGCGATCTTCATCCCCGGCGGCTTTTCCGGCGGCGATGAGCCGGACGGCAGCGGCAAGTTCATCACGGCCTTTTTCCGGGCCGCCCCGGTGAAGGAAGCGGTAACGGAACTCCTGGAGCACCGCGACGGCCTGATGCTCGGCATCTGCAACGGTTTCCAGGCCCTGATCAAACTGGGCCTCGTCCCTTACGGCAGGATCCTGGATGCGGATGAGACTTTCCCGACGCTGACCTTCAATACGATCGGCCGCCATCAGTCGCGCATCGTGCGCACGCGGATCGCATCAAACAAGTCCCCGTGGCTCGCGCTGACGAAGCCCGGTGAGATCTACTCAGTCCCGATCTCGCACGGCGAGGGCCGCTTCTTCGCGGACCGCGCGCTGGCGGAAAAGCTGGCGGAAAACGGTCAGGTCGCGACCCAGTACGTGGACGCGGACGGCTGCCCGACCCTGGACGTGCATTTCAATCCGAACGGCTCGCTGCTGGCTATCGAAGGCATCACCTCGCCCGACGGCCGTGTCTTCGGCAAGATGGGCCATGCGGAGCGCATTGGTGCAGGCCTGTACAAAAACGTCCCCGGCGAATACGACATGCACCTCTTCGAAGCCGCGGTAAAATACTTCCGCGGGGAATGATCAAAACAGATGCTTCTAAGACGGCATCATAAATAACAGGTTCGGGAAAGGCTAATCCCGGGCCTGTTTTTTGCAGGGAAGCATCGAATCTGTCCCGCTGGCAGCTGCCTCCTCATCACCGGCGGTCGGTCCGTCCGGGACGGCACGGTTATGCTGCGGCTTCGTGCAGGCTTACCGGCAGCCTCGTAAACCGCGAAAATGCCGGATGCATTTTCGCTGAACCTCGGTAAAAACCGCGCAGAGGAATGCGCGGTTTTTATCCGGAGCCTGCGCTTGCCGCCGCATGTGCCGTCAGCCGAACATCCCAATGCCGGTTCAAAGGAGGCAGCTGCCGGGCGGGGCGAACCTTATCCGTCACGGTTATGCCGTGATACCTTCCCCAAAGGGAAGGCATAACAGATATTACAAAAAGGCGCAGCCGGAAAACCGGCTGCGCCTTTTCATTTCCTGCAAGCGTTATTTTTCTTCCACGCTCAGTTCGCCGTCCTTCACGTCGACGATGACAGTCTCGCCTTCGGTGAGCTCGCCGGCGATGATCGTCCGCGCGATCATGGTCTCCACGTGGGTCTGCAGATAACGCTTGATCGGCCGTGCACCGAAAGCCGGATCGTAGCTGTGGCTGATGATATAGTCTTTTGCGGCGTCGGTGATCTCCAGCTTCAGCTGCTTTTCCGCCATGCGCTTTGCGAGAGCCGCCGTCATCAGATCGATGATCTGATACATATCGTTCTGCGACAGCGGTTTGTAGAAGACGATCTCGTCCAGCCGATTCAGGAACTCCGGACGGAAGGTGCGGTGCAGCAGCGCCGTGATCGCTTCCTTGGTCGCCTCCGAGATCTGCCCGTCCGCGCCGACGTCCTCGAGAAGAGCGTTGGAGCCGAGGTTCGAGGTCATGATGATGATCGTGTTTTTGAAGTCCACGGTGCGGCCCTGCGAATCGGTGATCCGCCCGTCGTCCAGCACCTGCAGGAGGATGTTGAAGACGTCCGGGTGGGCCTTCTCGATCTCGTCGAACAGCACTACGCTGTAGGGCTTGCGCCGCACGGCTTCGGTCAGCTGGCCGCCTTCGTCGTAGCCCACGTATCCGGGCGGCGCGCCGATCAGACGCGACACGCTGAACTTCTCCATGTACTCCGACATGTCGATACGGACCATATTGTGTTCGTCGTCGAAGAAGGCCTCCGCCAGGGCCTTCGCGAGTTCGGTCTTGCCGACACCGGTGGGGCCGAGGAAAATGAACGACCCGGTCGGGCGGTTCGGATCGGCGATGCCGGCCCGCGACCGCAGGATGGCGTCGCTGACGGCCTGCACGGCTTCGTCCTGGCCGATGACCCGTTTGTGCAGGATCTCGGGCAGGCGCAGGATCTTCTGCCGTTCGCCCTCCATCAGCTTGGAGACGGGGATGCCGGTCCAGCGGGCGACGACCTCGGAAATTTCTTCCTCGGTCACCGTGTCGCGGACCATCGGGTCTTTGCTCCTGTCCTCAGCCGCCTTTTGGGCCTTCGCAAGCTCCTCCTCCAGCTTCGGCAGTTCGGAGAATTTCAGCCGCGAAGCCTTCTCATAGTCGTAATTTCTCTGCGCCGCCTCGATGTCGCGGTGCATCTGCTCGATCTTTTCCTTCAGCGCCTTGGTGTTTTCCACGGCGTTCTTTTCGAGATCCCAGGCCGATTTCTTTTCATTGAACTCGTCGCGGTGCGCGGCCAGTTCCTCCTCCAGCTTCGCGAGCCGTTCCTGCGAAAGCCGGTCGGTCTCCTTCTTTAGGGCGACCTCCTCGATCTCCAGCTGCATGATGCGGCGGCGCAGGTCATCCAGCTCCGACGGCATCGAATCCATTTCCATACGCAGGGACGCGCAGGCCTCGTCGACCAGGTCGATGG
>JAFRRD010000007.1 GCA_017428265.1 Lachnospiraceae bacterium | reverse complement strand
GTCGCCGCCGTAGCACTTGGCCAGCACGTCCTTTCGGACGGCCTTCACGGTCTCGCGGGCGATGATCTTGCTGCCGATGGCGGCCTGGATGGGGATCTCGAAGAGATGGCGCGGGATCTCCTCCTTCAGGCGCTCGCACATGCGGCGGCCGCGCTCATACGCGACTGAATCGTGCACGATGAAGCTGAGGGCGTCCACCAGTTCGTGGTTGATGAGGATATCCAGACGCACCAGTTTTGACTGCACATAGCCCTTCAGGCTGTAGTCGAGCGACGCATAGCCGCGGGAGCGCGACTTCAGGGCGTCGAAAAAGTCGTAAATGATCTCGTTGAGCGGCAGCTCGTACCGCAGGATCGCCCGGGTCGCTTCGATGTATTCGGTGCTGATGTAGACGCCGCGGCGCTCCTGGCAGAGCTTCATGATCGGGCCGATGAATTCGGTCGTGACCATGATCTCGGCCGAGACCACGGGCTCTTCCATGTAGTCGATCTCCGCGGGATCCGGCAGGTTCGTCGGGTTTGAGAGGTCGAAGCTGTCGCCGTTCAACTTATGCACCTTGTAGACCACGCTCGGGGCGGTGGTCACAAGGTCCAGATTATATTCGCGTTCCAGGCGCTCCTCGATGATCTCGAGGTGGAGAAGGCCCAGGAATCCGCAGCGGAAACCGAAGCCGAGGGCAACCGAGGTCTCCGGCTCGTAGGTGAGCGAAGCGTCATTCAGCTGCAGGCGCTCGAGCGCGTCGCGCAGGTCCGGGTATTTTGCGCCGTCCGCGGGATACATGCCGCAGAAGACCATGGACTGGACCGTCTTGAAGCCGGGCAGGGCTTCCGCGCAGGGGCGCGAAGCCTCGGTGATCGTATCGCCCACGCGGGTGTCCTTGACGTTCTTGATGCTGGCGGTGAGATACCCGACCATGCCGGCCTCAAGCCCGTCGCAGGGGATGAGCTGGCCCGCACCGAAGTACCCGACCTCGACCACGTCGTATTCGGCGCCGGTCGACATCAGGCGGATGCGCGAGCCCTTTTTCACTCTGCCGTCAAGCACGCGGAAAAAGACCACGACGCCGCGGTAGTTGTCGTAGAAGGAGTCGAAAATGAGGCATTTCAGGGGCTTTTCCGCATCCCCCTCGGGCGCCGGCAGGCGGTGCACGATGGCTTCGAGGACGTCCTCGATATTGATGCCGTTCTTCGCGGAAATGAGCGGGGCATCCTGCGCCTCCAGGCCGATCACGTCTTCGATCTCCTCGATGACGCGCTGCGGCTCGGCGCTCGGCAGGTCGATCTTGTTGATGACCGGGATGACCTCCAGATCGTTGTCCAGGGCCAGATAGACGTTCGCGAGCGTCTGCGCCTCGATGCCCTGCGCCGCGTCCACGACAAGGAGAGCCCCGTCACAGGCCGCAAGGCTGCGCGAGACTTCGTAGTTGAAGTCGACGTGGCCGGGGGTATCGATCAGGTTAAGGATGTATTCCTCGCCGTTTTTCGCGGTATAGACGGTGCGCACGGCCTGCGCCTTGATGGTGATGCCGCGCTCGCGCTCCAGATCCATGTTGTCCAGGATCTGGTCCTGCATCTCACGCTTGGTCAGCAGGCCTGTCTGTTCGATGATCCGGTCCGCGAGCGTCGATTTGCCGTGGTCGATATGGGCTATGATACTGAAATTTCGGATATGATCCTGCGGTATCGCCATGTTATTTCCTCAAATCAAAAAGCTTGATGTTTTCCTTGCTGAGCGGCAGTTCGCCGGCCTGCTCCTTCTTGACGATCTCGACGATGCGGTCGTTGACCGGCGTCGGGATGCCCGTCTTCTTTCCCCACTCGCAGACCACGCCGTTGATGGCGTCGATCTCGCAGGGCTTGCCCTTCTTCAGATCCTGCAGCATCGACGGTTCGATCAGCCGGTGCTTCTTCATCGCGATCGGCAGCAGGAAGGAGGCAAAGGCCTTCTTCACGGGACCGCGCCAGTAGAACAGTTTCGTGATGTCCTTGCCCTGCACCGGGGCGAAAACGGCGCCTGCGGCGCGGCCGACATCCATGCATTCCTTCATGCAGGCAAGGGCGACGGGGCGGGCTTCCTTCGTTTCGGACACGTCGCCGAAGCGGCCGCCCATCACGGTGCCGAGGCCCGAGAAAGTCGCATTGATGAGGAGCTTCGACCAGCGCACGCCCAGGAGGTTCTCTTCGATCTCTACCGGGCACATGGTCTCCAGCAGTTCCTTTACCGCCGCGAGCTGTTCATCCGTGATCCCTTCCATCCGTCCCATGTGGAACGACATGCTGTCGGGGTCGGAGGTGAGTTCGCACACGCCCGGCGCCGCCAGGGTCGCGCCCCATTCGACCACGCAGCCGATCGTGCGCTGCGGCCCCGCGATCTCCGCGATCAGCGGTTCCGGGATCCCGTTCTGCAGGGTCACGATGACGCTCTTTTCGCCGAGGAAGGGCAGCAGCTTCGTCACTACCTCGCGGTTGTGCAGCTGCTTGGTCATCAGGAAGATCACGTCGTAAATGCCTTCCATCTCGTCCGGAAAAACGGCTTTCACCGGGACGGTCATGTCGACCGTTCCGCCGATATGGGCGCCGTTTGCCCGCAGCGCTTCCACGTGGGTTTTGTTGCGGTTCACCAGTTCCACCGGCACGCCGGCCTTCGTCATGTAGGCGCCCAGCACCGTGCCGAGCGAGCCTGCACCGTAGATTGCAGTTTTCATCACAGTCACCAGTCTTTTCTCAGAATCATTGTCTTTTTTCGCTTACTTTCCCGCGGCCTGGAACTCGCCAGCCAGAGCCTTCGGGACATAGGCTTTGATGTGGATGCCGTCCTCTTCGTAGCTTTCCTCCAGCACCTGCCCGTATTTCCTCACCCGCGCCGCCTCACCTGCCTGCGCATAGGGAAAGACGCGGTCGAGATACACCTTCTGCTTCTGCAGCAGGCTCTGCAGGCTCTCCTGCAGGCGATCCAGCCCGTCTCCGCGCAGCGCGGAAATGCGAACGGCCTCGTCGGCACGCCCGTCATAAAGCAGCGCGCCTTCCGGCAGCTTATCGCACTTGTTGAAGACCGTGAGGACCGGCTTGTCTTCCACCTTCAGGTCGTTCAGCGTCTTGTAGACCGTATCCATATGGGTGCGCATCTCCGGGTCGGACGCGTCCACGACGTGCAGCAGGATGTCGGCGTATTTTGCCTCCTCCAGCGTGCTTCGGAAGGCGTCGATCAGGTCGTGCGGCAGCTTGTTGATGAAGCCGACCGTGTCGGTAAGCAGCACCTCTTCGGCACCCGGCAGGACGAGCTTCCGCGTTGTCGGGTCGAGCGTCGCGAAGAGTTTGTCCTCCGCGAGGATATCTGAGCCCGTCAGCGCGTTCAGCAGGGTGGACTTGCCGGCGTTCGTATAGCCGACCACCGCGATCACGGGGACGGCATTTTTCTTCCGCTGAGCGCGGGTCGTCATGCGGTGCTGTTCCACTTCCCGCAGATCCGCCTTCAGCACGGAAATGCGTTCGTGGATGCGCCGCCGGTCGGTCTCCAGCTTGCTCTCGCCGGGGCCTCTCGTCCCGATGCCGCCGCCGAGCCTGGACAGGCTCACGCCCCGTCCGGTCAGCCGCGTCGCGCGGTAGCGGAGCTGCGCCAGTTCCACCTGGATGCAGCCCTCTCTTGTCGCCGCATGCTTTGCAAAAATGTCAAGGATGAGGAGCGTCCGGTCCATCACCTTCGTGTTCAGGACGTCGCTCATGTTCCGCATCTGCGCGGGCGTCAGCTCATCGTCGCAGATGACGCCGTCCGCCTCCAGTTCCCGGACACGCTCCGCCAGTTCTTCCAGCTTGCCGCTCCCGAAATAGGTCCCGGGATGCGGATGCTCACGGGTCTGCAGGAACAATTCCAGCACCTCGGCGCCCGCCGTGTCGGCCAGCGCCTCCAGCTCCGAAAGCGAAGCGAGCGCCGTGTCCGCGTCCTTGTCCGAGACGGCGGCAAGGATGACCTTCTCAGGCCGTTCTTTGGTTTCTATCATTTATTTCGTTCTCCCGAAATCAGCCAGGACCAGTTCCACTGCCATCCGGTCGGACAGATTGCCGCTCTTTACGGCATAGTCCAGCTCCGACAGCTTCTCCAGCCCGGCTCGCAGGTCCTTTTCGGTAAAGGACGCCGCCTGGCGCAGATACTGCCGCACGGCAAAAGGCCGAAGCCCCAGATTCTGCGCGATGCCGTCCTGGCGGAAACCCGCTTTGTCCATTTCCTTTACCTGCAGCAGGCGGTTCATCTGCTGCGTCATCAGGTAGAGGATGCGCATGGGCGGTTCGCGGAGCGCCGTCAGCTCGGCGTAGCGTTCGAGCGCTGCCTGCGGCTGGCGTCTCAGCATGCAGTCCAGCATCTCGAAGACGCGGTTCTGCGCGGTCACCGAGGTGATTGCGAGAACGTCCTCCGGCAGGATATCCCGCCCGGCTGCGTAGGCCGACAGTTTCTCCATTTCCGTGACCAGATGGCCCATGTCGTCGCCGCTGCGGTCCAGGAAAAGCTCCATCGCCTGTTCCGTGATCCGCTGGCCGTTCTTCGCAAAGTACGACAGGGCAAACTTCTTCAACTCGTCCTCGGAGCGGCGCGTGCACTCGACCGCGTGGCCGCATTTATCGACGGCCTTCCAGAGCTTCGAGCGTTTGTCGATCTCCTCTTCCACGAAGACGATCACCGTCGTCTCCGGGATCTCCGGGATATAGGCCGCGAGTTCGTCGCCGCCCTTTTTGAACAGCCCCGAATTCTCCAGGATGATCAGCCGTCTTTCCGCAAAGAAAGGCAAGGTCTCCGCGATCTCCCTGATCTCGGAAGCCACGATCTCCCTGCCCTCTCTGTAGGTATAATTCATCGGATCTCCGCCCGTGACGGCTTCCCGAAGCGTCCCTTTGAGACGGCGTCTCAGATACGCTTCGGGTCCGTACAGCAGGTAGACCGGCTCAAATGCGCCGACTTCGATGTCCGATTTAAGTTTCTTCATGTGCTTTGACCTTTACCGTGCAGGCACTGCCGTAGTCCGGCAGGCCGATCACGGCTTCGCCGCCTTTGACTTCTCCCTTCAGGCGGCCCTGCAGCTGTTTGACCAGCAGCTTTACCGCCTTGTCGGGATCGGCCGCTTCCACGCGCACCTCGGCCATATAGTCCCTGATCTCTCCGCGGTCCTCCCGGGACAGTTTCCCCTTCGGCGCGGAGACCTCCGCATCAAATGCGTAGATCATGCCGTTTCCTCCTGCAAGCCCTGCGGCATCATTTCTTCTGCAGATATTCCTTTGCCTGCTCTACCAGTTCGTCCACGTCCTCCGTTGCCGGATCGTCCGCACCTTCAATATCCGGCTCGATGCCGATCTTGTCGATGCACTCACCCGAAGGCGTCATCCAATGCTCCGTGGTCAGTTTGATCCCGGAGCCGTCGGACAGGGTGAAAAAGCCCTGCACGATGCCCTTGCCGAAGGTCTTCTCGCCCATGACGACCGCTCTTCCGTGGTCCTTCAGGGCGCCGGTCAGCACCTCCGAAGCGCTGGCGGAATAGCCGTTCGCGAGTACCACCAGATCCCCCGTAAAGAGAGCTTTGCTGTTGCTGTAACACTCGGTAACATACCCTGTCTTGTCCTCCATGGACATGATCAGAAGATCCTTCTTGAGGAAAAAGTCGGCAATGTCCAGGACGCTGTCGAGCCGTCCGCCGGGATCGTCCCGGATATCCAGGATCAGTTGCTCGCAGCCTTCCTTCTTCAGCGCCTTGAGCGCCTCCTCCATCTGTTCCACCGAGACCATGTCGAATTCCGTCAGCTGCAGGTAGGCGATCTTATCCGTCAGCATTTCATAGAAAACCGTATCGACCTGGACAGGGCGGCGGGTCAGGGTAAAAGTGATCTCCTTATCTTCCCACGAGCGGTAGACCGTAACGTTCACGGTGGTGCCTTCCTTGCCGCGCACCAGCGCCACGATGTCATCGATGGATATCTTTCTCACGTCCTCATCGCCGACTCTGATGATAACGTCGCCGGCTTTCATGCCCTCTTCCATCGCAGAGCCGTTCGAAAAGACCCTGGTGATCGTCGTTTCCATGGTCTCGGTGCTCTGCTGGATCTGTACGCCGATGCCGCAGTAGCTGCCGTCGGAATCCTCCATCGTCTTGGCCAGTTCTTCAGCCGTCATATATTCGGAATAGGGATCGTCCGAAGCGTCCACATAGGCCTTCAGCGCCTGATTGATCATTTCTTCCTTGTCATAGTCGAGCACGAAATAGACATCCACGTACTCCATGACTTCTTCGAAGCGCTGCGCTGCGGCGGAGTACTCATCCGCCTCATCGGTGCCTGCAGGATCGGCCGGATCCGCGGGGTCGGTCGGTTTTGCCGAATTCGAAGGTTTCGTCGGGCGGACGTCTTCCGTCTCCTGACTTGCCTGCCATCTTTCAAAGCCCTTGATGCCCTGCATGACCATGATGCCGCCGATCAGGAGCGCGCAGACCAGAAAGACGCCGAAGCCTACCCAGAAGCCTTTGAGAAAGCCGTTGTTTTTTTCTTCCATGATTATATCCTCCCGCTATGCCTTAAGATGCCGCCGCATTGAGAAAATACTGCCTACGACGCCGATGCCGATACTCAGCACCAGGGCGATCGGCAGGAGCGTTTTGAAGACCTCGGCCCGTTTCAGGAAGTTCAGAAGCGTCCCGAAAGCCATGAGCCGCTTGCTCAGGTCATGGACGACCGGGTCATAGAAATACCAGACGACGGCGAGCGGGATCGCTGCGCCGATCAGTCCGATGATCATGCCTTCGAGAACGAAGGGGAAGCGGATGAAGCGGTTCGTCGCGCCGATGTAGCGCATGATATGGATCTCGTCCTTCCGCATCGCGATGGCGACGGAAATGGAGTTGCTGATCAGCATCACGGAAATGATGAGCAGCACGGTCACGACGGCGATGGTCACGGCCTCGATGATCCGGCCGAGGTTGTTCAGCCCGTCGGCCAGAAGGTTCGAAGCGTTCACCTTGCGCACGCCTTCGATGCGTTCAAGTTCCTCCACGAAATCCTGCTGGTCGGCGATATTCGCCAGAAAGACCTCATAGGAAGCGGAATTGGCCAGCGGGTTGTCGTCGATGAAACCGTCCGCCAGTTCCTCATTTCCCTTGAAATAGATCTCCTTGAAATTCTCCCAGGCTTCTTCCGCGGAGGTGTAGACCATCCGCGCCACTTCCTCTCTCGCGCCGATATCCTGGCCGATTTTCCGGATCTCGGCATCGCTCAGGCCTTCGTCAAAGAAGACCGTGATGCCGACGCTGTCTTCGGCCTGTTTCACCACGGACCGGATGTTGATGAGCGTCGCATAAGACGTGCAGAACAGAAAGATCGTCGTCACCATGACCAGCAGAGAGAAAAATGAGGTCATGGGATTTTTGATGATATTGCGAAATCCGCGTCCGATCAGGAAGAAAATGTTACGCATGGTCGGCGCCTCCTACCTTCACGGCTTCCGGAAACTGCTTTACGGCTTCTGCAGCGGGAGTTTCGCTCTTTCCTTCCGAAGGTTCCTCTGCGGCAGGCATTTCTTTAACCGCTTCTTCCGCGGTCGGCTCTTCCGCTGCAACTTCCTCTGCAGCAGGCTCCGCGTTATCGGAGGGTTCTTCCCCTGCGTTTTCTTTTTCAGCCGGCTTTTCTTCAGCAGGCGTTTCTTCGGCAGGCTCTTCCTCAGCCGGTTCGGCGCTGTCGATCGGTTCTTCCCCGACAGGTTCCTCCGCAGCGGTTTCCTCCTTCGGGATCTCCAACGCTTCCGTCGGCGCCTTCCAGCCCTTCAGGACTTCGGACACCACTTTCGATTTTCTTGCCGACTCGCTCTCCGGCAGTTCCACGGTCGGGACCACGAGAGGCGGCAGATCCGGCAGGATCTCCGGTTCGGGCTGCGGGGGAGTGATGGCTTCGAGGTCCATGACCACCTGCTCCGCCTCCTCTTCCTCAGGCTCCGGACTCAGGTCCAGCGTCTGCTGCACGTAGCCGTCATCTTCCTCGGGCTGCGCTTCAAGGACGGGTTCCGGCTCCGGTTCCGCCGGCTTCGGGGCCGGCGCCTCTTCGGCCTTCGGCAATTCCACCGCAGGAGCAGGCGCCGCAAGTTCGATATTGTCCGGTACGGGCTGTACCGACTCGGCCTCTTTCTCGGCGGCGAGCCAGGCGGTATCCGCGATGATGCGGCCGCTCTTCATCTCGATCACGCGCTTATGCATGCGCTCAACGACCTGTTCGTCGTGCGTGATCACGATCACGGTGTTGCCGCTGTTGTTGAAGGCTTCGAGCAGCGCCATGACTTCGTCGGTATTCGTTCTGTCCAGGTTGCCGGTCGGCTCGTCCGCGATCAGGTACAGAGGCCCATTCACGAGCGCCCGTGCGATCGCGACGCGCTGCTGCTCCCCGCCGGACAGCTGGGAAGGATAACTCTTTGCCTTCTCTTCCAGACCGACTTCCGCCAGGGCTTTCGGCACGCGCTTTTTGATATTCTTCGCTTTCGTTCCGATCACACGCTGCGCAAAGGCCACGTTGTCATAGGCGGTGAAGTCCGACAGCAGCTGGAAATCCTGATAGATGCAGCCGAAGCGTCGGCGGAACTTCGGCAGCTTGCTGCGTTCCAACTGGGCCACGTTGATGCCGTCCACCAGGATCGTCCCGGAAGTCGGTTTCTCCATGCCCATCAGGAGCCTGACCAGCGTGCTCTTGCCGGCGCCGCTGTCCCCCGTGATGAAGACGAACTCTCCGTCACGGATCGACAGATCCACGCCGTCAAGCGCGAGAGTCTTCGCGCCGTCGTTGTACTGTTTGCTGATTTGTCGGAATTGGATCATACTGTTCCTTTGCCGTTTTTGGATTCCGGAGCGGTATTGCCGGTCCGGTCGCTGACGATCAACAATTCGTCAACTTATTATTCTACACGATTTTGTGCAAATTGAAAAGTCTTTTTCTTTATAGGAGGATTTACGGCTCAGACCTTCTCGATCCTGTCGTCGAATACGCGGATCTTTCCTGCCTTCAGCAGGGCGCCGGCCGCGCGCTTGAAGGCACTCTTGCTCATGGAAAGCTCCGCCTTGATGAGCACGGCATCGCTTTTATCGCCGAGGCCCAGGATCCCGCCGGCCATTTCCAGATGCTCCATCACGGTCTCGGCGTCGGTCTTCATCTGGGCATAGGCTTTTTTGCGGGTGGAAAGGTTGAGTTTCCCGTCCGGGCGCTTCTTCAGTACCCGCGCTTCGACCGTATCGCCCACACGCAGTTTCTCATAGAGTTCCTGCTTCGGGATAAGGCCGTAGTACAGGCCGTCCACCGCGACGAAGGCGCCGATCTCGGGGTTCAGCGCATAGACGGTGCCGCTCACCCGGTCGCCTTCCTTATAGGGCGGATCCGTGCGGAAAAAGCGGTCCACATGCATGCTTGCGCAGAGGCGGTCCGACTTGTCGACGTACGCCGTCACGAACACGCTCTGCCCGGGCACGAGTTCGCCGCGCTGCTCCTTGTAGGGCAGGAAGAGGTCCTTCGGCAGCCCCCAGTCCAGGAAGGCGCCGATCTTTGTCACCGCCTTGACTTTCAGCTGCGCGAGGCCGCCGGCTTCGATGAGCGGCCGGTCCGTCGTCGCGATCGGCCTGTCCTCCGAATCCTTATAAAGAAAGACCTCGAGCAGGTCTCCTTTTTTCGTCCCCTCCGGGATATAGCGGTTCGGCAAAAGTACGGTCTCCGGCTTTTCCGAAAGATCGTCCGTATGCCGCAGGTACGCACCGTTATCCGTGAAATGATCGACAGCCAGCTGCGCCGTTTTCCCCAGTTCCCACATGGCGTAAATATCTCCTTTGCCTAAAAAGAAAAGGCTCTATCTTCCGACAGGGCCCCCGTTCGCAGCGCTACAAGGATTCGAACCTTGAAATGACGGAGTCAGAGTCCGTTGCCTTACCGTTTGGCGATAGCGCTATATTTTCAACGCACGTGCGATTATACAACACGTTTTTCGGGAATGCAAGCAGTATTTTTGAAAATTTTAAGGAGAGGAGGCGGCTTTGGGCCGCCTCCCCGTAAAAGCCCTTACGCCAGGCCCAGTTCCGCCTTCATCGCCTCGAGCTCGGCATCCACCTTGCTGTTGGAGATGGCTTCGTAGTACTTGGCTTCCGCGGCGATCGCATCGTCGGTGCGTTCCATCTGCAGCTCGGCCATGGCATTCGCCTCGTCAAGCATGTGGTCGACCTTCTCTTCCATGCGCGCAAACGCGTTCAGGGAAGCTTCGGCCTTGTTCGCAGCACTGGCGCCGGCCACTTCGTTGACCTTCTTCTGCGCTTCGGCGATCTTGATCTTCGCTTCGATCGCAGCCTTGCGGGTGTGCAGTTCGTTCAGGTCGTTGACCAGCTTGTCGTGCATCTGGCGCATCTTCTGGCTGTTGGAGGCAGCGACGTCATACACCTGCTGCAGGGTCTCGCCGACTTCTTCCAGGCTCTGTTTCTTCTTGATGAAGACCTTGGCGTTGGCTTCGTCGCCGGCTTCCAGGGCCTTGCGGGCCAGCTGCGTATACTTCACGACTTCTTCCTGATTGGCGACCAGATTTCTCTTGGCCTTAGCTTCGTCAGCCATTACGGAAGCGGTCTCGCGCTTGACCTCAGCCAGATCGCCGGTCAGTTCCTTCAGATACTGCTCGATCATCTTCTGCGGATCCTCGGCCTTGTCCAGGATCGCGTTCAGGTTCGAAGCAATGATCTCTTTGAAACGGGAAAGAATGCTCATAATGGTGTTCTCCTTTACAAATATTCGTCTTTATGCAATGGGGAGCATGCCCCCCGGATTGCCTTTACTTTTTCGCTGCCGGCTTCTTTCCGGCCTTTTTGCCCTCCTGCGCCTTCCAGGCCCTGCGGATGTCAAAAGCCGCGACAACGAGGATGATGATCACGGCGAGCGCGCCTGCCGCGACCAGCAGTCCGCTGCGGGAACTTCCTTCCTCAGGGGCCGTTCCCTGCGTACAGGAGACCGCGTAGAGCGCGACCAGAATGCACAGCACGGCGCCCGAAACGATCCACAGGATGAAGGCGGCGCGGCCCTCCTTATCGGTCATGGGGCGTTTCTTCTCTCCGGCTGCGGCCGGGTCGATCTCCTCCGGATCCGCAGGCAGCTGCCCGCTCCGCGAAATGAGGATGCTCCAGGGAAAGAGCGGTTCCGGCTGCGTATCGTTATTCCTGCTTTTTGCCATCACGAACTCCTTCGCCGGGTGCCGGTCAGTCCTGTTTTTCCTCCGGAGTCTCCGGCGCCGCCGGCTCTTCGGCCTTCTCCGGCGCATTCATGTTGACGAGCTTGCCGTCACGCCAGATTCTCTCCAGATCATACCACATCCGGTCTTCCTTTGAAAAGACGTTGATGACGATGTCACCGTAATCCAGCAGGACCCAGCGGCCGCCGCGCAGGCCTTCCAGGCTGCGGCAGGCCACGCCCGCCCTGTCCATGGTCTCCTGCACGCAATCCACCAAGCTCTCCACATGCGGCGTGTTGTTGCCGTGCGTGATGATGAAATAGTCGGCAAGCGTCGAGATCTCGTGGATATCGATCACGGTGATGTCCCTGCCCTGCTTTTCGGTCAGGGCATTATATACGGCTTTCATGAGTTCGTCTGTCGTCATCTGAAAACTCCTTTTTTGTCGAGCGCGGACCGGTAGTATTCCATGCAGTCCAGCGTAATGGGGTCGATCTCCTCGCCGCGCGCTTTAAGGTAACGCACGGTGTTCTGCGCCGCAAAGAACACGGCGCGGTCAAGATCCGTATAGGCGATCCGGCGGGCTTTGTCCAGATACACCATCGAACCGCGGAAGGGCTCGATATAGTCGGCCACGTAAATGATTTTTTCCAGTTCGGTCATGCCCGGACGGCCCGTGGTATGCCAGCGGATGGCGGAAAGGACAGCTTCGTCCGTGACCCCGTAGTCCCGGCGGGCCTTCAGCGCACCTGCCGGCGCATGGCCGAGGGCATTGTTCGGCGCGCCTGCGATCCGGCCGCAGTCATGGAGCAGCCCGGCCAGCCTGGCCTTTTCCAGCGGGACGTTCCGGTAGCCGTCTGCGAGCAGCATGGCCATATGCATGACCCCGAGGCTGTGCTTGACACGCTTGGGCTTCAGTTCGGCCTTCAGCCGCTCGAAATATTCAAATTCCTCCGCTGTCGCGCCTGCGCGCTCCAGCATCTCTTCATCGCTCAGGGTGTCAAGCATCCGGTACAGATGGTGCTTCACCGCGTAGTCGTAAACGCCGTGCGGCAGGTCTTCTTCCCGGATCGTGCCGTCGGCAAAGCTCTGCCGGACCTTCGTGGACGAGACCGGCCGGTCGTTCCAGGGGATAAAGCGGATGTCCGCATCATATCTGGCGCGAAGCGTTTCCGCCGCCGCCTGGGTGTCCGCTGCCGAGACCTGCTCTTCGCGGCCTGCAACGAGCAGCACCGTCGAATTGCAGATGAGCTCCGGCTCCTCCCAGTATTTCAGGCTGCTCAATGTATCCGCACCGACCACATAATACCAGGTCACGTCCGGATAGATGGCGTTTAATTCCGCGAAGGTCCGGGAGGTGTAGGTGGAGCCAGGCTCCCTCAGTTCCCAGTCCGACAGGCGGAAATGTTCATCCTCGCCCTCAAGCGCCAGTTTGGCCATCGCCTCGCGGTGGTATTTCTCCGCGCGCCGGCCTCTGACCGAGCGGTAATTGTTCGAGCCGGACGGCATGAACCAGACCTCGTCCGGGTCGATGGCGCGCAGCGCCGCCCGCCCCAGTTCGAGGTGCGCAAAATGGATGGGATCGAAGGTCCCGCCCACGACGGCAATGTGTTTTTCCGTCTGTTCGGTCACTGCAGTTCGATCCTCTTATGTTCTTTCGACGGGCGGTACAGGACGAGCGTCCTGCCGATCACCTTGACCAATTCGGAACGGGTGCGCCCCGCAAGGGTCTCTCCCGCGCCGCGCACGTCGTCGAAGCAGTTCTTTAAAAGCTTGATCTTCACCAGTTCCCGCGCCTCCAGCGCATCGGAGACCGCTTCGCAGACCTCGGGCGTGATGCCCGCTTTTCCCACCTGAAAGAGGGCATCCTCTTTGGATGCCAGCCCGATCAGGAAACTCCTTTGTTTGCTGTTAAGTGCCATAAATTCCTTTCTGCGGTATCCCCGGAGGCTGTACGTCCCCTCACCTCACCATTACGGCAGTATGATTTTAACACGTAAGGAGGCAGATTTCAAGAACGGCCGCAGAGAGTTCACAAAAGTTTCAAAAGCCATGCTATACTGACAGAAAAGAAATGTTCCATAAAATGTTACTTTTCTCCTTCGGGCTTCGTTTCTATGGGTGAAGGCCTTTGGAACAGGCGGGACACACGTCCCGCACACATCACGAAAGTGAGCAGGATCATGGATGACAAAGCATTGATCGCGGCGCTCCTTGAGCGTTCCGAAGATGCGGTCGGCAGCATCAGAGAAAAATACGGCGCCTACTGCCGTTATATCGCGGGGCAGATCCTGGCGGATCCGGCAGACGTCGAGGAGGTGGAGAACGACGTGCTGCTGAAGCTCTGGCGGACGGTCCCGCCGGCGAAGCCGGCGTCGCTTCGCTCCTATCTCGGCATGCTCTCCCGCCAGATCGCCGTCGACAAACGGCGGAAGGATCCGAAGCGGAAGCTTACGGAAGCGTACGAGCAGAGCCTGGAAGAACTGGAGGACGTTCTGCCGGACGGTTCCGAAAACGCCATCGCCGACGAGGTGGCTCTGCGGGAGGCGCTGGACCGTTTTCTGAAGACGCTGAAGGAGAAGGACCGCCGCGTCTTTCTGCTTCGCTACTGGTACGCCTGCCCCATCCGTGAGATCGCGGCCGAACTGCGCGCGAGCGAAGGCAGCGTCAAGATGCGCCTCGAACGCACGCGGAACAAACTTTGGCATTTCCTTCAGGAGGAGGATCTGTGGCATGAATAAGATGGATATTTCAGACGCCCTGAACGGCGTCGATATGCAGCTCGTCGAAGCTGCCGCGCCGGAAAAAGCGTGGGACGCGCTTGGCGAGAGCGCTCCGGCAGCGGAGAAGAAAAGACTTGGAAAAAGGATCAGAGGGCTCCTCGGCGCCGTCGCCGGCGCTTTCCAGAAACATAAGTTCTTAAGAATAGCGGTGCCTATACTTTCCGTGCTCGCGCTCGCCGTCATTCTGGACGGGACCTTCCATATCCGGAGCGGGCTGGTTATGAAGGCCTATGCCCTCGGAGAAGCCGAACACCCGGAAAGAAGCCGGTCCGCGGACGATCTGCAGAAAGCCGGCGAGGCCAAGGGCTGCGGCATCACGCTTGCTGATTTCTTCACGGACAGTATGGCAGAGATCCTGGGCGGCACGGAAACGGAAGGAAACCACGCGAACCGCGTCTACTCTCCCCTGAACAGTTATATGGCCCTGGCGATGCTCGCGGAATGCGCCGGCGGTGAAAGCCGCGAAGAGATCCTGCAGCTGCTCGGCGCGGACAGCATTGAAACGCTGCGGAAGCAGGCCTCGTCGATTTACCTCGCGAATTCACTCTATACGCACGAGGCAAAAAGCGTCCTTGCCAATTCGCTCTGGCTGTCAAAGGCACTTTCCTACCGGGAAGACACCGTGAAAACGCTGGCCGAAACCTACTTTGCCTCTTCCTTCCGCGGCGAAATGGGCTCCGAGGGATACAACAAGGCGCTCCGCACCTGGATCAAAGAAGCGACCGACGGCCTGCTGGACGGCCGCTATACGAACGGCGTCTCCATGACGCCCAATACCGTGGTGGCCGTAGTCTCCGCTATAAACCTGGACGTCAAATGGGATGGATTCAAGAAGATTGATTCCCACCCCGGCACGTTTAATGCTCCGGACGGGAAGCGGGACGTCACCTATATGTACCAGGATATCGAAAGCACCACTTATGTTCTGGGCGACAGTTTTCAGGCAGTTTCCGTCAAAATGGGCGGCGGCATGAGGATGTGGCTGATCCTACCGAACGGCGGCACAGGCGGCTTTACACCTGAAGAACTACTGCAGAATGAGACCTGCCGAACCTTTGTCCGAACGCTCATTCAGCAGCAATACCGGGCGGGCTGGGGCGAGATCGGCGAAGGCCTTGCCTGGAAGCCCGTCAAGGTTCACCTGACCCTGCCGCGTTTCGACATTACCGCGGAAAACGACCTGAAGGAAAGCTTCCGGCGGCTCGGCCTTGATAAAGTATTTTCCCCAGGCGTCGCCGATTTTTCAGGGATTTCGAACGAGGGCGCTTACCTCGGCGAACTCAGGCAGGCCTCCCGCCTGATTGCGAACGAAGAAGGCGTCCGGGCCGTTTCCTTTACCTTCGGGAGAGCTGACAGCAAGGCGGCCATCCCGGATGAAGTCACGCTCATCTTCAACCGCCCCTTCCTTTTCCTGCTGACGAGCGCGGACGACCTGCCGCTCTACGCCGGCATCGTCAACCAGCCGTGATTTAAAGCACAGTTAACCAAAGGATGTGAAAAAGCCTGTCGTTTGCTTTTTCGCATCCTTTTTTTTCGGCCGGCACCCCTTGACAACATCTGCACAGCACGATATTATATGTGTACTAATACAACTAATACACACAGTCAAGTGCTGAATGTCAAAAAGGAGTCTTGCATGTTTCAAATTGATTCCCTTTCCCGTACGCCGGTCTATGAACAGATTATCACACAGGCTGAGCAGCTGGTTGCCCGCGAAGTGTTAAAGCCGGGCGATGCGCTGCCGTCCGTCCGCACCCTCTCCATCACATTAGGCATCAATCCCAACACCATTCAGAAAGCCTATTCGGAGCTGGACCGCCGCGAACTCATTGTCTCCGCAGCCGGAAAGGGCTGCTTCATCCGCCAGGATATCAGTTCCTTCCTTTTCGGGCTTCGGACCCGTCAGATGGCCCGTTTTGAAGAAACCGTCCGTCAGATGATCAGTTTCGGTATTCCTCTTTCGGCCGTTGAAAAAAGCCTTCATAAACTCTATGCGAATAAAGAGGAGGCCTGATCATGATCCAGGTACAGCAAGCTGTCAAACGATTCGGCAGCATTACAGCTTTGAAGAATATCAGCTGCCGTATTGAGGAAGGCTCAGTTTACGGCATGGTTGGATCCAACGGTGCCGGGAAGTCCACCTTTCTGCGGCTGCTCAGCGGCGTTTACAAGCCTGACGGAGGTCTTGTCACCATTGACGGGGCCCCGGTCTTTGACAATCCTGCCGTCAAAGCCCGTCTGGTCTTTGTTCCGGACGAATTATTTTTCCTGCCGGGATCGACCCTTACACGCATGGCCGTCTTCTATCGGAGTTTTTTCCCGCATTTTGACGAAGAACGTTTCCATTTTCTGACAAACGCTTTCAATTTGGACGAAAAGCGTCTGATCCACGGTTTTTCCAAAGGAATGCGGCGGCAGTCCGCCACCTTGCTTGCTCTCTCCTGCAGACCGGACTACTACTTTTTCGACGAAACCTTTGACGGACTGGATCCGGTGATGCGCCGGCTTGTCAAAGGCCTGATCAATGAGGACGTGGCGGATAAAAACGCGACCGCCATCATCACATCCCACTCTCTGCGGGAATTGGAGGACAGCTGCGATCAGCTTGCTCTCCTTCATAAGGGCGGCCTCATCCTGCAGAGCAACATACAGGACTTAAGAACCTCTCTGTTCAAGGTGCAGATTGCCTTCGACCGTCCTTTCAATGAAGGACTTTTTTCTTCGCTTCAGGTCGAGAACTGCCGGATAAACGGCGGCGTTGCCCAGCTGATCCTGCGCGGCGACAAATACGAGATCCTGTCCCGATTAAAGCAGCTTGATCCCGTCCTGCTGGATGTACTTCCTCTGAATCTGGAAGAAATCTTTACCTACGAAATGAAAGAACTCGGCTATTCTTTTGAAGACGTGCTGGAGAAGGAGGCAAAAAATGAAGAAAAAAGTGTTTGACCTCAGGCTGTACACGGAAGCTCTGCGGCAGCTGCGTTCTTTCGTCATTTTCAGCTTACTGCCTCTGCTCTTTTCTGCATGCTATCCTTCCCTGCATATCATCAGTATCTGGACAACTATGTTCAACACCCCTGAGCTGAGAGCTGAATATCTGCCGAGTTACATGACTGCCGTCACTCTGCATCCCTATCTGCCGCATTTGTGTCTCTTCATCGCCCCGCTGCTGACATTCCGGGTCTTTTCCTTTCTGAACAGCCAAAAAGGCAGTGATTATTATCATGCGGTGCCGCAGAACAGGCTCTGTCTGTACGGCAGTTTTCTGGCCGCCGTATGGACCTGCCTCGCGCTTCTGATTTTTGGCAGTTCCCTGCTTTCCGGTATCTGCGTTGCCTGGATAAGACCCGGTTTTATCAGTTTCAGCTGGATGGAACTGTTCCGATTCGCTGTGGGATCCTTTTGCATGAGCCTTTACGTCAGCGCTGCTGCAGCCTGTGCCGCCGCCCTGTGCGGGACCCTTTTTACCTCGGTTGTTACTGCACTTCTGTTTGTTTTTGCCCCGCGTCTGATTCTGCACTATCTTGCGCAGGGGGTTTTCTCCGCAAGCAAAGGCCTGTTGCGCGATCACACTTTCTTCCTGATCGACTCCCGTTTTCACATGCCCGGTGTGGTTTTCCAGAATTTATTGATGACTCTCCAGAAATATGCGCCTGCCTACACCAACACGCCGGAAAATCCGCCCGGACTGGACAATCTCCTTTATGCATCAATTCAATGGTATACGGTCGGTCTGGCAATGATATGGGCACTCCTTGCCTCTTTCCTTTTTGTACGCCGCCGCAGCGAAACAGCAGAACTCCCGGCAGTCTCACCGCTGATCAATTCCGTCATCGGCTTACTGCTGGCTTTTCTGATCAGTCTGAAAACACTGCTTTCGCTTATTGAAGTCCTGGTTCAAAGAACTTCCTATACTGTAAGCTTGTGGCGCCTTGTGCTGCCGATCTTCCTTCTGGCTGTTCTGGTACTTTCGCTCTATCAACTGGTCTCAAGCAGAAAACTGAGCTCTCTGAAAAATGCATTAAGGTCAGTGCCCATTCTTCTCGTCATGGACCTGCTGTTTATTGGGATCCCGCTGCTTGCCGGCTCGGCTGTCAACCGTTTTCGGCCTGCCGCCGAAGAAATCGAATCTGTCCGTTATCTGGGGACTGCCAGCCATTTGGAGGATGACACCGATGCGTTTTTCCTGGAAGAAACAGCGCAGGTACCGCTCCAGTCTCCCTTTCTTAAACAGGTCTGTGCAGAAGGGCTCCAAACGATATTGGATGCTGACCCAAACAACGATAATTACATGCACGGCGGTATTTTTCTGAAGGTCGCTGTCCGCGTAAATGGGAAAGACCATTATCGTAAGATTTTTGCCTCGGAGGAAAATTATCAAAAGCTAATAGAAGAATTGTCACAAAACGAAACATATATGCGCTGTTATAAAGCTTTCCCGGACGCAGATGATCCGCGCTTAACACTGGATGCCACAGAAATCAGCAGAAAAATGCTGCCGCCCCTGTATCTGGCACTGCTGAAGGATGCAGACACCGTATCGGATAGCGACTGGTATCACCTTCTCAAAGGGGAAGTCGCGAATGATGAGTCTGCTTCGGAATACTTTTCGATTCAATTTCAAGCAAATGGCGAAACAAAGCGTTTGATGCTTCCGGTCACTCCGCATTTTCCTGCGCTGTGGAATGCGCTCTGGGAGGCACGGGAACAGAATGCCCAACGGTTCCGTCCTCTTTGTTTGACGCAGCTCGAGCGTTTGTCACGTTTTCCGATCAAGGGAAGCACGGAATACGGCATTATCCTCAGCATCTGCCGGCCGGAAGAAGGATCTGACAGCAAGCGTGTCACCTTTTCTAATGCCAATGGGACATGGCTGATCAATCATTCTGATCCGGCTGAAGCCATTCTTGCTGAAGTGGCAGAATACCTGCGCGAGGCAAGCACAAGTCCGCTGGATCCGAGCCAGACTTTGACCGAGATAAGGCTTCTTGCTCCGCTTTTGGAGACTGACGGAAGCAGCAGTCAGCGATGCTCGCTGCACACGTTTTTCTGTGCAGACGTCTCCCTTCTGCCGATGCTTGCACCGTATTTTGCCTCAGTTGAAGAACCGCAGCCGATTCCGGTCAATTGACGATCGCCTTCCTCTTGTACTTTCCCGCGAAATGCGCTATGCTTATTGAAATGATTTCGAGGAGGTCCATCCATGAGCTACGCAGATGAACTGTTTATCAAAAACTGCCGGAACATCCTGGAAAACGGCGTCTGGGATACCGATTACGAGGTGAGGCCGCGCTGGGAAGACGGCACGCCTGCCCATACCGTCAAGATCTTCGGGGTCGTGGACCGCTACGACCTGCAGAAGGAATTCCCCATGATGACCCTGCGCCGCACCGCGTGGAAGTCCGCCCTGGACGAGCTGCTGTGGATCTGGCAGAAAAAGTCCAACGACATCCACGAGCTGGGCAGCCATATCTGGGATTCCTGGGCCGATGAAAACGGCACGATCGGCAAGGCCTACGGCTATCAGCTGGGCGTGAAGCACAAATACGCGGAGGGCTGGTTCGACCAGGTGGACCGCGTGCTCTACGATCTGAAGAACAATCCGGCGAGCCGCCGCATCCTGACGAACATTTTCAACCATCACGATCTGTATGAAATGGGGCTGTACCCCTGCGCCTACAGCATGACTTTCAACGTCTCGGGCAATAAGCTGAACGCGATCCTGAATCAGCGCTCCCAGGACATGCTGACCGCGAACAACTGGAACACCTGCCAGTACGCGATGCTGACGATGATGATGGCGCAGGTGTCCGGGCTGGAGCCGGGCGAATTCGTGCACGTGATCGCCGACTGCCACATTTATGACCGGCACGTCGATCTGGTCCGCGAAATGATCGAGAAGGAGCCGTTCCCGGCCCCGAAGGTCACGCTCGACCCGTCGATCACCGATTTCTACAAGTTCACCAAGGATTCCTTCAAAGTTGAGGATTATCAGTATCATCCCTTCACCGCGAAGATCCCGGTCGCGATCTGAGGCGCGCCATGGTATCAGCGATCGTGGCCGTGAGCCCCGACTGGGGCATCGGCGACGGAAAGGGCATGCTCTACCGCCTGCCCGGCGATCTGAAATACTTCCGGAAGGTGACGCTCGGCCACCCCGTGATCATGGGACGCAAGACCCTGCAGTCCTTTCCCGGCGGGAAACCTCTCCCGGGGCGTGAGAACATCGTGCTGACCAGGGATAGAAGCTTCACTGCAGAGGGCGTGACCGTGGTGCATTCGGTTGCTGCTCTCCGGCGCCTGGTCGCGGCACGGCCGGACGAACACTTCTTCGTCATCGGCGGCGGCGAGATCTACGCAAAGCTCCTTCCCGACTGCGATACCTGCTATGTCACCATGGTCGAGACCGAAGCGCCCATCGAGGCAAGCGTCTTCTTCCCGGATCTGTCGAAAAAGCGCAGCTGGGTCATGGAATCAGCTTCCGAAGCACATACCGAAGAAAACGGCGCCGTGTACCGCTTCGCGGTCTGGCGCAGAAGGAGAACCCATTGAAAATCAGATGTCTGCTGCTTGCCCTGCTGCTGGTCATTTGCTGCACCGGCTGCGCCGCGCCGGAGAAAAAGACCTTCGCCGTCGAAGAACTCCGCATTGAACTGGACGATTCGTTCAAGCCGCAGGAAAATGACCTTTATGCCGCGCTCCTGAAATCGAACCGCAGGGCGGTCGGCGTGGTCATCCTCCGCGAGGAGAAATCCACGGTCGGCGATTCCGTCAAGTCGGCGGACGACTATGCCGCGTTTACCAAAGCCATGACCGAGATGAGCGGCCGCACGATCGGCGAGATCAAGCACGACGGCGACATCCCCTACTACGAATACACCTTCCGCAGCCAGCTGATGTATAAGTATTACACGGCACATTTCGAGTCGGAGGACGCCTTCTGGGGCGTGCAGTTCTTCTGCGCCGAGAACCGCTATGACAAATGCATCGATGCTTTCAGCGCCTGGGCGCACAGCGTAACGTTTGAGGACTGACGGCATCGCAGCAAAAAAGGACCCGCGAGGGTCCTTTTTTCGTGCCTGTTTCCACTGTTTCTCAGCGGATGATCTTATAGATGAGCGGCTCCGGCCCGGGTTTGGTCCTGCCGAAGGAAAGGCTCCCGAGGAAGGCTTTTTCGGCTGCCGGGAAGAGTTCTTCCTTATCGGCGTAGAGTGTGCAGAGGACGTCGCCCTTCTTTACCTTCTCTCCCGTCTTCTTCGCAAGGACAATGCCGGCGGTCGGGTCGATCGGGTCGCTCTTGACCATGCGGCCGGCGCCGAGAAGGCCCGCCGCGTTGCCGATCGCTTCGGTCTCCATGCGGGTGATGTAACCGCCTTTCGGAGCCTTTACCTCATGCGCAAAGCGCGCCCGCGCCATCTTCGACGGATCGTCGAGGCAGGCGGTGTCGCCGCCCTGGTAGGCGATCCACTCCTTGAACTTCGCGAAGGCTTTGCCCGACGTGATGGTCTCATCCGCCATCTTCCGGGCCTCTTCGTGGGAAATGCCGAAGACCAGCGACAGCATGGCTGCGGCGAGTTCCAGAGAGACCTCGTAAACGTCGCCCTTCACTTCGCCCTTCAGCACGGCGACGGCCTCTTCCACTTCCAGAAGGTTCCCGATCGCGTGGCCGAGCGGCTCGTCCATGTTGCTGATGACGGCAGCCATGTTCCGGCCGCAGCGGCGGCCGATGTCGACCATTTTCCGCGCCAGTACTTCGGCAGATTCGATGTCCTTCATGAAGGCGCCGCTGCCCACGGTCACGTCCAGCACGATGGAGTGCGCGCCGGCCGCGAGTTTCTTGGACATGATGCTCGAAACGATCAGCGGAATGGCTTCCACGGTCGCCGTCACGTCGCGCAGGGCATAAAGGCGCTTGTCCGCCGGGGCGAGGTCCGCGCTCTGGCCGATCACGCAGACGCCGATGTCGCGGCTCTGCTTCAGGAAATCTTCGATCGACAGCTCGACACGGTAGCCGGGGATGGATTCCAGCTTATCGACGGTCCCGCCGGTATGGCCGAGGCCGCGGCCGGACATTTTCGCCGTCTTCGCGCCGCAGGCCGCCACGATCGGAGCGAGGATCAGGCTGGTCTTGTCGCCCACGCCGCCGGTGGAATGCTTGTCCACGGAGAGCGTGCCGAATTCGGACAGATCGATCTCGTCGCCAGAGTGCGCCATGGCGTCGGTGAGCGTCGCGATCTCGCGGTCGCTCATGCTCTGAAAGACCACCGCCATGCAGAAGGCGCTGATCTGGTAATCGGGCAGCGACCCGTCGGTAACGCCGTTAACGAAGAAGCGGATCTCCTCATCCGTCAGTTCCTCTCCCCGGCGCTTTTTATGGATCAAATCGACCATTCTCATCTCTTTTTCCTCAATCCATCAAATCAAACCGCAGCGGCATGATCTCGCTCAGCGTATAGACCTTCGTTCTTCCTTCGGACCCATAGAGGATCACGCGGAAATCCGGCCGGCAGAATTCCTGCATCACCTGGCGGCAGACGCCGCAGGGCGGGCAGATGACCGTCGGCTCTTCATTTTCCGGCGCGCCGCAGATCGCGATCGCCTCGAAATCCCGGTGCCCTTCGCTGACCGCCTTGAAAAAGGCCGTCCGCTCCGCACAGACCGTCGGCGAAAATGACGCATTTTCAATGTTGCAGCCGGTATAGACCTTCCCGTCCGCGCACAGGAGCGCCGCCCCTACCGCAAAATGCGAATACGGAACGTAGGCGCTCTTCCTTGCCTCCAGGCATTTCCGGATCAGCGTACCGTCTTTCATAATCCCTGTTCCTTTGCGATCTTCACGAGCCGGCTGGTGCCGAGGCGGGTCGCGCCGAGTTTCAGGAAATCTTCCGCATCCTGCAGGCTCGCGATGCCGCCGGAGGCCTTGATGCCGACGCCGGGCGAGACGTACTGCTTGAAGAGCGCCACGTCCTCCCTGGTCGCACCGCCGGTAGAAAAACCGGTCGAGGTCTTGATAAAATCCGCACCGGCCTTCGAGACCACGCGGCACATTTCGATCTTCTCCTCATCGGTCAGCAGGCAGGTCTCGACGATGACCTTCAGGACCTTGTCCGGCAGCGCCAGGCGCAGGCGGCGGATCTCATCGTAGACCTTGTCGTAGGCGCCTTCCTTGACCCAGCCGATATTGATGACCATATCGATCTCGTCCGCACCGTTGTCGACCGCGTCGAGCGTTTCGATCAGCTTCACCTTGGTGGTGGAATAGCCGTTCGGGAAGCCGATGACCGTGCAGATCTTCAGCCTGTCGCCCACGTATTCCTTTGCCTGCTTCACGAAGGAAGCCGGGATGCAGACGGATGCGGTGTGATACTTCATCCCGTCGTCGCAGATCGCGCGGATCTGTTCCCAGGTGGATTCGGGTTTCAGCAGGGTATGGTCGCAGGCCTGCAGGATCTCTTCGAGTTTCATGGTATTTCCTCCCTGCGTCCGGGATGCCGGGCGCATTTATTCTTCCGTATCGGCCGCCGTGACGGTCAGCCGGTAAACGCTCTGTCTGTCTTTCGCGAGCTGCTGGATCTTCGCCGCGCTGTCGGCTTCGCGGAGCTCGCGGTTCAGGCGCTCGCGGCGCAGGCGCCGCAGGCTCTCGGTCAGGATGCGCGCCTTTTCTTCGGCGGGCGTATCCTCCGGGAAGCCCTTGCTGAAGATCGCCGCCGCTTCCTTGCTCTGCGCTTCGTCCTCGAGGTAGCGATTCAGGATCGAGGCAGGAAGCACGCTGCCCTTTTCTTCCTTCTCGCTCAAAATGCGCCGGTAAACGTCCTTATAGGTCTCCGTCGGCATGTCCTCTTCCTCGAGCAAGGCGCGGATGCGCTTCGTTGACGCACCGGAGCAGGCCGCCCAGTTCAGCAGCATCTGGGCCGCCACGAGCAGGCCTTCGTCCTTTTCCTTTTTGCGGCCGCTCTGGGTCGCGAGGGCATTTTCATCGGGTGTTTCGCCGTAGTCGGGCTCCGCGGACATCCGCCTGTTGCCGATGCGGTTCATCATTTTGCGCAGCAGCGACGGGTCGATCGACTGTCGCTCGCAGACGGCCTGCAGGTAGTTCTCCCGCTCCAGTTCGTCCGGGAAGGTCGTCAGTTCTT
The DNA here is from genome assembly GCA_017428265.1 of Lachnospiraceae bacterium. GTDB lineage: Bacteria > Bacillota > Clostridia > Lachnospirales > Lachnospiraceae > UBA6987. The sequence goes on along the minus strand of JAFRRD010000007.1, from coordinate 9,515 downwards.
CGGCAAGTTTCCGGAAATAAGCCGTCAGCCCGGCCGGGTCGGTCAGGTCGAAATCCTTTTTCCAGACGTCCGACTGGTAAAGGAAGAAGTTGACGGCGTTCTTAATACGGGCCTCGTAGGCGGCCGCGCCTTCGTGGACGATGAGTTCGTCGGGATCCTTGTAGGGTTTCAGGTCCAGCACGCGGATGTTGAAACCGGCCGCACGCAGGATCGGGATCGCATGCATCGCCGCCTTGGTCCCCGCAGCGTCGCTGTCATAGGTCAGGATGATGTTGTCGGTGTGGCGCTTCAGAAGGCGCGCCTGCCCTTCGGTCAGGGCCGTGCCAAGCGAGGCCACCGCACAGTCGATCCCCGCCTGGTGCAGGGCGATGACGTCCATGTAGCCTTCCATCACCAGCAGGTAGGGACGCTTCGAAAGCTTCGCGGCAAAGAGGCCGTAGAGGTTCCGGCTCTTGTCAAAAAGAGGCGTTTCCGCCGTGTTCATGTATTTCGGCAGGCGCCCGTCAAGGACCCGTCCGCCGAAGCCGATGACGCGGCTGTTCTTATCCATGATCGGGTACATGACCTTGCCGCGGAAGAAGTCGTAGGCGCCGCGTCCTTCCTTGAAGCGGACGAGGCCGCTCGTTCGGAGTTCCTCGTCCGAGTAGCCTTTCTCGTGCAGCCAGCGGTACAGTACCTGGCTGTAGTAGCCTTCGTCGGGGGCGTAGCCGAGGCCGAAGCGGCGCATGGTCTCCGCAGAAAGACCGCGCCTTGTGAGGTAATCCATGCCGGGCTTTCCGACCGGCTGGCGAAGCTGATAATAGTAAAATCTGGCGGCTTCGCCGTTGATCTCAAGCAGCCTTGCACGAAGACCTTCGCGGCTTCTCTCCTCGCCGGTCATTTCGCGCTTCGGCAGGGTGATGCCGGCGCGTTCCGCAAGATATTCGAGGGCTTCGGGGAAGGTGTAGCTTTCGTAATTCATCAGAAAAGTGACCACATTTCCCCCGGCACCGCAGCCGAAACAGTAATACATCTGCTTGTTCTGCGACACACTGAAAGAAGGGGTCTTCTCACTGTGGAAAGGGCAGCAGGCCCAGTAGTTGGCGCCCTTTTTCGTGAGTTTGACCCGCGAACCTATGACCGCAACGATGTCGCTGCGGCTCCGGACTTCTTCGATCAGTTCATCAGGGTAATATGCGGCCATTTTTTCAACGATTAAGTAGTTTTAATATTATCGATTCTCTTGTCAAGCCATCTCAGGACGTCGTGGAAGACATCGTCGCGGTCTTTCTCGTTCAGGACCTCGTGCATGTCATCCTTGTACAGGAAGACGTCGGCGTCGGTCAGACCGATCTTCTTGTAGTGGTTGTAGACCTGCAGGACACCCTTGGACTTGTTGCCCACGGGGTCGAGCATGCCGGCGATCAGCAGCACCGGGAAGTCTTTCGGGATGCGGTCCTGATCCTTGCCGAGCGCCAGGTATTCCATCGTCTTGAAGAAATCCTTGTAGGCCCAGACGGTGAAGGGGAAGCCGCAGAGCGGGTCTTCCTTGTAGGCTTCGACGATCTCGCTGCGGGTGCAGAGCCAGTTCTCGAGTCCGCCGTAGCCGCCGACCGCCAGGTTCTCGACCATCTTGCTTCTGTAGTGGTCGCCCTTGATCCGCGCGATGAGGCGGGACAGCTGCTTGCCGACGTGGACGGCGATGTAGGGCTGGCTGCCCGTGCCGCTCAAAACGATCCCGGCGAGCTCGCGGGGATAGACGGTGATGTAGCGGCGGCCGAAAAAGCTCCCCATGCTGTGCGCAAACATGAACACCGGGCGGTCCGGATATTCCTTCTTCGCAAGGAGCGTGACCGCGTGCATGTCGCGCAGGACGCATTCGTAGCCTTTTTCCTTCGCAAAATAGCCCAGCTCGCTCTCATCCGTTATTGAGCCGCCGTGGCCCAGATGGTCGTGGCCGATCACCGCGATGCCCTGGTCGGCCAGGAAGCGGGCGAATTCATCGTAGCGTTCGATATACTCTTCCATCCCGTGGACGAGCTGGACCACCGCGCGGGCGTCCCCGTCGGGATCCCAGCGGAAGCCGTGCAGCGTCGTGATGCCGTCCGAAGACGGAAGCGAGATCTCATAGCGTTTCATATCAGGTGTTGCTCCTTTCCTGTATCAGGCTTTTCAGTCATCCTTGTTGCTTTTTATTCCGTGATCCAGCGGATAATGTGGGGCTTTACGGCCTCCAGCGCACGTCCGCGGTGGCTCAGCGCATTTTTCTCTTCATCGGAAAGCTCCGCCGTGGTCTTTCCGAGTTCCGGCAGGTAAAAGACCGGATCGTAGCCGAAGCCGTTTTCTCCGGCCGGCGCGTAGGCGATCCGTCCGTACACGGCGCCTTCCTCGACGAACTCCGTCGCATTGCCGTTCTCATCCGGATAAATGAAGCTCATCACGCAGCGGAAATCCGCGCCGCGCTCCTCATCCGGCACGTCCTTCATCCGCTCCAGGATGGCGGCGCATTTGACCGGATAGGGCGTATCCTCACCCATAAAGCGGGAACTGTAAACGCCCGGCGCACCGCCGAAGGCATCGATCTCGATCCCGGAGTCGTCCGCCAGTACCGCCTTCCCCGACGCCGCAAAGACCGCGCGGGCCTTGATCAGGGAATTCTCCCGGAAGGTCGTGCCGTCCTCCACGATATTGAGGTCCAGACCCGCTTCGTGCAGGGTCAGGACTTCGACGTCGAGCCCCTCCAGCATCTTCCGCACTTCGTAGGCCTTGTGGGCATTGCCCGTGGCAAAGATCAGTGTCTTCACGCTTCTTCCTCCGGCTTTCTTTTCGGGGGCTTCGGTCCCGGAAATTCATAGAAATAGGTCTTCATCATGCCGTTGTATATCTTGCGGTTCTTCGCGGCCTGAAGGCCCATGTCGCGCTCCGCGTCCTTATAGGCGGTGATGACGTAGGCGGACCAGCAGTCGAGCGCCCGGAAGCGCTCCCCGAAGGTCCGGTACAGCGACGGCAGCGCCGCCCTGTCCTCCAGGCGTTCGCCGTAGGGCGGGTTCGTCACGATGAAGCCGTACTTTTTCGGGTGGCTGAGCGCCGCCACATCCCGCTGCTGGAAATGGATCAGGCTGTCCACACCGGCCGCGCGGGCATTGTCTCTCGCCGCCTTGACGATCTCGCCATCCAGGTCATAGCCCTGGATGTCGCCGTCTTCCGGCAGCTGCACGAGGTCGCGCGCTTCTTCCTTCGCTTCGGTCCAGATCTTTTCCGGAATGAGGTTCTTCCAGCTTTCCGCGGTAAAGCTCCGGTTCATGCCCGGCGCGATATTGGCCGCGATCAGTGCCGCTTCGATTGGGAAGGTCCCGCTCCCGCAGAAAGGATCGACCAGAATGCGGCCGGCCTTCCACGGCGTCAGCATCAGAAGCGCCGCCGCGAGCGTCTCGGTGATGGGCGCCTTGCTGACGAGTTTGCGGTAGCCGCGCTTGTGCAGCGAATCGCCGGACAGGTCGACCGCCGCCGTGACAACATCCTTCATGATCACGACGCGGATGGGGTAGGATGCCCCGCTCTCCGGGAAGAAATTGAGGTGGTATTTCCCCTTCAGGCGCTCCACGACGGCCTTCTTCATGACCGACTGGATGTCCGTGGGCGAGAACAGCGCGCTCTTGATCGAGGCGGCCTTGGCCACCCAGAAGCGTGCGTCGACAGGAAGGTATTCTTCCCAGGGAAGGGCCTTCGTGCCTTCGAAGAGTTCGTCCCAGGTCTTCGCCGTAAAGCAACCGACCTGCAGCAGCACGCGCTCCGCCGTCCGCAGAAAGACATTGGCACGCGCCCCGGCTTCCGCGTCGCCTTCGAAGAAGACCTTTCCGTCTTCCACCTTCACGACGTCATAGCCGAGGTCCCATACCTCTTTCTTCAGGACCGCTTCCAGGCCAAAATGGCACGGTGCGATAAACGTATACATGCTGCCCTCATCTTTCTTTCGGGGCATATTATAGCAGGTTTCGCAAAGGCATGCAAGTTTTCGGCAAAAAGGCACGTTCCTGGCCCGAAAAGCAGGTGAAAACAGCAAAAAAGTGCCCCGGCCGGGGAGCCGGGGCACTTTTGAAGCCGGGCAGCGTCAAGCCGCCGCTTCTTTGGGTTTGGCTTTGTTGAAGACGAACTTCTGCGCCAGAAGGATGACGGCCAGGCAGCCAACACCCGCAAGGTCCGTCTTCAGGCCGCCCTTTCGGAATATTCAGTTCCTCTGACTCGCGATCGTCGCGCTCCGCACAGCTTCATCCTTCGGATTCGCTCTGCGGGCTCCTGTAGCGGGGGTGATTCCAACCGCTCTGTCTGCGCCTTCGGCTTGCCAATCGCGGGGAATCACTCCCTAGTCGTTGATCACCAGGTGCTGCGGGATGCCGTCCTTCATGACCGGCGGCAGCTCGCCCATGATCAGAGGCCGCGCGTAGGCGATGAACTCGTCAGTCACGTCGTTGCCGGCTTCATTGATCATGCTGCGCGGGACCTTGCGTTCCGCGTTGGAGATCTTGTGGACGTCCGCCAGCGAAATGGAGCAGATGTACGGATCGCTCGATTCACGCACCAGGGTCGCCATCAGGCCGGTCTGTCCGCGCAGGGCCGCTTCCACGGCCGCGGCGCCGGAGGCAAAGGCTTCCTCGGCGTCGGTACGGGAAGCCAGATGCGCCGCGCAGCGCTGCATCACGGAAAGTTCGAGCGAACGGGTCTTCACGCCGAATTCCTTCTCGCAGTACTTGCACAGCACTTCAGCCGTGCCGCCCATGGCCTTGTGGCCGAAGGAGTCGACCGCAAGATCGGCGCCCTGCAGTTCGGGAATGAAGGTCCCGTCGGCGGTATGGATGCCTTCGGAGACCGCGACCAGTACGCAGTCCTTGCGCTTCAGGAGCTTTTCCACGTCCGCGCGGAACTCACCCAGGTCAAAAGGCATTTCCGGCAGATAGATGAGGTCGGGACCGACGCAGTCGCTGCCGCGGGACAGGGCGCTCGCCGCCGTCAGCCAGCCGGCGTTGCGGCCCATGATCTCCATGATGAAGACGCTGGGCTTGTGCTCGTAGACCACCATGTCGCGGATGACTTCCTTGGTCGTGGTGGCGATGTATTTCGCCGCACTGCCGTAGCCGGGGGTGTGGTCCGTCTCCATCAAATCGTCGTCGATGGTCTTCGGCGCGCCCACGAAGGTCACGGAAGAACCGATCTTCTGCCCGTAGTCCGCCAGCTTGCGGATGGTATCCATGGAATCGTTGCCGCCGATGTAAACGAAAGCTTCGATCTGATACTTGGCCAGGATCTGGAATATCCTGCGGTAGACCGCGTCGTTGATCTCGAAATCCGGCAGCTTGTAGCGGCAGGAACCGAGGAAGGACGACGGCGTCGCGCGAAGCAGGTTGAAGGACCTGTCATCCTTCAGGTATTCGTCGAGATCCACCAGGCGCTCCTCCAGAAAGCCCTGGATGCCGTGGCGCATGCCGTAAACTTTATCTGCCCCCAGGATCTTGGCGCGCTTGTACACGCCGGCCAGGGAATTGTTGATGACGGAGGAAGGTCCGCCGGATTGTCCAACCACTACGTTTGCCATAACTCAAACTCCTCATAGACGTTAAATTTTTAACAGCCCATACTATAGCACGAAGCAAGTCGTTCTTCAAGCCCTGCAGTGGAGAAAATACAAACGTCCTGTTGTTATCGATCGTATTGAAGAAGAGACAGCAATATGCTATGATAATATTACAATTGATGCACGGCTTCAGAAGAAAACTGAAAAATTGGAGACAATGTTATGTCCAAGCATAGTTCTTTTTCTCGTGTTCTGTCCTTTATCTTATCCATCGTTTTGGTCCTGACCCTCGCTGATCCTGCCGCGCATGCGGAAGGTCTTCCTGCCGGTGAATATATACCGGCGGCGGAAAGTGCGATTGAGGATAATCCGGCTGATGACAGCGATTTCAACCGTTGGGTAGTCCCCGGAGCGGAGGATGAGGAGATCCATGACTTCGAGAGCGGGGAGCCTCTTGCCCTTTCGCCTGAAGTGATCGCGCAGGATATCGCAGAGCCTGTTCCTTCTCCTTATGACGACGAGAAGATCGAGGTTTGCGATGCGACGATCGTTTCCGAACTCGCTGAAAAGCGCGATATTGATACCATACAGTTTCGTCTTACCGACGGCAGCCTGAGTGCTGCCGTTTATTCATATCCCGTTCACGAAAAGGACGCGGACGGTGAGTGGCAGGCGATCGATAACCGCCTTTCCCTGAAGAAAGATGAGAACGGGTTATCGTATTACGGCAGGGAAGGCTTGCACGATGAAGTCCGCTTCGCCGAGGTAGCTGAGGACGGCCGGCTACTGAGCGTTGAGACTGCCGCCGGGCATATCAGTTGGGGGCTCTTAGGTCTGAGTGAGTCAGCCAAGCCTGCCGCTTTCACCCCTGTTGCCATCCCCGAGGGCTATTCCCTTCTTGTCCCGAAGAGCGCCGGTGACCATCTGCGTTACGATGACATCCTCCCTTTCATCCATGCCGACTACCGTATCCTCGGCCAGACGATCAAGGAAGACATCGTCCTGGAGAGCCGGGAAGCACTGACTTCTCTCAAAGAAGGATTGACCTTCCGCCTTGAAGCCGAAGGTTATACTGTAACTCAAACCGATGACCGGACTCTCACCTTCCTCGATTTTGACGGCACCGAGGTTTACCAGCTCACTGCTCCCATCATGACGGATGAAACCGGCGCGAGCAGTTCCGATCTGTCCCTGGACATTGAAGCACAGGATGATGGCAGCTTCCTCGTTAAGCTCCTTCCCGACCTTTCCTGGCTTTCATCCGAAGAGCGTGTCTTTCCTGTCACCATCGACCCTTCACTTGCCTATCTCATCGGCGGTTACGGCTGCCTTGAGGCGTCTACCGTCTATTCCGCCAGCCCTAACGCGACCGAAAACTATAACATCTCCGTCGGCCGTAACTACAGCCAGAACAACGTCCGCGCGCTCTTCAAACTGGATAACCTTCCCACCCTTGCGGAGTCCGAGACGGTCATTGACGCCCGCGTCAGCTTCGTCGTGCGTCTTTACAGCGCATATGCCTCCAGCCACCAGGGACCGGTCACCATTAACCTTCATCCCCTGACCCAGAGCCTGAACCTCAGCACGGCCACCTGGAACACACTGCAGGGTAAGTACAGCAGCATAGTGACTGACAGTGAGACCATCCTGCCGGCCGACTTCAATTCCTCCGCGCATCCCCGGGTCACCTGGGACATCACGAAAACGGTCAAGAACTGGTACCTTAACGGAAACAACTACGGAATGGCGATGATCTCGGAGAATGAATCCGCGTCGACCATCCGCTACGTGATGCTCTACAGTGCGATCGGTTCGACGGACACGACGATCCTTCCGTCCTTCCAGCTGACCTACCTCAACCAGGAAGGAATGGAGCCTTACCTTTCCTACCACAGCTCGGACTCCGATACGATGGGCGTCATCAATGTCGGCGACTTCAACGGGAACCTCATCTATACCTTTGACGACCTTGCCATGAGCGGGGCGCACTTGCCTGCGAACATCTCCCACGTCTATAACGCCAGCCAGAAAGCAAGTCTCAACCCGGCAAACTTCTCCGCCATGCGCTTCGGCAGGGGCGTGCGGCTGAACGTTTCATTAAGAGTCGAGACCTCTTCCGTAAACGGCTATCCCTATAAGCTGACCGATGCCGACGGGACGGTCCACTACTTCAGTTTAAAGAGCGGCACCTCGGGTGCGGCCGGCTCGGTCTACGTCAAGGAGTTCGACAGCAATACGAAGCTGACGAAGACCTCTTCCGGCTATACCCTGGAAGACGGCGGGAACCTTACCTATACCTTCAATTCCAGCGGGTGCCTCTTAACGATCCGCGACATCACGACCGGCAAGACGCAGACGCTCGATTATTCCGGCGGCAGGCTGACGAAGATCACGGACGGGGACGGCAGGGAGACGAGCTTAAGCTACAACTCGAGCAACTACCTGACCGGGATCACCGACCCGGCCGGCAGGACCACGAGCTATGCCTACAACTCTAACAACTGCCTTTCGACCATCACCCGCCCTGACGGGACCACGGTCTCCATCAGCTACGTCAGCAAGGGCGGCGGATACCTGATCAGCAAGATCACCGACATCGACGGATCGTCCGTTGAGATCAGCTACTATAACTATGCCCCTTACCGGGTCAAACAGCTGCTGGAAAAGAGCAGCACCGGAGCGGAAGGGCGGAAACTCACCTGGACCTATAACGCCGGTGAGACGAAGATCACTGACCGCGAAGGCAGAAGCGAGACCATGCTCTTTGACTACAGCGGGCATACGGTCTGCATAAGAGACGGTGCTGGCGGCGCGGTCAGCGGCAACTTCAACAACTCGAACGACAACAAGAAGCACACCCTGATGTATGCCTCTTCCATGCAGGGGAGCGTCGTAAACTACCTGGCCGACCACGGCTTCGAACAGAGCACGTCCGGCTGGAGCGCTTACTCGACCAGTACGGAGGGAAGCCTGACCCAGAACAGCAGCACGGTATACGAAGGGAACAAGAGCCTGAAGATCGTAAGCACCGGAACGTCGGCGACCTACGGCGTGTTCCAGAGCGTCAGCGTCCCGAACGCAGCCGGGAAGATGCTCACCTTCTCTGCCTACGTCAACTATGAAAGCTATACGCCGACCGGTTCCTGCGGCTTCCGCCTGAACATCCGCTATAAGAATGCGGGCGGCAGCTGGGTAAGCAACTACAGCCAGCCCATGCCGGCGGCGACCGGCTGGCACCGCGTCAGCTGGACCGTAAGCGTGCCTGAGGACGCCTCCTCTGACTCCATTCATGCCGCCATCGTCTTCTACTTCCAGACGGGGAGCTGCTATGTCGATGCCGCTCAGCTGGAGGAAGGCGCGGTCTCGAACCGCTACAACCTTCTCCAGAACGGCCACATGAAGGATGCCGTTGATACGGCAGTCCCTTCTTCCTGGAGCGGGAGCAGCCTGGGCAGCTACGATAAGACCGTAAGCGGCGGGCACAGCGACCGCGGTTATAAGATCACCGGGGGCTCGCAGACAGCCAAGAACATCTATCAGAACGTCGACATAAAGAACGGAGCCGCAGGTGACTCCTACGTCTTCGGTGTCTGGGCCAAGGCGGACTCCATCCCGAAGACGGGACCGTACAAGAACAATACCCGCTACTTCGCCGTCAGGATCCGCTTCATCAAGAGCGACGGCAACTACACCCAGAACTACTACAGCTTTGAGGCAAAGACGCCGAACTGGCAGTACCTGTCCGGCACGGCAACGGCGTCAGCCGCCTATGTCAAGGTCCAGGTCGCACTGCTCTATTACTACCAGAAGAACACGGTCATCTTTGACGACGTCTGCCTGTTCCGGGAACGCTACGGCGAGCGCTATACCTATGACAGCGAAGGCAGAATGACGGAGGTCATCGACCAGGCCGGAATGAAAACGACCTATACTTACCTGGCTTCCGGAAGGCCCGAGGTCAGCAAGG
>JAFRRD010000006.1 GCA_017428265.1 Lachnospiraceae bacterium | reverse complement strand
GGATCTGCGGAGGTGTTCAGCGAATGAAAAAAGATGTTATCACGTTAGAAAAGATCACTTATAAAAATTATGTGAAAGTACTATTTGGGTTGAATGTAAACAGGAAACAAAAGGAATTCGTAGCATCCAATATGTGCTCTTTAGCGGAAGCATATGTCGCTTTGACGAACGGTTATCCTCCTTATCCTTTCGCCATATGCCGTAACGGCAAACCTGTTGGCTTTTTGATGATCGGCTGCGGGGCCTCTGAAGAAGAAAGAGAAGAAGGAAATCCGGATTTCATTTTTGACAATTATTGCATCTGGAGACTGATGATCGATAAAAGATATCAGGGCAGAGGATACGGAAGAAAAGCAATGGAGCTGGCTTTAGAGTTCATTCGAACCTGGCCAAGCGGTAAAAAGAAGTATTGCTGGCTGAGTTATGAGCCTGAAAATGAAACAGCAAAGAAGCTGTATGCTTCATTTGGTTTTGTCGAACAGCCTCAATGCTTTAAGGATAAACCCGGAGAAGAGATGCCCGCTATCCTGGAATTATAATAAAAACTAAATGAATTCCAAATGAAGCATGGGAAGGATTTATAAGGGATACTGACAAATTCCAGTTTTCCGAGACCATGACACCCGTGTCGGGTCAAAACAACAGAATCATTTTCAGAAAGGATGATCTGAAATGAGGTTAAAAAATGTACTGATCGTTGTAAAGGACATTGAAAGATCCCGGCAGTTCTACCATTATCTGTTCGGTCTTGAGACGATCGTTGACAATGACGGAAATATGATCCTGACAGAAGGATTGGTCCTGCAGGAGGAGAAATACTGGAAAGAGTTTCTCGGGCAAGAAATCATTCCGGAGAACAATGCCAGCGAGCTCTATTTTGAAGAACGTGACATAGAAGGTTTTGCGGAGAAACTTGAGAAATATTATCCGGAAGTAAAATACGTCAACAGACTGATGACCCACAGCTGGGGGCAGAAAGTCATACGTTTCTACGATCCGGACGGCAACCTGATCGAAGTGGGGACACCGGTTTAGCATGGCCAACCTTATCACCGGCATCCGGATCGTCTGCAGTATCGCTTTGCTCTTCTGCCCTGTGTTTTCACCGGCGTTTTATGTCCTGTACATCACTGCCGGGCTCAGCGACATGGCAGACGGGGCTATTGCACGGAAAACGAGCACTGTCAGCGCGTTCGGATCGAAGTTTGATACAGCGGCTGATTTCGTCCTGGTCGCTGTGTGTCTGATCAAGCTGATCCCGGTCATTCACGTGCCGGCCTGGCTGATCATCTGGATCATCGTAATCGCCGTGATCAGGGCGCTCAACCTGATCTCCGGATATGTCATGCGTAAGGAAATCGTTGTCCTGCATACAATGATGAATAAGCTGACGGGAATACTGCTTTTTGTGCTCCCGCTGACGCTGACATTCATTGATCTGAAATACAGCGGAGCTGCCGTCAGCGCCGCGGCAACATTTGCAGCGGTACAGGAAGGACACCTGATCAGATGTAAAACAGGAGAAAGCAATGCTGGTTATGCATTGAATGACTGCCATACAAGAAGGTGAGAAGATAATGGATGAGGGTTTGAAAACATTATTTGCTTTGTTCAAGGGAACAAATTGGAGTGAAATAAACATATCCGAAGAAGAATTATCTGTTGCAAAGAAACAAGGTTATCTCTTTGATTATCCCAAATATGAATCTCATTCAGAAGCTTTAAACAGAAGGCACTATCTTCTCTCGCAGATTGATCCTCACGACATAGCGAATGCTTTTCTTTTCAGTTTATCTACACGAAAACTTGAATACCGATCAGCCCTGGGGAGTTATTATTACTTGAGCGCTGTTCCTGAACATGATTTTATGAAGAGTTATAATGAAACGCTTGCAACGGCTGGTGACCACTGTTATCTTTGCGGATGGTCAGCGTTTGATACGATACCGAGGCGATCAAATATAAGATTCGGATATAACTTTGATAATTGGCTGCGGTACAAATACGGCGGCAGTCCTATCGGTGACATCGATATCAATTACGCGCTTTTTGATTTGGAGCGTTTTATAGACCTTCCGAAAGTTATGCCCACTGAAGAAGATAAACGAATCTTTATGGAAATACTATCCTGCGTTAACCGTTTGAACAGTTCAGACAAAGCAGGCAGGCTGAGAGACACGATTACAAAAGCAAAAATATTGAAGAGCAATAAAGATGAATTATCGGTTTTGTTGGGTGAGTTGGGAATCTGCGGCATTCTTGCAAGCAATGATTTCCCAGCTTATGATACGTACTTTGCGAATGAATATGAAAGGGATCCGGTAGAATACAAAAATGACTTTGCATATCCCGTCAACAGATGGCATGCAAGAGATGGTATCAATGCCGAGAAACTAAACGCAATCTTTGGTTTCGCGCTAAACCCTTAGCTTTATTACCTGACAGGGGGGAAGCGGCATAGTTTTCAGGCCCGGTCGAGACAAGAAGATTATACTATTATTCTAATCATTCCAAGGCACTGCGAATGCGCCGCAGTGACCACGCGGGCCAAATAGAGACAGATGGAACAAAGGAGCCCGATATGATCTATGAACTGAAAGACGTCCTCAAAGAGCATAACTGCTACGAGCTATACAAGATGATCTGAGGCATTTGAAGCGGGCCACCGGACGGCGGCGCGGACAGCTTTACGGAGGTGTGTGATGAAACTTGTGGGTGTTAAAAAAGGCGGCGGCTGGCTGTATTCCGAATGGAATCTGACCTACCGGGTCGGTTGGAGCCGAATATGCAAGGCGGTGCAGCTGATCTACCACGACATGAAAGATCCCGAGATCCTCAGCGGAAATGCGGGAGACGACGCCAAAATATCCGTAAACGACGAGGAGGAGATCCTTTCCCTCGAAGAATCCGGGCATCTGACGGTGCGCGGCGTTTCGGGGCTCATCGGCGTTCCGATCATGATCACCTTTTTCAACCAGTTGGATCTCGTCCGAGTGACGGTCGCCTGCGCAACCGAAGAATTTGCCGAAGCCGACTATGAGAAATTCAATCTGTCCATGTGCCAGTACCTGGATTCGGCTGAACTGGCGATGTACAGCTGACGGAGGGACCATGGCATCCAGCAAAGAATATCTGGAATTCATCCTGGACCAGCTTTCGGGGCTGGACGGCGTCACTTACCGCGCGATGATGGGCGAATACATCATCTATTATCGCGGGAAGGCAGTCGGGGGCATTTACGATGACCGCTTCCTGGTAAAGCCGGTGAAAGCCGCCGAGACCATGATGCCGGACGCTGACCGCGAGCTGCCGTATGAAGGTGCAAAGGAAATGCTGCTCGTGGACGACGTGGAAAACCGGGAGTTTCTGGAGAGGCTCCTGGAAGCGATGGTCGACGAGCTGCCCGCGCCGAAGAAACAGAAGTAAACAGCAATGATAAAAGCCAACGCCGGCATACAGTCTGGGCAGGAAGAACAAGGCAAAGAAATGGACATGTTTTCCGATATCGCATCAGGCAAAGACTGGGCATCGATTGAGCCGCTGAACAAGGGCTGGTCCAGTGATGTCAAATACGTCATCCGCACCGTCTCGGGCGGGCAGCTGCTTTTGCGTGCCGCCGATATCGCACAGTACGAGGACAAGAAGAAAGAATTCGGGATCATCGAAAAATATGCGAAGCTCGGCTTTCCCATGTCCATGCCGCTTGAATTCGGCGTGTGCAATGACGGCAGGAACGTCTATATGCTTCTTTCCTGGGTCGACGGCTGCGATCTGGAGGAGGCACTGCCTAAGCTTTCCGAGGCGGAGCAGTACCGGCTCGGCCGCGAAGCCGGCGCCATTTTGAGGGAGATCCATTCCGTCCCGCTCGAAGAGTGCGACATCCCCCGGAAGACGAAGAAAGAGAAAAAGCTGTTGCAGCTTGCCCGCTATGAAGCATCGGCTCTCCGGCTCCCGGACGACGAGACCGCGATTCGCTATGTCCGGAAGAACATCGACCGGATCTGGCAACAGCCGCCGGTCTATCAGCACGGGGATTTTCACCCGGGAAACCTGATCTTCATGAATGACGGCTCGGTCGGCGTGATCGATTTCAACCGTTGGGAGGTCGGCGACCCGTACGAGGAATTCTACAAGCTGGAAAGCTTCGGGACGGAGGTCAGTATTCCTTACTGCCTCGGCCAGATCGATGCGTACTTCGATGATGCCGTGCCGTCCGATTTCTGGGCCGCCAACGCGGTCTATGTGGCGCACGCGTCCCTCTATTCCATCAAGTGGGCCGAGCCCTTCGGGCAGGCCGAGATCAACGGCATGGTCAAAAGGGCCGAAAGAGCCTTCGCGGACTTTGATTCCTTCCGGCAGATCATCCCGAAGTGGTACGCCGAGCGCCGGATCCCGGCGGCAGAAGTCCACCGCACAGGAAGTGACAACACCATGACCCTTGAAACCGAAAGACTCTTCCTCCGCCCCTGGACGGAGGCGGACGCGGAAGAATGCTTCCGCTATGCGAGCGACCCGCGCGTCGGTCCGGCCGCCGGCTGGCCGGTGCACACGAGCGTTGAAAACAGCCGGGAGGTCATCCGCGGCGTTTTGTCGGCACCGGAGACCTATGCCATCGTGCTGAAAGAGACCGGGCTGCCCGTCGGCAGCATCGGCCTGCACCGGAACGACCTGGCCGAAAAGGACGACGAGATGGAACTCGGCTACTGGATCGGCGTGCCCTACTGGGGCCGCGGGCTCGTCCCGGAGGCGGCGCGGGAGATGCTCCGCCACGCCTTTGAAGACCTGCATCTTGCCCGGGTCTGGTGCGGCTATTATGACGGCAACGAGAAGTCGAAGCGCGTTCAGGAAAAGCTCGGTTTTCGCTATCAATGGAAGTCGGAGAACGTCCCCGTTTCGCAACTCGGCGAGACACGCACCGGCCACGTCAACCTCATGACCCGGGAGGAATGGGAAGCAATGCGATCCCGGGAAGATCTCCCTGACACACTCCGTTCGGAAAGGATGTGACGCACATGACGGAAAAGACCTATACAACGCCCTGCGGGACGATCCACTATTGGATCAATGAGAAAGACTCTCCTCTCACCCTCGTCTTCCTGCCCGGCCTGACCGCCGACCACCGCCTGTTCGAAAAACAGATCGAATATTTTGAGGACAAATACCGCGTCTTTGTCTGGGATGCTCCCGGGCACGCCGCCTCCTGGCCGTTTTCCTTTGATTTCGACCTTGCCGATAAGGCGCGCTGGCTGGATGCGATCCTCGCGCAGGAAGGCATCGACGCCCCGCTGATCATCGGCCAGTCCATGGGCGGCTACGTCGGGCAGATGTACGCCCAACTCTTCCCCGGGAAGATGAAGGGCTTTATTTCCGTCGATTCCGCACCGCTGCAGCGAAAATACGTCACCGCCGCGGAGATCAGCCTGCTGAAAAAGATGGAGCCGGTCTACCGCTGGTACCCGTGGAAATCGCTCCTGAAGACCGGGACGAACGGCGTTGCGACATCGGAGTACGGCCGGAAGCTGATGCATGACATCATGATGACCTACGACGGCGACAAGGACCGCTATGCAAAGCTGTCCGGGCACGGCATGAAGATCCTCGCGGAAGCGATGGAGGCCGACCTGCCCTATGAACTGAAATGTCCCGCCCTTCTTATCTGCGGCGAGAAAGACCGCGCGGGTTCCTGCATCCGCTACAACAAGGCGTGGCACAAGGAGACCGGGATCCCGATCGAATGGATCAAAGGCGCCGGCCACAACTCCAACACCGACGCGCCGGAAACGGTCAACCGCCTGATCGAAGCATTTGCCGAAAAGCTGTAAACGCCTGCAGTAAGCAGGGGCAGCCGGCACGGGCTGATACGGAGAACACTGATGTTTAAATACTTTGAGATCAATGCGCAAGGGCACAACATCCGCTGCAAGCTCTATTCCGCCGAAAAAGGGACGGCCTCCAAAGCCGTCATTTTCTGCACGGGTTTTGCGGGGCACAAGGACAACAACGCGGCAAATAAATTCGCGGAGAAGGTCCTGTCGAAGCATCGGGACGTGTGCGTGGTCGTGTTCAACTGGCCGTCCCACGGCGACGACGTGAAGAAAAAAATCACGCTCGGCGACTGCATGACCTATCTGGACCTCGTGATCCGCGAAGTCCGTGAAGGCTTCGGCATCGCCACGCTTTACGCCTATGCGACCAGCTTCGGCGGGTATCTGCTGCTCAGGTACATCTCGGAGCACGGCAGCCCGTTCAAGAAGATTGCGCTCCGCTGCCCTGCGGTCAGCATGTACGACGTCCTGACGCATACCATCATCGGCCCCGAGCAGCTGGAGCGGATCATGAAAGGAAAGGACGTGCAGGTCGGCTTCGACCGGAATATCCTCGTGACCCGCGCCTTCCTGGAGGAGCTCGCAGCGAACGACATCCGGGAGCGTGATTATCTGGACTGGGCGGAGGACATGCTGATCCTGCACGGGACGAAGGACGAGGTCGTCCCCTTCGAGGACAGCCGGAAGTTTGCTGACGACCAGCTGATCGAATTCATCCCCATCGAAAAGGCGGACCACCGCTTTCAGGATCCGGTCCTGATGAGCCTGGCAAACAAATATGTGATGGAATTCTTTGATTTTTCCGCGGAGTAAAGCAATGGCAGGCGAGAATCTTTCCGAAAAGGCAATCGAATATATCACCGCCCTCTTCCGGGATAACGCGGACGGCCACGGCGCGGACCACACGCTCCGCGTGTACCGGAACGCAATGAAGATCGCGGAAAATGAGCCTCACTGCGACCGGGAACTGATTGCCCTGGCTGCGCTTCTTCACGACGCGGACGATCACAAGCTGTTCCGCACGGAAAACAACACCAATGCGCGTGCTTTCCTCGCTGAAAACGGTGTTCCCGAAGAACGCGCGGACCGGATCTGCGAAGTGGTCAATACGGTCTCTTTCAGCCAGAACCGCGGGCACATCCCGGAGACGCTTGAGGGAAAGATCGTGCAGGATGCGGACCGGCAGGACGCACTCGGCGCCGTCGGCATCGCGAGGACCTTCGCCTACGGCGGGAAGCACGGCCGCCCGCTCGAAGGCTCGGTGCAGCATTTTTACGACAAGCTCCTGCTGCTTAAGGATCTGATGAATACGGAAAGCGGAAAGCAACTGGCTGAAGGCCGGCACGCCTTCCTGGAGGCGTTCCTGAATGAACTGGAGGAAGAGTTGGGAGAAGTGCGGGACACGGAGCCTGCGCCCGGAACAGGCGGGGAGGCAACATAGTCATGGAGACCTTTTATACCGCCGACCGAAACGAGTGGCGCAAGTACCTCGAAGAACATTTCGAGACCACCGATGAGGTCTGGTTCGTCTTTCCCGTGAAGGCTTCCGGCGAGCCGGCTCTTTCCTACAACGACGCCGTCGAGGAGGCGCTGTGCTTCGGCTGGATTGACAGCACCAACCGCCGTCCGGACGAACTGCACTGCATCCGCCGCTTTACGCCGCGCAAAAAAGGCAGCCCCTACTCCCAACCGAACATCGAGAGGCTCATCTGGCTGGAGGAGCAGGGCCTCATCCATCCGAAGGTCAGGGACAGCGTCCTGCCCGTCATCCGGGCGCCCTTTGTCTGGCCGGAAGACATCATGGAAGCACTGCGGCAGGATGAAACAGTGTGGGAGAACTATCAGAAGTTTTCCAAGCCCTACAAACGCATCCGCATCGCCTACATCGAAGCTGCGCGGAAGCGCTCCGAAGAGTTTCAAAAGCGCCTTGCGAGCTTCATCGAAAAGACCCGCCGCAACAAGCTCATCACCGGCTACGGCGGGGTAGAGAAATACTATCAGTAACGGCCCAACAGCCCTTACAAGGAGTATTTTATGGACCATTTTGCCGATGAAAGAGACTTTGCCCTGCTCGAGGGCGATCGTTATACTTTCTTTGTCCTGCGCCGAATCCTGGGCGGGGACTGCACGCTGCTTCTGACCGATCACGAGCGGCTGATCATCTGCTTTTCCGCGCACCCGTATCCCGTGTGGATCTGGACGCCGGACGGCGCCTCGGAGGAGGAATTCGAGCGCGCGTACCGTCTCAGTGCGGATAACGGCCTCCTGGACGGGACACATACCTTCAACCTCAAATACGAACTTGCGGAATACTTCCTCCGGCGGGCGGCGGCAGACGGCCTCGCTTTAAGCCTTGAGCGGAACATGTTCGCCTACGACTGCCCGAAGCCCATCGAACCGACTGATAAAGCGGACGGACAGCTCCGCCGCTGCACGGATGAGGATCTCGAAGAACTTGTTGAATGTTTCGACCTCTTCCATGAAGCCATCGGAATCGACAAAAAGGACCGCGAAGGCTACCGCACCGATGCCCGCGCCGCCATTGAAAGCGGCCGAATGTTCTTCTGGCAGAATGCCGCGGGCCGGAACGTCGCCTGCTGCAAATACGGGCCGAACGGCAATATGGCCGCGGTAAACTATGTCTTCACGCACCCCGAATACCGCCGGATGCACTATGCCGAAAACATGGTGTATCAGGTCAGCTGCCTCGCGCAGGCGGAAGGCTGCCTGCCGATGCTCTATACCAATGCCGACTATGTACCGTCAAACGCCTGCTACGAAAAGATCGGCTACATTTTACGAGGCAAACTCTGCACGATCGGCTGAGCCGCCGGCAGCGCAGGATACAGAAAGGAATTCATTCATGAACGAAACGATCGATTATCAGAAGATCAATGCCGAGACCATCGACCGCTGGATCGAGGAAGGCTGGGAATGGGGAACGCCCATCTCCCACGAAGTATACGAAAAAGCCCTGCAGGGCGAATGGGACGTGGGCCTGACGCCGACCCGGCCGGTGCCGCACGAATGGTTCGGGGACCTTCGCGGCAAAAAACTCCTCTTCGACCCGCTCACGGATCCGGAGCAGATGAAGCAGCTCGCGGAAGATGACTGCGGCGTACAGTTCTCGCACACGCTGGAGGAGCAGATCGGCGGGCAGCTCGAAGCCGGCTTCCGCCTCCTTGACCTTCGCGAGGACACGAACGGCGAGGGGCGCCTCCACGAGCTGAACGTCCCTACGATGCTCATGATGCGGTCCCTGAAGGAATAAAAAAAGAGCGGCGGTGCCGCTCTTTTTTTATATCGGTTCCGGCGGACGCGGCGCAGTGCCCCTCCGCCGCTTTTTTTATTCCGTCTCGATCTCGAAGATATCCGAAAAACCGGTGATCTCGAAGATCTCCATGATGATCTCATTCACATGGATCAGTTTCATCTCATCGCAGCCCTGCTTTTTCAGTTCCCGCTTGGCAAACATCAGCACCCTGAGGCCGGCCGACGAGATATACTCCAGGTTCTCCATGTCGACGGTCAGTGACTCACAGTCCGGAAGTTCCCTGCGCAGCATCTCTTCCGCCTCAGGCGCGGCCGTCGTGTCCAGACGGCCGTCCAGGACCACCGTCAGGTCTTTTTCTTCTTTTTTCAGATCGATCTTCAGCATCAGCCAAGTCTCCTTTCAAAACATTTCAGGCGGGCCTACAGGACCAGGGTCAGGTTGTTCAGGCCGAGGGAATTGACGTAATTGGCGCGTTTGACCATTTTCATGACCATTCGGATGCCGATGTGGGCGAGCGGATCGTCCGTCTCGTGGATCTTCAGGTATTCAACAGGGTCGAAACCGATGCAGTTGTCGCGGATACGGATGATCTTTTCGTCCTTCTTGAACAGGATGCGGATGTCTACGCTCTGGTAGTCCTTCCCTTCGCGGAAGCCGTGCGTCACGATGTTGTTGACCATCTCTTCCACGCAGAGCGAAATGAATGTGCTGCTGCGCGCGCTTTCGCCGTGCGCCCTGCAGAAATCCGCCGCCTTCAGGGACGCATCCGCCGCTTCTTCAGCCGACCTCACCGACATTTCCAGCGTATCCGCAGCCGGCACGCCGAAGTCATCGGGCAGCAGGGCAAAGGCCTCCGCGGAGGCCGAGACCTTACCGGTCTTTTTCCAGACGATGAGGCAGATGACGATGAGCGTCATCGTTTCCCCGAAGAGGAAGCAGATCCACACGCCGTCGGTGCCCATGAAACGGCTGAAAATGAGCGCCGCCAGCACCGGGAAGGCCATGTTCTGCAGCACCGAAATGACCTCGGTGAGTTTGACGCGGCTGATCCCCTGGTAGTAATTCTTCAGCGTGCTGTTCAGCGAGCAGGGAAGCAGCGAAAGGGAAAAGAGCCGCAGCCCGCGCACGGCCATGTCCGTCGCCGAAGGGTCTTCCAGGAAAAGGCCCACCAGCGCCGGCGCCGCGATCAGCACGGCCGCGATCACGGCGATATCCATCACGATGGCGTGCGTGCTCATGGTCCGGACCAGGGTATGGATGGCGCTCCTGTCCTCGTCACTGTAGAAAATGGCCGCCAGGAGCAGAGCCACCGAGCCCGCGCCGGAACTGAAGGAATAGCAGATATTGCCCACCGTGGAGATCACGGAGTAGGACGCGACGGCGCCCTTGCCGCCCACGGACAGCAGGACCTTGTTCAGCGTGAAGACCAGGACGACCATCGCGAGCGCATTGATCACGGTCGGCACGCCGTATTTGACGATCGCGCCGCAGACCCTGCCGGTCGCCGCCTTCAGCTTCAGCTTGAACATGCAGTCCTTTTTGAAGAAATACGGTAGGGCCACCGCCAGGGCGATGTAGTAGCTGAGGCTCGAGGCAAGGCCCATGCCCAGGGTCCCGCCGCGGAAGACGAAGACGTTGAGCAGATCGAAAATGATGTCGCTGACGGTCATCAGCACAACAGCCAGAGCCAGACGCAGGCGGTTGCCGGAGATCTGCAGGAAAGGCACCATGATCTGCGCCGTGATGAAGGCCGGCGCACCGATGATGAAGCCCTTCAGATAATCGCGGGTGAGGTCAAAGACCGGGTCGGCCGTGCCGGGCGTACCGGCGCCGAGCAGGGTGCAGACGGGCGTCAGGAACAAAAGGATCAGCAGCGTTCCCGCGAGAGCCACCGAAAGCGCCATCACCGCCGAAGCGGAAAAGCACGCATCGGTCCCTTCACGATCGCCCGCGCCCATCGTTTTGCCGCACATCACCTGGATGCCAGCGGAAAGCATGGTGCCGTACGCCGCGAACGCCAGAAGGATCGGGTTCGCCAGCCCGTAGGCACTCATCGAATCCACGCCGAGAAAACGGCCGATCATAATGCTGTCGACCAGCATGCAGAGCATGACCGTCATCGCGGACAGTATTTGTGCTACCAGCATCTGCCGGAAGATCTTTCGTATCATAAGCGTTTCCTTTCGTAAAACACTATGAATTATAGCGGGCAGACGGCTGTATGTCCAGCCTTTTCGTATGCCGGAACGCCTGTATTTCAGGCCGTTTCAGCATTTCCGCCGGCATCTGCCCGGACTTTTCGCAATTGACCCTGCCGTCGAAAATATGCTATGGTATAGGCAGCAAGTGCAGGAGGCAGAGACATGATCCTGAACGCGAAGAACATACATCTTGACCTGCCCGCCGGCGGAACGGACTGCATCCGTTTCGGCAGCGGTGCGCGCACGCTCATCATGATCCCGGGCGTCGGCGACGGCCTGAAGACCGTAAAGGGCATAGCGCTCCCCTTCGCCCTGCTCTACCGCGAACTCGCGAAGGACTTTACGGTCTGGGTCTTCAGCCGCCGGGCGGAGCTGCCGGCGCACATGACGACACGGGAAATGGCAGCGGACCTGGCCCTCGTCATGGACCGGCTCGGGATCGGAAGCGCTGCCGTCGACGGCGTCTCGCAGGGCGGGATGGTCGCGCAGTGGCTCGCCCTCGACCACCCGGAGAAGGTGGAAAAGCTGGTCCTGACGGTCACGCTTTCCCGTCCGAACGATACCGTCCGCGAAGCGATCGGCGTCTGGACGGACATGGCAAGACGCGGCGATTACCGCGGCATCATGCTCGACACGGCGGAGCGCTCCTATTCCCCGAAAAAGCTGAAGGCGGCGAAGTTGGAATACGGCCTTCTCGGCAACTTCGGCAAGCCGAAAAGCTTTGACCGCTTCCTCACCCAGGCGGAGTCCTGCCTCACCCACGACACATACGAAGAGCTCGGCCGTATCGCCTGCCCGACACTTGTGATCGGCGGGACGGAGGATAAGATCGTGACCGGGCAGGCCTCGGTCGAGATCGCCGAACGGATCCACGGCTGCCGCCTGCACATGTACGAGGGGCTCAGCCACGGCCTCTACGAGGAAGCAAAAGATTATCTGAAAATCGTAAAGGAGTTCTGTCTGTCATGAACAAAGGCTTGCTGAAAGACGGTCTGATCAAGATCGCCGCAGGCATCGTCCTGCTCGGCGTTCTTCTTTTCCTGCCTGCGGGGACCCTCGCCTGGCCGAACGGCTGGATGCTGATGGTCCTGCTCTTCGTTCCCATGTTCATTGCGGGGATCGTCATGTATTTCAAGGCTCCGGAACTGCTCCGGAGCCGCCTGAAAGCCAAGGAAACGCAGTCCGACCAGAAGGACGTGATCCGCTGGAGCGGCCTGATGTTCATTGCCGCCTTCGTACTGGCCGGGCTGAACTACCGTTTCGGCTGGATCCGGATGCCCCGCTGGGCGGTCGTTCTCGGCGCGGTCATTTTCCTGCTGGCCTATGCGATGTTCGGCGAAGTGCTGCGGGAAAATGAATACCTCTCCCGCACGATCGAGGTCCGGGAGGGCCAGAAGGTCGTGGATACCGGCCTCTACGGCATCGTCCGCCACCCCATGTATTCCGCCACCGTTTTCCTCTTTCTGAGCATGCCGCTCGTCCTCGGGAGCATCCTTTCCTTCGCGGTCATGCTGCTCTACCTGCCGATCATCGCCAAGCGCATCCGCGGCGAGGAGAAAGTGCTGGAAAAAGAGCTCGAGGGCTACGCGGAATACAAACAGAAGGTCAGAAGCCGGCTGATTCCGCATATCTGGTAAGGCTCCGGGGAAATATTCCGGAAACGCCCCAGGAATGTTCCCGGACATGAAAAAGCGCCGCGGCTGCGGCGCTTTTATATTGCTGCGAACTGATGTCAGCGGATGAAATGGGTCTTCGGGAGCGGTCCTTTTTCCGGCATTTCGATACCGGCTTTCCGGCCTGCCTCGAGGCAGCGAAGGAGCCAGACCATGTTGTCGGCGATATCCTTCACGGTCTGCACGCCCTCTTCGTCGCGGCGGACCTCCTCGGGCGTCCTGCCGTGGACGGCGGCCCAGTAGCGGCCGGACACGAGCGGCATTTCCATGTAGGTCACGTACTTGTTCAGCACGTCGATGGCGCTCGTGGTGCCCATGCGCCGCGCCGACACGATCACGGCAGCGGGCTTACCGGCAAAGGCTTCGCGACTGAAGCGCGCCGTGTAGAAGACCCGGTCGAGGAAGGAGATCAGCGCGCCGGGCGCGGAAGCAAAATGAACGGGCGCCGCGATCACGAGTGCGTCGCAGGCCTTCATCCGTTCGCTAAAGGCATTGACGCCGTCATCGATCCGGCATCTTCCCAGTTTGCCGCAGGCCATGCACGCGGTGCAGCCGCTGATCGGTTCCGTGCCGATCCAGAAGACTTCCGTTTCAATGTCTGCGGTCTTGAATTTCTCCTGAAGGATCTTCAGGACCTCGGCCGAGCAGCCCTTCTCGTGCGGGCTGCCGCAAAGCAGCATGATCTTCATGGCGTCTTATCCTTTCTTTATCATGTAAACGTATCTTTCCGTAAAGACGGCGTCCACCGGGCAGTCCCACGGCCTCGCGGGGATGCGTTCGGCCTTCTGGACCTCGAACGCGGCGGCAATGACGCCGGCCCGGGTGCAGAGCGGCAGGAAGCGGTCGTAATAGCCTGCCCCCATGCCGATGCGGCTGCACAGGGCGTCAAACACCGTGCAGGGGCAGATGACGAGGTCGATCCGCTCCGGATCGATCCTGCGGGAACGGGCAGGCATCGGCTCACGGATCCCGAGCACGCCGATCTGCCAGGCGTCCGGCGCATAGGCTGTCATCTCCGTGCGGCTTACGCACACCGGATAAACGAAGCGCTTGCCTTCCGCTGCCGGATGCGTCACGAGTGCATCAAGCGAGAGTTCCCCGCGCACGCTGCTGTAGACCATCACCGTCTCCGCACCGGCAAAAGCAAGGCTGTTCGCGATGCGTTCGCAGGCAGCCGCCGATTTGGCACGGCGGAGTTCGGGGCTCAGGCTGTTTCGCTCCGCGATGCCGGCCCGGCGCAGATAGGCGACCGCTTCATCCTCCCGGAGCCCCTCCGGAAGCGCGATCATGTGCACTCCGCGGCCCGCTTCGCCGCCTCAACAACGTGGGAAACCAGCACGCTCGTCGTCACGGCGCCGACGCCGCCGGGGACGGGCGTGATCGCCGCGACAAGCGGCTCCGCCTCCTCAAAGAGGACGTCGCCGCAGAGTTTCTGCTTCGCCTCATTCCAGCTGATGCCGACGTCGACCACGGTCTGGCCTTCGCGCAGGCACTCTACGCCGAGGCTTTCCATCTGCCCGGAGGCTGCGATCACGATATCGGCTTCGCGGACGACGGACGGAAGGTCGACGGTCCTGGTATGGCAGACCGTCACGGTCGCATTTTCATGCATCAGCATCATCGCGGCAGGCCGGCCGACTACGAGGCTCCGGCCGATCACGGCGGCACGCTTTCCGGACAGCGGGATTTTGTAGTATTTCAGGATCTCCATCGCGGCCTGGGCGGTGCAAGGCGGAAAACCGAGCGCCGTGTTGGTGAACACGCCGGCAAGCGAGCCGTCCGTGCAGCCGTCGACGTCCTTTTCCGGTGCGAGCATCTTCCGCGCTCTCTCACCGTCCAGATGCTTCGGCAGCGGCCGGAGCATGAGGATCCCGTGGAGCGTTTCGTCGCGGTTCAGCGATTCGAGCGTCGCGAAGAAGACGTCTCTCTCCACGTCCGCCGGCAGAACGATGCGCTTTACCTCCACGCCGAGCTGGTCACAGCGCTTCATCGCGCCGCGTTCGTAACTCAGATCCCCGTCCCGCGCGCCGACGCGCAGGATGGCCAGTGTGGGAACGATTCCTTTTTCCTTCAGTGCGGCGCATTTCGCCGCAGTCTGTTCGTTCAGGACAGCCGCAGCCGGCGCCCCCTTCAGAAGTATTGCCATCAGCCGATCCTCTCCGTCACTTTATTGTAGATCTCTTCCGCCAGCGGAAGATATTGCGCGAGCAGTTCTTCGGTCTTCGCGTCCAGCGCCCCGGCATAGTCACGGTCGCGCATCGATTTCGTATTGATGAGGATGTTCACCGCGGCGCCCTGCATGGCGCTCCGGCAGAAGGCCGCGCCGCAGGCTGCGTCGGACAGCACGATCACGCTGCCTTTTTCGGCAA
Organism: Lachnospiraceae bacterium; assembly: GCA_017428265.1. Taxonomy (GTDB): domain Bacteria; phylum Bacillota; class Clostridia; order Lachnospirales; family Lachnospiraceae; genus UBA6987. Next base: position 22,715 of record JAFRRD010000006.1, on the reverse strand, counting down.
ATGCCTGCAGCAGGTCGATCGCTTCGCCGCAAAGGCCCAGGATCTCGAACGGCGGCGCTGCGGCGGCCCGCAGGCATTCCTCCATGACCTTCTCCCGCTCCGGCGCGTCCTTCGGGATCGCGTAGGCGCGGGACAGCGGCTCAAAGGCCGCCGCGTCCTTTTCGATGCAGGCAAGGAGCTTCACGCGCAGGTCCTGCGCCTTCTCCATCAGCGCCTTCATCTCCTCTTCCACGTCCGCATAGCGCTTCTTGCCGACCGTAAACTCGCCGACCATATCGCCGAGCGCGATGCCGACCGCTCCAACAAGAGCGCTTGCCCCGCCGCCCCCGGGAACGGGGGCCTTGGAAGCAAGCGACTCGGTAAATTCAGCAACAGTGCTGTTTAACAGTTCCATTTTCCTTCCTCAGAACAGGCCGGAGATCACGCCGTTTTCGTCGACGTCGATCTTCTCGGCAGCCGGGACCTTCGGCAGGCCCGGCATGGTCATGATGTCACCGGTCAGGGCCACGATGAAACCGGCGCCGCCGCAGACCTTGAGGTTGCGGACCGTGACGCGGAAGCCCTTCGGCGCGCCCAGTTTGGCCGGATCGTCCGAGAAGCTGTATTGTGTCTTCGCCATGCAGATCGGCAGGCCGCCGCAGCCCATGGCTTCGATCTCCTTTTCCTGCTTGATCGCATTGCCGACCAGGTCGACGCCGTCCGCGTGGTAGATCCTCGTCGCGATCGCGTTCAGCTTGTCGCGGATCGGCAGATCCAGTTCGTAGGACGGGGTGAAATGTCCCGGCTGCTCGCAGAGACGGACGACCTCTTCGGCCAGGGCCATGCCGCCCTCGCCGCCCTTCGCCCAGACTTCGGACAGGGCCACGTTGACGCCGAGTTCTTTGCACTTTTCTTCGACCAGGTCCAGTTCGGCCTTCGTATCGGTCGGGAAGGCGTTGATCGCGACCACGCAGGGCAGGCCGTAGACGTTTTTGATGTTGCCGACGTGCTGCAGCAGGTTCGGCAGGCCCTTTTCCAGGGCTTCCAGGTTCTCATTGTTCAGCTCGGCCTTCGGCACGCCGCCGTGGTATTTCAGGGCGCGGACCGTGGCCACGACGACCACCGCGGAGGGGGTAAGCCCCGCCAGGCGGCACTTGATGTCGAAGAATTTCTCGGCGCCCAGGTCGGCGGCGAAGCCGGCCTCGGTCACGGCGTAATCCGCCAGCTTCATTGCCATGCGGGTGGCCGTCACGGAGTTGCAGCCGTGCGCGATATTGGCAAAGGGACCGCCGTGGATGAACGCGGGCGTGCCCTCCAGGGTCTGGACCAGGTTGGGCTTCAGGGCATCCTTCAGCAGGGCCGCCATGGCGCCTTCGGCCTTCAGGTCGTGTGCCGTCACCGGCTTACCCTGGTAGGTGTAGCCGACGATGATGCTGCCGAGCCGTTTCTTCAGATCCGGGATGTCGCTCGCCAGGCACAGCACCGCCATGACCTCGCTCGCCACGGTGATTTCGAAGCCGTCCTCACGCGGAACGCCCTGCATCCGGCCGCCGAGGCCGTCGACGATCTGACGCAGCTGCCGGTCGTTCATGTCGACCGCACGTTTCCAGGTGATGCGCTTCGGGTCGATGCCGAGCTCATTGCCCTGCTGGATGTGGTTGTCCAGCATCGCGGCAAGCAGGTTGTTCGCCGCGCCGATCGCGTGGAAGTCACCGGTGAAATGCAGGTTGATGTCCTCCATCGGGACGACCTGTGCATAACCGCCGCCGGCCGCGCCGCCCTTGATCCCGAACACCGGGCCGAGAGACGGTTCGCGCAGCGCGACGACCGCGTTCTTTCCGATCTTCCGGAGACCGTCGGTCAGGCCCACGCTCGTCGTGGTCTTGCCCTCGCCGGCAGGGGTCGGGGTGATCGCCGTGACCAGGATCAGCTTGCCGTCCGGCCTGTCCGCCAGATCCTTCAGCATGCGGTAATCCACTTTTGCCTTGTAATTGCCGTACTGTTCCAGGTACTTTTCGTCAACACCTGCGATCTTCGCGATCTCGGTGATCTTCTTCTTTTCGCACGCCTGTGCGATCTCGATGTCGGACTTGTAAGCCATGGCAGTCTCCTTGTTTATCTGTTTTTATTCCGCTTTCCATTATAGGATATCTTTCCGGATTTTTAAAGTTTTGCTTCTTTTTTTACCTGCGCTATGCTCAGCCCTTCGCGCAGCAGCCTTTCCGCCTCAGCTTCAGCTCTGCCGATCTCCTGTGCTTTGAGCAGTACGGCTTCGGCCTGTATGGGAGGGATCACGACGATCCCGGTCTCATCCGTCAGCACGATGTCCCCCGGGCAAATCTGTACGCCGCCGATCTCGACCGGAATGTTGATGCCGACAGTCTGCAGCGGAGTGCTTGCCGCCGGAGAACTGCCTTTAAGATGCACGGGAAAACCAAGCGCGCGAATGTCCTCGATATCCCGCACGGCGCCGTTGACGACCCAGCCGGAAGCGCCGCGGATCTTTGCGCGCAGCGCCATGAGTCCGCCGCCGGTACATGCGTCCGTGCGTCCCCCGGCATCGATGACGAGCATGTCGCCTTCGCCCAGTATTTCGTCGATCACCTGCCCGTGTCTGGCAGGCGCCGCGCCTTCCGCATTCCGTGAACGGCTCATCTGCCTCAGGGTCACGGCAAAACCTGCGGCGCGCCGCTGCGGCGCGGAAAGCGGATGCAGGCCGGCATCGATGACACAGCCGGGAATTCCCAGCTTTGCCAGCGCATCTGCGGCATTCGAGGTCGGGACCTGTTCGAATGCCCTGATCAGTTCCTGTCTGTCCATTATCTGTCCCCTTCCGTTTCGGTTCCCGGCCATGTTCCGGTCCGTTTTCAGTATAGCCTGCCGACGCCCGAAATGCAAGCCGCAGCATCTGCGGTGCCGAATCAAAAAATGCTTTTCCCCTTGCCCTTCCTCCTGTATAATGATTTCAGCCCACAGAACCGGAGAGACCCATGAAGACCGAATTCGAACGCTTTGACATGACGGCGCCGCCCCGCCGCACCAAATGGTACCTGATGCCGCTCTCGATCCTGATCAGCCTTCCCGATGTCATCAAGCACCGCGCAAAGATCACGAAGACCGGGATGGAAGGGATCAAGCCGCCCTATGTCCTGCTCTGCAACCATAACGCCTTCCTGGATTTCAAAGTCGCAACGAAGGCCTTCTGGCCGCAGCGGGCGAATTACGTCGTCGCGATCGACGGCTTCATCGGGCGTGAAAAGCTCCTGCGCGACGTCGGCTGCATCTGCAAGCGGAAATTCACCTCCGACCCGCGGCTGATCCGCCAGCTGGTCCGGATCGTGAGAAACGGCGACATCGCCGTCATTTATCCCGAGGCGCGCTACTCGCTCTGCGGGACGACTGCGGTCCTGCCGCGCTCGCTCGGGCGGCTGTGCCGGCTGCTCGGCGTGCCCGTCGTGACGCTCATCTGCCACGGCCACCACGTCAATTCACCCTTCTGGAACCTGCACGACCGGGGCGTCAGGCCCGTCGAAGCGGAAATGAAGCTTCTCTTCACGCCGGAAGAACTGAAGACCACGCCGCCGGAGGAACTGAACCGCCGCCTGGTCGAGGCATTTCAGTACGACGACCACCGCTGGCAGAAGGAGCATGGTATCCGAATCACATACAAAAAGCGGGCCGAGGGCCTGCACAAGGTACTGTATCAGTGCGCCGCCTGCGGAAAGGAATTCCGCATGGCCTCTGAAGGGAGCGAAATCTTCTGCCGCACCTGCGGGAAGCGCTGGGAGCTGACCGAACTCGGCGAACTGCGGGCGCTGAGCGGAGAAACCGAATTCACCCATGTCCCCGACTGGTACGAGTGGGAGCGCGAAAACGTCCGCCGCGAGGTGAAGGCAGGGACGTATTCGAGCGGCGAACTGCCGGTCCACGTGGACACGCTCCCGAACGCAAAGCGCTTCATCCGCCTCGGAAACGGCACTCTCGTGCATGACATGAACGGCTTCGTCTGCCGCGGGACCGATGCCGACGGCGACCCGTTCGAGATGGTCAAACCCGTGCCTTCCCTGTATTCCTGCCACATCGAATACGAATATCTGGGCAGGTTCGGCGACTGTGTCGACCTGAACACCCTGGAGGATACCTGGTACATCTACCCCGAGTGCGAGGACTTTGCCGTGACGAAAATGGCGCTCGCGACCGAGGAATTGTATTTCGACCACTGCGAAAAGAAGGGCGAGCCCTGCCCGCCCGGCCTGGCGTAGGAAGATCCCGACGCCGAAAATGCATTAAGAAAAAGGCTGCGGACCCGCAAGCCTGTCATCCTGAGGGAAGGAGGCAGCGCCTCCTGAACCGAAGGATCCTTTGTTTGAGGATCCTTCGCTGCGCTCAGGATGACGGAAATGAAGGGTTCCGACAGCCTCTTTTTTTATTGTTCCTCCTGCAATACCGGGGCGCCGAGCCGCCTTCTTTCCTCTCCGCTCAACTTCCGCAGGCGCTCCGCCGCCTCTTCGTAAATCTTTACGAAACTCTCGCAGTCGATGCGGAGCCCGCCGAGGCGGATCGTGCACAGGCGGATCAGGTTGTCGTTCGAGACCACGGCCGGCATGTTTTTCCGTTCTTTTTCCAGGCGCTCGCCGAGTTCCCGCTCGATGTACATGTCCGCGGTCTCGTTTTCCGCGGTATAGACGACGGACAGGGGCAGTCGCTCCTCGGCCGAGCCCGTGCCGCCGGCGACCCGCCAGCCGTCGAAGACCAGCAGGATGCGGCTCCCGGTGAAGGCCGCAAAGCTCTGCAGCCACCCCTCCAGGCGTTCCCGGGCCAGGTCCAGGCTCTTTTCCGACAGTTCTTTCAGTTCCGGCCAGGCGAAAATGAGGTTGTAGCCGTCGACGATGTATTCGGCCGGGCCCTCCAGGGCGACCGGTTCTTTCCATTCCGTTTCGTTCCACACCTGCGTTCCCGTGCTCAGCACCGGGCGCTTGATCGGGCCGAATTCGCGCAGCATGATGGCTTCCAGTTCGTCGTCGACTGCCTTCCCGCTGCTGGCCGCACCGCGCGGGACGGGCGCCGGGGCAGCATTTCCCCTTCGTCTTCCCGCGGGCGGATAGGCCAGATAGGACAGATGCATGTATGCGGGGACCTCGTCCCAGGGGACGGAGAAGCCTCCGCCGTTCCGGCAGAAGACGGAATCCGGCGGGTTATCCCGGTCGGCCACCGGATCGTAGGCGGCCTCGGCAACGGCCGCCTCCGTATCATGGCAGAGGTCGTAGCCGTCCGCCGCGCTCCGCATGCGGCCCCGGCCGCCGGTAAAAGCGCTCAGTTCGGCCGCATAATCCTGCATCAGGGCGAGCGGCGCACGGCCCCGGATCAGGTTCATGCCCTCTTCATCTCCGGCCGGCTCGGCTTCGCCGGCGCGTGCGCGGACATCGGCAAAGACCCGTCCGGCCTTCTCCGGCGGCACCGCGATCGCAAAGGAAACATAGGGTTCGAGGAGCACGGCAGCGCCCTGCTTTTTGGCCTCCATGAGGCCCTGGCGGACTGCCCGCCTTGCCGCCTCGCGGAAGTCGCCGCCCTCCGTGTGCTTTTCGTGATAGCGGCCGCCCAGGAGCACGATCTGCACGTCCGTCAGTTCGCCCCCCGCCAGCACGCCCCTGTGCCGGATCTGCTCCAACTGGCCGAGGATAAGCCGCCGCATGTCGCCGGCCAGATACTGCCCGCGATCCGCATCCGCATACACGATCCCGCTGCCGCGCGGCAGGGGCCGGAGCGCGAGGTGCACCTCCGCATAGTGGCGGAGCGGCTCGTAGTGGCCTACGCCCTCGACGGGCGCAGCCAGCGTTTCCTTATACAGGATCCGGCCCTTTCCGAGCGAAATGCTCCAGCCGAAGCGTTCCCGGACCGTTTCCGTTAGCACCTCGGCCTGTACGGTCCCCATCAGGTCCGCAAAAATGAGGCCGAGCCCCGCATCGTAGCGAAGATGCAGCGACGGGTCCTCTTCCTCCAGTTTTTTCAGGGAAGGCATGGCCTGATCCGGCTCCAGTCCCTCCGGCAGGACCAGATGGAAGCTCATGACCGGTTCAAAGAAGCCCGCGGCGGCTTTCACAGCCGTCCCGAACGCATCGCCGCAGCGGCTGTACGCAAGGCCTGCGGCAACGGCGACGCCGCCCGCCGAAAGCTCATCCGCCTGCGCAAAGCGGCCGCCGGTATAGCGCCGCAGCTGTGTGACCTTCTCTGCCGGACGGCCGTCCGGATACGTGATCTCATCCCTCGGGGCGAGCCGTCCGGACAGGCACTTCATATGCGTCAGGCGGTTTCCCTTTTCGTCGTAACTGATCTTGTAGACCCGCGCCGCGAAGGGTCCGTCAAGCAGGCCGTCCGTTTCCTGCGCGAGCTTTTCCAGAAGGTCCAGCAGCGTGCCGATGCCCTCTTCCTTAAGGCCGCTCCCGAAAATGACCGGGAACGCCCTCCGCCGCCGGATCAGGTCGAGGCCGTCTTCTTCCGTCAGCGCCTCCCCGGCAAGATAGCGCTCCAGCAGCGCCTCGTCGAGCATCGCGGCGTCCTCGCCCGGTGAAAGCATGCTCTCCGCCGGCAGGCAGGTATCGGAAAGCGAGCGCCGGATCCCTTCGAGAAGTTCCTCTTTGCTCCGTCTCCCCGCGTCCATCTTCGACACGAAAAGGATGACCGGCAGGCCGCGTTTTTCCAGCAGTTTCCACAGCGAAAGCGTATGCGCCTGCACGCCGTCCAGGCCGCTGATGACCAGGACCGCAGCGTCCGCAGCCGCCAGCACCCGTTCCGTTTCCGGGGAAAAATCGACGTGGCCGGGGGTATCGAGAAGGTCCAGTCCGGCGCCTTTCCACGTCAGGGAGGCTTCGCCGGCAAAGATCGTGATGCCGCGCTTTTTCTCCTGCGCGCCGTGGTCCATCGCCGCCGTCTGCCGGTCCACCCGGCCGGGGCTGCGGACCGCGCCGCAGGCATGCAGCAGCGCCTCGGCCAGCGTCGTCTTGCCCGCGTCGACATGCGCCGTCAGCGCAGCGGTCAGTTTCTTCATCGGCCCCCCTCCTTCGGTTTATTTCAGCACGATTATAACACGGATCGCGCCGCTTTGCGTACAGATTTGCCGCTTGCCTAAAAAAGCGCCCCGTGATAAGATGAAAGTTACCACACTGAAGATTTCGGGAGGGAATTCCATGCCTGAGAAAAATATCATTCTGACCGGCGACCGGCCGACGGGCCGCCTGCACCTGGGCCACTACGTCGGGTCCCTGAAGCGCCGCGTCGAGCTGCAGAACTCCGGGAAATTCGATGCGATCAACATCCTGATCGCGGACGACCAGGCCCTCACGGACAACGCCGACAACCCCGGCAAGATCCGCGACAACGTCATCCAGGTCGCGCTGGACTACCTGTCCGTGGGCATCGATCCCGCCAAATGCACCATCTGCGTGCAGTCGGCCCTGCCCGCGCTGCACGCCCTGACCTTCTATTACATGAACCTAGTGACGACGGCGCGCCTGTCCCGCAACCCCACCGTCAAGGCGGAGATCCAGATGCGCGGCTTTGCCGACGAAGGCCTGCCGGCCGGCTTCTTCACCTATCCGGTCTCGCAGACCGCGGACATCACCGCCTTCGACGCCAACATCGTCCCGGTGGGCGAGGACCAGCTGCCCATGCTCGAGCAGGCCCGCGAGATCGTTGAGAAATTCAACCGCATCTACGGCGAGACCCTGGTCATGCCGAAAGCCGTCATCCCCGAAAATGCCATCCAGCGGCGCCTGCCCGGCGTCGACGGCAAGGCCAAGATGAGCAAGTCCCTCGGCAACTGCATTTACATTTCCGACGACGCGAAGACCGTGAAAAAGCAGGTGAACGGCAAGATGTTCACCGACCCGCAGCACCTGCAGATCAGCGACCCCGGCCACACCGAGGGCAACGTGGTCTTCACCTACCTGGACGCTTTCTGCCGCGACGAGCACTTCGGCCGCTACCTTCCGGACTACGCGAACCTTGAGGAAATGAAGGCCCACTACCGCCGCGGCGGCCTGGGCGACGGCACCTGCAAGAAGTTCCTGATCAATATCCTCGAGGAGACCCTGCAGCCCATCCGCGAAGAGCGCGCAAAATGGGAGGCCGACATCGGTGCGGTCTACGACATCCTCCGCGAAGGCACCGCGCGGGCGCAGGAAGTGACCAATGCGACCCTGGCGCGCGTGCGGAAGGCCATGCGCATCGACTATTTCGACGACCGCTCCATCGTCAGGGAGTGGGAAGCCCTGCTGAAGAAATGAGGCCCCTATGGAAAAGCTGACCCTTGAAGAGGCAAAACGCCTGAATGCGACGATGGTCACGGAAGATCATCTTCTCCTGCACGCCGCGAACGTCTCCGCCTGCATGGGCGCCTTCGCCGAACATTTCGGGGAGGATCCCGAGGAGTGGGAAGCCGTCGGCTGGCTGCACGATTACGATTTCGAAAAGTACCCGGACGACCATCTGGCTCACACCGAAGAGCCGCTCCGCGCTGCCGGCGTGCCCGAAAAGGACATCCGTGCCATCCTCTGCCACGGCTACACCCTGCACAACGACATCCGGCCGGAGACCCCCATGGAAAAGACCCTCTTTACCGTGGACGAGCTGTCCGGCATCATCCAGGCGGCCGCCCGCATGCGGCCTCTCGGCATCACGGACCTCGAAGTCCCCAGCTTCATGAAGAAGTTCAAGGACAAAAAATTTGCGGCCAAATGCAATCGCGAACTGATCCTGCAAGGCTGTGAAATGCTGGGCATGGACATCCGTACCGTCTCGGAGATCGCCATCCGCGGCATGAAAGCCCGCGCGGAAGAGCTCCGGCTCGGCCCGAAAGCCTGAAAAAGCCCGTTTCCAAGCGGTTTTGCTTGTATTTTCCCGAAAGATTTGCTATAATTTTTCCACCTATGTAAAAAAGTAGGAAGGGAGTAATCCTATGAAATCCTGTTCCTTGAGAAAGTTATGGACAGCCCTCGTCGCTGCTTGGCTGGTACTGTGTCTTGTTTCGCCGGCGTCCGCGCATGCTGCCGCCGGGATCGCTGCGGCAGATGAGTTGCAGGCAGCGATCGGCAGCGCCGCCGAAGGTGCCGAACTTCTGGTGGGCGATATTGATTTCAGTGCATTGTCGGAACCGATCGTCATTGCGAAGAGCATCACCCTGCGCAGCCAGAAAGAGCTGGGCTCGGTGACCTTCTTCGACAGCACTTTTGTCATCGACGGCAGTGCCGGAAAAGTTTCGGTACAGTTCGACAACATCATTTTCTATTCCACGGGTGATGCCGCCAATATTGAGGACAGCTTCTGGGATGAGGAGAAGGAGCTTCCGCCCGCTGTGACTTTCCGCGGCGATGCCGACGTCCTCCTGACCGGCTGTGTTTTCCGCAACTATGTCAGCGTTGCCGGCGCCAACCTTTTCGCCGATTATTCGGAGTCCGATGCGCAGCTGAACATTCAGGCCTCTGACTGTTCTTTCCTCGGCAATGCTGTCCGCGACCGCGGCGGCGCTGTCCTGCTGGTCGGTCAGGCGGATAAGAACAATGTGACGTTCACAGCTGACAACTGCGCGTTCAACGGCAACTTTTCCGGCAACAGGGAAGATTCCCGGGGCGGCGGCGCCATCTATGCCGAAGCGGCTGTCCTGAAACTGAGCGGCTGCGGCTTCAGCGCCAATGAAGCCAGCCACCAGTATCTTCTGCCGGAACCCGAAGATGAAGCACAGGCCGAAGTCGCCGGCTATGTCGAATACGCTGACCGCACAAAAGGCGGTGCCATTTATGCCATCGAATCCGATCTTTTCATGACCGGCTGCACCGTCACGCAGTGCAGTGCTTCCCTGGGCGGCGGCCTTGCGCTTGAAAATACCGATTTCATTTTCCTGAACGGGATCATCGCCCGCAACCGCGCCGCATCCTCCGTCTTCCGCAAAGGCCTTGAAGAAGGCCTGAAGGCAGAGACCGGATTCGGCGGCGGCCTGTTCATCGGTGCCGACCGCGAAGTCGCTGCCGACATCATCAACAGTTCCTTCTACGGCAATACGGCCTACAACGGCTACGGCGGCATCTGCGCCGACGGCGCCGACGGAAACGAAATGCCGTTCACTGTCCGCCTGATGCTCTGCACCTATGCCGACAACTCTACGCTTACGGCGTACAGCAATCCCGAAGTCGACCGCAGCAAGTACCAGCCGGAACAGCCCGCCGAAACGCCGCAGAACGAAGAGCCTGAGGAGACTGAGGAAGCCGCAGAACCTGAACAGACTGAGGAAGCCGCGGAACCTGAAGAGACTGAGGAAGCCGCGGAACCTGAAGGAACGGGGAACACCGAAGACAGCGAGAAGGCCGAAGAAGCCGCAAAGAAGGCTGAAGAAGCCGCAAAGAAGGCCGAGGAAGCCCAGAAAGCAGCCGACGAAGCCTATGAAAAGGCTGTTGCGGAAGCCCTCGCGAAGGTCGAATGGACAGAGGTCCCCGGCGATATCTGGAATGCACCTTTCGTGGAAGCCAAGGCATCCGTGATCATCGACGACAGATTCTCCTCGCTGCGGCGCAACAGTCTGTCCTTCCCGCGCCACGACATGCCCGACGAAGCCAACAACTATTCTTATTACGCCGCGCCGGAAGTTGCCCGGGCCGAAGGTTACATGCCCAACGTTCCCTCCGCCGTATTTACCCATGTTGTCCCGGAAGAGGCATTCCGCGAAGCCTTCCCGCTTCCCGACGGAATGGCCGAAGAGATCTTCTCTCCCTATTATGACAAGGTTCTCGGGAACTACGCCATCGGCGATAATTTCGGCGGCAGCCTGACTTATCAGCTTCTTGTTGACAATGCCGTCTGGCGGAGCGTCGAGGCCAAATCGGTGACACCGGACCTTCCTGTTCCCGAGAAAGAAGGCTACAGTTTCGATCTCTGGCAGACCACCGACGGCAGCACTTATGCGGGAGGCGCCAGCTTCATTACCGCGGCGCAGCCGCTGACCGTGCAGGTCAATGCCGTGATGACGCCCAACACCTACACCCTGCACTTTACCAGCGAAGGCGGCACGCAGGACATTCAGCAGGTTTACGGCACGCCGGTCACCCTTCCGGCTGCATCCGAAAAGAAGAATTACGACTTTGTGAACTGGTACAAATCGGACGGGACCGTCGCGCAGGACGGTGAGATCTATACGGTCCTCGGCGACAGTTCCTATACGGCGCAGTATACGAAGCGCTTCCCGAAGACGGCCGTCATTGCCCTTTCCGCAGCGATCGCCGCGGTCGCGCTCTATCTGATCATTGCGCGGATCGCCGACGGCAGCAAAGGAAATAAAGAGCAGCGTGAGGCGGAAAAAGCGGAAAAGGCCGCGAAGAAGCTGCTCGAAGAAAAGCAGAAGGCCGGAGAAGAAGCCCGCAAGGCTCAGGAAAAAGCCAGAAAGAAAGCGGAAGAAGCAGAGAAGGCCAAAGCTAAAGAGGAATAAATATGCGTTATCCAGAATTTCTGGCACCCGGAGGACGGATCGGTTTTATCGCTCCGTCCTTCGGCTGTTCCACGGAGCCTTACGCCAGCGCGTTCGGTGCGGCGCTCGAACTTTTCCAAAGCCGCGGTTACCGGACCGTCCTCGGACCGAACTGTTATGAAGACAAAGGTCTCGGCAAGAGCAATACGCCCGAAGCCTGCGGCGCCGAGATCAACGATTTCTTCCTGAATGACCGCGCGGACGTGATCCTGTCCTGCGGCGGCGGCGAGACCATGTGCGAGGACCTGCCGTTTACGGACTTCGAGAAGATCGCGCAGGCGAAGCCGCACTGGTACATGGGCTATTCCGACAACACGAACCTGACCTTTACCCTGCCGACGCTCTGCGACACGGCAGCGGTCTACGGCCCCTGCGCGCCGGCCTTCGGCATGCAGCCGCTGCATCCGTCACTGGAGGATGCCTTCGCCGTGCTGACCGGAAAGAAATCGGAATTCACCAACTACGAGGGCTGGGAAAAAGAATCACTGAAGAAAGAGGAGGACCCGTTCGAGCCGTACAACATCACCGAGCCTTACGGGATGACTGTCCTCGGCGGGGGCGAAGCGCATTTTTCCGGACGACTGATCGGCGGCTGCCTGGACTGCCTTGTCAATCTCTGCGGGACGCGTTTCGACCGCGCAGCGGAGTTTGCCGAACGCTATAAGGAAGACGGGATCATCTGGTTCACGGAGGCCTGCGACCTTTCCGCCATGGACGTCCGCCGGGCGCTCTGGCAGCTCAGGGAAGCCGGCTGGTTCCGGCACGCAAGCGGCTTCATTCTCGGGCGGCCGTATCATTTCGGCGAAGATTTCATGGGGATGAGTTTCAACGATGCCGCACGGGAGATCCTGGGCGGGCTCGGCGTTCCCGTCCTGCTGAATGCGGACCTCGGTCATCTGCCGCCGATGATGCCGTTTGTTGCCGGCGCGCTCGCAAAGATCGACGCGCAGGACGGCAGAATGAAACTGCAGACACTCTTTGTCTGAGAACGGGGAGGAACTATGGAAGGCAATATTCGCCTCGACTGGCTGGAGAAATCGCTCACATTCCTGAAGGATATTCTCGATTCCCCCGAAAAACTCGCCTGGTGCCGCGAATTCGGCGACAGCGTACCGAAGGATTTCCAGGCCGAAGTCGGGGAATTCCTGCTCGGCTACCGGGAAAGCGGTGCCGAAAAAGCCTGCCGGGACGCGCTCGGCAGTCTGGATGATAAAGGCATCTGCCGCCTTTCCGCAGGCGGAGATCTGAAGGAAATAAGCGACGCCGAACTGGAGGGCCGCCTGGCCGGCCTGATGGACGGCGACAGTCCTTTCGTGCTCTACGGCATGAGCAGCGGCCTGCTGTACCGCCTCGTTGACGAACTCCTCTCCCGCCGGCAGAAAGAACTCCGGGAAGGCAAGGTCTGCCGCCTTGACGAGGCGGCTCTGCCCGAGATCGCCGCGCTCAGCGATAGCCTGCGCCCCGGCAGCGGGGAAGCCGTGAGCCGCAGCTTTGCCCGCCAGCTTGCCGACCCGAAGGCCGCGCTTTTCGGCTGCCGCCGGGAAGACGGGCTGATCGGCCTGGCACACGCCCGCATCCGCAGCGACTACGTCGAAGGTGCGCGGGAATGCGAACACGGCGTCGCCTATCTGGAGGGGATCTACCTGAAGAAAGACGCCGCCGACGGGCTTGCCGGAAAGCTGGCCGCCGCCGTCGGCGACTGGGCGAAGGAAATGGGCTGCCGCGAACTCGCCGCCGACTGCGAGCTGGATGATGCCGCCGGCGCTGCGCTCCGAAAAACTGCCGGCTTTGCCGAGACCGCCAGGATCATCTGCTATATCAAAGAGCTGTAAGCGATTGGTTTTGGGTATTCAAAAAGGCTTCCTGCCGCATACCGCGGCGGGAAGCCTTTTTCTGTCAGAGCCGGAACATCTTCATCTGTCCGGCCTGTCAGTTTTTTATCTTTTCCTGCAGATGTACAGGAGATGAGTCGCCAGGCCAAGCAATTCCCGCTTCTCCGCGAAGGCCAGGTGCCAGTCGGCAAAGGCATCGAAGTCTTCGTCCGGAATGCAGAAATCCGGGCGGTCTTCGACCGCCTCGAGGAGCCCGTCCACGGTGGCCGTCGTGATGTATTCGACCGGTTTTCCCTCAAAGAGCTGCTCGAATTCGACGACGTCGTAGCCGGTGAAGAGCTGCTCTTTGTAGTGTTTTACACGGTAGTCTTCCGTGAAGTTCTCCACCTGGCCGAAGGCCCAGCGGCCGGTCAGGTAGTTCGCGTACATGATGCCGAAGACGGAAATAAAGGCAAAGAGGACCGCGCCGCCCGGGTTCAGTCAATGCTTTTCAGTCCGTCGTACAGTTCGTTGAAGGACTTCATCCCCCGGCAGCGGCCGTAGGACAGCTCCCGATTCTCCCCGAACTCCAGCAGGAAGCATTTCGTGAGTTCCTCCACGGTCTGCTCCAGCGCCGTGAAGAACTGCGTATACGCAAAATCAGACGCCGGCGTTCCCTCCTCAAACTGGCTGCTGATCAGCGATTCCGTCACCTGGTCCAGGGGATAGAGTTTCAGATGCATCAGCTCGTGGACGATAACTTCCTCCGGATTCTCCTGCCGGGGGTTCCTCACGTTCAGCATCAGGACGGCCTTCCGGTCGTCGCAGTCGATCTTGAAGTCGCCGGTCTTGGTCCATGCCGGGTCGTCGACGAGTTCCAACTTTACGTCCCACTGCGGCGTGATCCGGAGCTTCCGGCAATATTTGTCAAACAGTTCCTGCAGTTTATCCTTATCCATTGTTTTTCTCCCGTTCCAGATGCGTGTTCAGCAGGTACATTTTGTAATCGTCTTCATCAAAGGCCTTCTCCGAGGCAGGGTCGCCGTAATGCCGCACCAGTTCGCCGAGGGTGACGGCACGGGCCGCCCGCAGCGCGGGGATGTCCTCCTCCGTAACCCGCCGCACGAGTTCTTCTATCGGGTCTTTCTTCAAATTCCCGATGCGCCACTCCGGCCGCATGTGGGTGAAATTGAAGAAGAGGTCGTAATTATTCGCGACATAAAGCACGATGCCGCCGTCATTGTGCGGGATGAAATGCGAAATGTCGTCCCGCCATTTTTCGCACAGTTCCCGCTCGGACCTGAGGTCCTCATAACCCAGGAAATACGGCACCAGCGCTTCCGGGATGTGCTCCTTCACGATCCGGATCGGATACAGTTTCCGGTTCTCTCCGTCGCAGCTCCCGGGATGCACGAAGAAGCGGAAACGCCCGCCGAAGGCCTCGCAGCGCCGCGCCAGTTCCCGTTCTTCCGACAGTTCCAGCAGCTTTACCAGTTCGTCTTTATTCTCCTCATTGATGAAGGTCTGCCAGCGGGGGCTGATCTCATGCCGAAGCAGGATCTCGGTCGCCTGCAGGAGTTCTCTAAATGCACCTTTCCGCCCTACATAGCGGTCGGTCATCTCTTCGAGCCCGAAGAAGGTCAGCTGCACGCATTTCACACCGACCTCCTTCAGGAATTTCACGTACTCCGGGTCCCGCACGAGCCGCCAGAAACTGCCCAGTTCAAAACGGTCCGGCACCGCGCCGACGGACAGGGCCTTATCCCTTTCCCAGCGCGCACGGTACCCGTCGCAGTAGTCCGGCTCCCTGAGCCAGCTGTAGAATTCGATCCGCTCAAAGTGCGGCCGGAAGAGATCCACGATCCATTCGTCCGCGCCTTCTTCCATCCGCCGGTTCGGCATATGCGAGAGCCAGCAGTGAAGGCAGCGGTTCGGGCAGCCGAACATATCCACACAGAGCGACAGCAGCCTGCCTTCCGTTTTCGTATTCCGATCAGGCATGGTCTTCCTCCTCCAGATCCTTCAGGATCACCTTCCACGCTTCGCCGAGCCGCTCCGGGCTCCAGGCCGCATTCGCCGGGCTCGTGGACGGAAGCTTCACCGCCTGCCGTCCCGTCACCGGCCGGATGTATTTCTCATAAAGCGACCAGGATGTCCCGCCGTTGCAGTAGACCGTCCGGATGTCGGCCGCGTCCAAGATCCGCGACAGGTCATTCGGCACGACGTCTTTGATCGAGGCGTCCGACGAGCCCGTCACCGTACAGGACGCGATCGTGTCCCAGAGCGCGATGTGATGCGAGAGGATCATCTTCCTCTTCTCTTCGATGTTCTGCGGGACCGGCTCCCCGAGCAGCCCTGCCATGACTCTCCAGAAGCGGTTCTGCGGGTGGCCGTAGAAGAAATTCTGCTCGCGCGATTTCACGGAGGGAAAGGATCCGAGGATCAGGATCCGCGAGGACGCGTCATATAAGGGTCCGAAAGGGTGTTCCAGATGCTCGCTCATTCGTCTCTCCTTTCCGCACGGCAGGGCTGCTCCCGCAGCGCAGGTCTGTCGCTTTTCGCCGCATTTCCGCATTTTCCTGTAGGCAAAACGCCCGTTTTGGGCTATAATTAGTATAAAAGAAGCATCGTTTTGTGTCAATGCAGACGGCCCGCCCCACAGCCGGCAAAGCTGTACGGGTCCCGCCGATCAATCATCCAAGGAGGCTATCATGGCAGCTTACCCCACCCCTCACATCAATGCAACTCCCGACGATTTCGCCCCGACCGTCCTCATGCCCGGCGATCCGCTCCGCAGCAAATTCGTGGCGGAGAATTTCCTGACCGACGCCAGGCTCGTCAACAACGTCCGCGGCGTGCAGGGCTACACCGGCCTGTATAAGGGCAAACCCGTCTCGGTCATGGCCAGCGGCATGGGCATCCCTTCCATCGGCATCTACAGCTACGAACTGTTCAACTTTTTCGGTGTGGAAAATATCATCCGCATCGGTTCCGCCGGCTCGCTGCAGGACCACATCCACCTGCGCGACGTCGTCATCGCCGAAGGCGCCTGCACCAATTCCAACTACTGCAGCCAGTTCGACCTGCGCGGCACCTACGCGCCGATCGCGGACTTCGGCCTGCTGAAGAAAGCCGACGCCATCGCGGAAGAGATGGGCGTGCGCCATTTCGTGGGCAACGTCTTCTCCTCCGACACCTTCTACAGCGCCGACAAGCTGCAGAACGACAACTGGCGCGGCATGGGTGCGCTCTGCGTGGAAATGGAGACCGCGGCCCTCTACGTGAACGCGGCCAGGGCTCACAAGCACGCGCTCGGCATCTTCACGATCTCCGACCACATCTACCTGAACGAGATCACCACGGCCGAGGAGCGTCAGAACACCTTCACGCAGATGATGGAGATCGCCCTCGAAGTCGCGGTGCGGTAAATGGAAGCGCGGGAAATACCGATCAGTGAACTTGCGCCCCTGCGGATCGGCCAGACAGAAAACGCGGCAGCCGGGACCGGCCTGACCGTATTTATCTGCCCGGAAGGCATGCGGGCGGGTCTTGACGTGCGCGGCGGCGGCCCCGCCTCGCGGGAAAGCCAGCTGCTGGACCCGCTCACGGCGGCACAGACGATCCACGCGGTCGTCCTCGGCGGCGGCAGCGCTTTCGGTCTCGATGCGGCCGGCGGCGTGATGCGGTATCTCGAGGAGCGCGGTATCGGTTTCGACGTCGGCGTAACGAAGGTTCCGCTGGTCGCGCAGTCCGACCTCTTTGACCTGACCGTGGGCGATACCTTCGTGCGGCCGGACGCCGCCATGGGCTATGAGGCCGCGCGGCTTGCCCTCGAAGCCCCGAACTACCGCGACGGGAATTACGGCGCCGGCTGCGGCGCGACCGTCGGGAAGATCCGCGGCATGGCCCGCTGCATGAAAAGCGGCATCGGAAGCTGCGCTTTGGAAATCGGTGAGCTGAAGGTCGGCGCGGTGGCTGTCGTCAACGCGCTCGGCGACATTTTCGACCCGGACACGGGCCGGCAGATCGCGGGGCTCCTCAGCGAAGACGGCACGCAGCTTTGCTCCACCTCCGAGGTCCTGCGGGAGTCCGTGGCCCCTGCGGAGAACCGCTTCACCGGCAATACCACCCTCGGCGTCGTCGTCACGAACGCGTATTTCGAGAAACCCGCCCTCTGCAAGATCGCGGGGATGGGCCACGACGGCTTCGCCCGCACGATCCGCCCCGTCCACACTTCGGCCGACGGCGACAGCATCTATGCCCTGTCCGTCGGTGATGTCAGAGCCGATCAGGACCTCGTCGGCACGCTCGCCGCGGAGATCCTTGAAAAAGCCGTTCTCCGCGCCGTCATGAGTGCGGAAAGCGCTTACGGATATCCCTCGGCTGCAGAGATCGCAGCCCGCTGACGCGGCACCGGCCGCCGGCAGCCGGAACCTCGATTCCGGCATCAAAACGCTGCGTTCGCACGGCCCCCTGTGCTTTTTACGAAAGGATCCATCAATGGAAAAAGCAAAAGTCTATTTCATCCCCTCGGCCACGCCCGAAGCCGTGCTCAGGCTCTACCGCCTGCTCGGCCCGCTCCCTTCCGAAAAACTTGCCGTCAAGATCCACTCCGGCGAGGAGGGCAACCAGAATTTCCTGAAGCCGGAATTCTGGAAGCCGGTCATCGATGAAGCCGGCGGCACCGTCGTCGAATGCAACACGGCCTATCCCGGCGCCCGCAATTCGACACCGAAGCACCGTGAGCTCATCCGCCGGCGCGGCTGGGACACGGTCTTTCCCTTCGACCTCATGGACGCGGAAGGCCCCGACATGGTCCTGCCCGTTAACGGCGGCCTGATCCTGAAGGAGAACCTGGTCGGGAAGAACCTCGCGAACTACGACAGCCTGCTCGTCCTCTCCCACTTCAAGGGCCATCCGGCGGGCGGCTACGGCGGCGCGCTGAAGCAGCTGTCCATCGGCATCGCGTCGACGGCCGGCAAATGCCTCATCCATTCGGCGGGCTACACCGACGACCAAAACATCGTCTGGAGCCATATGGCCGGCGACCGTTTCCTCGAATGCATGGCCGACGCCGCAAAGTCCGTCGTGGACTATTTCGGCGGCCGCGCGATCTATATCAACGTCATGAAGAACCTTTCCGTGGACTGCGACTGCGTCGACGAAGCCGAGGATCCCTGCATGGCAGACATCGGCGTGCTGGCCTCCCTCGACCCGATCGCGGTCGACCAGGCGTGCATGGATAAGATCTACGCCGCCGACGACCCCGGCCGCGAGCATTTCCTGGAGCGCGTGCATTCCCGCCACGGCGAACACACCCTCGAAGCCGCCGCGAAACTCGGCTTCGGGACCCGCGAATACGAACTGGTTGAAGTGGAGTAAGATGAATATCCCTGCTGAAAAACTCGAAGAGATCAAAACGCTCATGGCGCTGTTCGAAGCGCCCGGTTCGCTGGACGGCGGCGGGGTGACCCGCCTCGGCTACAGCCCGGTCGAAGACGAGATGCACCGCATCTTCCGGGACTGGGGCGAGGAAAACGGCTTCATTGCCTACACGGACGCCGTCGGCAACAGCTATCTGGAAAATGACGCCGCGACCGCGGCAGCCGGGGAAGGCAAAGCTGCCGTTCTGGTCGGCTCGCACCTCGACAGCGTCGTACGCGGCGGCCGCTATGACGGCGTGGCCGGCGTTGCCGCCGGCATGGCCTGCCTGAAATGGCTTGCGGAGGAGGGGAAGGAGATCCCGCTTCGCGTCGCCGCCTTCCGCTGCGAGGAAAGCGCCGCCTTCGGCCGCTCGACGCTCGGCAGCGCCCTCATCACCGGCGCCGTCGACGGCGACGACGTGGCCGACTTTGCCGATCCCGAAGGCCGCACGCTCCGCGAAGCCTTCGAAGAACGCGGCCTGGACCTGCATCCGCAGAAGATCGAAGGCGTGAGCGCCTATTTCGAACTGCACATCGAGCAGGGCAAGGTGCTGGAGACGCTTGGAAAAGATATCGGGATCGTCGAAGCGATCGCCGGGCCGCGGCGCTTCCGCATCGTCATTGACGGCGAAGCGGACCATTCCGGCGCGACGCCCATGGACATGCGCAGCGACGCCCTCTGCGCCGCCGCCGAACTGATCCTGGCCGTCGAAAAGATCGGCCAGTCGGAAGGGCGCTTCCGGAGCGTTGCCACCGTCGGCATCATCAAGAACTATCCCAACGTGATGAACGTCATCCCGGGCTGGGTGGAGCTCGGCGTCGATACGCGCGGCATCATGCCCGGCAGCTTCGGCCGCATGGAGCAGCGCATCCGCATCGCCGCGCAGGATATTGCGAAAGAGCGCGGCGTGGAGATCACGATGGCCCGGCAGTATGAAGACCTGCCGCGCTCCATGGCGCCGCAGCTGATGGCCGAGCTGGAGCAGTCCGCCCGCAGCCTCGGCGCCCAGCCGCACCAGATGATGAGCGGTGCCGGCCACGATGCCCTGAGCTTTGCCGAACTTGTTCCGACTGCAATGCTCTTCATCCCCTGCCGCGGCGGCATCAGCCACAACACGGCCGAATTTGCCACGGACGAAGCGATCTGCACCGGGGCCATGGTGCTCTGCGATACGCTCGCCCATCATCCTACAGGAGCCTGAACATGAAAGTTGACGAAAGATTCCTGCGCTATGTGGCCTACGAGACCACTTCCGACGAAGACAGCACCGCAACGCCCTCGACGGCCTGCCAGCTGCTTCTTGCCGACTGCCTTGCCAAGGAACTGCAGAGCCTCGGCCTGGAAGGCGTAAAACGCGACGAATATGGCCGCGTCTACGGGTTCCTGCCCGCGACGCCCGGCTGCGAAGATGCCGTGACCATCGGCCTGATCGCCCACATGGACACCTCCCCTGCGGTCTCCGGCAAAGATATCAAACCGCGCCGCGTCGTCTATGAGGGCGGTGACATCGAACTGGGAAACGGTGTCGTGACGCGGGTCGCAGATTTTCCCTTCCTGAAGAATTATGAGGGTCAGGAACTGATCGTGACCGACGGGACGACCCTGCTCGGCGCCGACGACAAGGCCGGCGTGGCTGAGATCATGACCGCCGCCGAATATCTGCTCGCGCACCCTGAGGTCAGGCACGGGCGCATTGCCGTGGCCTTCACGCCCGACGAAGAGGTCGGCCGCGGGCCCGAGCATTTCGACATCGAAGGCTTCGGCGCGGCCTACGGCTATACCGTGGACGGCGGGACTCTCGGCGAACTCGAATACGAGAACTTCAATGCCGCCGCGGCCCGCGTGACCGTGCACGGCGTCAGCATCCACCCCGGCTCCGCCAAGAACAAGATGAAAAATGCCGTCCTGATCGCCGGTGAGTTCATGAGCCTCCTGCCGCCGGCTGAGACCCCGTCCCACACCGAAGGCTACGAGGGCTTTTATCACGCCGGTTCGATCGCCGGCGATGAAACGACGACCGAGATCCGATACATCCTGCGTGACCACGACCTCGGTAAGCTCGAAGCCCGCAAGGCCACGATCGAGCGCAGCGCCGCCTTCCTGAACGCCAGATACGGCGAGGGTACCGTCGAGGTCGCGATCCGCGACCAGTACCGCAACATGAAGGAAAAGATTCTGCCGGTGATGTACATCATCGAGCGGGCCGAAGCCGCCATGAGAAAGGCCGGCGTGGAGCCGAAGACCGTTCCGATCCGCGGCGGCACCGACGGCGCGCAGCTCTCCTTCATGGGCCTGCCCTGTCCGAATCTTTCGACGGGCGGCGAGAACTTCCACGGCATCCACGAGTTCGTCTCCGTCCCCGCCATGGAGAAGATGGTCGAAGTCCTGGTGAACATCGTCCGCGTGTAAACGCGCGCAGTTCCATAAGGCAAAAAACGCCGCAGCCCCGTACAGGGGCTGCGTTTTTTACCCTCCGATACCGCAGATAAGGCTTGCAATCTCCTCCCTGCCGCGGTGCTATTATGTTGACCGTTGTTTTCCAAAATGACAAAAGGAGAAATGATAATGAAAAAAGCGATAATTCTTGTCCTGGCTCTGATCATGGCCGCCGCAATGACCGCCTGCGGCTCTGAAAGCAAGTCATCCGAGAAAGAGACGACCGCTCCGGCATCGACGGAAGCGCCGAAGACCACTGAGGCGCCTGAAACCACGGAAGCACCGAAAACTACTGAAGCACCTGCCACCGAGGCTCCGACGACTGCGGAGCCCACTACTGCGGAACCCACCACCGAAGCGCCGGCTACTGAAGAGCCGACCACCGAAGAGCCGGCCACTGAAGAGCCTGCCACCGAGGAGCCGTCCGCTGAAGAGTCGTCGCAGTAAGCCGCCGGCGACGTATCGTACGTCAATTTTGACAGGATGCATTTCTGGATCAACGGCATTGAATTCGTGCTCGGCGAATCGACCCTTCAGGACATGATCGATTCCGGCGTTGTTCCTTTCCGTGAAAGCGATCTTGAGGACGCGAAGAACAACCTGAAAAAGAACACCCAGTCCTGCGGTTTCCGCATCGATCTTGACAAATACTGGAGCGCACAGGTCTACGTTCTCAATGATACGGATGCGGGCAAACCTGCCAACGAATGCTATATCAGCGAGATCTATCTGCCCAATCATCCGGGCGAGACTCAGGATATCCTGAAATTCGACTTCCCGCTCACCCTCACGATGGATGAGCTGAAAGCCAATGCAGGCGAACCGGAAGCTGACAATTACAAGCATTACGACGGCGATAACGGTTACTACACCGATACGTTCAAGTATACGAAACCGTCGACCAAGTATATCGGCAACAGCTATTACAGCTTTGAATATACCAAAGTTTGTTATTTATCCTTTTTTGCTCTGATACGGTATATAGTGTTTGCACAGCCTCTTTCAGCGTATCAAACTCGAATATCAAACCAATATGAGCAGATGCAATCCTATTCCGAAGAAATACTTCCCCCTTCCGAGAGAAATTGATACAAACACACGATGCACCCAAAATGCACCCAGCAAGAGCGGCTTGGGTGCATCGTGTGATAGTATAGATAATCAAGAGTTACCGGGCATAAAGAGAGCGCCTCCGTCATGGGAGACGCTCAGATAAACAAATCGATAAACGGGAATTTGAAATCCCCGAAATCATAGGCATTCGCCGGTAATTATAGGGCTTTAATGAAATCCTCTGAAACCGCTGAAAATAAAGGATTATCCGCAGTCTGCTTACCGAAGCCCATTATTAACTGTCACACCGTTTCTATAACGCCCACACCGTTCATAAGGGCAAAAGCAAGGGCAAGATAATCCCATAAGGCTTCTGATGGCGGCGGAGAGCGATCCCCGCCGCCGTTTCATCTGTCTTTTGCCGCTTACAGCTTCTTATAGACCTCGTCAAAGCAGGTTAACTGCCCATCGCCGAAGCGGATGGTAAAATCAAACTTCTTGAT
>JAFRRD010000005.1 GCA_017428265.1 Lachnospiraceae bacterium | reverse complement strand
TGCCACCTTTAGTTTCAAGACGTCATCGTAATTATCCCATGTAAGTTTTTCCAGGCGAATCATTCTTGTTTCCTCCGTCAAACATCTATATTTTTTGCAAATCTGCAATACGCAGGTTGTTTTATGATGCAATCAATTTATTTAAAATTCTAAAAAAACTGTTTGACAAACATTAGCAAGATTTGTCGGATTGTTATTTGCTCATCTTTTTCCACCAGGAAAACGCTTTTTTCATCTGTTTGTTAACTTCACAGCATATTCTTTCGTAGATGGTTTCATCTGCAATTTGAATTTGCTTATAACCTTTTGCCGGATGGAAATCCGGTTTTTTCTTTTCACTCACGGCAATGTAATCTTTCCCGTGAAAGGGGATCCGTTTTGCATAGACATCTGTATAGTAAAACCAACCGTCAATCATTCCCGGAAGTCTATAACGCAGATTTGTATCCCAAACATCCACGTCGTCAATGCTTTTTTTCAAATCGTCGTAGTTTTTGTCAGGGCCTTCACGTTGCGGATATATTGTCGATACCTCGATAGTAAACGAGTTTCCCCACGTGTTCTTTTGAATTACAAACAATTCGATCCTATCGTCATAAACTCTGCGATAATGCGGAAACTCTCCCGTGAAACCAAGTGCTTGCAGCGGTGCCACTACATACTTTTTCAACGCATCATTCATTTTTGAACTTTGAGACATAATACGCTTCCTCTCAAAATACCAATTTGTCTATTCCGTCGTCATCAAAGTCACGCATTGATCCGTCGTTTCTTTCAGCAGGGAGATCTCAATTCCGACGGCCCCGCAGTGTTTTTGTTCTGCTGCGGAATAATACTGCTCCATGTCCGAAGGGGCTGCTTTCGAAACGTTATCTTCGGTATATCCGCATTTAAGCAACGGAAGTGATCGGTAAAGCGTCTCAAAACTGTCAAACCGATGCAGTTTTAAGACGGAGACGTTCAGAGTCTCGTTCGTTTCAACGTTGGTAAAAACGATGACATCACCTGCTTTTACTTTTTTTCGCTTTTCATCATACAGGCGAAGTTCTATCGTCTTTTGCCCGTTCTTGATCATTTCGAAAGGCTCGTTCTGCAGATCCATGCTGTGGGAGGAGTTGTTCCTGCATAACAGCACGGCGCATTCGCAGTGTTCCGTGAAGGGGAAGAGGTCAAAGGGCCGGATGGCCTGCACGCGGTAGGCGTTCTTCGTCAGCACGGCGAGGTCGCGGGCGAGGGATTCCGGACCGCAGGAAATGTAAACGATGCGACCCGGGGCCAGGCGAAGAAGCGCGTCCAGGAAGGCCGGAGAGCAGCCGCTCCGCGGCGGATCGAGAAAGACCACGTCCGCGCTCTCGCCCTTCGCGGCGCGCTCCGTCATGAAGCGGCCGGCGTCGGCGCGGACGAACTCGGCGTTTTTGATCTTGTTGGCGCGGGCGTTCTGCCGCGCGTCTCGGACGGCGTCAGCATTCAGCTCGGAGCCGATGATCTTCCCGGCGCGGCCCGCAGCGATGAGGCCGATGGTCCCGGTGCCGCAGTAGGCGTCGATCAAGGTCTCAGTCCCGGTCAGCCCGGCGAGATCCATCGCGGTCTCATAGAAGGCCTCCGCCATCACGGGATTGACCTGGAAGAAGGAAGCGGGAGAGAGGCGGAACTCCAGGCCGCAGAGCGTTTCGGTGAGATATCCGGGGCCGTAAAGCGTGATATTTTTCTCCCCCAGTACTATGGAGGTGCGGCGGTCATTGACGTTCAGGATGACGGAAGTGACCTGCGGGTGCGCGGCGGTCAGCGCCTGCACGAACTTGTTCTTTCCGTGCATTTCCGGGGAGGCGGCGACAAGGATTGCCATCATTTCACCGGTGCTGCGGCTCTTGCGGACCATCACGTGGCGGAAAAAGCCGGTCTTTTTGATCTCATTGTAGACGGGCAGGCCGAATTCTTTCGCAAGGCGGCAGACCGTCCCGATCACGGCCTGGGAGTCTCTGTCGTCCAGGCGGCAGGAGGGCACGGTCACGACCTTATGGCTCCCGGCTGCGTAGTAGCCGCCGGCGATCCTGCCCTGCGGATCCCGCGTCAGGACCTGATGGACCTTGCATCGATAGTGGAGCGGCTCGTCCATCCCGCGGATCGGCGAAACGGCGCAAAAAGACCCAAGCAGCTTTTCGAGGCGCTTTTGCTTCTCGTCCAGCTGCCTGTCGTAGGCGAGGTCATTGTATTTGCAGCCGCCGCAGGCCGTAAAGCCGGGGCAGGAGGGAAATGCGGTCATGGCGGTCTCCCGGATATAAAGTAATGTAAAGCAAAACAAGGGCATGTCATTCTGAGCGGAGGCTCTGAAAGAGCCGGAGCCGAAGAATCTTCAAATAAAGATCCTTCGGCTCGCTTCGCTCGCTCAGGATGACAGGCTTCGTCTGTCTAAAAGGTCAGCTGAGTTTCATGTCGCCGTCCTTGATCCAGCCGAGTCTGCGGCAGGGGATGGCGATGAGGAGTGAAAGTACGGCGGGCAGCACGAGGCAGACCAGGACAAGGCCGATCCAGTCGACGGCGCCGGGCGTGATCGCAGCAGCGCCGCGGGAAATAGCTTCCGCGGTCGGCGAGACCCAGCCGGTGACAACGCCGATGGGGCCGCAGAGGCCGCAGGTGCCCATGCCGGAATTGATCGGCGCGCCGTTCATCTGCAGGCCGAAAACGCAGGTCGCGATGGGACCGGTGATCGCGGAAGCGAGAGTCGCCGGGATCCAGATCTTCGGATTTTTCACGATGTTCGGCATCTGCAGCATGGAGGTGCCGAGACCCTGGGAGACCAGGCCGCCCCAGCGGTTTTCCTTAAAGGAAATGACCGCAAAGCCGATCATCTGCGCGCAGCAGCCCGCAACGGCGGCGCCGCCCGCAAGCCCGGTCAGGCCGAGCACGGCGCAGATCGCAGCGGAGGAAATGGGCAGGGTCAGCGCGATGCCGACCAGGACCGAGACGGCGATGCCCATCCAGAAGGGCTGCAGCTTGGTCGCTTCGTCGATCAGCAGGCCGAAGGCATTGGCGGCCTTGCCGATGGGCGGGGCGATGAGCTTGGCGAGCGCGACACCGATCAGGATCGTCACGGCAGGCGTCACCAGGATATCCACTTTCGTCTCTTTCGATACGGCCTTGCCGCATTCGGCAGCAACGATCGCGATGATCAGGACGGCGAGCGGCCCGCCCGCGCCGCCTTCCGCATTGGCGGCCCAGCCGACGGCAGCCAGCGAGAAGAGGACCATCGGATCAGCCTGCAGAGCGCGGCCGATGGCGACGGCCATCGCAGGCCCGCTCACGGCCATCGCGTAGGTCCCGATGTCCACGAGGAACTGGACGCCGAGCTGCTGGCCGAGCGTCTTGATGATCGTACCGATGAGCAGGGAGCAGAACAGGCCCTGTGCCATGGCGCCGAGCGCGTCGATGCCGTAGCGTTTGCCCGAAAAGACGATATTTTTGCGTTTCAGAAAGTCCTTGAAGGAAGCCATTTCAGATCTCCTTTGGGTTGTTGCCGTTATTGTACCCGTAAATGAGAAAATAAGCAAGGATAAACGTGATAAAACTGTCATCCTGAGTACAATAAAATCGTCATCCTGAGTACAATAAAACCGTCATCCTGAGTACAATAAAACCGTCATCCTGAGCGAGCGAAGCGAGTCGAAGGATCTTTGTTTGAAGATTCTTCGCTTCGGCTCCTGCAGAGCCTTCGCTCAGAATGACAGCAGACCGATATGGTTTATTTACTGCCTGTACGTTCTCATGAAGTCCGCGAAGGCTTTCATGGCTTCGTCCAGGACTTCGACCCGCGGCAGGTAGACGATGCGGAAATGATCCGGCTCAGGCCAGTTGAAGCCGCCGCCGCGCGTGATCAGGATGCGCTTTTCGTGCAGGAGGTCGAGCGCAAACTTCTCGTCATCCTTGATGTTGAAGCGCGTCGTGTCCATCTTCGGGAAAATGTAGAAGGCGGCCTTCGGCTTTACGACCGAGATGCCCGGGATGTCTTTCAGCGCGTTGTAAATGAACTCGCGCTGCTCGTAGATGCGGCCGCCGGGGACGAGATAAGTCTCGACGCTCTGGTAGCCGCCGAGGGCGGTCTGGACGATGGACTGAGCCGGCACGTTGGAGCACAGGCGCATGTTGCTGAGCATGTTGAGGCCCTGAATGAAGTCGCGGCCGAGGGCCTTGTTGCCCGAGAGGACCATCCAGCCGATGCGGTAGCCCGCGATCATGTGCGACTTCGACAGGCCGCTGAAGGTGACGCAGAAAAGGTCGGGCGCAAGGCTCGCGATCGAAGTGTGTTTCAGGCCGTCCATGACCAGGCGGTCGTAGATCTCGTCCGCGAAGATCATCAGCTCGTGCTCCCGCGCGATCTCGACGATCTCCTGCAGGATCTCCACGGGATAGAGCGCGCCGGTCGGGTTGTTCGGATTGATGATGACGATGGCCTTGGTACGGTCGGTGACCTTCTTCCTGATGTCGGCGATGTCCGGGTTCCACTCGGACTGCTCGTCGCAGAGGTAGTGCACGGCTTTCCCGCCGGCGAGGTTCACGCAGGCGGTCCAGAGCGGGTAGTCTGGAGCCGGGATCAGCACCTCGTCGCCGTCGTCGAGCAGGGCGTTCATGCTCAGCTGGATCAGCTCGCTGACGCCGTTCCCGGTGTAGATGTCATCGACGGAAAGATTCGGCAGGTGCTTCAGCTGCCCGTACTGCATGATGGCCTTGCGCGCGGCAAAGAGACCCTTCGAGTGCGAATATCCCTCAGTCTCGGTCAGCTGGCTGGCCATGTCCTGGATGACCTCGGCAGGCGTGCGGAAGCCGAACGGTGCAGGATTGCCGATGGACAGTTTCAGGACCTCGATGCCCTGCGCTTCCATGCGGTTCGCCTCGTCCACGACCGGCCCGCGGACGTCGTAAAGCACGTTGTCGAGCTTGTGCGATTTGGTGAAAATGCGGCGGCCGTTTTCGTCGCGGTCGGGCACGGCGCCCTTCACGGAGCCGGGCGTCCTGCCGTCTCCGTTCTTCAGCCATTCGCGGTCACACTCGAGGACCTTCGCGAGGAAGGTCAGCGTGGCCTCGCGCGGGATCGTCTTACCGCTTACATATTGGCTCATATGGCTCTTGCCGAGTTTAATGCCGGCGGCTTCGGCGGCATTGACCAGGTCGATCTGTTTAAAATGTTTCAGCTGCATGGCCGCTTTCAGGCGGTCGGCAAAACTTTGTTCAGCCATGGAAACACCTCGATTTTAACATAAGTTCAAGATGAAATGATTATACACACGAAACACAGGGCTGACAAGCTGTTGATTTTGAAGAAATACGGCGAAAAAATCAGAGAAAATAAGAAAACGGCAAATAGTTCAATAAAAGTTTAAAATAGACAGTCGGCGATTCATATTGTCATCCTGAGCGCAGCGAAGGATCTTCCTGCATTTAATTTGAAGATCCTTCGTCGCAGCCGAGGCTGCTCCTCAGGATGACAAAAGGAGGCGGCTGCTCCTCAGGATGACAAAAGGAGGCGGCTGCTCCTCAGGATGACAAAAGGAGGCTGCTCCTCAGGATGACAGTATTGCCATCCCCCCGGGGGGCTTGCGGGGCGTCTGCCGCTGTGGCATAATGTCGGGGCAACAAACGGAGGTGCGTATGGATACCAGGGCTGTACAGGAATTCTTTGACCGGCTGGCGCCGGGCTGGGACGCGGATCTGGTCCGCAATGAGGAGACCATCAAACTGATTCTCGACGAAGCAGGCGTGAAAGAGGGCGTGCGCGTTCTGGACGTCGCCTGCGGGACCGGCGTCCTGATCCCGGACTATCTTTCGCGCGGCGCGGCATCGGTGACCGGTATCGACCTGTCCCCTGAGATGGTCCGGATCGCGCAGGCGAAGTTCGTGCAGGAGAACGTGCAGATCCTCTGCGGTGATGAGGAGAAGACGCGTTTCGACGGCCTTTTCGACGTGATCATGATCTACAATGCCTTCCCGCATTTCCCCGATCCGGAGGCCCTGATCGCACACCTTTCACAGTATCTTGCTCCGGGCGGCTCACTCACCGTTGCTCACGGCGCAAGCCGAAAAGCGATCGACGAACACCACAAGGGCTGTGCCCACGGCGTCTCCCGCGGGCTGATGACGGCGGAGGAACTTTCGGCGATCTTCGCAAAGCACACCCGCCTCACTTCGGTCATTTCCAACGATAAAATGTATCTGGTGTCAGGAAAAAGATAAAAAACAGAAAAACGCGGACAGTAAAAGGGCGGCTTTCGGGCCGCCCTTTTCGTCTGCAGCTGTCTGCCGCAAACGCTTATCTTTTCTTATACAGCACCAGTTCCGGATCGGCGCCGCCTTCCGCGTAGGTGCAGATCAGGATGAAATCCACATTGGCAACGACGCCGTAGCAGCGCTTTCCGCCGGGGATCTCCAGCTGCGTGCCCAAATAGGTCGTGCCGTCATCCAGGAACTTGACCGCCGCCCCGCCGGGAAGCGGATAGGCGAGATTCACATAGGCGCCGACGAGGGCGTTCAGGGACTCGACCTTTGGCATTCCTTCGATCCCGAGGGCATTGATCTCGTCGATCAGCTGCGCCTTGAAGGCGTCGAATCTGCCGCCGTCGCTAAGCTCTTCATGGTGTTTCCAGTAATCCAGCTCGGGCAGACGCTGCTTCATGTACGCGCGGGCCTGCTCCTCGGAGAAACCGTCCCCGGCCATGTGCTTTACGCAGACGTCGATCAGATCGTCCATGTTGTCATAGGTGTAGGTCCCGTCCGCGTAGCACCATTTGCAGTAGTCCTCATTGAGCGAGTGGTCCGCATTCCGGCCGATGATCGCATCGTCGAGCGGCATGCCGCAGCACTGGCAGTAGAGCTGGCGCGGCGAGCCGAGCAGGGTGTTGATGGAGACCTTGAAAAGGTTCGAAAGAAGCTTCAGGGTCTCGGTATTCGGCACGGTGTCCCCGTTCTCCCAGCGGGAGACCGCCTGCCTCGTCACGAAGACCTTCTCCGCCAGATCGTCCTGCGAAAGGCCGTTTTTAGTCCTCAGATCATAGATCACTTCCTGTGTGGTCATGGAAAAACCTCCTTGCTGCCTTGTCTGGCTCCATCCTAATACGGAAATGCCCGCCGCGCAAGCAACCCGCTGTTGCGGAAGACATTTATGCGCCGGCTGTTTTTCTGATCTGTTCGGCGTCATTTTTTGCCGGCAGATACAGGCAATACTAGTTCATACTGATGCCTTCTTCCCCGGCGTGGACGGAGAGTGTATGGGAATGGTGATCGGGCGGCATCCCGGCTTTCGGAATGTCCTGTGGCTGCTTTCGCCGGAAGGCGCTCCCCTGGCATATCCGTATGATCCAAGGCTTGAAATATAATCAAAGTTGATGCAAACTGACTGTGTATGACAGATTACAGAGGTAAGCGCTATGAGGATGCTTGAATTTACTTCTCTTGAATCGCTTGATTTCCCGAAACTCATGGGAGTCTATTATGAGAGCAATGTGGAAAATGCAGCGGAGTTTTTTCCGGATGAAGCCGACCCGGAGAAGGGCAGGCGTATGGTGGAACAGAAGTTTTATTACTATTTGAAAGATGACTTTTTCCGCCGGGAAGGTGTCCGCTATTATGTCCTGGAAGCAGATGGGCAGTGGGTCAGTGCGGTCCGTCTGTTTCCGGTGAGCAGAAGCGATGGGGAAAAGCCGGAAGCCGGAGCCGCCAAAGCCTGGTATGCCGAGGCGCTGGAGACCGCGCCTTCCTATAGACGGAAAGGGTTTGCCCGGAAAATGATACTTCTCCTTTTTGACAGGTTCGGCAGCGAGGGTCCGTTTGAGATCACGGATACCGTGAGCAAAACGAACACCGCTTCCCTGCGGTTTCACCTTGACTGCGGCTTCGAAGTATATCGGGACCCCGCCTGCTGTGTCCTGAACGGGAAGATCAATGAAAATGCAGTTGCGATGCGATACAGGAGCCGTTAGCTGCCGCAAAACAAAGAAGCACCGCCGGGGCTTTCCAACGGTGCCTCTTTTTTATTTCTTCTGTATTTGCACGCCTCTCACCAGCCGCCAGAGCGGCAGGAGGATGAGGTAGAAGGCGGCAAGGACGGCGGCGGACGGTGCACCGACCGAGGCGAGCGGCACGGCGCCGGCAATGGACCAGGGAACGAGCGGCGCGGTGACGACCGCGCTGTCTTCCAGGTCGATCGCGAGGTTCTCCTTTGCCGCGTATTCGTCGCGGCAGAGCTGCTCGGTCAGGAGGATGGTCAGGGTCTGGTTGCACGCGATCACGCCGGTAAGAACAGATGTGATAAGCGATGCGGTGTAGGCGTTTGTCTTTGCGGCCAGGGCGCCGATGAGGCGCTTGGCCTTATCCAGCATCCCGGTCTTCTGAAAGATCCCGGAATAAGCCGAGGACAGGCAGACGATGCAGGCGACGCGGAGCATCGAGACGATGCCGCCCCCGCTGACCAGGCGGGCAACTTCGGCGTCCGCAGGTGTAAAGCCGCTCAGCGCCGCGCGAAGGATCTCTGTCGGAGAAAGCCCCTGCAGGATAAGGCAGAGCGGGATCGCCGTGAGGATGCTGACGCTCATGGCGAGCTTAACTTTCACACGGAATGCAGCCAGGACAAGGATGACGGCCGCCGGAATGAGGGCGGTCCAGTGCAGGCTGAAACTCCGGGAAAACAGGGCTTCAAGGTCCATGACGGAGCCTTCGCGCGGAAGCAGGAGGCCGATCCCGGTATAGATGCCGCAGGCCAGCAGGAAGGGCACGAAGGCCGTCCGCACCATGCGGCGGATATTGTCATAGATGTCGGTCTTCGTGACGGCGGCGACCAGGAGGGCGCTCGTGGAAACGGGAGAGCAGCGGTCGCCGAAAAAGGCGCCGGACAGCACCGCGCCGCCGGAAAGAAGCGGGCTCACGCCCATAGCTGTCCCGATCGCCGCGCAGATGACGCCCATGGTGGCGGCGGTCCCGAAGGAGGTCCCCGTCAGCACGGAGACTGCGCAGTTGAGGAGGAAGGCCATCAGCAGGAAAACGGCCGGCCGGATCAGGCCGGAGGCGTAGCAGACGATGACGGGGATCGTCCCCGCGGCGCGCCAGAGCGCCGTCATGATCCCGATCAGGAAAAAGGTGATGAGGATGTTATGGACGGTCTTTATCCCCTCCAGCGCCATGCCGAACAGTTCACGCCAGGGAAAGCCTTTGGTCCTGCCGTAGAGCAAAAAGACGAGCAGGCCGAAGGCGAGGGCATACAGGACCGACAGATCCAGCAAAATGCAGATAAGCAGGGCGGCGCAGAAAAGGCCGAGCGCGATCCATTCCATGGCGGAGGCTCCTTGCGGCAGGTCCCGAACAGCGGGCTGCCGCCTTCTTCAGGTTTTCGGCGGCAGGGCGATGAGCTTGCCGATCGGGTTGCCCTTTGCCGAAAATTTGGCTTCGTATTCGGTCATGATGTTGCCCTCGAACAGGACCGGGTCATTGTGCAGGTCATGGGTGAGGACGGTGATCGTCCAGCCCTCGTTTTTCAGGGTCTCCGCGGACCAGTCGAAGAGGGGCATGTTGTCGGTCTTGAACTCGAGGCGGCCGTCCGGCGCGAGCAGGCTCTGCCATTTTTTGAGAAAGCCCGGCGCGGTCAGGCGGCGCTTGGCGTGGCGGTCCTTCGGCCAGGGATCGGAGAAATTGAGGTAAATGATATCGACCTCGCCGGGGGCAAAGGTCTCGGTCAGCTTTGAGGCGTCCATCCAGAGAAAGCGGAGATTGGGCAGCTGCTCGCCGTCCTTCTTTAAAGCCTTGATTAACACAGAGGAGTAAAAATCCACGCCCACATAAGCAATGTTGCCGTTTAACGATGCATTTTCGAAGAGAAATTTCCCCTTGCCGCAGCCGATCTCGAGCGCGATCTTCCGCCCGCCGAAGTATTCCTTCCACCTGCCCGGCATGCTTTCCGGCTCGTGGATGACCTGAGGACTGGCGGCGACCGCCTCTTCCGAACCCGGGATATGTTTCAGACGCATAAGTGACCTCCTGCGGCAGGTGCCGCCGATTCCAACTATACCATAAAGAAAGACTGCGGTGCAAGGCGCTTCCGTGATATGTACCCAGTTTCCTGGACACATTGATTTATGACCGGCCTCAACAAGTGGATGCCATTCTGTACTTTACAGGTGGCATCCATTTTGTTTTTGCCTGGATGCGTTCATTGTTGTAATAGTCAATGTAATCCGCTATGGCTGCGGAGAACTCCTCATAGGATCGATAGTCTTTCTCGC
>JAFRRD010000038.1 GCA_017428265.1 Lachnospiraceae bacterium | reverse complement strand
TGGACGGTGCCATCCTGGTCGTTGCTGCCACCGACGGCGTCATGGCCCAGACCCGCGAGCACGTGCTGCTTGCCCGTCAGGTTGGCGTTCCCTACATCGTCGTTTTCCTGAACAAGTGCGACATGGTCGATGACGAAGAACTCCTTGACCTCGTGGAAATGGAAGTTCGCGAACTGCTTGACGAATACGAGTTCCCGGGCGATGATACCCCCATCATCCGCGGTTCCGCTCTCATGGCCCTGCAGGGCGATGCGAAGTGGCAGGACAAGATCATCGAGCTCATGGAAGCCGTTGACAGCTACATTCCGGATCCGGAACGCGCTACCGACAAGCCTTTCCTGATGCCCGTCGAGGACGTTTTCTCCATCACCGGCCGCGGCACCGTGGCTACCGGCCGTGTGGAACGCGGTGTTGTTCATGTCTCCGATACCGTCGAGATCGTCGGCATCAAGGACGAAAGCCGCTCCGTCGTCGTTACCGGCGTCGAAATGTTCCACAAGCTGCTTGACGAAGGCCAGGCCGGCGACAACATCGGCTGCCTGCTTCGCGGCGTACAGCGTAATGAGATCGAACGTGGTCAGGTTCTTGCGAAACCCGGCACCATTCATCCTCATGACAAATTCGTGGGCCGTATCTACGTGCTGACCAAAGAAGAAGGCGGACGTCATACTCCTTTCTTCTCCAACTATCGTCCTCAGTTCTATTTCAGAACCACCGACGTGACCGGCACCTGCACGCTGCCCGAAGGCACTGAAATGTGCATGCCCGGCGACCATGTCGAGATCAACGTTGAACTGATCTCCAAGATCGCCATGGAAGAAGGTCTTCGCTTCGCTATCCGTGAAGGCGGCCGTACCGTCGCTTCCGGCACCGTTGTCAAGATCAACGAATAATCCCCCGTTTTAAGGAAACTTAAAGCAAAACGGAGCTGTCTTTCGGCAGCTCCGTTTTTTGCGTGCACGGAAGAACGGCGGGACCCGGCTGCCGGCGCGGTTTGTCCTGTCATTCGGAACAGGGCGTCGACTCAGAATAAAAACATCCCTGCCGGGAGCGTTCTCCGCGGCAGGGATATCTCTTTTGAAATTTCAGCGGACCGGTCCGTTCCCGGGTTCCGCCGGCCTTACGGCAGTACGGCAGTACAGCTTATTTCCACGCTTCGTTGAAGAAGGTGCAGCCGCTGTCAGTGACAGTCTTCCTGTAGTTCGCTTCGTGTTTTGCACGGTCAGGCATGATGCCGTTCGCATAATTGCTCAGGGTCTTCAGCTCGCCGGCAAACTTGCCTTCGACAGCCGCCAGGACTTCTTCAGCCATGTCAGGACGAATGACGACAATGCCGTCCGGGTCGCCGACGATGATGTCGCCGGGGAAGACGACCTGACCGCAGCAGGCGATGGGAACGTTGATCTCGCCGTAGCCGATCTTCCAGGGACCCTGCGGGGTGATGCCTTTGGCGTAGACCGGGAAGCCGAGGTCATCGAGAGCATCCGCATCACGGATGCAACCGTCCAGCACGAAGCCGGCGATGCCTTTGGACTTCGCATAGTTGAACATGATCTCGCCGCAGAGCGAACGAGTCATGCAGCCGCTGCCGTCCAGCACGATGACGTCGCCCGGCTGAGCCAGGTCCATGGCCAGGTGCAGGAGCGCGTTGTCGCCCTCAGCGACGTGGACCGTCAGAGCGGTACCGACCAGATTGGCGCCTTTGGTATAGCAGCGCAGATCGCCGTACATGTTGAACATGCGGTTCATCATGTCGTTGATGTTGCTGCTGGGGATGCCGCGGAACTTTTCGACGAGCTCGCGGTCGGGACGATTGATCTCAGTAAAGATTCTTTTTCCGTATTTGGTCTCAGCCATTATGTTTTCCTCCAATAACGATGATGGGAATTGGTGCGCGCAAGTGCCGGCAGGGCGCTTTTATTTTTCCGGACGGATCGCTTCGATGACTTCGGAAAAGTTCTTCGGCTTGCTTCCGACGTATTTTTCCGCGAAGTTATACGGGATCAGGTCTTCCAGGCGGTGCTTGGTGGCCGTGGTCATCTCGCTCGAGAGCTTTTCTTCTTCCAGCATGGCGATGGAGCCTTTCATTTCCGCGGCACGGCGCTTCGCATGCAGCGCGCTGCCGATGATCAGGCGGTCCAGATGCTGGGAGAAGGGGATGCCGTCCATGGACTTGCCGATGGAAGCGACGATCTCGTCGGTGACGTCATAGGCATCCGCGGCCTGCATGGTCTCGATCATCAGCGAGGCAATGCCCTTCATGAAGATCGAACGCACCAGCTTGATGGCGGAGGCGGCGCCGGCCTTGTCGCCGGCAAGGGTGATCCGCATGCCGTAGGGTTCCATGACTTCCTTGAACTTTTCGGCGCCGTTGCCGCTCGCCGTGATGGGAACGCGGTGCTTGTCCTGCGGAAGGGAACCGAGCATGGCGGCGTCGGCAAAATAAACGCCGGTATCCTTGATCTGCTCCCAGATCGCGATCTTGGTCGCGGGGGTGGAAGCGCTGACATCGGCATAGATCTGGCCGGGACGGAGTTCACTCTTTACGGTGCTGCATACGTCAAGGGTAAAGGAGGACGGTACCGCGGCAAAGAGAACGTCGGCCCAGCGGGCGACTTCCTTCGCGTCGGAGACCAGCTCGACGCCAGCCTCCGCTGCGCGGGCGTGGACCTGCTTACCCATGACCGGGTGGTCCATCATCGCGTCATTCGCGCGGATCCCGGTGATCCCGTTCTGGGAAAAACCGAGCGTGATGTTGTAAGCGGCCTCGCCGTATCCGATAAAACCGATGTTCATCAGCCTTCCTCCTCCTCTTCCTGGACCTTGCCGGCCTTCTTGCTCTTGAACTGCTTGCGGATGGTCATGGCGACCGAGATGACCGCGATCAGCAGGAAGATCAGGGAGATCGGACGGGTCACGAAGATGGACCAGCTGCCGCCTGTCTGCATCAGGGCCTGGCGGAAGTTCGTTTCCGTCATGTTGCCCAGAATGAAGCCGATGATGAGCGGCGTTGCCGGGATCTTCAGGAACTTGAACAGGGTGCCGATGACACCGAAGATGAACACGCAGTACACGTCAAAGACCGTGAACTTGTTGCAGTAGGCACCGATGATGCAGCAGACCAGAACGATGGGGAGCAGGTAGTACTTCGGGATGTCCAGCAGGCGGACGAAGGTCCGCAGGCCGGCGCGCTCGGTGATCAGCATGAAGATGTTCGCGATGATCAGGGCGATGAAGATACCGTAGATGTACTCGCCGCTCTTGGAAAATACCAGCGGGCCCGGGGAGATGCCGTGGATGGTCAGACCGCCCAGGAAGACGGCAGTCGCCACGTTGCCGGGAATGCCCATGGTGATCAGCGGGATCAGGGAGCCGCCGATAACGGCGTTGTTGGAGGTTTCGGAAGCGATCAGGCCGTCGACCTCGCCGGTGCCGAAGGTCTCCGGATGCTTGGAGGAGTTCTTCGCGGCGGTATAGGCGAGCAGCGAAGCGGTGGAACCGCCGATGCCGGGCAGGATACCGATGCCGAGGCCGATCAGAGCGGAACGGATGATGTTCACCCAGCGCTTCAGGTAATCGCCGAGCTTGATGCCGTAAAGGGAATCCATCTGATAGCTCTTCTTGGCCAGCTTCTTGTCGATGTCTCTGCGCTCAAAGCCCGCGCGGATGATATCGGTGACGGCGTAGATGCCGATCAGGATGACGACAGAGTTGAAGCCGCCGTACAGCTTGCTTTCACCGAAGGTGAAGCGGATGGCGCCGTCGATCGGGGCGATGCCCACGAGGGAGAGCGCGATGCCGAGGAAGCCGGACAGGATGCCGTTGACCATGGAGTTGCCGGAAAGGCTGGAGATGATGGTCAGGGCAAAGAGGGCGATGGAGAAGTATTCCGCGCTCGTGAAGGCCAGGGTGACCTTGGCGAGGTAGGGGGAGATGAACATCAGGGCCAGGATGGAGATCAGGCCGCCGACGAAGGAGGTCAGAATGCCGACGCCGATGGCCTTGCCGGCTTCGCCCTTGTCCGCCATCGGCCCGCCGTCGAACACGGTTGCAATTGACGACGGCGTACCGGGTATCTTCAGCAGGATGGCCGAGATCAGACCGCCGGACATGCCGCCGAGGTAAAGGCCGATCAGCAGGGAAATGCCGTTCATGGGATCCATGCCGAAGGACATCGGCAGGAAAAGGATCAGGGCCATGGTGGAGCTCAGGCCCGGGATGGAACCGAAAATGATACCGATAACAACGCCGATCAGGATCAGGAGAAGGCAGAACGGGTTAAAGAGTACCATGTGGATCGCTTGAGAAATCTGTCCCATAACTTAGTCCTCCTTTCCTTAGAAGCCGAACAGCCCTCTGGGCAGCGGCGTGTTGATGAGGTAAACGAACAGGGCGTAGAACGCGAAAGGCGTGACGACGCTGATGATCGAGATGACGAGCCAGTTGCGTTTTGCCTTGGGAGTCAGCAGCAGGATCTGCAGGAACAGGTAGACAATGGTGGAAATGATGAAGCCGACAGGATTGAAGGCGATGCAGTAAGCACCGATCAGGATCAGGGTCCCGAGGCCGCCCATCAGGTCGTCATTTGACTTCTTGGATTCTTTTTCTTTCTCGCGGAGCGCCAGGACGAGGCGCAGTACCGAAAGGCCGCACATCGCGATGCCGACGACCATCGGGAAGAAACCGCTTCCCAGATCGTTTTCCATCATCGGCTTGATGTCCTTCGCGAAGATGATCATTACGATACTGAAGGCGAGAAAGAGCACCGACGTGATAATGCCTTTTTTCTTATCCGTCATTGGGGAGCTCCTCCGTTTCTGAAAGTATTGCGCTTTAGTTGCAGGCGCGGCCTCACGGAAACCGTGCGGCCGCCGCCGTTAGCTTTTTATTTGCTCTGGAAAAGCTTCTTCAGCTGTTCGACTTCCGCAGCATCTTCCTTAACGGTGTCAGCGCCGTTGCGGTAGTAAGGCTGAGCGAAGTACTTGGCAAGAGTCTCGGCGAACTCAGGGCTCTTGGCGGCCTTCTCGATGGCAGCGGAGAGCTTCTCGACGATCGCGGCATCGGTTCCCTTAGGGAAGCGGATCTCGTACAGCTTGGACTGGACGACGTCGTAACCCTGTTCCTTCATGGTCGGGAAATCCTTCATGCCTTCCGGACGTTCGTTGGCGCACACACCGAGAACGATGAAGTCACCTTTTTCGATGTAGTCCTTGACGTTCATGTAGTTGATGACCAGGCAGTCGCACTGATTGGCCATGAAAGCGGTCAGACGGTCAGCGGCGGAGCTGCCGACGTCGATTTTGTTCAATTCGATGCCCATGGTCTGTTCCATCAGGGTGGCGACAGCGTGGGTGGCACCGTTGAAGGTGATGGAGTACTTGACTTCCTTCGGATGAGCCTTGCAGTAATCGATGAATTCGGCAAGGGTCTTGTAGGCAGCGTCTTTCTTGACGATCAGCATGTAGGTGTCATCGCGGGCAGCGGTGGCGCAGACTTCGAAATCATTCAGGAAAGAGAAGGTGTTGGAGCCGACCGCTTCCTGGGTGAGCATGACGCCGCTGTGGTGGAAGAGCAGGGTGTAGCCATCGTTCTTGGCATCTTTCACGGCAGTGGAAGCCGCAACGCCGGAACCGCCGGTGGTGTTGACGACGACGAAGTTCTGCTTCAGATCTTCGCCGACCAGTTTAAAGAGGGCACGGCAGTAGGTGTCGGTGTCGCCGCCGGCAGAGTAGGGGACGGTGACGGTGACAGCACCCTTGGAGGGCCAGGTGGTGCCGCCGGCTTCCTTGGAGCCGTCGCTGCTGCCGCCGCAGGCGGTCAGAGTCGTGAGGACAAGGATGAGGGCGAAAGCGAGAGCGAGGAATTTTTTCATGTTCTTTCTCCTTTTGTTTTGGTTTACGAGTAACTTCTGTTTTCCTGCGGTTTCATCATAAACAACTCTCAACCATAAATCAAACAATGAATTTTTAAAAGTCAACAAAATTTTTTTGTTGACTTGCGGCCGCCGGATGCGGCGGTCAGACGCTCCGGGCAATGTTCACGCGTTCCATCTTTTCGGCGGATTCCTGCAGCAACTGCATGAAATACTTCATGGCCTCCGAGGCGTAGCGGTCCTTCCGGCGGATCATGACCAGTTTCTGCACGACAGGCTTCCCGCTGATCGTGAGGGGGAAGATGTTCAGGTCGTCCGGGAGCGCACTCCCGGCATTGGCAAGACGGTTCTGGCCGATGAAGGCACCTGCGACGCCCGTGCAGCAGACGGCAAAGGAAAGGTTCGTATCCGAACTGGAAAGATAGACCTGCGGCTCGATCTCGGCGTCATGGTAGGCCTGGAGGATGTTTTCTCCGATCCGGTTTTCGGTAAGGCATAGGGGCAGATCGCAGCATTCGGTCACCTCGATGCCTTTCAGTGCCTTCTGCTTCCAGGCAGCATCCTTTCCTTTATCTAATAAGAGCCTCTCCGGAAGACAGGCGAAGACCTGGTCTTCGGCAAAGTCCAGCTGCTCCAGTACCGGATTCAGGTGCCGGCTGTTCAGGACGATCGCGAGATCCAGCTTGCCTTCCAGGACCATCGGCTCGAGTCGGGAGGAGAAGGCAGAAGTGATCTGCAGCTCGATCCCGGGATAGCGCTCGGTGAAGGCCGGCAGGATCTGCGGCAGCGAATCGTTCAGGCGGAGAGAACTCGCGCCGAAGTAAAGAATGCCTTTTCCCTTCTTTTCCACGTCGTTCAGGAATTCTTCCAGATTGTGCTGCTCACGGAGGAGCCGCTGCGAGAACTGCAGCGCGTACTCGCCGGCGTAGGTCAGGGAGAGCGCCGGCTTTCGGTAGAAAAGACGCGTTCCGTAGTGTTCTTCCAGCCGGGCGATGTGGTTGCTGATCGTCTGCTGGGAGACGTAGAGCCGTTCCGCGGTCCGGTTCATGTTCAGATCCTTGCAGAGTTCAGTAAAATAATAGTAACTGAGGATATCCATAAAGTCCTCCCTTTAACAAAGAATCTTTGGGCGTTTAACAATTTTTCTCCGTTTGCTTTGTTGACGGTTTTAGTTTACTATGGGAACAGGTTAGATGCAAGCACTGTTTTTCTGCAAACCAAGCGCTGCCGGTACGGCGGCGCGGCAGTCCCTTCATCAAAAATCGAAAAAAACAACGGAGGTGGCGCAATGCCCTGGAAAATCTTATTACCGCAGGAAATCATGAGTGAAGGTCGCAAGCTTCTTGAGGATGCCGGTCACACCGTCATCGACGGCCGCGGCTTCGAGACAGAAGACGTGCTTGCCGATTTCAAGGAATATCAGCCGGATGCCATGATCGTCCGCATCACTCCCATCACCCGTGAAGTGATTGAGTCCAACCCGAATCTGAAGGTCGTCGTGCGCCACGGTGCCGGCTTTGACGCTCTTGACGTGAAAGCCTGCCACGATCACGGCGTACAGACCCTGTATGCTCCGGTCGCGAACAGCACCTCCGTTGCTGAGACCGCGTTCATGCTGATCCTCGAGATGAGCCGCAACGTCACCGTCCTGCACAAGACCTGGGTCGACGACTACTACAAGGCAAAACTGAAGATCCGCAAGAACACCGTGAGCGGCAAGACCCTCGGCATCATCGGCTGCGGCAACATCGGTTCCCGTGTCGCGAAGCGCGCCCTGGCGTTCGAGATGAACGTCCTGTGCTACGACCCCTACAAGCCCGCGAAGGATTTCCCGGACGGCGTCGAAGTCGTGCGTGACCTGGACCGCATTTTCACCGAGAGCGATTATGTCTCCCTGCACGCGCCGAACACGCCTGTCACCCACGACATGGTGAACAAGGAACGTCTGGCCATGATGAAGCCCACCGCTTTCCTGATCAATACCGCGAGAGGCGGCCTGGTCGTGGAAGAGGATCTGTACGAAGCCTGCAAGAACGGCGTGATCGCCGGCGCAGGCCTGGATGCCATCCGCAAGGAACCGGTCGATCCGAAGAACCCGCTCCTGACCCTGGACAACGTGATCATCTATCCGCACATCGGCGGCAACACCACCGAAGCGGCCCACCGCGCCTCCTATTTCTCCGCCATGGGCGTGCAGGAAGTGTACGAAGGCAAGACCCCTACCTGGCCCATCAACGACGTCGACTACGCGACCGCGAAGACCTACGACGACGTGAAGGTTCCGGACAGGAAGCCGGCCGGCATGTTCGAATATTGATCTGCTGAAGGGTAAAATAAAAAGGCGCGATGCATGGCATCGCGTCTTTTTCATGCGGCTTGCCCGAAGGCGGCAAGACGTCCGGAATTCCCGGCCGCTTCAGTCCGTGATCACGATCTTCTCGATGACGGGCTGCTGATCCGCCGGAATGGTGCCGTTGTTGTCGACGGGCTTTGCGTCCTTCGCAATCTTCTGCACGATCTCAAGCCCTTCCGTCACGTGGCCGAACGCGGCATAATTTCCGTCCAGATACGCTGCAGTGCCCACCATGATGAAGAACTGCGAACTGGCGCTGTTCATGTCCTTCGCTCTGGCCATCGAAATGACGCCCTCCACGTGCTTGATGGGATTTTCCACGCCGTTGGCGCTGAATTCGCCCTTGATGGTCTTCGGCTTGATCTTGCTGGACGCGTTCGGCGCGCCGCCCTGGATCATGAAGCCGTCGATGATGCGGTGGAAGGTCAGGCCGTCGTAAAAGCCGCTTTTCGCGAGGTCGACGAAATTGGCCACGGTGATCGGTGCGGCTTCCGCGTTCAGCTCCAGCTTGATGGTACCGTAGTTTTTCACCGTGATCTCGGCGTGGTACAGTTTCTGATCCGCTGACGGTGTCTTCTTCCCGCAGGCCGAGGCGGAAAGGACAAGCAGCAGAGCAGCAAGGACAACAAGTATTTTCTTCATAATATATAAGCTCCTTTGTGAGATGTCGGAAATGCCTTACGCTTCCCATCTTCCGGCAGCGCCGCAGGGAAGGACAAGGCCGAGCTTTTTCGCTTCTTCGGTACCGCTGACCGGCAGGCCGATCTCATCGGCGGCGACGCGCCCGCCGAAGCGCTTCTGCACGGTTTCCTTCAGCATGTAGGAAAGGACGCCCGGCTGCAGGCCCGTGGTGTAGGAATTGATGAGGAAGAAGAGCGGCTCGTTGGACAGAAGCTCCGCGCATCGCTGCACCAGCGGGAACACGGCGTCCTCGATCTTCCAGATCTCGCCCTTCGGGCCGCGCCCGTAGGAGGGCGGGTCCATGATGACGGCTTCGTATTTCTTTTCGCGGCGGATCTCCCGCTCGACGAACTTGCCGCAGTCATCCACGAGCCAGCGGATCTTTGCCTCGCCGAGGCCGGAGACGCGGGCGTTTTCAGAGGCCCAGCTGACCATGCCCTTTGCGGCGTCCACGTGGGTCACCTCCGCGCCGGCCCGGGCTGCGGCCAGCGTCGCGCCGCCGGTATAGGCAAAGAGGTTCAGGACGCGGACCGTTTTGCCTTCTGCTTTCCGCGCGCGGATGAGCTCCGAGAACCAGTCCCAGTTCGCGGCCTGCTCCGGGAAGAGGCCGGTGTGCTTAAACTTGAACGGCTTCAGCCGGAAGGTCAGCTCCAGCGGCTCATAGTGCAGATCCCACTCGTCGGGCAGGGAGAAAAACTCCCACTCGCCGCCGCCGGAGGAAGACCGGTGGTAGTGCGCGTTCGGCTTCGACCAGCCGGGGAGCTTCTTTTCCGTCTGCCAGATGATCTGCGGGTCGGGCCGCACGAGCTCGTACGCGCCCCAGCGCTCGAGCTTTTCGCCGTCCGAGCAGTCCAGCACTTCATATTCTTTCCAGGAATCGGCCAGAAACATTTCGCACCTCCGAAGATATCCCTATCATAGCAGAGAAGCCGGGAAAATGCCACTTTTATTATTTCCGACCCTTGCCATGGCAGGGGAAAGAGTGTATGATGCTAATGCCCTGCAAAAGGGCAGACGTCAGTTCGAAACCATCCTGACGCTAAACAAAACTAAGGAGTGCATCCTGAAACGGGTGCAGAAAGTACGATGAAAAACAAAAATGTTCAAAAGGTAGCCATGGCCGGTATCATTGCCGCGCTGTACGTGGGACTGGGCTTTCTGGTCCTGAACCTGGCTTCGGGCGTCATTCAGATCCGCTTTGCGGAAGTGCTGACGGTCATGCCCGTCTTTACCGCTGCCGGCATCCCGGGCGTCACGATCGGATGCTTCTTATTCAACCTGCTGTCCGGCGCGCCCGTCGGGGACGTCATTTTCGGCACTCTCGCCACGCTCATCGGCGCGGTCGGGACGAGGCTTCTTCGGAAGCAGAGCCGGTATCTGGCGGTCCTGCCGCCTATCCTTGCCAACACGCTCATCGTGCCCTTCGTGCTGCGCTATGCTTATGGCGCCGAGGACGCCATCTGGTTCATGATGGTCACGGTCTGCGCGGGAGAGATCGTCGCAGCGGGCATCCTGGCTCTTTTGCTCCGCCGCCTCATCGAGAAGAACCAGAAACAGATTTTCCCGGAGGGGAAAGACTGAGGGATAAATAATATGTATAAGGTAGATTTTGATCATCCGCAGTGGGCCCATTTCATGGGGATCGGCGGCATCAGCATGAGCTCTCTGGCGCAGTTTCTGTTGTCAAAGGGCTTTAAGGTGACCGGTTCGGACGCCAAGCAGAGCAAGAATACCGAACGCCTCGAAAAGCTCGGGGCGCAGATCGCGTACCGTCAGGGTCCGGAAAATATCGTTGACGGCATCGATTTCTGCGTCAATACCGCGGCGGTCCACCCGGACAACCCGGAATACGTCGCTGCTGCCGAAAAGGGTATTCCGATCCTGAACCGTGCGGAGCTTCTCGGCCAGATGATGGCGCACTATCCGGAGAGTTTCGCGATCTCGGGGACGCACGGCAAGACCACGACCACCGGCATGATGACGGAGATCCTGATGGCGGCGGGCGACGACCCGACCGTCTCCATCGGCGGTCTGCAGGAATCGATCGGCGGGAACCTCAGGATCGGGCAGTCGCCTTATTTCGTGGCGGAAGCCTGCGAATTCACGAACAGCTACCACCATATGTTCCCGAAGACCGCGATCATCCTGAACATCCGGGCGGACCATCTGGATTTCTTCCACAACATGGAGAATATCCGCAGGTCTTTCCGCCGCTTTGCGGAAAATGTCGCGGCCGACGGCGTGCTGATCGTGGAAAGCGACATTGAAGACGTGCACGAACTGATGGCGGGCCTTCCCTGCCGCGTGGTCTATGTGGGCCTGCAGGAGGGTGACGATTATCAGGCGAAGAACATCACGTCGACGAAACTCGGCATCTGCAGCTTCGACCTCGTGCAGCACGGGGAGATGCTTGGCCGCATCGGCCTGGACGTGCCCGGGGAGCACAACGTGACGAACGCCCTCGCCGCCGCGGCCGCCGCCCTGGAGAACGGCATTCCGTTTGATGCGGTGAAGAAGGGCCTGGAGAGCTTCAGGGGCGTCCACCGCCGCTTCGAAAAGCGCGGGATCCTGCGCGAGGACATCGTGGTCATGGACGACTTCGGCCATCATCCCGAGGAGATCGCGGCGACGCTTGCGGTCGCGCGGAAGTATCCTTACAAGCTGACCTGCATCTTCCAGCCGTACACCTACAGCCGCACGAAGGAGCT
Organism: Lachnospiraceae bacterium; assembly: GCA_017428265.1. Lineage (GTDB taxonomy): Bacteria > Bacillota > Clostridia > Lachnospirales > Lachnospiraceae > UBA6987. Next base: position 15,766 of record JAFRRD010000038.1, on the reverse strand, counting down.
TTTCGACGACTTTGCGGACGTGCTTTCGGGCTTCGACCGGGTGGTCCTTTCGGACATCATGCCGGCCCGCGAGACCGACGATCTGGGCGTTCATTCGTCCCAATTGCGCGATGCGATCGAAAAACGGGGTGTTCCGTGCATCTATCTCCCCACTTTTGACGAAATTGTTGAATTTTTATTAAAAAATTCTTCCAACGGCGAAATGTTGATAACCATGGGCTGCGGAAACGTTGATCTTGTCGCAGATGCGCTGGTTTCGTCCGAGCTTTGCACATCGTCCACCGCGAAGACGCTCTGAGGCGGGTGGAAAACCGATTTTCAAAAACCCTTGTGCGACAAGGCTTTCCGGGCTTTTCCACATTTTTCACTTTATCCACATCGGCGGTCCGCTCCCTTCGGAGCGGACCTCGTGCTATTGCATTCTTTCCGCTTTATGTTATACTGAAAGCCCATGGCGGAGGAGTTTTGCGCGATGAGACTGGAATGCTATACGGCGGCGGGGCAGACACTGGTCCCCAACGTTTTTATCGATAAATACATGGCTGAGGCAAACGGCGAGTTTGTCAAGGTTTACCTGTGCCTTCTGCGGACGCAGGGTGCAGCGGAGATCTCCGTGGAAAGCCTGGCGGAACGCCTGGACCTTTCGGAACGGACGGTGAACCGCGCCCTGAAATATCTGGAGAAGTGCGGCCTGCTGAAACTGTTCTACGATGCCGAAGGGCATATGAACGGGATCCGTATGCTCTCGGGCACGGATATCTTCGACGAACCGGTGCCTCTTTCTTCCGCGTCGGCTGTCCCGGGCAGAGCGTCTGCCGATGCCGCTGAAGCTGCCGGAAACGCCGCTGCGCCTGCCGCAGCATCCGCTGCCGCGCCGGCAAAGCCTGCCCGCGCACCGCGCAGCACCAAAGAGACCGAGGCCGCCGCGCCGGAGAAAGCTGCGCCCGCCGCTGCGGAACGCCGCCATTATCAGCCGACCGAGGTCAGCCGCCTCTGCGAGGAGGACGGCGAGTTCAACATGCTCGTCTCCGTGGTCGCACCGGCCTACCTGAACCGCACCCTGTCGCATCAGGACGTCGAAGTCTTTGCCTGGCTCCACCGTGACCTGCAGCTGCCGGTCGACGTGCTCGAGTACTGCGTCGAGCAGTGCGTGGAGCGGAAGAAGGAGGATTACTCCAAGACGAAGTTCATCCGCTACATCGAGACCGTGGCGCGCAGCTGGCACGAAGAAGGCGTGAGGGATCTGGCCGGAGCGCGGGCGGCGGTCAGCCGCTTCGACGAGAAGGTCCGCGCGCGGAAGGATGTCGCTGCCGGAGCGCAGGATGCGTCTCAGGCGCCGGCAGAGACTTCCCCGTCCCGCCGGAAGAAGCCCGGGACCGGCCGTTCGGCGAAGGTCCAGGCGGCGTACGGCTTTTCGACGGAGCGCGGGAGCGACGAGGTCGACTATAACGCGCTCGCCTGGAGCCGTATGTGGGAGGAGAAGTAAATGCCGCTCACGAACAAACAGGTCGATCAGATCGAACAGATCTATCTGGAAAGACGGCGGGCTGCCGAAGACCGGGCGGCCGAAAACCGCGCGCGGATCGAAGAGGCCGTGCCGGAGCTCGCCCGTCTGGAGAAAGAGCAGGCTGACCTGCGGGGCCGCCTCATCGAGGCGAGGCGTTCGGGGAGCGCGCATCTGGCTGCGGAACTCGACAAGCAGATCCGGGCGACGGTCCTCATGAAGGAAACGCTCCTGCAGGAGGCCGGCTTTTCGCCGGAGGACCTGAAGCCGCAGTGGTCCTGCCCGCTCTGCCGCGACACGGGCTATGCGGAAGGCGGCCGCTGCAGCTGCTTCCGGCCGACGTTGGTGAACGTCCTTTACCATGACTCCCCGCTTTGGGAGAGGGTGAACGAGGAGAGCTTCGAGACCTTCGACATCACCCGCTTCGACACGCGGCCGGACGTCGATCTGGGCGGCGAATCGGCGCGGAGCGTCATGGTCAAGAACCTGCGCGCGGCGAAGAACTTCGTCCGCAACTTCGGCACGAAGATGCAGAACATGTTGCTTTACGGCCCGACCGGGACCGGCAAGACCTTCCTGTGCAACTGCATTGCGGGGGCGCTCATGAAGGAAGGCTGGGCCGTCGTCTACATGACCGCGGCGGAATATTTCCGCCTGATGGGAGACATGGCCTTCGGGCGGAGCGAGCAGACGATCGAAGGCCTGATGGATTCCACCGACCTGCTGATCATCGACGACCTCGGTACCGAGATCGAGACCGCCGCCAACATTTCCCTGCTGGAGGAGACGGTCGACCGGCGCTTCCGCCGAAAACAGTCGACGGTCATTTCCACCAATCTGACGCCGGAGGATATCCGGCACCGTTACATCGAGCGGATCGGCTCGCGCCTTCTGTGCTACCAGACGCTGCCCTTCGGGGGCGGCGATCTGCGCACGGGGTCCAGGAGCCGGCTCACCGATCTCTGACCGTTTCCGCCGCAGGAAAAAGCCTGTGCGGCGGCTGACGATAAAAAACGCGGAGAAAAATGCTGCGAAAAGGGGGCATTATGGAAGCAAGAAAACACTACGGACCGCTGGGGATCGTCGCGCTTCCCGGCTGCGAAAAGCTGGCGAAGCAGGTGAATGCGTATCTGGTCGCCTGGAGGGCGAACCGCAAGAACGATCAGGCCGGTTATGTGGAGGACTCCTACATGATCGACGTGGACCTTCCCCGCTTCGGAAGCGGCGAAGCCAAGGCGGCGCTGAAGCAGACGGTCAGGGGCTACGACCTGTACATCATGGTCGATGTCTGCAACTACAGCATCGAGTACACCATGAACGGCAGGACCAATCCCATGTCGCCGGACGAACACTACCAGAACGTCAAGCGCGTGATCGCGGCCTGTACGGGCAAACCGGCCCGCATCAACGTCGTGATGCCGTTCCTCTACGAGAGCCGGCAGCACCGCCGCACCAGCCGCGAATCGCTGGACTGCGCCATGATGCTGCAGGAACTGGTGAGCTTCGGGGTGACCAACATCCTCACCTTCGACGCCCACGACCCGCGGATCTGCAACGCCGTCCCGATGTCGGGCTTTGACAGCCTGCCGACCAGCTACCAGTTCGTGAAGACCCTGATCAATCTGGATCTGCATGAGGATTTCGACAAGGACCACCTGCTGATCATCGCACCTGACGAAGGCGCCGTGGAACGGGCGATCTTCTTTGCGAACATCTTGGGCGTGAACGTCAGCATGTTCTACAAGCGCCGCGACTACACGCAGGTCGTGAACGGCAAGAACCCGATCATCGCCCATGAGTATCTCGGCGAGTCCCTCGAGGGCAAGACGGCGATCGTTGTGGACGACATGATCGCTTCCGGCGACTCGATCATCGACGTCGGCAAGCAGCTGAAAGCGAGAGGCGCCAAGCGCGTCATCGCCTGTGCCAGCTTCGGTCTGTTCACCTCCGGCATGGAGGGCTTCGACAAAGCGGTGGAGCAGGGCTATATCGACAAGGTCCTGACCACGAACCTGATCTACCAGCATCCCGAGACGCTGAAAAGGGACTACTACGTGTCCGTGGACATGAGCGAATACCTGGCCAGCATCATCGATACGCTGAACCACAATGCCTCCATGGAGAAACTGATCACGCCTTCGGAGAAGATCACGAACAAGCTGAAAGAGTCCTGAAGCCGCATTTTTCCGCACGGGACCCCCATATTTGGGGGTCCTTTTTGCTTGCTCCACAACATCTTACGGGGACCCTTGCAAATCCCCGGATTTGCTTCATTTTCAACGGATAAATCATAAGAATATTAAGAAAAAACGAAAGAAAATTAAGTAATAATCTGCTTGCAAAGCATCCCGGACTGTGCTAAATTATCCCTTGCTGTGACATTGATAGCGGTGAAGCGTGAGGTTGCTGCCCGCCCGTGGCAGGTTTTCCGTGGAGCGAATGTCATGTTAGGAAACTGGCGACAAGTCACTGTACCAGACAATCTGCGAAAAGCAGAGATAACGTGTGAACAGTCTCAGGACACACACGGAGGCGTGTACAGTCACCGCTTGTCGTACTTCCACAAGTACGAATAAGGAGGCGACTATTTTTTATGGCAAACCAAATCATGAGAATCACCCTGAAGGCTTATGAACACCAGTCCGTAGACCGCAGCGCGGCGGAGATCGTCGAAGCGGTCAAGAAGACCGGAGCCCAGGTCAGCGGTCCCGTCCCGCTTCCCACGAAGCGCGAAGTCGTGACCATCCTGCGCGCGGTGCATAAGTACAAAGATTCCCGCGAACAGTTTGAGCAGCGGACCCACAAGCGTCTGATCGACATCATCAATCCGAACCAGAAGACGATCGACGCCCTGTCCACTCTCGAGGTTCCTGCCGGCGTGGATATCAACATCCGCATGAAGGCGAAATAATTACACACAATACAGTACAAAACAGCAAAAAAATAACGGGCAAAAATAATTCTAGTATGAGCGCGAAGGCGCTCCGCTGTAGGAGGAAACATGAAGAAAGCGATTTTAGCAACCAAAGTCGGGATGACTCAGATCTTCGACGAAAACGGCACCCTTACCCCGGTAACGGTCCTTCTGGCCGGCCCCTGCGCCGTCACCCAGATCAAGACGAAGGACAATGACGGCTATGCCGCTGTCCAGGTCGCCTATATGGATAAGAAGGAAGACCGTATCAGCAAGCCCCTGAAGGGCCACTTCGCCAAAGCCGGCGTGTCCGGCAAGCGCTTCGTCCGCGAGTTCAAACTTGAAGGCGAGTACAAGCTCGGCGACGAGATCAAGGCTGACATCTTCGCGGCCGGCGACAAGGTCGACGCGACTGCCGTCTCCAAGGGCAAAGGCTTCCAGGGCGCCATCCACCGCCACGGCCTGCACCGCGGTCCCATGACCCACGGTTCCAAGTATCACCGTCACGCCGGTTCCAACGGCGCCTGCTCCGATCCCAGCCGTGTCTTCAAGGGAAAACGCATGGCCGGCCACATGGGCAGCCGCACCATCACCGTGCAGAACCTGGAAGTGGTCCGCGTGAATGCGGATGACAACCTGATCCTGGTCAAGGGCTCCGTCCCCGGATCCAAGAAGGCCCTCGTCACCTTAAAAGAGACCGTGAAGGCCTGATCACAGGAAAGGAGAAAGAAGCGATGGCAAACGTAACTGTTTATAATATGGAAGGAAACGCCGTCGGCGAGCTCGAACTGAGCGATGCGATCTTCGGCGTGGAGATCAACGAGCACCTGGTGCACATGGCCGTGGTGCAGCAGCTTGCCAACGACCGCCAGGGTACGCAGAAAGCGAAGACCCGCGGCGAAGTCAGCGGGGGCGGCCGCAAGCCGTGGCGCCAGAAAGGCACCGGCCACGCCCGTCAGGGTTCGACCCGTTCCCCTCAGTGGAAGGGCGGCGGCGTCGTTTTCGCCCCGACTCCCCGTGAGTACAGCTTCAAGCTGAACAAGAAAGAAAAGAGAGCGGCTCTTAAGAGCGCACTGACCAGCCGCGTCAATGAGAAGAAGTTCTTCGTGATCGACGAACTGACCCTTGACGCCCCGAAGACCAAGGCCTTCGACGCCGTGCTGAAAGCCCTTAACCTGAACAAGGCTCTCGTGGTGCTGGATGAGATCGATGACAACGTGATCCTTTCCGCCCGCAACATTCCCGATGTCAAGACGGCACAGGTCAACAGCATCAACGTGTTCGATATCCTGAAATACGACAGCATGCTGATCACCAAATCCGCCGTGGAAGCGATTGAGGAGGTATACGCATAATGGCAGACCTGAAATACTATGATGTCGTGCTCCGCCCGGTCATCACCGAAAAAAGCATGAATATGATGGCGGACAAGAAGTACACCTTCTACGTGAACCCGCAGGCCACCAAGACCCAGGTCAAGGACGCCGTGGAAAAACTCTTCGCCGGAACCAAGGTCGTTTCCGTCAACACCATGAACCTCGACGGCAAGAAGCGCCGCCGCGGACTGGTGGAAGGCCGCACCGCGAAGCAGAAAAAAGCGATCGTGACGCTCTCTGCCGACAGCGCCGACATCGAGATCTTCGAAGGACTGTAAGCTCCTTCCCTTATACGGCGTATCCCGCGCCGTGACAAAAAAACATAGGAGAATTCATCAAAATGGGCATCAAAAAGTATAATCCCTATACACCGTCCAGACGGCAGATGACCGGGCTCGACTTCGCGGCCGTGACCAAGAAGACCCCCGAGAAATCCCTGACGGTGTCGCTGAAGAAGAATGCCGGCCGCAATAACCAGGGCAAGATCACTGTCCGTCATCAGGGCGGCGGCGTTCGCAGAAAATACAGGATCATCGACTACAAGCGCAATGCCAAGGACGGCATCCCCGCAACGGTCATCGGCATCGAATACGATCCGAACCGCACCGCGAACATCGCGCTGATCTGCTACGCAGACGGCGAGAAGGCCTACATCCTGGCTCCCGAAGGCCTGACCGACGGCATGATCGTCGTCAGCGGTCCTGATGCTGAAGCGAAGCTCGGCAACTGCCTGCCGCTTTCCAGCATTCCGATCGGCGCTCAGGTCCACAACATCGAGCTCGTGCCCGGACGCGGCGGCCAGATGGTCCGCGCAGCCGGCGGCAGCGCTCAGATGATGGCCAAGGAAGGCAAGTATGCCACCCTGCGTCTCCCCTCCGGTGAGATGCGCATGGTCCCGATCGAATGCCGCGCGACCATCGGCGTCGTGGGCAACGGCGAGCACAACCTCGTGAACATCGGTAAGGCCGGCCGCAAGCGCCACATGGGCATCCGTCCTACGGTCCGCGGCTCCGTCATGAACCCGAACGATCACCCGCACGGCGGCGGCGAAGGCAGAGCGCCTATCGGACGTCCCGGCCCCAGCACTCCTTGGGGCAAGCCTGCTCTGGGTTACAAGACCCGCAAGGCCAAGAAGCAGTCCAACAAGATGATCGTCAGACGCCGCGACGGCAAGCTGGTGAAGTAAGGGAGGTAAATCATGGCTCGTTCATTAAAGAAAGGACCTTTCGTAGACGAGAGTCTCATGAAGAAGGTCGAAGCATTAAACGCATCCGGACAGAAATCCGTCATCAAGACCTGGTCGCGCCGTTCCACGATCTTCCCGAACTTCGTCGGCCACACGATCGCTGTTCATGACGGCCGCAAGCATGTTCCGGTATATGTCACCGAAGATATGGTCGGCCACAAGCTCGGCGAATTCGTCGTCACCCGCACCTACCGCGGCCACGGCAAAGACGAGAAGAGCTCCGGAAGGTAAGGGAAGGAGGTAAATTTCCATGGCAAAAGGACACAGATCCCAAATCAAACGTGAAAGAAATGCCCAGAAGGATACCCGCCCTTCGGCGAAGCTCTCCTACGCCCGCATTTCCGTTGAAAAAGCCTGCTTCGTGCTGGACGCGATCCGCGGCAAGGACGCTCAGACCGCTCTGGCCATCGTGACTTACAATCCCCGCTACGGCTCCGAGATCGTGACCAAGCTGCTGAAATCCGCCATCGCAAATGCGGAAAACAACCAGGGTCTCGATGTCAACAACCTCTACGTTGCCGAGTGCTATGCCAACAAGGGCCCGACAATGAAACGTATCCATCCCAGAGCACAGGGCCGCGCCTACCGCATCGAGAAGCGCATGAGCCACATCACCATCGTGCTGGATGAGAAGCAGAAAGAGAAGGAGGCCTGATATGGGACAGAAAGTTAATCCTCACGGCTTAAGAGTCGGCGTGATCAAGGGCTGGGAATCCAACTGGTATGCCAGCGGCAAGGATTTCGCGGACAATATCGAAGAAGATCACAAGATCCGCAAGTATCTGAAGAAGAGACTGTACGATTCCGGCATTTCCAAGGTCTCCATCGAGCGTGCCTCCGACCGCGTGAAGGTCACCGTTTACACCGCGAAACCCGGTATGGTGATCGGCAAGGGCGGCGCCGAGATCGAAGCCCTGAAGGCTGACGTGCAGAAGCTCACCAGAAAGAAACTGCTCATCGACGTCAAGGAGATCAAGCGCCCCGACAAGGAAGCGCAGCTGGTCGCCGAGAACATCGCCAAGCAGCTCGAAGAACGTGTCGGCTACCGCCGTGCCGTGAAGTCCAACATGGGCCGTGCGCTCAAGAGCGGCGCCCTGGGCATTAAGTGCTCCGTCGGCGGACGCCTCGGCGGCGCGGACATCGCCCGCACCGAGTTCTACAGTGAAGGCACCATTCCGCTTCAGACCCTGCGCGCGGACATCGACTACGGTTTTGCCGAAGCCGATACCACCTACGGCAAGGTCGGCGTGAAGGTCTGGATCTACAAAGGGGAAGTGCTTCCCGCCAAGAAAAATAAGGAAGGGAGCGAGAACTGATCATGTTAATGCCTAAGAGAGTAAAACGCCGCAAACAGTTCCGCGGCTCGATGGCCGGCAAGCCCACCCGCGGCACCAAGGTGACGTACGGCGAATGGGGCCTTGTGGCAACGGAACCTGCCTGGATCAAGTCCAATCAGATCGAGGCTGCCCGTGTGGCCATGACCCGTTACATCAAGCGTGGCGGTCAGGTCTGGATCAAGATCTTCCCTGACAAGCCCGTGACGACCAAGCCCGCTGAGACCCGTATGGGTTCCGGCAAGGGCACCGTGGAATACTGGGTCGCCGTCGTGAAACCCGGCCGCGTCCTTTTCGAGATCGCCGGTGTTCCCGAAGAGACAGCCAGAGAAGCCCTTCGTCTGGCCATGCACAAGCTCCCTCTGACCTGCAAGATCGTCAAGAGAGAGGAAGAAGGCGGTGAAGACAGTGAAAACTAACGATTACATGAAGACGCTTAACGCGAAGAGCGCTGCCGAACTGGAAAACGAACTGACGGCGGCCAAGAGGGAACTGTTCAACCTGCGGTTCCAGAATGCGACCAACCAGCTGAGCAACACGGCCCGCGTGACGGAAGTCAGACGGAACATCGCCCGTATCCAGACTGTGCTTCGTGCCAAGGCTGCTGAGTAAGGAGGAACCGTAAGATGGAAGAAAGAAACCTGAGAAAGACCCGTGTCGGCAAGGTCGTGTCCGATAAGATGGACAAGACCATCGTGGTCGCGATCGAAGACCACGTGCGTCATCCCCTGTACGGCAAGATCGTCAAAAAGACCTATAAACTGAAAGCTCATGATGAAGAGAACACCTGCGGCATCGGCGATACCGTGCGAGTCATGGAAACCAGGCCGCTCTCCAAGGACAAACGCTGGAGACTGGTGGAGATCATCGAGAGAGCGAAATAAACCGGGAGGAAGAAGCTATGATTCAACAGGAAAGCAGATTGAACGTTGCCGACAATACCGGCGCGAAAGAGCTCCTTTGCATCCGTGTCATGGGTGGTTCCACCCGCCGCTATGCGAATATCGGCGACGTGATCGTGGCCACCGTCAAGGATGCCGCCCCCGGTGGTATGGTGAAGAAGGGCGAAGTGGTCAAGGCCGTTGTCGTCCGCACCAAGCACGGCGCCCGCCGCAAAGACGGCTCCTACATCAAGTTCGATGAGAACGCCGCCGTGATCATCCGCGAAGACAAGACTCCCCGCGGAACCCGTATCTTCGGGCCGGTTGCCAGAGAACTTCGTGACAGACAGTTCATGAAGATCGTTTCCCTGGCTCCGGAAGTACTGTAAGGAGGAAACGAACATGTCTATGTCTAAGATCAAAGTCGGCGACACCGTTCGTGTGATCACCGGCAAAGATAAGGGCCGCGAAGGCAAAGTTCTGAACATCGACCACGCCAAGAACCGCGTGACGGTCGAAGGCGTGAACCTGATCACCAAGCATGCCAAGCAGAACCAGCAGAACCCTAACGGCGGCATCATCCACAAGGAAGGCACCGTCGACATGTCCAACGTCATGCTCGTGCTGAACGGCAAGCCCGTTCGCGTCGGCTTCGAAGAGATCGAGGTCGAGAAGAAGGACGGTAAGAAAAAGAAAAAGAGAATCCGCGTGGTCAGAACCGCGGACGGCACCGTCCGGGTCGACTGAGGAGGTAAAGCATGAGCAGCAGATTAAAAGAACAGTATCTGAATGAGATCGTCCCGGCGATGGAGAAGAAGTTCGGCTACACCAACACCATGCAGGTGCCGAAGCTGAGCAAGATCGTCGTCAACATGGGCGTCGGCGAAGCCAAGGACAATGCCAAGCTTCTCGAAAGCGCCATGAAAGACATGGAGATCATCACCGGCCAGAAGCCCGTCATGACCACCGCGAAGAAGTCCATTGCGAACTTCAAGATCCGCGAAGGCATGAAGATCGGCTGCAAGGTCACCCTCCGCGGCGACAGGATGTACGAATTCCTGGACCGTCTGGTGAACCTTTCCCTGCCCCGCGTGCGTGACTTCCGCGGCGTGAACCCCAACGCCTTTGACGGCCGCGGCAACTACGCCCTCGGTATCCGTGAACAGCTCATCTTCCCGGAAATCGAATACGATAAGATCGACAAGACCCGCGGTATGGACGTCATCATCGTCACGACCGCCAAAACGGATGAAGAAGCCAGAGAACTGCTGACCCTCTTCAACATGCCGTTTGCGAAGAACTAAGGAGGAAACATCATGGCTAAGACATCTATGAAAATGAAACAGCAGCGCACTCCCAAGTTCTCGACCCGTGCCTACACCCGCTGCCGCCTGTGCGGCCGTCCTCACGCCGTTCTGCGCAAATACGGCATCTGCCGTGTCTGCTTCCGCGAACTGGCCTACAAGGGCGAGATCCCCGGTGTCCGCAAGGCAAGCTGGTAAAGAAGGAGGATTAGTGAAATGGCAGTTATGAGCGATCCTATTGCGGATATGCTGACCCGCATCCGCAACGCCAACACGGCGAAGCACGACACGGTAACCATTCCCGCTTCCAAGATCAAGACGTCCATCGCCGAGATCCTGCTTGAGGAAGGCTACATCAAGGGTTTTGAGCTTCAGGGCGAAGGCGCCGGGAAGAAGATCCTGGTCACCCTGAAGTACGGCAGCGACAAGAACGAGAAGGTCATCCACGGCCTGTCCCGCATCTCCAAGCCCGGCCTGCGCGTTTACGCGAGCGCCGAGGAGATGCCGAAGGTCCTTGGCGGCCTGGGCATCGCGATCGTTTCCACCAACGAAGGCGTGATGACCGATAAAAAGGCCCGTGCGAAGAACGTCGGCGGCGAAGTTCTTGCCTACATCTGGTAATTACTCATTACAACTGGAGGTTTATAAGGCGAAATGTCACGTATCGGAAAAATGCCTATCGTGATCCCCGCGGGCGTCTCCGTGGAGATCGCAGAAAATAACAAAGTGACGGTTAAAGGTCCCAAGGGCGAATTGACCAGGACCCTGCCCGCCGAGATGAAGATCGAGGTGGAGAACGGCCAGGTCAAGGTCACCCGTCCCAACGATCTCAAGAGAGAGAAATCCATGCACGGCCTGACCCGTACCCTGATCAACAACATGGTCGTCGGCGTACACGAAGGCTACACCAAGACGCTCGAGATCAACGGCGTCGGTTACCGTGCCGCCAAGGAAGGCAACAAGCTGACCCTGTCGCTCGGCTATTCCCACCCGGTGATCATGATCGATCCCGAAGGCATCGAGTCGGTCTGCGAGACCCCGAACAAGATCGTCCTTAAGGGCATCGACAAAGAAAAGCTCGGCCAGTATGCCGCCGAGATCCGCAGCAAGAGAGGTCCGGAACCTTACAAGGGCAAGGGCATCAAGTATGCCGAAGAGACCATCCGCCGCAAAGTCGGCAAGGCCGGTAAGAAATAAGGAGGTTCGATATGGTAAGCAAAGATAATCGCAAAGATAATCGCATTAAAAAGCACCAGCGGATCCGCAACCATTTCTCCGGCACGGCCGAAAGGCCCCGTCTGGCGGTGTTCCGCAGCAACAGCCACATGTATGCGCAGATCATCGATGACGATGCGCAGAAGACTCTGGTCTCCGCTTCCACCCTGGAAGCCGCGGCAAAGTCCGAACTGGACAAAACCAACAATGTGGAAGCCGCGTCCTACGTCGGCACCCTGATCGCGAAGCGCGCCCTGGAAGCCGGGATCACCGAAGTGGTCTTCGACCGCGGCGGTTTCCTGTATCACGGCAAGATCCAGGCGTTAGCTGAGGCGGCCCGCGAAGCCGGCCTGAAGTTCTGAGGGAGGTAAGGAAATGAAACGTAATATCATCGATCCGAATTCGCTGGAACTGACGGATACCCTCGTTGAACTGAGGCGTGTGTCCAAGACCGTCAAGGGCGGCCGCAATTCCCGCTTTGCCGCTCTGGTCGTCGTCGGCGACGGCCGCGGCCATGTGGGCGCCGGCACCGGCAAGGCCAAGGAAGTTCCGGAAGCCATCCGCAAGGCGAAAGAAGCGGCGACCCGCCACATCGTGGAGATCGCCCGCGACGAGAACGATTCCATCCCTCACGACTTCATCGGCAAGTTCGGCAGCGCGACCGTGATGCTGAAGCGGGCTCCCGAAGGTACCGGCGTTATCGCCGGCGGCCCTGCCCGTGCGGTCATGGAAAAAGCCGGTATCCGCAACATCCGTACCAAGTCCCTTGGCTCCAACAACAAACACAACGTCGTGCTTGCCGCCATCGAAGGCCTGACGAGCATGTACACCCCCGAAGAGATCGCCCGTCTTCGCGGCAAGTCCGTGGAAGAGATCCTCGGTTAAGGAGACAGGAGGAAACTATCATGGCAAAGATGTTAAAAGTCACGCTGATCAAATCCCCTATCGGCGCGGTCCCGAAACAGAAAGCCACGGCTGAAGCGCTTGGCCTGACCAAAATGCACAAGACCGTGACTCTGCCGGACAACGATGCCGTCCGCGGCATGATCTGGCATGTGAATCACCTGGTAAAGGTAGAGGAGGTCGAAGAATGAGCGCTCTTAATCTTTCGAACCTGCAGCCTGCTGAAGGCTCCACTCACAACGATTTCCGCCGCGGCCGCGGCCATGCCAGCGGCAACGGCAAGACGGCCGGCAAGGGCCACAAGGGCCAGAAGGCCCGCTCCGGCGCGCCCCGTCCCGGCTTTGAAGGCGGCCAGATGCCTCTGTTCCGCCGCATCCCGAAGCGCGGTTTCACCAACATCAATTCCCGCAGGGAAGTGGCGGTCAACCTTGACGCGCTGCAGTGCCGTTTTGAAGACGGCGCCGTCATCACGGAAGAGGCGATCCTGGAATCCGGCCTGGTCAAGAATCCTCTTGACGGCATCAAGATCCTGGGCAACGGCGAACTGAGCAAGAAGTTCACGGTCAAGGGACTTTCCGTCAGCGAAGGCGCAAAGAGCAAGATCGAAGCGGCAGGCGGAACGGTAGAAGCCGAGTAAACGGAGGGGCCTATGTTTAAGAACATTGCCAATGCTTTCCGGATCCCCGATATCCGCAAGCGCCTTCTGTTCACCGCACTGATGGTCCTGCTGGTGCGCTTCGGCTGCCAGATCGCGACGCCCGGTGTCAACATTGAATATATCAAGGCTGTGCTGTCCAGCCTGAACGGTACGTCCTTCAACTTCTTCAATGTCATCACCGGCAACTCCTTCTCGACGATGTCCGTGTTCGCACTGAACATCTCCCCGTACATCACATCCTCCATCGTGGTACAGCTGCTGACCATCGCGATCCCGCGTCTGGAAGAGCTGTCCAAGGAAGGTCAGGAAGGCAAGAAGACCCTGAACAAGATCACCCGTTACCTGACGGTCGGCCTCGCGCTGATCCAGTCCGTGTCCATGGCGATCGGCTTCGGTTCCAGCTACCTGAACAACTACACCTGGTACAACGTGGCCATGGTGGCGATCGTGATGACGGCCGGTTCCGCCGCTCTGATGTGGATCGGCGAACGCATCACCGAAAAGGGCATCGGCAACGGCATTTCCATCCTGCTGCTGGTGAACATCCTGTCCGGCCTGCCGAACGACTTCCTGGCGCTGTATCAGAACTTCGTCAAGGGCAAGAGCGTGACCGTCGCCATCCTGAGCACGGTGCTCATCCTCGGCCTGATCTTCGCCCTCGTGGTTTTCACGGTCTACCTGCAGGACGGCGAACGCCGCGTTGCGGTGCAGTACGCGAAGAAGGTCCAGGGCCGGAAAATGGTGGGCGGCCAGTCCTCCAACATCCCGATCAAGGTCAACACCGCCGGTGTTATCCCCGTGATCTTCGCGAGCTCCCTGCTTTCTCTTCCGGCCATGATCGCCGGCTTCGCAGGCAAGGACATCAGCCAGCCGAAGACCTTCGGCGGCCACATCGTGAAGGCCCTCAGCCAGAACTACTGGTGCAACCCGAAGGAACCGGTCTACACGGTCGGCCTTCTGATCTACCTCTTCCTGCTCGTGGTATTTGCCTACTTCTACACGTCCATCACCTTCAACCCCAATGAGGTGGCGAACAACATGAAGAAGAACGGCGGTTTCGTCCCGGGTATCCGCCCCGGCAAGCCGACCAGCGAATACCTGAACAAGATCCTGAACTACATCGTTTTCATCGGCGTATGCGGCCTGGCCATCATCGCCGTGATCCCCATCATCCTGACCGGTGTTTTCGGTGTCGGCAGCTCGCTTTGCTTCTTCGGCACCTCGCTGATCATCATTGTGGGTGTCATTCTGGAGACCCTGAAGCAAATCGAATCGATGATGACGGTCCGCTCCTACAAGGGCTTCCTGAACGACTGAGGGAAATGATATGAAGATAGTTCTTCTGGGCGCGCCGGGTGCCGGAAAAGGCACCCACGCCGTCCGTCTGTCAGACGATTACGGCATTCCGCACATCTCCACCGGAGATATCTTCCGCGCCAACCTGAAAAACGGGACGGAGCTGGGGAAAAAGGCCAAGAGCTACATGGACCAGGGTCTCCTGGTGCCGGATGAGCTCACGGTCGACCTGGTGCTGGACCGCCTGAAACAGGATGACTGCAAAAACGGTTGGATCCTGGACGGATTCCCCCGGAATCTCTTCCAGGCCGAAGCTCTGACGAAGGCTCTGGCCGACGAGGGCGGCCTCGACTATGCGATTCATCTGACCATCGAAGATGAGCAGATCGTGAAGCGCATGGCGGGTCGCCGCGTCTGCTCCGTCTGCGGCGCAAGCTACAACACGAACGGGCTGATGCCCCGCGTGGACGGCGTGTGCGACCGCTGCGGCGGCCCCGTGGTGCAGCGCGCTGACGACGCGCCGGAAACGGTGCTGAAGCGCCTTGCGGTATACCACGAGCAGACCGAACCCATCGTCGAATACTACCGTGAGATCGGGAAAGAGACCCCCGTGGACGGCTCGCTTCCCATGGACGAGACCTATGCGCTCCTCGTGGCGCTGCTGGGTGAGAAAGATGGCTGTCACGATCAAGACTGAGCGCGAGATCGAGCTCATGAGGATCGCCGGACGGTATCTGGCGGAGGTCCATGACGAAATGGCCGCCGCCCTGAAGCCCGGCATGACCACGAAGGACGTCGACCGCCTCGGCGAGAAGCTGATCCGCAAACGCGGCTGCATCCCCTCTTTCCTGGGCTACAGCGGTTTTCCGGCATCGATCTGCGTTTCCGTGAACGAGGAAGTGGTGCACGGCATCCCTTCCGACAAGCGCTTCCTCGAGGAAGGCGACCTGGTCAGCCTGGACGCCGGCCTCATCTACAAGGGCTTCCAGTCCGACGCAGCCCGTTCCTACGTGATCGGGAACTGTGACGAAGCGAAGATGAAGCTCGTTGAAGCGACGAAGGAAGCGTTCTTCCGCGGGATCGCAGCGGCGACCGACGGCGCGCATCTGCACGACATCGGAAATGCCATTGCCGA
>JAFRRD010000037.1 GCA_017428265.1 Lachnospiraceae bacterium | reverse complement strand
CTTCATCGATGAGATCGACGCCGTGGCGCGCCAGCGCGGCGCAGGCCTCGGCGGCAGCCACGACGAAAGAGAGCAGACCCTGAACCAGCTGCTCGTGGAAATGGACGGCTTCGGCGTGAACTCCGGCATCATCGTGATGGCGGCGACGAACCGCGTGGACATCCTCGATCCGGCGATCCTGCGGCCCGGCCGCTTCGACCGGAAGATCGGCGTGTCGCGGCCCGACGTGAAGGCCCGTGAAGCCATCCTGAAGGTGCATGCCCGCAACAAGCCGCTCGGCGACGACGTCGATCTTAAGCGCGTCGCGCAGACGACGGCCGGTTTTTCCGGCGCGGATCTCGAGAACCTCCTGAACGAAGCGGCCATCATCGCCGCGAAGGAAAACCGTCAGTATCTCGTCCAGTCCGATCTGGACCGCGCCTTCATCAAGGTCGGTATCGGCGGCGAAAAGAAGAGCCACGTCATTTCCGAGAAGGAAAAACGCATCACTGCCTACCACGAAGCGGGCCATGCGATCCTGTTCCAGGTCCTGCCGCACGTCGGCCCGGTGCATACCGTTTCCGTGATCCCGACGGGCGTCGGCGCCGCGGGCTATACCATGCCGCTGCCGGAAAAGGATGAGATGTTCAACACGAAGACCGAGATCCTTGAGCAGATCATGGTCGATCTGGGCGGCCGCATCGCGGAGGAACTGACCTTCGGCGACATCACGACCGGCGCCAGCCAGGACATCAAGAATGCGACGGCGCGCGCGAAGGCCATGGTCATGAAGTACGGCATGAGCGACTCCATCGGCATGATCGACTACGGCGGAGAGGGAGAGGTCTTCATCGGCCGCGACTACGGTCACACCCGCGAGTACGGCGAGCAGACGGCGTCCCTGATCGACAACGAGATCCGCGGCATCGTGGAGAAATGCTATCAGGAAGCGAAGAAGATCCTGGAAGAACACCGTCCGGCCCTCAAGGCAGTCGCCGAGGCGCTGATCGCAAAGGAAAAGCTCGACCAGTTCGACTTTGAAGCGATATTTAACGAAGCCATGGGGATCGCCCCGAAAGCAGAGGAGAAGCCTGCGATCGAAGCGCAGGAGGAAGCCGAAACCGAGGCACAGCATGCGGCTGAAGCGCCGGCGGATAACGCTGCCGGAGAGCAGCCCGAAGCCTGAGTACGGCTTTTACCGAAAGTCAACAGGCATTGACAAATCGTTAATACACGGAAAGAGGTCTTCGTAGGATGACCCTGCAGTTTTTCAGTGATGAGACAGTGAATTTCCGCACGCCCGCGGAACCCCGGGAGGGCGAGCCGTTTACGGTACGCTTCCGGGTCCTGAAGGGTACGGAGACCACTGTCTCTCTGCATATCAAACGGGACGGTGAGGCGTCGGTCAAAGAGATGCGGCCGGCCTTCGCAAAGGGCATCTATGTCTTCTACGAGGCACAGGCCGAAGGCGTCCGGGAACGCGCGGAGTACTATTTCACCACGGCGTCCGATGACGGGACCGTCTGGTACTACGGCAAGAACGGCCTGTCGCAGCTGGCAG
This sequence comes from Lachnospiraceae bacterium, assembly GCA_017428265.1. Lineage (GTDB taxonomy): Bacteria > Bacillota > Clostridia > Lachnospirales > Lachnospiraceae > UBA6987. The sequence continues at coordinate 84,011 of JAFRRD010000037.1, read as the reverse complement.
CCGAAGTGCAGCCCTTCACGGTGCTGCCGCAGTTTGACGTGCCGGACTGGGCGCGCGGCGCCGTCTGGTATCAGATCTTCCCGGACCGCTTTGCGAACGGTGACCCGTCGAACGATCCGACCGACGGCGAATACACGGACGCAACGGGCGAGCCCTGCCGCTTCAAGGCCTGGGACGAGCCGGTCGGGAAGGGCGATTTCAACAGCTTCTACGGCGGCGACCTTCAGGGGGTCATCGATCATCTGGACTATCTGAAGGGGCTCGGCGTGGACGTCATTTATCTCAATCCGATCTTCGTTTCGCCTTCGAGCCACAAATACAATACGCAGGACTATGAGCATGTGGATCCTCACCTCGGCGTGATCGTGAAGGATGCGGATGGCGAAGACCGCTACGGCATCCGGACGACGTCGAAGGAGAATCTGGAAGCGTCGGACGCCCTGCTTGCGAAGCTGATCGAAAAGGCGCATGCGCGGAAGATGCGAGTGGTGCTGGACGGCGTGTTCAACCACTGCGGCGATTTCCACAAGTGGATGGACCGCTACGGAATCTATAAGAAATTTACCGGCGAAGTGGGGGCATGGTGGGACTCGGAGTGCGAATCCTCTCAGTTTTTCCGCTATCTCGGCTATCACGAGTATGAGTGCTGGTGGAACAACGAGACCCTGCCGAAGCTGAACCTCGACGGTTCGGACAAACTCCGGGAGGAGATCTTCCGCATCGCGGAAAAATGGGTCAGCCCGCCCTTCAATGCGGACGGCTGGCGCCTGGACGTCGCGGCGGATGCATGCCACAGCCCGGAGGCGAACCACGCCTTCTGGAAAGAGTTCCGTGCCCGGGTGCGCGCGGCCCGGCCCGATGCGATCATCCTGGCGGAGCATTACGGCGACGCAGCAAGCTGGCTTGGCTGCGGCGAGTGGGACAGCGTCATGAACTACGATGCGTTCATGGATCCCGTGAGTGCGTTCCTGACCGGCGTGGACAAGCACAGTGATACGTACTGGCCTGAGGATGAAGGCGCCGGCGCGCTCTTCTGGGAACGCTACAGCAAAGCCTCGGCAAGGCTGCCGCGGGCCTCGCTGGAAACGGCGCTGAACGAACTCGACAACCACGACCATTCGCGTTTTTTGTCCCGCACGAACCACGTCGTAGGCCGCCTCGGCGACCTGGCGTCTTTCGATGCGGAGAAGGGCACTTCGAAGGCACTTCTCCGGGCCGGCGTCGTGATGCAGATGACCCTGCCCGGCGCGCCCGGCATCTATTACGGCGACGAAGCGGGCCTTTGCGGCTTCACCGATCCGGACAACCGCCGGCCTTTCCCCTGGGGGAAGGAAGACACCGTGCTGCAGGATTTCTACCTGAATGCGGTGCGCCTGCACAAGAAGCTTCCGGCCCTGCAGGGCGGCTCCGTCGTCCCGGTGCTCATGGACAGCGAGCTGGCGATTTACGGAAGGTACAAGGGAGACGACGCGGCGCTCATCGTGATCTACACCGGCACCGAAGGCGCGCACATCCGCCTCGACCTGTCAGACGTGACCGGGATCGCCCCGGCAGCCGTCACGCGCGTGCTGCATTCGAGCGAACTCGCCTGCAGCCTCGGACGGAAAAAGATCCCGACGCCCATGGGTACCGTGGAACTTTCGCTCCTGCCCCGGACCGCCGAAATCTATGTGTGGTAAAGGAAAAAGGAGGACAGAGAAATGAAACAGGGCGAAGCTGCGATGAAGCGGTCCGGGAAGAGATCCCTGCCTGCGGCAGTCATTCTGCTGATCCTCCTGCTGATCGGTTCTTCTGCCTGCGGCGGCCATGAATTGCCGGTCCCGTCGGTCGACATCAGCGGCGTTTCGGAGGTGGACGGGCAGAATGCGGAGAAATATGTGGTCGTCCGGAGAACGGACGGCAAAACGGACCAGGTCCCTATGGACCCGGAGGATGCGAACAGAGGCGTAGCCTGGTCGATCGTAGTGGACGGCATCCCTTATGTATCCTACGGGGAGATCGGGACGGAAAATATCGTCCTCGGTGAGCTGAAGGGCTGGTGGATCAACGACCATTTTTACCGCTATGTTTACTCCATCAAAGGTCTGGATCCGCAGGAATGGCTGATCGACGTGCGCGATACCGGAAAGGCGGAGCCATCCGCGGCGGACTATGAAAGCATGATGGTCTACAAGGCAATCGGGGTAAAAGAGATCCCGCAGCAGATGCAGGGCTGCAGCCGTTATCACAGACAGTGAATAATAAAACCCTCCCCCTGAACGAGGGGGAGGGTGGCACGGCCAAAGGCCGTGACGGGTGAGGGCGAAATGACAGATGCTTTTAAGCCGCCCTCACCCGCCTCATTGCATTCGGTACCCTCTCCCGCGTTCGGGAGAGGGTTTTTTATTTCTCAAATACCTTCCGCAGCAGGAAATATACCGGTACGGCGACGATGAAGGCGCCGGCGGCAAGAAGCGCGGCGGGGACGGACAGCGGGACGAGTTCCAACAGGCCGTGGAGGACCAGCATGGTCACAACAAGGCTAACGCCGCAGAGCGCGAAAACGATCCATTTGTAGCGGTCGAGCGGCCGTGCGATCCCGTAGTGGATCAGCATGCCGATGGCGCACACGGCGACGGTCGCGGCGGTGCGGATCTCCGCCTGCGGGAGGCCCATCCCGCCGGCGATCAGGACGAGGGGAATGACCGTCACGGCGTCCGCGATCCCGCCCGGCAGGGCCTTGCGGAAGACGTTCATCAGGAAGTCGCCGCGAATCAGGTCCTTGTTCGGCGCCTGCGCGAGGAAGAAGGACGGAATGCCGATCGTGAACGCCCCGATCAGGGTGATCTGGAGCGGCAGCAGCGGATAGGTAAAGCCGATGCAGATGGCGGACAGCGCGATCAGGAAGGAGAAAACGTTCTTGACCAGGTAGAAGCTGCCGGAGCGCTCGAGGTTGTTCACGACCCGGCGGCCTTCATCCACGACGGCGGGCATCTTCGCAAAAACGGATTCGAGAAGGACCAGCTGCGAGGCCTGCACGGCAGCGTCGCTGCCGGCGGCCATGGCGACCGAACAGTCGGATTCCTTCATGGCGAGGATGTCGTTGACGCCGTCCCCGGTCATGGCGACGGTGTGTCCGGCATCCTTCAGCGCGCTCACGAAAAGCTTCTTCTGCTCGGGCGAAACGCGGCCGAAAACGGTATACTCGAGGATCGCGGCACGGGCCGCTTCCTCGGTCGCAAGCGTCGAAGCATCAATGTATCGCTCTGCGTTCCGGATGCCGGCGCGGGCGGCGACGCGGCTGACCGTGACCGGATTGTCGCCGGAAATGACCTTGATCTCCACGCCCTGCTCGGCAAAGAAACGGAAGGTCGCGGGGGCGCTTTCGCGGATGGCGTTGTCCAGAAAGACGAGGCCGAGAAGCCGGACGGGAGCGGTGAGCTCCTTGCCGTCAGGCACGGATTCGCTCCCGCCGAAGGCTAGCACGCGAAGTCCCTCCCGGCTGTGGGACTCTATCTGCTCGCGGTAGGTTTCGTAAGTATCTTTCAGCAGAAATTCCGGCGCGCCGAGGACGAGATTTGCCCCGTCAAACTGCACGCCGCTGTATTTGAACTGCGACGAAAAGCCGGAGACCGACAGGGCTTTCCGGCCTGCCGGTGCGGTGAAATACGCTTTCAGCGCGCGCATCGTAATGTTGTCGGCATCCTGCGCCGCGGTGAAGTCGGAGAGGAGAGAGAAGAGGTCTTCGGAAGTTCCTTCCACTGCTTCGTACCCCGCGACCGTCATTTCCGGCTCGGTGATGGTCCCGGTCTTGTCGACGCAGAGAACATCCACGCGGGCCAGCGTCTCGATGCATTTCATGTTGTGGATCAGGACCTGATTCTGCGCGAGGCGCACGGCGCTGATCGCGAGCGTGATGCTGGCAAGAAGGAAGAGCCCTTCGGGGATCATTCCCATGACCGCGGCAATCGTGGAGCGCATGTTGTCGGTAAAGCCGTAGAGGGGCTGCTGGCGCAGATACAGGGCCGCGCCGATCGGGATGATCGCAAAGCCCATGATCCTGACGAGACGGTTTAAGGAGCGGATGATCTCGGACTGCTCGCCGCCCTTCATGGCTTTGGCCTTCAGGGTCAGCTGGGAAATGTAGGACTCTGCGCCGACGCGGGTAAGGCGCGCCCTGAGCGAGCCGGAGACCACAAAGCTGCCCGACATCAGTTCGCTGCCGGGCTCCTTTTTGATCTCATCCGCCTCGCCGGTCAGGAGCGATTCGTTCAGCGCTGCGCTCCCGGAGACAACGAGCGCGTCCGCCGGGATCTGGTCACCGGCCTTAAATAGCGCGAGGTCATCCTGCACGAGCTTCGCTGCGGGGATGCGTTTTTCCTGCCCGTCCCTGAGGACCAGGGCCGTCGGCGCGTGCAGGACGTTCAGGCGGTCCAGCACCTTTTTGGAGCGCAGTTCCTGTACGATCCCGATCAGGGTGTTGCAGACGATGACGCCCATGAAACCGAGGTCGCGGTACGAACCGATCGATAAAAGCAGGACCGCAAAGATCGAATAGACCAGGTTGAAGTAGGTGAAAACATTGCTGAAAACGATCTGCGGGACCGACTTCGACGGGGGTTTTACGGGCGTGTTGACCAGACCCCGCGCCTTCCGCTCGGCCGCTTCGGCTTCGCTAAGACCCGTGCTCAGATAAGGCTCGGAAAAGGTGTTGTCGGCACTCATGATCGGCATTTCCTTTAAGTTCATTCCGGGGCATCGGCAGGATATCCCGAATGCAAAACGGCTGCCCGTCCGAAAGGAGCAGGCAGCCATATTTTACCGAAAACGGCGCAGGAAAGCAAATATTTATTTGATCTTTCTTGCCTCGAGATAGTACCTCTTGTCCCTCGCGTGTCCCATGGAGAAGGTCTTGCGCGGCAGGACGCCGTCCGCCATGACGGTCTTGAAGAGCTGGTCCTTGCCCATGGCCGGCAGCTTGAAGCCGATGGCGTTCTTCTGCATGGACAGGCGCTCGACCACGTCGTCATCGTGGATGTAGTCGACGCTCGCGCCTTCGTGCGCCTTCACGTAGACATCCAGGAAGGCCTGGAGCGTCCCGACCGGCAGCTGCTTTTCGGGGTTCGGAACAGTCACGAAACCGTGCTGACCGCCGAAGAGATACTCGATCACGTGGCCCTCGCCGATGCCGTCGTGCGCACCGGGATGCGCCGCGAAGAAGGCTGTCATGACCTCCTCGGGATCGACGCCGAAGACCACCCGGTGGATGGGTTCGAACTGCAGAGCATCGTCGTGGTTGTTGACAAGTTCGACCAGCGCGTAGCGGGCGGGAGAGGCGTACGCGGCCTCACCCTCGCGGGCCTTCAGGTCCTCAAAGCACTGCTTCGCGGTGGCAAGAGAGTGGTTGCCGTCGCCCATGGCATAAAGAAGCGGCGCGGCGTCTTTCAGGCCGTATTTCGCTTCCTGCACTTCGGGGCTCTTGAGAGCGTTCAGAGCCGCTGCGACAGCCGCCTTCTGTGCCTCGTTCAGGAGCCAGCCTCTGATGTGGCCGCCGCCCTGCATCAGCTCGAAATCATAAACAGGCTGCATGCCGTCAGTCCCCGCCGTCAGCGGTTCGATGACGGTCCGCTCCGGATCGTCGATCAGCACCATGATGTGCGGCAGTTCGATCGGGGCATCCTTGCGCACTCTGACCCGAGGCGGGATGCGGTCCAGGACCGTGCCTTCGGTCGCGCGGATGAGGGCGCCGCTGCCGGGCGTGAAATCGTAGCAGTCGAGGTCGACCTTGCCAATCAGACCGTGGCGGATCCTGCCGTCGGTCTGGGTGCGCTCGATGTAGATGAGCGCGTCTTCATAGGTCTTGAAGATCCCGTCGGCCAGGTACTGCTTCATGGACTCGTTGATCGCGGCGATCTGCGCGTCAACATCCGCATCATTCAGGTGCGCTTCCGGCAGGATCAGGTGCAGGGCCGAGGGGGCATCGCCCGCTTCTTCCGCCACGGCCTGCCAGTATTCGGGCTGCGAGGTGAACTGGTCGCAGGCAATGACCGCCCATTTTGTCATGTCGGTGCCGTCCTTCGGCAGGAGGATATCGGCCGGCGCAAAGCCCAGGCCTTCAAACAGATTTTCCATACTTGTTCCTCTCAGAAATGTCCCCCGGAAGCAGGCCGAAACGACGCCTCCGGGGGATAGTTATTGCTCAGGCAAAGAACGCTTTGACGACGGTGACCAGTTCGGCGCCGATGCGCTTGGTGGCTTCCTTGGTGCCGGCGCCGATGTGCGGCGTGCAGCTGACCATCGGATGGCTGTACAGTGCGGAATTGCTGGCGGGCTCGTCGGCATAGACGTCCAGACCGGCGGCGCGGACCTTGCCGCTTTCCAGAGCGGCCAGCAGGGCCGCCTCGTCCACGTTGGAGCCGCGGGAGGTGTTGATGATCACGACGCCGTCCTTCATCTTCTCGATGGCCTCGGCACTGATGAGCGCGCCGCCGTCAACGGCCGGTGCGTGGACGGAAATGAAATCGGCGCGGGCGAGCAGTTCGTCCATCTCGACATACGGGATGCCCAGCTGCTCTTCGATGCCCGGAATGTGGTAAATATCAAAGGCAATGACATTCATGCCGATGCCCTTGGCCATGACGCCGAGGTGCTGGCCGATGCGGCCGTAGCCGACGATGCCCAGGGTCTTGCCCTGCAGCTCGATGCCCTTGCTGAAGACCTTCTTTTCCCACTTGCCTTCGCGCATGCTGTGGCCGGCCGCGGAGATGAAGCGTGCGCAGGAGAACATGTGCGCCATGGCCAGCTCCGCAACGGACTGGGAAGAGGCACGGGGGGTGTTCTTCACGGTGATGCCTTTTTCTTCGGCATATTTCACATCGATGTTGTCCACGCCGACGCCGGCACGGATGATGAGCTTCAGTTTGCCGCCGAGCGCCGCATCGATCTGCGGCTTGCGGATCTTGGTGGCGGAGCGGATGATGACGGCGTCGAATTCACGCAGCGCCGCACCGAGCTCTTCGGGAGCATAGAACTGCTCAACCAGTTCAAAACCGTCGTTTCTTAAGGTTTCCATTGCGGCGGCATCCATGCCGTCAGTCACTAAAATACGGATCGCCATATTATATCCCTTTCCTGTTTTAGTGTTTTGCTTCATAGTCCTTCAGGAAGGCAACCAGCGCTTCGACGCCTTCCTTCGGCATGGCGTTGTAGATGGATGCGCGGAGCCCGCCAACGCTCTTGTGGCCCTTCAGGTTGCTGAAGCCGGCAGCGACGGAAGCCGCGACCACGTCCGCATCCATTTCCTTGCTCGGGGTGACGAACGGGACGTTCATCAGGGAGCGGTCCTTCGGCACCACGGCGCCGGTGAAGAGTTTGCTGTTATCCAGGAAGTCATAGAGCACGGCCGCCTTCTCTTCGTTGAGTTTATTCATGGCTTCCAGGCCGCCGATGGTCTCCAGGAGGTATTTGAAGACCTTGCCGCAGCAGTAGATCGCCCAGCAGTTCGGGGTGTTGTAGAGGGAAGCGAAATCGGCATGAGTCTTGTAATTCATGTAGGTCGGAACGTAAGCCGGAAGATCCTCGCGGATCAGATCCTCGCGGATGATGACGACGGCCATGCCCGCGGGACCGACGTTCTTCTGGACGCCTGCCCAGATCAGGCCGTATTTGGAGACGTCGCAGGGACGGGACAGGAACATGCTCGACTGGTCGGAGACGAGGATGTGGCCCTTGGTATTCGGCAGTTCGAAGAATGTCGTGCCGTTGATGGTCTCGTTCTCGCAGATGTAGACATAATCCGCTTCCTCGGGGATGTCCAGGTCGGAGCAGTCCGGAACGTAGGAGAAGTTCTTGTCCTTGGAGGACGCGACGACGCGGACGTCACCGTATTTCTTCGCTTCGGAAATGGCCTTCTTGGACCAGGAACCGGTCTCGATGTAGCAGGCCACGCCGTTCTTCATCAGGTTCATGGGGACCATGGCGAACTGCAGGGTGCCGCCGCCCTGGATGAAGAGGACTTTGTAGTTGTCGGGGATGCCCATCAGTTTGCGCAGATCGGCTTCTGCATCGTCAATGATCTGCTGGAAAACCTTGGAGCGGTGGCTCATTTCCATGACGCACATGCCGCTGCCGCGGTAGTTCATCATCTCGTCGCGGATCTCTTCCAGGACGGGTTCCGGCATCATGGCGGGGCCGGCGGAGAAGTTAAAGGTACGGCCGTAATTCATTACAGTTCCTCCTTGAATATCTGCCCGTAGGCAATTTCTTGCGTAATTCTTTGTAAATGATATTGTACTTGCATTTTTAAGAGAATAATATCATAATAAGGGAAGAAAATATAACAGGATTGAGCAAAGAAATGATTTCGATAAGTGTTCTGGACGATCGGAAAGAGATAAAGCAGCACGGGACGCGGGAATTCCCCGTCGCGGTCTACCATTACGTCATGAGCGAGTGCGTTCTGGGCTACATCAACTGGCACTGGCATGACGAGATCCAGCTCTGCGTGGTGACGAAAGGGCAGATGTGCTTTCAGGCAAGCGGGGCGCAGTACCTGCTCTCGGAGGGCGAGGGCTTCTTCGTCAACAGCGGCCGCCTGCACACGGCGAGGCCCGTCGGCGACCCGGATTCCGCCTACCTCTGCCTGGACTTTCACCCGCGCATTTTAGGGACCTTTCCCGGTTCGGTCACGGAGAAAAAATACGTGACGCCCTACATCGGCGCAGCCGGCCCGGAGCACGGGAGCCTCAAAAAAGAGATCCGCTGGCAGAACGAACTGCTGGAGGAGATCCGGGCGATCGGCGCCCTCTACGATGAGAAGGCTTTCGGCTACGAGATGGCGATCCAGGCGCGGATCGGCCTGCTGTGGCTGGCGCTTCTGCAGGGAACGGCGGCGGGCAGCGCCGGCGAGGAGAGCGGGCAGGAGGAAACGGGCGAGCTCGTACGCCGCATCATGGCGTATCTCAGGGCGCATTTTGCCGAGCCTGTGAGCCTCGACGGCATTGCGAAAGAGGTGATGTATTCGGGCAGTGAGTGCTGCCGGCAGTTCCGGAAGACGACCGGTGAGACGATCTTTCACTACCTGAAGGCTTACCGCCTCGCGCGGGCGACCGAGCTTCTGGAGGAGACCGACTGGCCCGTGTCCCGCATTGCTCTTGAGACCGGCTTCTGCAGCTCGTCGTACTTCATCGAAGCCTTCCGCGCGGAACTCAAGACCACCCCGCTGAAGTATCGGGGGAGAAAGTAGTCACCTCCCGCCTGTCATCCTGAGCGCAGCGAAGGATCTTCCTGTCTTGATTTGAAGATCCTTCGTCGCTTCGCTCCTCAGGATGACAACAGCAAAAAGTTTCGTATAAATAGAATATTTTTCTTGATTTTCTCTTGACACGAGGTGAATCAGGGCATATAATCGCCGCATATTCAGTTTATTCCTTCCGAAAGGAGCTTTTATCCATGTTTACCGCTGAGTGCAGCATTCTGCTGGTATCCGTAAGCCTGCTAGTCCTTGTACTGCAGGCTGTTCTCGGCGTGGACAAAAGGATAAGGCAAAGCTGTTAGGCGGAAGGAATTTTCGAATAGAAACGGCCTTGCAGCAGCAGGGCCGTTTTTATATATCATCAGCGAATGTTTTCCCGGCAAAGAAGAAGGAGGAGAAAATGATGAAGAAAATGATGAGCCTGATCCTGGCTGCGGCGATGGTATTTGCCCTGACAGCCTGCGGCGGCGACAAGCCTGCGAGCACGGCGGACGGCACCGACGGCACAAAGGAGACGATCAAGATCGGCGGCATCGGCCCGCTGACCGGCGACTATGCAAACTACGGCATTTCGGTCAAGCAGGGCGCCGAGATCGCGGTAAAGGAGATCAATGCGGCGGGCGGCATTGCCGGCCAGCAGATCGAACTGTCCTTCCAGGATTCCCAGGGCGATGCCGAAAGCGCGGTCAACGCCTACGGCAAACTCCTTGACTGGGGAATGAAGATCTCCATGGGCTGCGTCTTCTCCGGCGAGATGGCGACGGTCTGCGCGGCGGCGAAGGATGACGACATCATGCTGCTGACGCCGAGCGGCTCCTCCGACAACATCCTGGATTCGAACGACAAGGCGTTCCGCGTCTGCTTCAACGACGGCTATCAGGGCGTCATGGCGGCCAACTACATCAAGGAGAAGAATATCACGGACAAGGTAGCGGTCCTGTACCAGAGCGACTACGACTATTCGACCGGCCTGTACGAATCCTTCAAGAAGGGATGCGAGGAGAACGGTATCGAGATCGTAGAGGTCCAGACCTTTACCGAGAGCACCAAGACCGACTTCACCACGCAGATCAACAAGCTGCTGGCGGCTGACGTCAAGCTGATCTTCATCCCGATCTACGCGGAACCGGCTTCCACCTTCCTGACCCAGGCAAAGGGCAAATTCGGCGATGACGTCTACTTCTTCGGCGCCGACGGTCTGGACGGCATTCTGGAAAAAGTGGCGCAGGATGTGACGATCGCGAACAACGTGCTGATGATGACGCCGTTTGCGGCGGACAACTCCGACGCGAAAGTCCAGGCTTTCGTCAAGGCCTATCAGGAAGCCTATAACGGCGCGACGCCCGACCAGTTCGCGGCTGACGGCTATGATGCCGTTTACATCCTGAAGGCGGCGATGGAAAAGGCCGGATCGTCCAGCGGCGCGGCAATGGCGAAGGCCATGCTGGAGCTGGAGATCACCGGCGTGACCGGCACGATGAAATGGACCGCGGACGGCAATACCCAGAAGAATGCCATGGCCATCATCTACAAGGACGGCACCGGCAGCCTGTTCGGACAGTAAGGTTTATTTATGATCGAATTCATCAAGACACTCATCAGCGGCCTGGGGCTCGGGAGCATCTACGCCCTTATCGCCCTGGGCTACACGATGGTCTATGGCATCGCGAAGATGCTGAATTTCGCGCACGGCGACGTGATCATGGTCGGCGCCTACGCCGGCATCGTGGCCTTTACCTCGGCGGGGCTTCCGCCGGTCTTCACGGTCTTTCTGTCCGTCCTGGTCTGTACCCTGCTCGGCGTTACGATCGAGCACTTTGCCTACAAGCCGCTGCGCGGCGCCTCGTCCCTGAGCGTGCTCATCACCGCCATCGGCATGAGCTACCTGCTCCAGAATCTGGCGCTCATGATCTTCGGTTCGCAGCAGAAGGCCTACCCACAGTACGTCAAACTGGGGCAGGTCTCGCTTGGCGCAGTCACGGTCGACGGGATCACGCTGCTGACGCTCGGCGTCACCGCCTGCATCATGGTCGGCATGAGCCTGTTCATCAACAGGACGAAGCTCGGCAAGGCCATGCGGGCCGTCGCGGAGGACCGCGGCGCGGCGGAACTCATGGGCATCAGCGTGGACAGGACGATCGCCCTGACCTTCGCGATCGGCTCGGCGCTCGCCGCCGTCGCGAGCATGTGCTACGGCCTCACCTACGTTTACATCAAGCCGACGACCGGCGCCATGCCCGGCATCAAGGCCTTTACGGCCGCGGTGTTCGGCGGCATCGGATCCCTTCCCGGCGCCATGCTCGGCGGCATCGCCCTCGGCGTGATCGAGCAGATGGCCAAGACTTACATTTCCCCGCTGTGGGCCGACGCCATCGTGTTCGCCGTCCTTGTCCTCGTGCTCGTGGTCAGACCCACCGGCCTTCTGGGCAAGGAGATCCAGGAGAAGGTGTGACATGGGCAGGGCAAAAGAATTGCTGAAGAACAAAAATGCCGTCACGCTGATCGCTCTGGCGGCAGCTTATGCCGTCGTGGCGTGGATGCTGTACTCCGGCCACATCACCAGGCAGTTCACGAACATGATCATCCCGATGTCGATGTACATCGTGCTGGCCGTTTCGCTGAACCTGGTCGTGGGCTTTCTGGGCGAGCTGAACCTGGGCCACGCGGGCTTCATGAGCGTGGGCCTGTTCACCGGCTGCCTTCTGTCGATCTCGCTTGCGGACAAACTGCCGCTCATTGCACGGCTGCCGCTGTGCATGCTCGTCGGCGGGATCTGCGCGGGCCTTTTCGGCTTTGCAGTCGGCATGCCGGCGCTGCGGCTGAAGGGCGACTACCTCGCCATCGTGACGCTCGCCTGCGGCGAGATCGTGAAGAACATCATCACCAATCTGAATGTCACGGGCGGCGCGCGCGGCCTGAACACGCAGCCCATTTATTCGGGCGCGAAGGCGCTCCTGCCGTATGCAGTCGTGCTGGTCTTTCTGACCGTCATCGTGATGATGCACATCAAGAAGTCCAAGCAGGGCCGGGCCATCATGGCCATCCGCGACAACCGCATCGCGGCCGAATCCATCGGGCTGAATGTGACCTACTACAAGCTCACGGTGTTCATCATCGCAGCCTTCTTTGCCGGCGCGGCCGGCGCGCTCTACGGCCACTACTTTGCCAACGTCAAGGCGGTCACCTTCGACTACAACATGTCAATCGAGATCCTCGTCATCGTGGTGCTCGGCGGTATGGGAAGCGTGCGCGGCTCGGTCATCGCTGCCGTCGTGCTGCAGGCCCTGCCGGAGATCTTCCGCGATTTCGGCGACTACCGCATGCTGATCTACGCGGTGGTGCTGATCCTCGCGATGCTGCTGACGAACAGCCCGCGCCTCGCGCCGCTCCGGCAGAAGCTGAGCTCGGTCCGGCTCGGAAAGGCAAAGGAGACAGGAGGGGAGAACCATGGCACCGCTTGAGAATTCGCGGGCGACCGCAAAGCTGGTCCCGCAGCAGCGGACCTGGTATGTCCCGGAGCGGGACGCGGATAAGCCGCCCATCCTGGAATGCATCGGCCTGGGCGTCAATTTCGGCGGCCTCTCAGCCGTGAAAGATTTTGACCTGACCCTCGGCCCGACCGAGATCGCGGGCCTGATCGGCCCGAACGGCGCGGGCAAGACGACCGTGTTCAACCTGCTGACCAAGGTCTACGAGCCGACGCACGGGACCATCCTTTTCGACGGGAAGGACACCCACAACATGACCACGGCGGGCATCAGCCACGCCGGGATGGCGCGGACCTTCCAGAACATCCGCCTTTTTGCCAACATGACCGTGGAGCAGAACATCACCGTGGCCATGGACCGCGAGATCAAGTATTCGCTGCTTTCCGGGATCGTGCACGGGCCGGGCTGGAAACGCAAAGAAAAAGAAGCCCACGACAAGGCGATGGATTTTTTGTCGATCTTCAACATGGAGCAGTACGCCGGCGCACGGGCCGGGAGCCTGCCCTACGGGGCGCAGCGGCGGCTCGAGATCCTGCGGGCGCTGTCGACGAAGCCGAAGCTCCTTTTGCTGGACGAGCCGGCGGCCGGGATGAACCCGTCGGAGACGGCGGAGCTCACGGAAAACATCCGCCTGATCCGCGACCGTTTCGAGATCGCGGTGCTGCTCATCGAGCATGACATGAACCTTGTCATGAACCTCTGCGAAGGCATCTGCGTGCTGAACTTCGGCGAGGTCATCGCCAAGGGTTCGCCGGAGGACATCCAGCAGGATCCGGCCGTCATCGAAGCTTATCTCGGGAGGAAAGAGGCATGAGCGAAGCCATTTTGTCGGTACGCGGCCTGAACGTGTCCTACGGCGCGATCCACGCCGTGAAGGACGTGTCCTTCGAGGTACGCGAGGGCGAGATCGTGACCCTGATCGGGGCGAACGGCGCGGGCAAGTCGACCACGCTGAACGCGATCGCGCGGATCCTTCCCGCAAGCGGCGAGATCCTGTTCCACGGCAGCTCGCTGATGCATGTGCCGGGGCATTCCGTGGTCAAAAAAGGTCTCGCGATGGTGCCCGAAGGGCGGCGCATCTTCCTTCGGATGAGCGTGGAGGAGAATCTGGAAATGGGCGCGTACATCGCGTCCCGGCAGGAAGTGAGAGAGCAGATGGAAGACGTGTTCCGCCGCTTCCCGCGGCTTGAGGAAAGGCGGGAGCAGACGGCGGGAACGCTTTCCGGCGGCGAGCAGCAGATGCTCGCGATGGGCCGGGCGCTGATGTCGAAGCCGAAGCTTTTGATGATGGACGAGCCGTCCATGGGCCTTGCCCCGATCCTCGTGGAACAGATCTTCGGGATCATCCGCGAACTGAACGCCGGCGGGACCACGATCCTGCTCGTCGAGCAGAACGCGCAGGCGGCGCTGTCGGTCGCGGACCGTGCCTACGTCATGGAGACCGGACGCATCGTCATGAGCGGCGCGGCGGAGGAACTCCTCGCCTCGCCCGCGGTGAAGAAAGCTTATCTGGGCGGATAAGAACCGATTCGCGGAAAACAAAAGGAGCCCCTCTCCCGGCAGGCGGGAGAGGGGTGCTTTTTTGTCATCCTGAGGAGCGAAGCGACGAAGGATCTTCAAATCAAAAGCAGGAAGATCCTTCGCTGCGCTCAGGATGACAGGGGGTTAGTATGACAGGTCCTCGTCCGTGATCTCGCCTTTGGCGACGATATTGGTCGGGCCGGTCAGATAAAGATCGGTGATCCGGCCTTTTTCATCGCGAAGAACGTCCGTGGTCAGTACGCCGCCGCGCATCGTAAAGCGCGTACCGCGGCCGGAAATGAGGCTCTTCAGGGTCAGCACAGCCGCGGTCGAGCCGGTGCCCGTGCCGCAGGCGTAAGTGAAGTCCTCGACGCCGCGCTCGTAGGTGACGAGCAGGACCTCGTCCGGTCCGGTGATCTCGTAGAAGTTCACGTTCACACCCTTCGGGAACGAAGGATGGTAACGCAGCGTTTCGCCCAGCTCGCGGAGCGTCGCGCGGTCGGCGCGGGCAAGGCCGGCGACCGGGACCACGGCATGCGGCAGGCCGGGGACGCCGAGTTCCACATAGGCCGCCTGGCAGGGCTGGCCGTCCACGTCCACCACCCGGTCGATGTCCAGCACCGACGGGTCGTTCAGGCGGATCCGGTAGTTCCGCTCATCCAGGCGCTCGCCCGTCACGATGCCGGCGGTCGTTTCGATCCGCTGCGTTTCGCCGGCCAGGCCGTTCTCGTACGCCCAGCGGCAGATGCAGCGCGCGCCGTTGCCGCACATCTCGCCCGCGGAGCCGTCGGAATTGAAATAGCGCATCTTCACGTCCGCGCCGGGGCTGTCCGGCGCCTCGACCAGCATCAGGCCGTCCGCACCGACCGAAAGATGCCTTTCGCAGACCGTCCGAATGATTTCTGGCAGTTTTTCTTCCGGTAATCCAGCACTTCTGTTGTCGATGATGATGAAGTCGTTGCCCGCTCCGTTCATTTTCCAGAATTTCATGATATTTCCTCACATGGATCTTCAAGGGATGATAATTAATTATAGGGAAAACGCGGAAGTTTTGCAAGATTAACGGATGATTGCGCGGCCGTAAGGGAAGAAGGACTAATGTTGTCAGGAGAATCGTTCTTCTGACAACTCGCGGCTTGCTTTTTTCCGGAGCGTATGGTACGCTATGAACAGTACAGGCAGTGGTTTTCCTGCTGCGGAGGATGACATGGGCAATAAGAAACTGGATTTCTTTATGACGATCCTGGGGCTTGCATTGCTGGCGGTATTTGTCGTCAGTATCGTGGGCTACGGAAAGGATCTGAAACTTGCGGAAAAGAGAGTGGACAGTATCGCCGACATTGAGGTGCCGGCCGTTCCGTCTGTCACGACGAACCGCCTGAACGGTGTCGTTTCCGCCGAGGAGTGGTCTGAGTACTATTCCGATATCTATGCCAGTTACATGAAGAATGCCGAGAACAAGGGCCACGGCAGCACCCGGGTGTTCTACGTCGAAACCGACCCGGACATCAAGGTCCTGTACGACGGCATGGGCTTTTCCTTCGACTATACGGAGGCGATCGGCCACAACTATACGCTGCAGGATATTTCCGAAACGACCCGTCCGCACAAGCTGGCGAACTGCCTGACCTGCAAGACGCCGGATATGACGGCCATGGTCAACGCCATGGGCACGCAGGTCTACGCCACGGATTTCAAAGAAGTCTTTTCCCAGGTCAGCGAACCCGTCAGCTGTTACAACTGCCATGCGGACACCCCCGGCACCATCGTGATCACCCATGATTACATGGCGAACGCCATGGGCGACGAGGTCGAGGCGGGCAAGCTTCCGGCGAGCTCCGTTTCGTGCGCGCAGTGCCACATCGAATACTATTTCGATCCCGATACCAAGGCTACGCTCGTACCGTATTCCACGCTGGATGAGATCGCGCCGGAGGCCATTTACGCCTACTATAAGGAACTGAACAATTTCACCGATTACACCAACAAGAATACCGGCGTGGGCATGATCAAGGTCCAGCATCCGGAATTCGAGACCTATTACGGCGAAGGCAGCCAGCACGCCGGCATGTATACCTGCGCGGACTGCCACATGGGCGTCGCCTACAACGAAAAGACCGGCGATCCCTATGCGAACCACTATCTTGTGAGCCCGCTGGAGAATACCGACCTGATCGTCAATACCTGCTCGGTCTGCCACAGCGACCTGAAGGGCATGGTCAAAGAGATCCAGGAGAAGGTGACAGGCCGCGAGAAGACGATCAGCGCCCTGCTGGTGCAGGTCAACGAGAAGCTGGCGAAGGCCGTGGAGGCCGGGAGCCTGAGTGAAGAGAAGCTCGCCGAGATCCGGGAACTGGACCGCGAAGCGCAGTTCTACTGGGATTTCGTCTATGTGGAAAATGCGGAAGGCGCGCACAACAGCAAGCTTTCCAATGCCTGCCTTAACAAGGCGGAAGAACTGGCCCAAAAGGCCCTGGAGCTTCTGAAATAATGCATGATACGGAAATGCAGCAAGACCGAACGGGTATCGTCAGAAAGATCCTTCGTTTTCTGAGCGGTATGCCGTTCAGTTTTGCTTTACTGGTCATAATACTTGCGGCCTGCGCTGCGGGCAGCATCATTCCGCAGGGAAAAACGCTCAGCTACTACTTTGATGCCTATGGGGCGACGAAGGGCGGTCTGCTGATTGGTCTGAAACTGAATGATGTCTTCCACAGCGCCTGGTTTTTGCTGCTTGCGGGGTTGCTCTGCCTGAATCTCATCCTCTGCAGCATTTCGCGCTTCGGAAAGGTCCTTGCGGCCTTCCGGAAGACGAAACACTTCGGGCTCTGGGGCAGCTGGCTCACGCATCTCGGGCTCCTGCTTCTCATCGTGAGTTTTGCCGCCGGGCAGTTCCTCGCGAAGGAAGAGGTGGTCTACGGGATCGCGGGCAGCACGCAGCCGCTCGGCCGGACCGGCCTGATGCTGACCATCGACAGCTTCAATGTGTCGCTCCGCGACGACTACACGGTGGAGCAGTACACCGCGGGGCTGACCGTGACCGACAAGGAGGGCCGGACGGTCTCCGGCGAGGCTTCGGTCAACCATCCGTTGGACGCCTTCGGCTACAGCTTCTACCAGGACAGCATGGGCTGGGCCTCGTGGGTGGACATTTTCAAGGACGGGCAGCTTGTGAAGACCGACCTGATCTGCGCGGGCGAGTATACCGGGCCGGATGAGCTGCCGGCGCTGGCGCTCTTTTTCAACAAGTTTTACCCGGACTTCGGCCTGGATGAGAACGGCTACTTCACCAGCAAAACGCCGCTTCCGAACAACCCCTATTGCCTGTACGGGATCTATTACGAAGGCAGCCTGATCTCGATGAACATCACCGAGCCCGGCGCGCCGATCGACGTGCACGGCTACAGTTTCGTAATGCGCGACCCGACCGAATACACCCTGATCGTGGCGCGGACCGACCCGGCCGCCCCGGCTGCCGCGGCAAGCGCCGCGATCCTGATCGCGGGCTTGGTACTGGCCTTCTACGTCCGCCCGTGGGAAGAAAAGAGGAGAAAAGAAAATGGATCAGCTGCTGACAAAGACTGAAAACATAAGCTTCATGGCGGCGCTGGTCGCCTATCTAGTCACGGCAGCCGCGTATTTCTTTTACGCCGTGGCAAAGAAGGAGTGGGCGCGGAAGGCGGCCTACGGCCTGATGTGCCTCGCCTTCGGCCTGCAGACCGTCTCGATCGTCGTGCGCGGCTTCCACGCCGGACGGCTGCCTCTTACCAACCAGTACGAGTTCGCGAACGCCTTCGCCTGGGGCATTGCGCTGTGCTTCCTGATCTTCGTGCGGAAATATAAGTTCGACGTGCTCGGGACCTTCATCGCGCCGGTCATTTTCCTGATCATCGGCTATGCCTCCATGCAGAGCCGCGAGATCCACGAACTGATGCCGGCCCTGCAGAGCAGCTGGCTGGGCTTCCACGTGTCCATGGCCATCATCGGCTACGGCGCGTTCGGCGTGGCCTTCGGCGTCGCCCTGGCCTTCCTGATTCGGGACACCTTCCCGGGCAGCCTTGCCGGGATCCCGAACAATGAGACCCTGGACCGGATCATTTACCGCGCGGTCGCGCTCGGCTTTCTTTTCCTGACACTGTGCATGGTCACCGGCGCCATCTGGGCGAAGAAGGCCTGGGGCACCTACTGGAACTGGGACCCGAAGGAGACCTGGAGCCTCATCACCTGGCTCATCTACGCAATCTTCCTGCACCTGCGCCTTCGGAAAGGCATGACGGGGCGGAAGGCGGCCATCTTTGCCGTGGCGGGCTTTCTCTGCGTGATCTTCACCTACGTCGGCGTCAACACGCTGATCGCGGGCCTGCACAGCTATAAATAAGCCGATCCCAAAGGACAGCGGCTGCGAAACGCCGTTGTCTTTTTTTATTTGCTTTGCTATAATATAAATAACTATGGTCAACAGGAAGGCTTGCCTATGGATGAACGACTGAACCGGAGCATCGATGCTTTTATTAAAGAAAATGAGGCGGGTATCCGGCGGGATATCGCACGCCTCGTGGCCGTGAACAGCGTGGAAGACATGGCTGCGGCAACGGCGGACGCGCCCTTCGGCCCCGGCCCGAAAAAAGCCCTGGACGAGGGCCTTGCGATCGCGGAGGAACTGGGTCTCGGGACACGGAACTGCGAAAACCGCATCGGCTACGCGTACATCGGCGGCGAGGGGGACAAATACCTCGCGACGATCACCCACCTGGATATCGTGGGCGCCGGAGACGGCTGGCTGGCCGATCCCTTCGTCATGCGCGAGCGGGAAGGCTACATCCTCGGCCGCGGCGTCATGGACGACAAGGGTCCCTCGGTCATCTGCCTCTACGCGCTGAAATACCTGAAGGAAGCGGGCATCCCGCTGCGCTATCCGGTCCGCGCCCTGCTCGGCGCGAACGAAGAGACCGGGATGGGCGATCTGGACTATTACCTCGCGCATTATCCCGCGCCGCTGTTCTGCTTCTCCCCGGACGCGGATTTCCCGCTCATCAACGGCGAGAAGGGCATCTACCACGCGAAGATGAGTTCGCAGCCCATCGAAAGCGGCAACATCCGCTTCATCAAGGGCGGCTTTGCCCCGAATGCGGTCCCGGAGAAGGCCGAAGCGGACGTCTTCGTCCCGGCCGAAAAGGAAGAACTGATGGTGAAAACGCCTGAGGTGGAAGCCGTGAAGACCGCTGAGGAAGAAGGCGGCAGCGTCTGGCACCTGCGGGCCTTCGGCAAGGGCGGCCACGCCGCTCTCCCTGCAGGGACGGTCAATGCTATCGGACTGCTGTTGCATTACATCACGGACCGCGCTCTGGCTTCGGCCGAAGAGGCGCGCTTCATCGAATTTGCCCTGAAGGCGCACGATGCGACGGACGGGAGCCTTCTCGGTATTGCCCGCGACGACGGCCGCTTCAAACCCCTCACCGCGGTCAGCGGCATGATCTTCCGGGAGAACGGCTGCCTTGTCACGACGCTCGACTGCCGCTATCCGACGAATATCACCGGCGAAGAGATCACGAGGATCCTGGAACAGACGGCCGACGGCGCTGCCGTCATTAAAGCCGGCCTTGCGGCGCCGCCCTTCTGGAAGGAACCGGATGCCCCCGAGATCGAAGCCTGCATGAACGCCTACCGGGCAGTCACCGGGGAGCAGGAGGCGAAGCCCTTCTCCATCGGCGGCGGCACCTACGCGCGGCATTTCCCGAACGCCGTTGCCTTCGGACCTGAGCATCCCGAGCGCCCGCACCCGGCCTTTGCCGGATCCATCCACGGCGCGGAGGAAGCCGCATCCATGTCTGAACTTCTCGAAAGTCTGAAAATATATATCCTGGCGCTGCTCGGCCTTGAGCAGCTTGACCTTGACTGAGAGACTGTAAAAGGTCTTCCTCAGGCCGTCCTCACCCTGTCAGCTTCGCTGACGTCCCTCCTCCTCGTCACGGGGAGGGTGAGAAAGGAGAAATATGGAGAATAATGTGAGCGGACGGAAATGTCCGAACTGCGGCTCGGCGCTGCGCTACGCGCCGGAGACCGGAAATCTGCACTGCGATTTCTGCGATTCCGAATTCACGATCGAGCAGGTCGATGCGGCTGACCGTGAAGACGCGCAGCAGGTCGGCAGCATGAATTTCACCGCGGGCAATGAGGCGCTTCAGAGCCTGAAAGCCTATGTTTGCCAGTCCTGCGGTGCCGAGGTCGTGTGCGACCCTCAGACGGTCTCACTCGTATGCCCTTACTGCGGCAGCAATATCGTCCTGTCCGACAAGATCAGCGGCGAGCTGACCCCGGACGGCATCATCCCCTTCGCCATCACGCCGAAGAACCTGCCGGCGGCGGTGCGTTCGTTCTACAAGGACAAAAAGCTCCTGCCGAAGAGCTTCTTCTCGGACAGCAGCATCGGTACCGTACAGGGCGTCTACGTCCCGTTCTGGCTCTATGACTCCAATCCGGGCGGCGAGGTCGTGTTCAACGGCAGCCTCGACCGCACCTACCGTGACGGCGACTTCATCGTGACGGAGCATCAGAATTACGAGCTGTACCGGACCATTGCGATGAGCTTCCGCGACATCCCGACCGACGCCAGCGAGCGCATGGAAGATGCGCTGATGGATTCCCTCGAACCCTTCGATTTCAAGGCACTCAAGGCCTTCAACACGGACTATCTGGCCGGCTATGTGGCCGACCGCTGGGACAAGAACGCGAAGGAAATGAAGGCCCGTACGGACCGCCGCGTCCTGAACAGTACGCTGACGATCGCCATGGGCCGAACGACGACGGGCTTTTCCGACGTCAGCCTGCGTGACAGGTCGCGGCTCGACATGTCGAATTCGACGGCGCGCTTCGTGCTGCTGCCGGTCTATGTCTTCGATGTCAAGTGGAACGGTGAGAAGTACAGCTTCGCGGTGAACGGCCAGACCGGCAAGGTCGTCGGCACGCTCCCCGAAGACGCGGCACTTAAGCGGAAATACTTCTGGAAATGGGCGGGGATCGTCGCCGCCGGCGCCATGGCAGTTAACTGGCTGCTGTTCCTGCGGTAGGAGGTGGAGACCATGCGTAAAAAAATCTGGATGATCGCACTTCTTGCGGCTGCACTGCTGATCCCCGGCGGGAAAGCAAAAGCCGATGCCCCCCTTCTTATCAGTCCCGCTCCCGGCTCGGACATCTCCGTGATCAGTCCGGCGCCGGCCTCGGACAAGCCGTCCTGGTATCCCGACAGCACGGCGGGCTTCCAGTTCTACAACGACGCGGATGCGCCGCGCGTGGTGGATATGGCTGACCTTTTCACCGATGAAGAGGAAGCCGCGATCGCGCAGGCGATCAGTGAGCAGTCGGCCCGCGGCAATGCGGATATCGTGGTCGTCACGGACGACAGCGCCTACGGCATGAGCCATATGGAATATGCCGACGATTTCTACGATTACAACGGTTACGGCTTCGGCGACAGCCGCGACGGCATCGTGCTCTTCATCTGCATGGAACCCGGCAACCGCGGCTGGTGGACCAGCGTGACGGGCCGCCTGGATCCGAATGTCAGCAATGACCGCGTACTTTATACGGAGTCCGTCTCCAAACTTCTGGACAACAACCTCTATGAATATCTGGTGGCCGGCCGCTATGCCGAAGGCGTGCTTGACTGGGTCGGCAACGTCGGGACCTGGCTCGTTTACGGCACACCTTTCGTGCCGATGTGGTATCCGACGGTAGAAGAGCAGAGCAGCTGGGTACGGGAAAAGAACCCCAACGCGCCGCGCATTTCCGACAGCGCCGCCATGTTCTCGAAGAGTGAAGCCAAGGAACTGGAAAAGACGGCCGCCGAGATCGCCGAGCGCTACGGCGTGGACGTGGTGATCCACACGGCGCGCAGCGACTGCGGCATGGGGACCGATAACTATGCGAAGGCCTTCTACCAGTACGGCGGATACGGCCTCTTCAATGATTACTCCGGTGTCCTGCTCGTGATGTTCGATGAAGATGCGTACTACACGGTCTATACCGAAGGTGACGTCCCGTCGGTATTCAGCGATTACGATGCGATGGACCGCCTGACTGAACGCAGCGAAAGTGCCGCCTACAGCGCGGGCAGCGCCTATGCGGGCGCGGAAGAGTATCTGAAGACGCTCGACAAAGCCCTGAAGTCCAACAAGGTGGCAAAAGGCACGGGCGCCTGGATCATGAGCGGCGCCTTTGCCGCGCTCGCGGGCCTGCTTTCGGGCACGGTCTCCCGCGGCAGCGCAGCGGCTTCCATGAAGACGGTCCGGACGGCATTCGATTCCAACGATTATCTGGTGGACGGCAGCTTCAAGGTGCTGAACAGCTACGACAAGTTCGTCGACGTGACGACGTCGAGGGTGTACAGCCCGCAGCAGCAAAAACAGCAGGGCGGCGGTTCACCCGGAGGCGGAGTCTCCACCTTCAACGGCGGCCATATTTCCTCTTCCGGCAGCTCGCACAGCGGCAGCGGCGGCAAGTTCTGAGCCAGGGCAGAGCAATCGTAAAAACGACCCAAGGAGCATTTCATGATCAGGATCACATACAATGACGGCAAAGCGCTGGAAGTACCGGTCGGAACGAGTTACCTTGCGATGGCGGAAAAGGTCCAGCCGGAATTTGCCCACCGCATCGTCCTGGCGAAGGTACAGGGCAAGCTGAAGGAACTCTTCAAGACCGCCTCCAACGACGAGGCCGTACAGTTCATTACGGCGGCGGAGCGGGACGGTATGCTGACCTATGAGCGCAGCATGCTGATGCTGCTCGGCAAGGCGATCCACGACCTGTCCGAAAGCCGCGAAAAAGAGCAGTATCTGGTCAAATTCTCGGTGATCAACGGCTACTATGTCGAATTCCGCGACAGGCGGAAGGTGACGGAGGAATTTGCCGCCCGGCTGAAGGGCCGGATGCACGAACTTGTCGAGGCCGATCTGCCGATCGAGAAGAAGAGCGTCCGCGTCGAAGTCGCGCGGCCGTATTTCCGCGAGATCGGGATGAAGGACAAGGACGACCTGCTCCGCTTCCGCCGCAGTTCCACGGTGAACCTGTACAATATCGACGACTATGTCGACTATTTCTACGGCTTTACTGTGCCGTCGACGGGATACCTCAAATACTTTGACCTCGTGCCCTACGAGACCGGGATGGCGCTGCTCATGCCGCATCAGAGGGCGCCCGAGACCGTCGAGCCGCTCAGCCCGCAGCCGAAACTGTTCAGGACCCTCCAGGACACCTCCGACTGGTGCGAGGAGATGGAGATGGATACCGTCGGCGCGATCAACCGGAAGATCGCGAACAACGAGATCGCCGACATGATCCTGATGGCCGAGGCCAGACAGGAAATGAAGATCGCTTCGATCGCAACGATGATCGCCGAGCGGCCTTCAGTCAAATGCGTGATGATCGCGGGACCGTCTTCTTCGGGCAAGACAAGCTTTTCGCACCGGCTTTCCGTGCAGCTGCGCGGTCTGGGGCTCAGGCCTCATCCCATCGAGGTGGACAACTATTTCGTCAGCCGCGACCGGACGCCGCGCGACGAGAACGGCGAGTATGACTTCGAGTCGATCCTGGCCGTGGACACCGAGCAGTTCAACCGGGACATGCTGAATCTCATGGCCGGTGAAGAAGTGCAGCTGCCGACCTTCAATTTCAAGACAGGCATGCAGGAATACAAGGGCAACAGCCTGAAGCTCGGCCCGAACGATATCCTCGTGATCGAGGGCATCCACTGTCTGAACGAGGCGCTGAGCTACCGGATCCCGGCGGAACAGAAGTTCAAGATCTACATTTCCGCGCTGACGACGATCAATATCGACGAGCACAACCGCATCCCGACCTCCGACGGACGGCTGATCCGCCGCATGGTGCGCGATGCGCGGACAAGAGGCTACTCGGCTGAAGAAACCATCGCCCGCTGGGCCAGCGTGCGGCAGGGAGAACACAAGAACATCTTCCCCTATCAGGAGAGTGCGGACGTGGTCTTCAATTCCTCGTTGGTCTATGAGCTCTCGGTGCTGAAATCCTATGCGGAACAGCTGCTTTTCGGTATTCCCGAGGATTCACCGGCCTTTTCGGAGGCGCGCCGCCTGCTGCGCTTCTTCAACTATTTCCTCGCGACGGATTCCACGCAGGTCCCGCAGAACTCCCTGCTCAAGGAATTCATCGGCGGAAGCATCTTCCATGTGTAAATCACCCAAATGAAAACGGACCGCCCGCGGGCGGTCCGTTTTTTGCTGCTGACGCTGTTTTCAGGCCTTTTTGTGGTTCTCGGCCCAGCGGTTCAGCATCCTCTTGAAGGCGGTATATTTCTTTTCCGGCACCGGAAGCACCGTTCCGTCCGCGAGGGTCAGCGAGAAACGCTTCAGGCTGCGCACGTAGTACGGGTTCACCAGGTAGGAGGCATGGCTGCGCAGGAAACTGTCGCCGTATTTCTCCGCCAGGCTCGTCACCTTGTCGAGGCAGGGGATGATCCCGTCTTCGGTGTGGATCAGGCTGTGGTGACTGCTGTCCGTGCTCTCGATGTAGAAGATCCCTTCGGCGTCCAGATAGTGCGACTCGTCCTTCATGCCGCGGACGAGGATCCGTTTCGGCAGGTCTGCAGAGGCTTTCAGTTTGGCAGGCGGCGATTCCGCAAAGCGAAATACGTTATCCGTACCGGAGAAGGTGTTTGAGACCATGATCATGCTAAGGCGCGGCAGGCTTTCGTCATCATCGGGACCCTGGAGTTTCTGCTCCTCCCAGGAAAGAAGCGTCCGCTGCCGGTTCACGACGGAAGTGCCCTCCGGCAGGTGCGCGAGAATATCGTAGAACAGGACAACATTCATCCCTTTCTTGCCGACGGGAGACAGCTGCGTGGACATATTGCCAAGCGTGTAAGTGGCTTTTTCATGGGCGCTGAGAAGGACGGCCGTGAGCCTGTCCTTGCCGCGGTAAAACTGGCCGTCGCGCGGACCGAGCCAGAGAACATTTTCACCCAGATGTTCGATTAGAGGGCGGGGGTCGCCGTCAAAGAACTGGCTGACGATTTCGAGGGAAAGTGCGGAGATCTCTTTCTGCTTCATGGTGCTTAAGCATCCCTTCCTAAATAAACTGAAGAGCGCGGATTTCGCGTAGCTTTTGCAGTATACACGAAAAAAAAAAGCTTAGCAAGTGTTTTTTGTATTTTTCGGAGTGAAAATTTTATTAAGAAAATCAGTTTTTCCGGTCCCGGATAAATCTGTCCTTGAAATCGGCCGGATTTCATGCTATATATTTGTCTGCGGAGCAGGGCGGATGATCGCGGGGCCTTCGGGCCGTGAGGAAAGTCCGGGCTTCACAGGGCAGGATGCCGGATAACGTCCGGCGGAGGCGACTCCCGGGAAAGCGCCACAGAGAACAGACCGCCGTCTGCACCGGCAGGCGGTAAGGGTGAAACGGCAGTGTAAGAGACTACCGCTCCGGCAGCAATGCAGGAGGCAGGGCAAGCCCCATCCGAAGCAAGACCAAACAGAAGGCATAAGGCGGCCCGTCTGCCTTCGGGTAGGTCGCTTGAGCCGTCCGGCAACGGGCGGACTAGACAGATGATCATCCGCGACAGAACCCGGCTTACAGCCCTGCTCCGTTTGTAAAGGAGAAACATGGGACGTTTCCTTCACCATTTGAATACGGTGCTGAACGTGGTCTTCGTCGCTGCGGCGGGCGGCGTCGCGGTGCTGGCGGTCCTCAGCCTTGTCAAGGGGCCGACGCTGCACTATGCGCCGTATATTTTCGCGCTCGGCGGGATCTACTATCTGGCGGCGGCGGTGAAGGTTTTTGCGGAGGAGGACCGGCACCGCGTGCTGAAGGGCTGCCTGCGGATCCTGCTCGCGCTCGTCCTTGCCGCGCTGACATTCATCACATACAGGAGTCTGGGATGATCGACCGGGAACGTTTGGAAAATGCCTGGAAGGCGGCTGTCGTCCGCGAAGAAGAGGAAGGCGTGCGCCTTCCGTTTTTTGAAGCCCGGGACGTACTGCCTTCGACCAATGACCGCGCGGCCAAGCTTGCCGCGGACGGTGCGCCGGACTTTACGATGGTGACGGCCGACCGGCAGACGGCGGGGAAAGGCAGACGAGGCCGCGTCTGGGAGACACCGGAAGGGAGCAGCATCGCGATGAGCCTGGTGCTGCGGCCGAAGGTGCCGCTTTCTGCGCTGTCGGAACTGACGGTCCTTGCCGGGATCGCCGTCGCGCGCTGCCTGGTCCGGCTCGGGGCCGAACCTCACATCAAGTGGCCGAATGATATCCGCCTTTCCGGCCGGAAGGTCTGCGGGATCCTTGCGGAGACGAAGCTTTCGGGCAGCACCGCGGACTATACGATCCTCGGCATCGGGATCAATGTGACAAAGGCAGCCTACTCGGAAGAGGTCGCGGAAATTGCAGTCTCTCTGGAAGAGGCCGGCGTCGCGGCGGTGCGCGAGGAACTTATGGTGCAGATCACTGCGGAGATGATGGAACTTGTTGCGGAGTGGGAGACTATGGGAAATATTTCCTTCATCGTCAACGAATACGACAACTCCATGGAGTGGAAAGGTGAAATTTGCCGTGTGATCAGCGCCGACGGCAGCTTTACCGAAGGAAGAGCCCTGGGCATTTCCCCGGACGGCGCCCTGCGCTTTCTCACGAAAGACGGCGAGCAGCTCGTCACCGCGGGCGAAGTCAGCCTGCGGCACGAATGAGTTCCGTTTTCCCTGCAGATGCCTTCTTCTTTCCTTAAGGAAAAGTTTCAAAAACCCCTTGCATTTCCCTGCGGGGCGTGTTAACATATATCGCTGTGACATATCACGATCCTTGCTTTCCCCAAAGAGGGAAGGCCAAAGTCCAAAAGGAGGTAATAGCATGAGTAAGTACGAATTAGCCGTTGTTCTCAGTGCTGCCATCGATGACGAAGCGAGATCCGCCACTCTTGACAGAGTGAAGGATTACGTGGAGAAAGCCGGCGGCAACATCACGAACGTAGACGACTGGGGCAAGAAGAAGCTCGCTTACGAGATCCAGAAGATGAGCGAAGCTTACTACTACTTCATCCAGTTCGAAGCTGAGACCGACGCACCCGGTGAGATCGAATCCAACGTTCGTCTCATGGAGTCGGTCATTCGTTTCCTTTGCATCAAGAAGGACGAAGACTGATAAGAGAGGTAATTTATGAACAAAGTTATTTTGATGGGCCGTCTGACGAGAGATCCGGAAGTTCGCTACTCTAACGGAGATAATGCCACCGCCATCGCCCGCTTCTCCATTGCCGTCGACCGCCGCTTCAAACGCGGAAATGACGGACAGGACGCGGATTTCTTCAACTGCACCGCCTTCGGTAAACAGGGTGAGTTCGTGGAGAAATACCTGAAGAAGGGCACCAAGATCCTTCTGTCGGGCCGTATCCAGAACGACAACTACACCAACCGTGACGGTCAGAAGGTCTCTGCCGTGCAGATCATTGCCGAAGAGATCGAATTTGCCGAGAGCAAGAACGCGAGTTCCGGCTCCGGCGCCCCGCAGAGCTACAACGCGCCTGCGGAGGGAAGCCGCCCCGCTGCTGACGGGTTCATGAACATCCCGGACAGCCTTGACAGCGAGGAGCTTCCGTTTAATTTCTAAACAGGAGGGTATTACGATGGCTTTCAATAGAACCGATAAGAGCGATGCGCCCAAGAAGCACATGCCCATCCGCAGAAAGAAAAAAGTCTGCACATTCTGCGGTGTGGAAGGCGAGGTCGATTACAAGGACGTCGCCAGGCTGAAAAAGTACATCTCCGAGCGCGGCAAGATCCTGCCCCGCCGGGTGACCGGGACCTGCGCGAAGCATCAGCGGGCTCTGACCACGGCTGTGAAGCGTGCGCGCAACCTTGCGCTTCTGCCTTATTCCATGGATTAAGGCGAAAATGATCCGGACCGGGACACCGGCCCGGATTTTTCTTACCCTCCCCCGCGTCCGGGGGAGGGTATGGGAGGTTATCATGGACGGTAAAGTTCTCTGCGGCGCGAGCGCCGAACAGCTTAAATATTATTTCAATCCGGAATTCTCCCGCCTGCCGGAGGCGGTGCAGCAGGAGCTCCACGACATTACGGTGGTCATGGCCGACCGCATCGGCGCGACCTTCCTGATGGTCTTCGCGGCGGACGGTGATCTGCGCCTTGAGATCGTGCCGGACGAGGCGGATTTCGGCTACGACGAGATCGAAGCCGAACTCCAGATCCGCGCCCTGCAGCGCGAAAAAGAAGAACTGTTCACGCAGCTGGAGGCATTTTACAGGGCCTTTTTCATGGGAGGCGAAGAGTAAATGCGCCTCGGTGAACTGACACTTGATCAGCCCGTCTTCATCGCGCCGATGGCCGGAGTGACCGATAAGCCATTCCGGGAGATCTGCTTTGAACAGGGCGGCGACGCCGCGGTCACGGAAATGGTCAGCGCGAAGGCGCTGTACTACAAAAACCGCGGCTCGGAAACGCTTCTCCGGCGCGGCGCCGGCGAACGGCTTCTGGCCGTTCAGCTGTTCGGCCGCGAGCCGGAGCTGATGGCGGACATGGCCCTTGCCCTGGAGGACCGCTTCGACTGGATCGACGTCAACATGGGCTGCCCGATGCCGAAGATCGTGAACAACGGCGAAGGCTCGGCGCTCATGAGAGAGCCCGAACTGGCCGCGGCGATCATCCGCGCTATGGCAAAAAAGCTGCACAAGCCCGTGAGCGTGAAGCTCCGCAAGGGCTTCGCGGCAGGCGAGGAGACGGCGCCGGAACTGGCGAAACGTCTTGAAGACGCCGGCTGCGCGATGCTGACCGTTCACGGCCGCACCCGCGAGGATTACTACAGCGGAAAAGCCGACTGGGAGGTCATCCGGAAGGTGAAGGAAGCGGTGAGCATCCCCGTCATCGGCAACGGCGACGTGGATGGCGCCGAAAGCGCGCGCGCGATCCGGGAGCAAACCGGCTGCGACGGCGTAATGATCGGGCGGGCGCTCCGGGGAAGACCATGGGTCCTTGCCGAAGCGGGGGCGGCCCTCCGCGGGGAACTGATCCCATCCGCACCTTCCCGCGAAGAGATCGCGCTTCTTATCCGCCGGCACGCCGAAGCCGAGGTCCTGGAGAAGGGCGAACATGTCGGCTGGCAGGAGATGAGAAAGCACCTTGCCTGGTACGCGGCGGGATTTCCGGGCGCTGCGGCGCTCCGGAAAGAAGCCAACGTCCTGTCCTCGCAGGACGGTCTGGAAAATTGGCTGGAGGCCTTTGCCAAGGCTTGACAGACGTATTGCGGCAGAGTATAATCTTGCCGATCGCGGAGCATATTCCGCATTCCCGGGGCATTTTCTGGGAGAGAAAGGGAAATAACTATGGCAGAAAAGAAGATCCTGACCCGTTCCGGGTATGAGAAATTAGAGAACGAGCTGAACGAACTGACGGTGGTCCGCCGCAAGGAGATCGCGCAGAAGATCAAGGAAGCGCGCGAGCAGGGCGACCTTTCCGAAAACGCCGAATACGACGCCGCGAAGGAAGAGCAGCGCGGCATCGAGGCCCGCATCGCCGAACTGGAAACGATCCTGAAGAACGTTGAGATCGTGGAAGAAGAGGAACTTTCCTTTGACCGCGTGAACATCGGCTGCCTGGTCACCGTGCAGGAGAAGAAGTCGAAGAAGAACGTGACCTTCCATATGGTCGGTTCGACGGAGGCCAATTCCATGGCCGGCAAGATCTCGAACGAATCCCCGATCGGCGGCGCGCTGATGGGCCACAAGAAGGGCGAGACCGTCGTGGTACAGGCCCCCGTGGGCGAGATCACCTACAAGATCGTCAAGATCGAAAAAGCCTGAGTCGATCAGAAGGCGGACGAATGCCGCGTTCCCGGAGAGGGGACGCGGCATTTTTGTTTTGTCCGGGCAGCGGAGCAGGCGCGATCTTTCACAGACATTTCAAAAAAATATTGGCGCATCTTGCGGTCATATGGTATAATAATCACAACTATGACTATGTCCTTTTCCCGGACAGGAAAGACCACGAAAGGAGGCGGCATGCTGCAGCAGGAAAAAGTCATTCTGATGACACGGCTCGCGATGGAAGAAAAGACCCATTCGCGCTACCGTTTCATTACCGGCAGTTTCTGGTTTGACGATTATGCCGCCAAGGAACTGTGGGAGGCTTTTTTTGCCATCACGTTCGCCTACGGTCTGGTCGTGCTGCTGGGGCTCGTCGCCTACGGCGACAGCTGGACGGTCACCTACCACATTGCCGATGCCATTGCCCTCGGCAAAAAACTGCTGGATATCTGGCTGATCCTTCTCGCCTTCGGCATACTGATCTGCCTGCTGGTCCATGTTTCGCTGTACCGCGAAGCGTTCCGCAAGCGGCAGCGCGTGGAGAAATACCTGCGGCATCTTCTGGCGATCTACGAGGATGAGGAAGCCGAAGCACTCGGGGAAGAAGGTGCGCGGGAATGAAAGAATTCATGAAACGCCTGCTGATCGTCCGCCGCATCGTACAGAAGATATTCTACGAGGCCGATCCGTATATCATCATGGCAGCAAAGGCCGTGACCGCGCTGGTCGTCCTGCTCAGCGTGAACTCGGCATTTCCCTACCGCGCAGTGCTCTCGCGGGGCCTGATCGTCGCGGCGGTCGCTCTGCTTTGCAGCATCCTGCCCTGGACCTACATCACGGTCTTCGGCCTGATCTTCGTACTCGGGCAGCTCAGCGCCCTGTCGCTTGAGGCCTGCGTCTTCGTTCTGGTGCTTGCGGTCGCCCTGGCCGTTTTATCCTATATCACCCTGCCGGGCTGCGGCATTCTCTGGGCTCTGCTTCCGGTCTTTCTTTCCTGGAAGATCCCCATTGCGGCAGTGCTGCTCGCGGGCCTGTTCGGCGGCGTGACAGCCTTCGTTTCGGTCGGCAGCGGGACGGTGTTCTATTTCGTGCTGAAACTGATCAAGGACAACGCCGTGATCCTTTCCGGCGCGGAGATCGTGACGGCCGCCGGTACGGAAAAGACCACGCTGGTCCAGCGCCTGCTGCTTTTAGTCGAAGGCGTTCTGAAGAATGAGGAGATGCTCATCGCCATCCTCGTGTTCTGCCTGACGACCCTGCTGGTGCATCTGCTGGCCCGGACCGACGTGGACTACGCGCGCGAGATCGCGATCGCGGCCGGCGCCGTGTTCTGCCCGCTGCTGCATGCCGTAGCCTGCCGCTATGCAAAGATCGACGCCTCCGCGGGCATGATGATCGTCAGCGCCCTTGTCGGCCTCCTGGTGACGCTGACAGCGGAATTCCTCGCCGTGGGGCTGGACTATCCCCGGACCGAAAAGGTCCAGTTTGAAGATAATGAGTATTACTACTTTGTGAAAGCCGTGCCGAAGATCAGGCTCCCTGAGGACAAGGCGAGAGCCGAAGTGCAGGCGGCACAGGCGGCGCAGCGCAGCCGGAAAATGCTGTCTGCGCAGACAGAGAAAGGAAAAGAATAAATGCAGGAGCTGTTGGCAAAACTTGTTCAATATGTGAAATCGATGCAGTTTGCGCCGAAGAACATCATTGAGATCGTGGTGCTGGCGTTTCTGATCTACCATCTGCTGCGGTGGGTCAAGAATACCAGGACCTGGTTCATTCTGAAAGGTGTCGGACTGCTGCTTTTATTCGTGCTGCTGGTCAATATCTTCGAACTGAACGTTCTCACCTTTATCGCCGAGAAGACGCTGAGTGTCCTCCTCATTGCGCTGCTGGTCATTTTCGCGCCGGAACTCAGGCAGGCGCTCGAACAGATCGGCCAGAGCAATTTCTTCTCCCGCCTGTTCGGGACGGCAAGACTGCGCAGCAACGCCCTGCATACCAAGGAAGTGACCGGTGAACTGGTCCGGGCCGCATTCACCATGAGCAAAAACCGTACGGGCGCGCTGATCGTCATCGAGCGCGAGATCCGCCTGGATGAATACGTCAAGACCGGCATCCCGGTGGACGGCGTGGTCTCCAGCGCCCTGCTCATCAATATTTTCGAGAAAAATACACCGCTGCACGACGGCGCCGTGATCATGCGGGGCGGCCGCGTGGTGGCGGCTACCTGTTACCTGCCTCTGTCGACGAACCTGGAGATCAGCAAGTCCTACGGGACGAGGCACCGGGCGGCCATCGGCATCAGTGAAGTCACGGACAGCCTTACGATCGTGGTCTCGGAAGAGACCGGAGCCGTGTCCCTGGCCGTCGGCGGCGCTCTGAAGCATGCCCTGACTGCCGAACAGCTCCGCCACGAGCTGGAGATCATGGAAGAAAGGGACGAGAAAGAGACGGAAGGCAGTTCCCTGCTCGGCCGTCTGATTGCTGCAGGCAGAAACAGCATCAAGAGCGCGCAGCCCGAAAAGCAGCCGCCGGAGCGGGGGCGCAAGCGCGGCAAAAACAGCCGGAAGACAAACGGATCCGTCCGGAAGGAAGAGCCCGCAGAGCCGGATGCCGCAAATGAAAACGGAAAGGAGGCAGACGGCGACAATGTTTAAAAAACTGTTCAACAACTGGAAACTGAAACTGCTGTCTGTCGCTCTGGCCTTCCTTGCCTGGGTGGTCATCCTCGGATTCCTGGATCCGACCTCGACCCGGACCATTCCGAATGTCCCGGTCACGATCACCAACGACGATATCTTTTCCGAGGCCGGCAAATCCTATACCGTCGACGGCAGGCTTTACACCTCGGTCAAGGTGACCGGCCCGAACTCGATCGTGCGCAACCTGACGGCAGGCGATTTTACCGCGACTGCCGATCTGGCGCAGATGTACGACGTCACCGGACAGGTGCCGATTTCGCTGACCTGCACGGCGCGAGGCGCTTCGTCCATCACCTATTCCCTGGTGACGGCGTCGCTGAAGATCAAGATCGAAGATGTTCTCACGAAACGCTTTGAGGTCCAGGTGGATACCACGGGAGACCTTGCCGACGGCTATCTGATCGGTTCGGTCAAGGCCGATCCGGCTTATATCACGGTCAAGGCACCGGAATCGGTCATCGAACGGATCGCCGAGGTACGGGTCTCGGTCAACCTGGACGGCCTGACCGACAATGCGACCATCAGCTGCATTCCGGTCTATTACAGCACGGTAGGCGCCGTACTGGATCTTTCCACGGCCCGGGAGACCGAGATCAGCCATGATACGGTGGACGTTGATGTCGAGATCCTGACCATGAAGACAGTTCCGGTCGTCATCAATGTGGGCGGACAGGACGAAGTGGCGTCGGGCTACCGTTATACCGGCGCGCAGCAATCCGTCGCCGCGATCAAGGTCTCAGGTCTGCGCACGCGTCTGGCGGCGCTCACGTCGGTGACCGTTCCTGAAACGGATCTGTCGGTCGCAGGCGCGTCCAAAGATCTTACCGTCGAGGTCACCCTGTCGGAGTATCTGCCGGAAGGCATTGCGCTTGTAGACGGTGAGGAACCGGTACTGACCGTTGTTCTGCAGGTCGCTCCGCTGATCGTGAAAACGTATGAAGTGAATATCACGCTGTCCGGGGAGAAGACCAATCTGGAATATACCATCTTAAATCCGCTGCGCATCCAGCTGCGTGCACTTGAGGAGGATTTCAAGGGGATAACGGAAGAGCGTGTTTCGGCAACGCTGGATGTGAACGGTTACGGCCCCGGCGAGTACAGCCTGCCGGTGCAGATCGACGTGGATGACACGGTGTTTGAGGTGATCGGAAGCACGCACATCAGTCTCAGGATCACCCATCCGAACGTAAATGAACCGACTGAGGAAGATGAAGAATGAAAGCAGTAGTCCAGCGCGTATCACATGCAGCCGTCAGTGTTGACGGTACGGTCGCCGGCAGCATCGGGAAGGGTTTCCTGATCCTTCTGGGCGTGACGCACGGCGATACCGAGGCGCAGGCGGACAGACTTGCGAAGAAGATCTGCGGGCTGCGCATCTTCCCTGATGAGAACGGAAAGACCAATCTTTCCCTGAAGGATGTCGGCGGCCAGCTTCTCGTCATTTCGCAGTTCACGCTTTACGCGGATTGCCATAAAGGCTACCGCCCGAGCTTTGTCCAGGCGGCAGAGCCGGGCGAAGCGAACCGGCTGTATGAGTATTTTACCGGGCTGTGCCGGCAGGAGATCGAAACGGTGGAGACCGGGATCTTCGGGGCGCACATGAAGGTCGACCTGGAAAATGACGGCCCGTTCACCCTTGTGCTGGAAGAAACAGCAGGATAACACGAAGGCAGGCGGCTGCCGGAAGGAATGATGTATGATCGCCTATATCAGGGGCATTTTTGAAGAAGTCACCGAAGACGGGATCGTGGTCGAGGCCGGCGGCATCGGCTACGGGATCGCGGTCCCGCCGTCTCTGGCGAGTGAACTGACCCTCGGCGACGAGGTGAAGATCTATACCTACTACCAGGTCGCGGAGGACATGCAGAAACTCTACGGCTTTGCGAGCCGTGAGGACAGACGCGTCTTCACGCTGCTGCTGAAGGTGAGCGGCATCGGCCCGCGCCTTGCCATGAGCATCATGAGCGCGCTGACGACCGACGAGCTGAAGATCGCCGTGGTCACGAACGACGTCAAGGCGCTCTCCCGGGCGCCGGGTCTCGGCAAGAAGACGGCGGAGAAGCTGATCCTGGAACTGAAGGATGCCTTCAATGCCGCCGAAGTGATCACCGGGGGCAGCACGCCGCAGAGCGCACCGCTCGTCATGGACGACGCGTTCTCCGAGGCGGCGCAGGCGCTGATGGCGCTCGGCTACAGCTCCTCGGAAGCGATGAAGGCGGTCCGCCAGGTGGAAGCCCGGGACGCCATCACGGTCGACGATGTGCTGCAGGAAGCTTTCCGGCATCTCGCGGCATTTTAAGGAGCGGCTATGGAACGAAGGACGATCACGACGAAACGGCTGCCGGAGGAAGAAAAACTCGAACTCTCGCTGCGGCCGCAGAAGCTTGAAGACTATATCGGACAGGAAGAACTGAAGGCGACGCTGAAGGTCTATATCGAAGCGGCAAAGCGCCGCGGCGAGCCGCTGGACCACATCCTGTTCTACGGCCCGCCCGGCCTCGGCAAGACGACCCTCGCCGGCATCATTGCCAACGAGATGGGGGCGAAGATGAAATCGACCTCCGGCCCCGCGATCGAGCGCCCCGGCGACATTGTCGCTGTGCTTTCGCAGATGAAGCCCGGGGACGTGCTGTTCATCGACGAGATCCACCGCCTGAACCGCCAGGTCGAGGAAGTGCTCTATCCGGCCATGGAGGATTTTACGGTCGACATCGTCATCGGCAAGGAAGGCGGCGCGCGTTCCATGCGCCTGAAACTCCCTCCCTTCACCCTGATCGGGGCGACGACGAGAGCCGGCATGCTGACGGCCCCGCTCCGGGACCGTTTCGGCGTCGTGCACCGGCTGGAATTCTACCGGCCCGAGGAACTGAAGACCATCGTGCAGCGCTCAGCCCAGGTCCTGGGCGTGGAGATCGAAGAAGACGGTGCAGAGGAGATCGCGCGCCGCTCGAGAGGCACGCCGCGTCTCGCCAACCGTTTCCTGAAGCGGGTCCGCGACTTTGCCGAAGTCAAATACGACGGCCGCATCACGAAGGAAGTGGCTGACGAGACCTTAAAGCTCCTGCAGGTGGATGAACTGGGGCTCGACCGCACGGACCGGATGTTCCTTCGCCTGATCATCGAAAACTACGGCGGCGGCCCCGTGGGGCTGGAAACACTTTCCGCGGCCATGGGTGAGGATTCCGGGACCATGGAAGACGTCTGCGAGCCTTATCTGCTGCAGAACGGCTTCATCAAGCGTACGCCGCGCGGCCGCATGGTCACCGAAAAGGCCTACCGGCATCTGGGCATCGCGATCCCTTCGGGCAGCGCTGCCGTGCCGGAACAGCTTTCCCTGTTTGACTGAGGACGGAACAGCCGGCCGGGGCATCGCGGAGGCAATGCCGCCTCCCGCATACCGCTATATCTTGGGGCAGAACGGATATTTTTCCATTCTGCCCCCAATTTATGGGTTTTTCTCTCTTGCCATTTGGAAAACGGCGCCGTATAATATATCTGTTAATGAGACAGACAGCCGGAGGCATTTTATGGCAGACAAGATATTTACGGATGTTAACCTGATGGGGAAGATGTACCGCCTGGGCGGCTACGAGGACGAGGCTTATCTGCAGCGCGTGGCGACCTATGTCAACGGGAAATGGACCGAGCTGCGCGGCACCTCGGGATTCCTGCGTCAGAAACCGGAAATGCAGCAGGTCATGCTGGCCCTGAATCTGGCGGACGATTATTTCAAATCGCAGGAGAAGGTCGAGGAACTGAAGGCCCGGCAGGAAGTGCTGGAACGCAGCGTTTACGAATTGAAGCACGAACTGGTCTCGCGGCGCCTCACGGAGCAGGATCAGGCATAAAGGCCCTGAATACGGAAGCGATGAGCCTCTGCGTACAGCAGGGGCTCATGCTTGCATTAAGGACGCAATTATGCTAAACTGAGCAGCGTGCCGCAAGGCACACAGAGGTTGTTTATGAGCAATAGGAAAAAGACGAAAATATGGTGGCTTAAGCCGCTGCTGGCGGTGGCAGGGGTATTGCTCCTGCTTTTTGTCGGCGTCAAGATCAGCACGATCATCTGGGACAAATACATGGATCCGGACCGGACCTCGAGCACCGAAGCGCAGAACCACACGCTGCCGGTGATCGAGCCCGGCTCCGTAAAGATCCCGACGGAGAAGACAAAAGAGACGGAAAAGGAAACGGAAAGCGCTTTGCAGACCGAGCCGCAGACCTCGGCGCCCGATACCGGCTATGTCGACGTCCGCGAGACCGATACCGAATATACCGGCGAGCTGCAGGTGCCCTACACCCGCGCACCCGGGAAATATATCCTGACGGGGAAGGACTTCGGCCTGACCGATTATACGAGCCCGTACGATGCGAACGGTGACGGCATCGACGACCAGACCCAGTTCGTGCAGGGCGCAGGGGAATTTCTGGCGAAAAACCCGCAGTACAAGAGCAGCGCCTACTACCAGGGCGGCTATCCTTTTGCCGACGCCGGGGGCGTGATCTACGGTGTCTGCACCGACGTGATCGCTTTCGCCTTCAAGGCAGCCGGCTATGACTTGATGGCGCTGATCAACGCCGACATGGAGGCTCATCCCGAAAACTATATCCGCGTTACGGAGAATTTTGACAAAAACATCAATTTCCGCCGCGTGCGGAACCAGTACTGTTTCTTTAAGAGCCACGCGGTCAGCCTGACGACCAACCCGTACGAATACGAGGAATGGCAGCCTGGCGATATCGTGGTGACCGGTGATCCGGCATCTTCGGCGCACATCTGCATGGTGTCCACGCGCCGCGCGGAAGACGGCGTGCCCTACGTGCTGCAGCTCGCGTCGACGGGACAGAGCCTTTTCGAAGAGGACTATCTGACGACCTGCCAGCTCAGTTCCCCCGTATCGAAGCCGATCTATGCGCATTTCCGCTATGACGGATTCAAAGGGGAATAAACACTGCTTTGACGGACGCGGCTGCAAGTTCATTAATACGGAGCCGGAAAAGCGCGGCCATCCCCGGGATGACGGCGCTTTCCGTGTTATAACAGGCCGTAAGGAGAGAAGATGATCAATACCACGCTTTGCTATATTTCCCGCGGTGACGAGTATCTGATGCTCCATCGGGTAAAGAAGGAAAATGACCTGAACCGCGACAAATGGATCGGTTTCGGCGGCAAGCTCGAGGAAAACGAGAGCCCCGAGGAGGGGATCCTGCGCGAGGTGAAAGAGGAGACGGGGCTCCTGCTGACCGACCTTCGCTACCGCGGGATCGTGACCTTCGTGAGCGACCTTTATCAGGGTGAGTACATGCACCTCTTCACTGCGGAAGAGTTCGAAGGCACGCTCAGGGACTGCGACGAAGGCGAGATCGCCTGGATCAAAAAGGCGGACTTTGCCGCCCTGCCGCAGTGGGAGGGCGACCGCATTTTCATGAGGCTTCTCGAGGACGGCGCACCGTTTTTCTCGCTGAAGCTGCGCTATGAGGGCGACCGGCTGGCCGAAGCCGTTCTCGACGGAAAGGAGCTGACGATATGATCTTTTACCTGGTACGCCACGGCGAGACCGACTGGAACGCCCGCGAGATCGTGCAGGGAACGACGGACATCCCGCTCAACGAAAGGGGCCTGGAACAGGCCGCCCGCGCGCGGGATCTGATGAAGGACATCCCGCTGGACATCATTTATTCCTCCCCGCTCGTCCGGGCCTACCGGACCGCGGAGATCATCAACGAATGCCACAACGTGCCCATCATTTCCGAGCCGCGGCTTCGGGAGCGCGAGTACGGCATCTTCGAGGCCGTGCGTTACTGCGACTACCCCGGCGTGGAGTTTTGGGACTATGACAAGAACAGGCGTTTTGAAGGCGCGGAAACGGTGCACGAGGTCTTTGCCCGCGTCTATGAATGCCTGGACGACATTCGCCGCGACAACCCGGGCAAATGCGTGATGCTCGCAATGCACGGCGGGGCGGCGCGGGCGGTCCACTGCTATTTCAACGGCTTTCCGAAGGGACGGCCGATGAAGTCAATCTACACCCCGAACGCGGAGCCGATCCGTTTCGAGATCGCGGACGACGCCCCGGCGCACACCCCGGTCCCGGACCACGCCTGAGCAGCGCGGCGCGGGAAACAGCAAGCAGTACATAAGAAGCAGAAAAGGAGGTTGCCATGAACAGAAAACAGGTCAGACAGATCTTAAAGGACACGGATTACGTTCACACAAGCGGT
Organism: Lachnospiraceae bacterium; assembly: GCA_017428265.1. Lineage (GTDB taxonomy): Bacteria > Bacillota > Clostridia > Lachnospirales > Lachnospiraceae > UBA6987. The sequence continues at coordinate 45,011 of JAFRRD010000037.1, read as the reverse complement.
ACGGCTGAGGAACTGAAGGCCGCGGAATACCTGAAGGCAGCCTGCGAAAAGCTCGGTGCGCCGGCGCATCTGGAGGCTTTCCCGGTGGAAATGGCCACGGTGAAGGCGGCCTCGCTGACGGCGGTCCTTCCGGGCGGCGGGATGCGCGGTGTCCCCTGCAAGGGCTATAAACTCTGCGGCAGCGGCGAGACCGAAGCACCGCTCGTGTACCTGCCGGATACCGATCCGGCGTCGCTTGTGAAGGCGGCGGGCAGCATCGTGATGCTTGACACCGGGATCGGCCATTTCACCTATCAGGACCTGGTCAAAAACGGCGCGAAAGGCATCATCACCTACGACGGGAACGTGAACTTCGCCGACCGCGACATCGATCACAAGGAACTGCGGCCGCACGTCGTCGGCGAGGCCGAAAAGCTGCTTGCGGTCAGCATCAATGCAAAGGATGCCTTCGAACTGGTAAAAAGCGGCGCGAAGACGGTGAAGATCCGCGTGGAGCAGGACGAATTCGAGGGTGAATCGCACAACGTGGTTGCGGAACTGCCCGGTGAAAGCGACGAGTGGATCGTGATGACGGCCCACTATGACACAACGCCCCTGTCCCGCGGTTCCTACGACAACATGAGCGGCTGCATCGGGCTGCTCGCGGCGATCGAAGCCCTGCACGGGACGAAGCACCGCTACGGCCTGCGCTTTGTCTTCTGTGGGAGCGAGGAACGGGGCCTGCTCGGTTCCAAGGCCTACGTCGCGGCGCATGAAGAGGAACTGGAAAAGATCGCCCTGAACATCAACCTGGATATGATCGGTACCTACATGGGCCGCTTCATCGCGCGGGTGAGCGCCGAAGAAGGCCTCGTGCAGTACATCCGCTATTTCGCCTCGATCCGCGGTTTCGGCATCAAGGCCTCGAGCGGTGTTTATTCAAGCGACTCTACGCCGTTTGCCGACAAGGGCGTCCCGGCGCTGTCCTTTGCGCGCCTCGCCGGCCCGAACATGGCGCCGATCCACAACCGCTACGACACTCCGGCCGTGCTTTCGGATAAGCAGATCCTCGACGACTGCGCCTTCATCAACGCCTTCACGAAGGAAATGGCCGACGCGGCCAAATGCCCGGTGAAGCGCGAGATCCCCGAGAAGGTGAAGAAGGAACTCGACGAATACATGAACCGCAAGCGGAGAGAAGACTGACGGCAGCAGGATCGTCCCTGCGACAAAACAAAAAAAGAGTACCGGAACTGTCCGGTACTCTTTTTTGCATGCTGCCGTCAGACGAGCCCGAGCAGGTCTTCCGGCTTTTCAATGATGTACTTTGCTCCGGCGCCTTCGAGCTCCCCGCGGCTGCCGTAGCCCCAGAGGACGCCGCAGCAGGCAACGCCGGCTTTCTCTGCACCGAAGACGTCGTTGTCGCGGTCGCCGACCATCAGCACGCGGGACTTATCACTCTCCCTGAGCGCTTCCAGGGCATAGTTGATGATGTCGTGCTTTTCCGAGCGGCTCTCATCCATGGTCGCGCCGGCGATGAAAGCAAAATATCCTTCCCAGCCGAAGTGCCGCAGCACGTCCTCAGCCATGGGCGTGGGCTTGCCGGTCGCCGCAGCAAGGATCTTCCCGCGCGCCTTCAGGGCACGGAGCGTTTCTTCCATGCCCTCGTAGGGTGTGTTCATATAGATCGCGCCGGCCAGGTAATCCTCACGGTAGTACGCAAGCGCCTGCACCGCCTGCTCGTGGGAAAAACCGTAAAACTTCATGAAAGACTCGATCATGGGCGGGCCGACGAAGCGCCGGAGGGCCGCGTCGCTTTCCCCGGTGATGCCGTATTTGGCCAGCGCATAGCGCACGGAATGCATGATCCCGGGACCGGAGTCCGAAAGCGTGCCGTCAAGATCGAATAAAATGATATCGTACATGGTGCCTCCCCGGCTGGCCTCAGCGGTCCTGTTTCTTTTTGAGCGGATACCCGTACGGGACCGGACATAGCCATCATAGCAGATTCTTTCCCGTTTGTCATTCGGAACCCGCCGGCGGCGCGCAAAAGAATCCCTTGACGGCACCATGCGGCTGAAATAAAATGAGATCACAGGACCGGATGAGGAGACAGTATCATGGCATATACCGCATTGGAGAAGATGAGAAAAGTGAACCGGGAGCGCTTCGGCACGGACGTCGGACCGTTTGAACCGGAACTGTACGGCGCGGGAAACGAGGGAAATGACCTGAGATCCGCGGCGCTGCGCTTTTTGCATGAGCGCTGCGAGGGGCTCCGCTTCTCGCCCGAAAAGACCCGGAAGGAAGAGCGGACCGGACAGTATCTGGGCACGGGCCTTGCGCGGAATCAGATCCCGTATGACATGCAGATGGACATCGACCGTCTCTGCCTGGAGCGCGAACTGGAGAACTTCATCGGCTCCGGCGTCGCAGAGGACGCCTATACCGTTTATTACAGCTTTTTGAGGATGTTTCTGGGGACCTACGCGCAGTCGAGCAAGATGATCGAGCTGCTGTCCGAGTTTGAATCGAACGCGAGCACGCTTCTGATGAAGCACCGCGATCATTATTCGCATTCGGTCTATGTGTTCGCGCTCGGCCTGGCGATCTATGAAACGAATGAGCAGTTCCGCAGGACCTTCCAGACGTTCTACGGCTTCGAGCCGGAACAGGATGAGCATGCGGCCGCGGCGTTCTTCCTCGAGTACTGGGGGCTGACGTCGCTGTTCCACGACATCGGCTATCCCTTTGAGATCCCGTTCGAGCAGGTGCTTGCCTATTTTGAGGTCGACCGCAGGGATCGCGGTCCGGGCAGCCTGTATTTGGCCTATCGCGATCTGGACTGCCTGACCGGCATGAGCAGCGCGGCGAAAAAGCATTTTTCGAAGCTGATGGGCCGGCCGTTCGATTCCGTTGAGGCATTGCTGGCTTACGGGATCGAAAAGCGGCTCGGCGAAGCATACGGTGTGTTGGAGGATTACCTTCTCGATACGATCCGCAGCAAGCCCACCGAACCGGAACGCTTCGGCTATTTCATGGATCACGCCTATTTCAGTGCCACGCGCCTGTATCAGGAACTGGCCGAGGTGCTCGGGGCGGAAGCGCTCACCGAAGCGCACGTCGATGCGCTGACGGCGATCATGCTGCACAACAGCATGTTCAAGTTTGCGATCGCCTTCTATAAAGACAAAAAGAAGCGCAGGGCGCCGCTGAAGGCGGAGCTGCACCCGCTCGCCTTCCTTTTGATGCTGTGCGACGAGCTGCAGTGCTGGGACCGCACCGCCTACGGCAGAAACTCGCGGACCGAGCTGCATCCGATGGATGCGGAGTTCGATCTCAGCCGGGGCATGATCCACGCGCTCTATTGCTTTGACGCCGAGGAATCCGAGAAAATCGGCCGATACGAAGAAGAATACCGTGCCTGGGAACAAAACGGTTCCGCTGGGGATCCGCCCCGCCTGAAGGCCTTCAGCGACATGGCTGAGAAAGAACAGCGTTTCCGCACGGATATCGAAAAGATCGTCGATCTGTCCGATTATCCCCTCTTTGTCGCGACGTTCATGCGCACCGCGGACAGAAAGAGCAAGCACACGTACCTTTCCGGCAGCAGTTTCCTGCATATGTACGATTTTGCCGTGGCGATCAACGGACGCTACCGCTACGAAGGAAAGGAAGACGGGATCTCGGCGGAGCAGCTCGAACGCGATTTCGACGAGATGTCCCTGGAATATCAGCTGAGCAACATCAATCAGGTCAAGAACTTTGCGAAATATCTGAACGCGATCGATTGCTTCTATACGGACCGCCCCGTCGACTTTGAAATGCTTCGTTCGTTTACCGAAGAGCAGTGTGCCGTGTTCGCGCCGATGGAGCATGCCCGCTGGGTCCGGGCCTACCGTGCGATGGGCTGGACCGCGGGAAACCTGTATGAGACCGCTGCCCTTGATGAGGATACAGACCGCGCCGCCCTGCGCGAACAGATGCGGCAGCACAAACTGTGCATCAACGGCGATTTCGGCGATCTTGAGATCGCGCGGCACTATCTGCAGCTGCCCGAAGCAGACCAGGGCAAGGACTGGAAACCGTTCAACTCGATGCTGAAGCTGATCCGTAAATTTGACGGGCTGCGGATCTATAAACTTGACTGAAAAAGGAGACGGTATGGTGCTGCGCGATACGGTTCCGATCGTTGTCGGCGTGACGGGACATCGGGACATCAGGCCCGAAGACCGTGACGCGCTTTGCAACGCCGTGGAAAAGATACTCCTGGCGCTCCGTGAAAAGTGTCCGCACTCCGGGATCGTCATGCTGAACAGCCTTGCCCGGAGCGCGGATCAGCTCTGTGCCGAGGCGGCGCTCAAACTTTCGATCCCGCTGACAGTCGTCCTGCCGATGGCGCAGGAAGAATATGAGAAGGACTTTTCCGGGGAGGAACTGCTTCGGTTCCGGACCCTCTGCGGCGCCGCAAAAGAGTGCTTCATTGCGCCTGAAACGGAGCAGGCGCCGCTTTCGCCGGACAGGGACTTTGCCTACCGGCAGGCCGGCATCTTCGTGGCGGCGCATGCGCATGTGCTGCTTGCACTCTGGGACGGAGATCAAACGGCGGCGCTGTCCTGCGGGACCGCTGAAACCGTAGGTTTTGCCCTGGAAGGCGCCTATGAGCCGAAAAATGCGATCCCGTTGGGCGGGAACTGCCCTGTGTGGCAGGTTCGGACGCCGAGAAGCGGGGCTGAGGGTGAAGGCGCGGGAAAGGTCCGTTTCCTCGGTGACGAGGCAGCCTTTGAGCTGACTCTGGCGCGTACCGATGAGTTCAATAAACTGGCCGGACAGGAACCTCGGCCGCAGCGGGCACTGCTGCCTGCGGAGCGTGAGCCGGACGAATGCCTGGACCGGCTGGAAACGCTGTACGAAAAAGCGGATGCCCTGAGCATCCGCTTTGCGGAACGGTATCGGCGGCTTCTTGCTGCACTGGCGGTCATCAGCACGGTCATCACCGTCGCCTTTCTGCTTTACGATGAGGCCGAACTGCATTGGATGATCCTTGTCTGCGGGGCCATGCTGCTGCTGGCCTGGATCCTGCAGCGCCGCGGAAAACGCATCGCGTCACACCGCCGCTATCTGGAATACCGGATGCTCGCGGAAGGCATGCGGGTACAGGCGTTTCTGCGCTATGCCGGAAGAGGCGGAACCGTCGCGGATATTCTTCCGTGGTCGGCAAAGACCGAGGCCGGATGGGTCGCCGCGGCCCTGAACGCCTGTGCCGCCGCCGGTGCGCCGAAGGCCGTTCACGCCATACGGGACGTATGGGTGGAACAGCAGCGCAGATACCATGAGAAGGCGATCGGACACTCCGGGCGTGCATTCAGGAGCAGCGAGCGGATCGTCGGCGCCGCCCTGCGGATCAGCATCGGGCTGTATTTCGCCGTGCTGGTGTTTGAGGCCGTCTGGGGCGGCCTTCTGCCGTTCTCCCGGCAGATCGCGGAAGCGGAGAAATACCGCACCCTGTCCAAACTGCTTCTCGGCAGCGTGTCGGCGGCAGCCCTGTTCATCTCGCATTATTACGGCCGCCTGTCGCTTTCCCGGGTGACGTCCGACCATGTCAAAATGGAACGCTTTTACCGGACGGTCCGGGACCGCATTGACCGCTTCGGCGAGACGCCCGGCCTGCTTTGCCTCATCGCCCGCGAGGAACTGACCGAGAATGTCAGCTGGTGCTCCTACCAGCGCGACAATACAGCACACTTTGATCTGTGATAGTCGCAGGATCATTCCGTGCCGCGGCAAATGCGCGCAGGCGCGCTGTACCATACAAGCATCTGCAGAAAATCCAAAACGCGCCCGGATGACCGGACGCGTTTTGCCTGCTTTGGCGATGATTCGGGATCAGCTCAGCAGTTTGAATTTGCCGATGACCGGCAGTTCCTGCGCCTTGCCGTTCACGACATTGACGATGCCGATGACGGCGAGGGCGAAGACCACGACGGCGCAGAGCCAGCCGATCACGGGGATCCAGGAAATGATGGCCACGGCGATGCCGAGGATCAGGACCAGCAGGCCCTGATTCAGGTGATACTTCACGAACGGGGAATCCTTCTTGGCCAGGAAGGGGATCAGCCACAGGATGCCCAGGTAGCACAGGATGGCCATGCCCTTGTTTTCCGCAATGTCAGCGGCGGCGTAGTTCGCCGTGGTATCGGGGGTGTCAGCCAGTCTCTTCAGATCTTCCGAAAAATCGGTCTTCTGGGTCTTCTTTTCGACGTCCAGCTTGCTGCCGCAGTTCGGGCAGAAGGTGGTGCCGTCTTCTACTTTGCTTCCGCAGTTGGGACAAAATGCCATTTTCGTATTCTCCTCTCAATATTCCTTAATTCCAGGACGGAAATGCGGTTTTCAGGTTCTCAAACAGGCCTGCCCAGTCGATCTCCGTACCGGTGACCTTCAGGGCGATCTTCAGGGCGATCCACATCAGGATCGCAATGATCAGGGCAACGACGATCCACACGACGTGCGCGCGGGCGAAGTTCCTGAGGTTCTTGTTCTTCACCGCAAAGGCGAAGATCAGCATGGCAAAGAAGCCGATAACGGGAATTGCGAAGAGCAGCATAAGCCAGAAATAACCGCCTGTGCTGATCTCTTTCGACCGCTGCGGGGGCGCATCGGCAGGTGCCGGCGCCGGCGCGGGGGCGGGAGTCGGAGGTGCGGTATACTGCACCTGTTCCGGCCTCGGCTCGGGCTGAGGTTCGGGACGGACTTCCGGGGCAGGCTCAACTTCTTCCGCGGCCGGGACCGTGTCAAAGCGTGCGCCGCATTCCGGACAGAAAACGGCGTCGTCTTCAAGCGTTTCGCCGCAGTTCGTGCAGAATTTGGACATCTTTCTTCTCCTTTCGGAAAGATTGGCGCGAATGATCACACAGAATAATTATATCATTTTCCGCGAAAAATCAACAGTTTTTTCGCGGTCACGCCTGAAGGCAGGGTAAGGGCCTCAGTCTTCGGTCCCGGCATTGTAGACCATACGCTTCATGGCCATGATGTCGTCGGCCAGGTATTCGTCGTAGGTCGTGATCTTGTCGATGATCTTCCCCTGGATGATCTCGATGATGCGGTTTGCCGTGGTCTGGACGATCTGATGGTCGCGGGAGGTAAATAAGATCACGCCCGGGAACTTGATCATGCCGTTGTTGAGGGCGGTGATCGATTCCATGTCCAGATGGTTGGTCGGTTCGTCGAAGATCAGGACGTTTGCGCCGCTGATCATCATCTTCGAGAACATGCAGCGCACGCGCTCGCCGCCGGAAAGAACGCCCAGCTTTTTTACACCGTCGTCGCCGGCGAAGAGCATGCGGCCCAGGAAGCCGCGGACGTAGGTCATGTCCTTGACGGGAGAGTAGCCGGTCAGCCATTCGGTGATGGTGAGATCCGCCTTGAACTCGTCGGAGCTGTCCTTCGGGAAATAGGCGCGGCTCGTGGTGACGCCCCATTTGTAGGAGCCGCTGTCGGGCTCCATTTCGCCCATGAGGATCTGGAAAAGGACGGTCTTGGCAAACTCGTCGGCGCCGACGAAGGCGACCTTGTCGTCATGGCGCAGGACGAAGCTGATGTCGTCGAGGATCTTCACGCCCTGGATGGATTTGGACAGGTGCTTGACCTCCAGCACTTCGTTGCCGATCGTGCGGTCCGGGCGGAAATCGATGTAAGGATACTTGCGGCTCGAGGGCCGGATGTCGTCCAGCTGGATCTTCTCCAGGGCGCGCTTGCGGCTCGTCGCCTGCTTGGACTTGGAGGCGTTCGCAGAGAAGCGCTGGATGAATTCCTGCAGCTCCTTGATCTGCTCCTCTTTCTTCTTGTTCGCTTCCTTCATCTGGCGCACGCGCAGCTGGCTGGATTCGTACCAGAAATCGTAGTTGCCGGCGTAGAGCTGGATCTTGTTGTAGTCGATGTCCGCGATCATGGTGCAGACCTTGTTGAGGAAATAGCGGTCGTGGGAGACGACCACCACGGTGTTCTCGAAATTGATCAGGAATTCCTCGAGCCAGGCGATGGCGGCGAGGTCCAGGTGGTTGGTCGGCTCGTCCATCAGCAGGATGTCGGGGTTGCCGAAGAGGGCCTGCGCGAGCAGGACCTTCACCTTTTCGGCGCCGGAAAGCTCGCTCATCATCTTGTCATGCAGCTCCGGCTCGATGCCGAGGCCGTTCAGGAGCGTTGCGGCGTCGGATTCGGCCTCCCAGCCGTTCATGGCGGCAAATTCGCCTTCCAGCTCGCTCGCGCGGATGCCGTCCTCCTCGGAGAAGTCCTCCTTCATGTAGAGGGCATCCTTCTCCTTCATGACCTCGAAGAGGCGCGGATTGCCGAGCATGACGGTCTCCAGGACCTGGTGCGCATCATAGGCGTTGTGGTCCTGCTTCAGGATGCTGATGCGTTCGCCGGGCGTGACGAACACGTCCCCCTTGGACGGCTCGAGCTCGCCGGTCAGCACCTTCAGGAAGGTGGACTTGCCGGCGCCGTTCGCGCCGATGATGCCGTAGCATTCGCCGGGGACGAATTTGACGTTGACGTCTTCAAAAAGCGGAACCTTGCCGAACCGCACGGTAACATTGCTGACAGTGATCATGGTATCCTCACAGATCCTTTCTGATGTGAACATATCATTGTTATTTTCTCATAATTCACGGAAAAATCAAGGGGAAAATGCGGCCGGAAGCGCCCGGACCGCTCCGCGGGCGTCCTCCGGAATTCCGCAGATGCGTCTGCGGAATGCACAAGACGCAAGATTGACTTTCCGGGCGCCTCTGTGCTACTATATATTGGGTCTTTATGAAGACTAAACACATTTTCTTACCCGCAAGACCAAATCCTCAGAAAGGCAGAACGTCCGGCAAAACGATATGAATCTGACTTCACTGCTTTCTTTCTTCGGCGGCATCGGCCTCTTTCTCTACGGCATGTCGATCATGTCGACGGGGCTCAAGAACGCCGCCGGCGACAAATTGCGGACCATCCTTGAAAAGGTGGCCGGGAAACGGATCACGGCAGTCCTGATCGGTATCCTCGTGACCATGCTGATCCAGAGCTCGTCGGCCACGGACATGATGGTGATCGGCTTCGTGGATTCCGCTCTGATGAACCTCTCGCAGGCGATCGGCGTGATCATGGGCGCCAATATCGGCACCACGGTCACGGCGCAGATCACCGCCTTCAATCTGACGGCTTACGCGCCTTTCCTGCTCTTTGTCGGCTGCGTCATGGCGCTGTTTGCCAAAAGCTCACTGGTGCAGAACATCGGCAAGGTGATCCTGGGCTTCGGCATGCTGTTCGTCGGTATCGGTATTCTGAAAAGTGCGATTGCCCTTCTCGCGGAAAGCGACGGCTTCGTGAAGGCGCTGGGCCTGATCGGACATCCGGCGGCAGCCATCCTGTTCGGCATCCTGTTCACGGCCCTGCTGCAGAGCTCCTCCTCGTCGATCGTCATCTTTCAGGCCTTCGCCGTGGAGGGCATGCTCAGCTATGAGCAGTGCGTGTTCCTGATCATCGGCGCGGCGATCGGCTCGGTGACACCGAACCTGCTCGCGTCTCTGACCACGGGCCGCAACGGCAAGCGGACGGCCCTGCTGAACCTGTTCCTCAACCTGATCCGCGGCGCGGTCCTTACCCTGATCGTCGTGCTGGTTCCGGCAGTCACCGACTGGATCAAATCGCTTTCACCCGGTGACGTCGCCCGCCAGGTCGCGAATACCCATACCATTTTCGCCATCTTTGCCGTACTGGTCATCAGTCCGTTTGCGGAGCAGATCGTGAAGCTGACGAAACTCGCCGTGCCGCTTAAGGCGAGCGAACAGCAGGTCCTCGAAGACCGCAGGCTGGTCTACATTGCCAATATCAACAATAAGACCATCCCGGCCGTGGCCATGGGCCAGGCTAAGCTGGAGATCGTCCGCATGGGCGGGATCGCCGCGACCAACCTGAAGAATGCGGTCCGTTACTTCTTCGACCCGTCGCAGACGCAGCTCTTTGCGCAGGTGGAAGAGACGGAAGAGACGGTCGACTGGCTGAACAAGACCATCGAAGACAAACTGGTGGAACTGCGGGCGATGCCGCTTTCGGATAAGGACGTGTTCCGCCTGTCCCGCCTGATTCTGGTCGTGTCGAACTTCGAGCGCATCAGTGACCATGCGGAAAATATCATCGAATTCGCAGCAAAGATGAAATCTGCGAAGGCGGTCATTTCGAAGACTGCGATGGCGGAACTGCGAACGCTGGCGGACGCGGTCGTGGACAACCTGGACCGGGCGATGGAAGTGTTCGAGAAAGAGCATTTCGAGCTCCTGGAGATGGTCAAGGCGGGTGAACAGGCGATTGACGACATGCAGGAGCAGTTCATCCGGAACCATATCGACCGGCTGATGGTGAACGCCTGCGATCCGCTCGGCGGCGTGATCTTTACGGATATGTGCACGGATCTGGAACGCTGCGGCGACCAGGCCATGAACATCGCCGAAGCGCTGGAGAGAAGTTGAAACAGCTTCCTGGCAGACAGCGGCCGCACGCCGGCAGGACCGGCTTCCGGCCTGAAGAATTAAGAATAATCATTTCATAAAGAGGCAAGACTTTGTCAATCAAAGAAGAAATCAAGAGACGGCGGACCTTCGCCATCATATCCCACCCCGACGCGGGCAAGACGACGCTGACGGAAAAGTTCCTGCTCTACGGCGGCGCCATCAACCTGGCCGGCTCCGTCAAGGGCCGGAAGACCGCGCGCCATGCGGTCTCCGACTGGATGGAGATCGAGAAGGAGAGAGGCATTTCGGTGACCTCCTCCGTGCTTCAGTTCCAGTACGACGGCAAATGCGTCAACATCCTGGATACGCCGGGCCACCAGGACTTCTCCGAAGACACCTACCGCACGCTGATGGCGGCAGACTCTGCGGTCATGGTTATCGACGGCAGCAAGGGCGTCGAGGCGCAGACCATCAAGCTGTTCAAGGTCTGCGTGATGCGGCACATCCCGATCTTCACCTTCATCAACAAGATGGACCGCGAGGCAAAGGATCCCTTCGAACTGCTGGACGATATCGAACACGTCCTGGGCATCGCGACCTGTCCGGTGAACTGGCCGCTCGGCTCCGGCAAGTCTTTCAAGGGCATCTACGAGCGCGACCGGAAAGTCATCACGACCTTCACCGCGGCGGACGCCGGACAGCATGAGATCGCGTCGGAGACGCTGGATCCGGACGCCCCTTCGACCCGTGAGAAGGTCGGCGGGCCGGCAATGGACCAGCTGGCCGAGGACCTGGAACTGCTGGATGCCGTGGCCGAACTGGATATGGACGAAGTCCTCGGCGGACGTCTGAGCCCGGTATTCTTCGGCTCGGCCCTCACGAACTTCGGCGTGCAGAACTTCCTGGAGCGTTTCCTCGCCATGGCGCCCTGCCCCGGACCGCGTGCGGCCGATACGCACACCGTGGAACCGGAGGAGCCGTTCTCGGCCTTCGTCTTCAAGATCCAGGCCAACATGAACAAGGCACACCGCGACCGCATCGCCTTCCTGCGCATCGTGTCCGGAAAGTACTCTGCCGGCATGGAAGTGAACCATGTGCAGGGCGGGCGGAAGATCCGCCTCGCGCAGTCCACGCAGATGATGGCGCAGGAGAGGACGATCGTGGAGGAAGCCTGGGCCGGCGACATCATCGGCGTCTTCGACCCCGGAATATTCTCCATCGGCGACACGCTGTGCCTGAGCGACGACATTTTCCGCTACGAAGGCATCCCGACCTTCGCACCGGAGCATTTCGCGAGGCTCCGCCAGGTCGATACCATGAAGCGCAAGCAGTTCCTGAAGGGCGTGATGCAGATCGCCCAGGAAGGTGCGATCCAGATCTTCCAGGAAATGCGCGGCGGCATGGAAGAGATCATTGTCGGCGTGGTCGGCGTCCTGCAGTTCGACGTTTTGATGTTCCGTCTGAAGAACGAATACAACGTGGAAGCCGGGCTGGACATGCTGCCCTATGAATACATCCGCTGGATCGTGAGCGATACCGATCCGGCAACGATCTCCGGCACCTCGGACATGAAGTGCGTGACCGACCTGAAGGGCCGCCCGCTTCTCCTCTTTGCCAACAGCTGGAGTCCCGGCATGGTGCTGGACAGAAACCCCGGACTTATCCTGGAAGAATTTGGGAGGAATACATAAATGAAATGCCCTTTCTGCAATGCTGAAGACACCAAGGTCATCGACTCGCGGCCGGCCGACAACACGATCAGGCGGCGCCGCCAGTGCGAAAAATGCGGTAAGCGCTTCACCACCTACGAGCGCGTGGAGGTGATCCCGCTCATGGTGATCAAGAAGGACGGCGTACGCGAGGAATTCGACCGTTCGAAGATCGAGAAGGGCATCTTCCGTGCCTGCCACAAGCGCCCGGTACCTGTCGACCGGATCACCGGCCTCGTGGACGACATCGAGAACGAGCTGATCGCGAGCGGCGAGAAGGAGATCCCGTCGAACGTCATCGGCGAGATGGTCATGGACAAGCTGGCGGCCCTGGACGGCGTCGCCTATGTCCGCTTTGCCTCGGTCTACCGCGAATTCAAGGATCTTGACACCCTGCTCGAAGAGATCAACAAGCTGGCGCACAAAAAATGAGCGAACTGTTCCGCCTCTTTTATCCGACCGAATATGTCTCCGGCATCAGTGAAATCACGCCGGAGTGGCTTTTTGCGCGCGGGGCGCGGGGCGTCGTCTTCGACATCGACAATACCGTAGTTCCCCAGGATGCGCCGGCGGATGAGGCGGCGAAGCGCTACTTTGCGCGGCTGCACGAGGCAGGAATAAAGACTTTCGTGGTCTCGAACAATGCCGAGCCGCGGGTGAAGGCCTTTGCCGAGGCCGTCGGCTGCGGGTACTGCCATAAGGCGCAGAAGCCCTCGCGGAAAGGATATCTGGCAGCCATCAGGGGCATGCATCTTAAACGCCGCGAAGTGGTCGTCGTGGGGGACCAGCTCTTTACGGACATCTGGGGCGCGAACCGCTCGCGCATCCGGAGCGTGCTGGTTTCCCCGGTCGAGCCGAAAAAGGACACCTTCGGCGTATCCTTGAAGCGGCCCTTCGAAAAACTCATTTTCCGCATCTGGAAAAGACGGCAAAAAAACAGTTGAAATACGAAAAAACATCGCATATAATATTTCCGGCTAATATGCTTATGCAGGCACTGCAAGGCGCATTGAACTTTACTGAGAACTGACAGGAGGACTATTAATGGTTTCAGCAGGTGATTTTAAGAACGGAATTACGATCGAGTACGAGGACGGCGTCTGGCAGATCATCGAATTCCAGCACGTCAAACCCGGCAAGGGCGCGGCCTTTGTCCGTACCAAACTGAAAAACATTATCAGCGGCGGCGTGGTCGAGACTTCTTTCCGTCCGACCGACCGTTTCGAGAACGCCATCATCGACCGCAAGGATATGCAGTATCTGTACAACGACGGCGATTTCTACTACTTCATGGACAACGAGACCTTCGAACAGGTCGCGCTGAACAACGAACAGATCGGCGATACGCTGAAGTTCGTGAAGGAAAATGAAGTCTGCAAGCTCTGCTCCTACAAGGGCAATGTGTTCTCCGTGGAACCGCCGCTCTTCGTGGAACTGGAGATCACCGACACCGAGCCCGGCTTCAAGGGCAACACCGCGACCGGCGCGACCAAGCCCGCGATCGTGGAGACCGGTGCGCAGATCGCTGTCCCGCTCTTCGTGAACCAGGGCGACCGTGTCCGCATCGACACCCGTACCGGCGAGTACATGTCCAGAGCGTAAGGCTTCGGCACAGCGCTTACAGGCGCACAAAAAAGACGGAAGGCATTCAGCCTTCCGTCTTTTTCTTGCAGGAAGATCCTTCGCTGCGCTCAGGATGACAGGAATGTCAATGTCATCCTGAGGCGGCTTGATGCCGCCGAAGGATCTTCTCAGATCCTTGCCACGCCGGTACGTCTCGCGGCTTCCGCAACGGCCTTGGCCACGGTGGGGCCTACGCGCGGATCGAAAGCCTTCGGGATGATGTAATCCGCGGAAAGCTCTTCATCGCTGATGAGGCCGGCCAGAGCGCCGGCGGCCGCCATCTTCATTTCCTCGTTGATGTCGCTCGCACGCACGTCAAAGGTGCCGCGGAACACGCCCGGGAAGGCCAGCACGTTGTTGATCTGGTTCGGATAGTCGCTGCGTCCGGTGGAAATGACCTTCGCGCCGCCCGCCTTCGCATCTTCGGGGAAGATCTCCGGCGTCGGGTTCGCGCAGGCAAAGACGATCGCATCGCGGTTCATGGTCTTCACCATTTCCGTGGTCACGGTTCCGGGAGCGGACACGCCGATGAAGACGTCCGCGCCGACCAGCTGATCGGCCAGAGAACCGGGCTTGCGTTCCAGGTTGGTGACTTCGGCCATTTCTTCCTTGATCCAGTTGAGGCCTTCGCGGCCTTTGTAGATGGCGCCTTTGCGGTCGCACATGGTGACGTGCTTAAAGCCCGCGGAGAGAAGGAGCCTCACGATCGAGATCGCAGCAGCACCGGCGCCGCTCGTGACGACCTTTACGTCCTCTTTCTTCTTGCCGACGACCTTGAGCGCATTGGTCAGGCCGGCCAGGGTGATGATGGCGGTGCCGTGCTGGTCGTCGTGGAAGATCGGGATGTCGCATTTTTCCTTCAGCTTCCGCTCGATCTCGAAGCAGCGGGGCGCAGAGATGTCCTCCAGGTTGATGCCGCCGAAGCTGCCGGAGATGAGATAGACGGTGTTGACGAATTCGTCCACGTCCTTGGTCTTCACGCAGAGCGGGAAAGCATCCACATTGCCGAAGGCCTTGAAGAGCACGCATTTGCCCTCCATGACCGGCATGCCGGCTTCGGGACCGATATCGCCGAGGCCGAGAACGGCTGATCCGTCAGTGATGACCGCGCAGAGATTGTGGCGCAGGGTCAGGTCGTAGCTCTTGTCGATGTCCTTCTGGATCTCCAGGCAGGGCTGTGCCACACCGGGAGTGTAGGCCAGGGACAGATCATCCTTGGATTTGACCGGGACCTTGGAAATGACTTCGATCTTGCCCTTCCATTCCCCGTGCAGACGTAACGATTCTTTTGCGTAATCCATTATGATAAACTCCTTTGATTGATTAATCTTCAAACGGGAAATGATACGGCAGGTTGAAGCGGTCGCGGAGGCCGATCAGTTCCTTCTGGATGGACTCGCCCACGGGCACGCCCTTGTCCTTTCTGTCAAGCCACGCTTCGTGTTCCTTCTCGCCGGCGGTGTAGATGCGTTCCGCACCCGGCGCCTTCTTGCTGGCGCGCATTTCGCGGCAGATGTCGCCGGCCGTCTTCTTGAACGTATCCAGCCCCATGAAGAATTCGGGGTTGATGACGAAGAAGAAATGGCCGAGGCGGTACATGCGGTTCGTGCCGTCGGGATTCTTGCCGGAAAGCTCCTTCATAAACGGGCCGCCGCAGAGTGCCGCGGAGAGGATCTCCACGATCGCGGTGAAGCCGTAGCCCTTGTAGCCGCCGGTCGCTTCGCCGAGGCCGCCCAGCGGCAGCAGCGCGCATTTGCCGGCACGCATTTTCTTCAGGATCTGTCCGGAATCGGTCATGGTGCCGCCGTCCTCGGTCACGACGAGACCCGCGGGAGTTTCCTTGCCGCTTCTTTCATAGAACTCGATCTTGCCGTTCTGGACGGTTGAGGTCGCGCAGTCGAAATTGAAGGGGAATTCCTCGTCGGTCGGCATGGTGAAGGTCATGGGGTTCGTTCCCATCATCGGTTCGATGCCGAAGGTCGGCGCCACGGAAGGGCGTGCATTGGTGCCGGAGATACCGATCATGCCGGCCTTTTCCGCCATCGTGGTCCAGTAGCCCGCGATGCCGTAGTGGGTCGAATTCATGATGGCGCCGCCGGCCATGCCGTAGGTTTTTGCCTTCTCGATCAGCATTTCCATCATGTGGTAGCTCGCCACCATGCCCATGCCGTTGTTCGCGTCCATGACGACGGTGGTGGGGGTCTCTTTCAAAATATCGATTTTCGTGACCGGCAGCAGGGTTCCGTTGTCGATACGGTCCAGATAGATCGGTTTAAAACGGTTGCAGCCGTGGCTCTCGATGCCGCGGCGGTCCGATTCCAGCAGCACATCCGCACAGATCTTCGCATCTTCCTCCGGCACGCCGTAGGCCTTGAACACGTCGATCATGAAGCTATTCATCAGTTCCCAGGATACATAGGGTCTGGTTTCCATTACATTCCTCCTTGTGCAGGGAAAGTCCCTGCTTATTCAGCAAATATTCTACTCCGTCCTTCTTTTTTTTTCAAGCGCTTTCAACCCCGGCGGCGTATTTTTCCGGCGCCGGGAGAGCGTGAAAAACGGCCGGGTCTTCACCCGGCCGCAGTGCGGCATTTCCCGGAGCGGGACGCCTTCATTACTTCAGGAAGCCGAAGCCGTTGACGATCGGGACTTCCTTGGCTTTGCCCTTGCAGATGTTGTAGAAGCAGATGACCTTCAGCACGAAGATGACGAGCAGGCAGACGCCGCCGGCGATCCAGCCGAGGATCGGGATGATGAAGAGCAGCAGGCAGAGGACCTGGCAGATCATCAGCTTCAGGGCCTGGCGGGCATAGAACATCGCATATTCGGACTTCTGGGCAGCCAGCAGGGTGATGATGATGCCGATCGAGGAGATCAGGATGCTGGCCATCGCAAAAACCTTGTTATCGGAAATATCCTGCGCAGTGAATTCGTCGGTGTGATCGGTGGGATCCGGAACGTAAGCGTTGGTGCTGCCAAGTACGGTACCGCAGTTGGGGCAGACTTTGGCGTCATCAGGGATCTGAGCGCCGCAATTCGGACAAAAAGCCATGGTATTTGACCTTCCTTTCCTTGATAAAACTAAGCCTTCCGGCTCGTAAAAAGATCGTGAACAGTATAATATGCCAAGCGAAAAATGTAAAGAATTACGGTAAATAATCTTAAAAAATCCGTATTTCTTGCGGGCGGAAAGCTTCCATGCTATACTGTATGACACCCGGCAGGTGCAGTGCGGGCCGCGGGACAAAGGAGCAGAAAAACCATGAAGGCCTGGATGCGTCTTGACAATGCAGCACTCATTTTTCCGGCGATCGGAAACAGCCGCTGGGTCAATACCTTCCGCGTCTCGGCCGACCTGTCGGAGACGGTGGATCCGGAATTGCTCGCACAGGCCGTAAAGGATCTGATGCCGCGCTTTCCCTCCCTCTACGTCAGACTAGGGACCGGCCTGTTCTGGCATTATCTGCAGACGGTGGACGAAGCGCCGGAGCCGATCCTCGAGTACGCCTATCCGCTGACGCACATGGGCCGCCGTGAGCAGAAGCGCTGTTGCTTCCGCGTACTGTATCACGGAAACAGGATCGCCGCGGAATTCTTCCACGTCCTGACCGACGGCAGGGGCGGCGAGATCTACCTGAAATCGCTGACCGCGCGTTATCTGGAACTGCGCCATGAGATCACGGTGCCGGCGTCGTCCGAGATCAGGAACTGCAGGGACGCACCCACTGCGGAGGAACGGCAGGATGCCTTCCAGAAGTATTCCGGCGATACGCCGATGAGCCGCCGCGAGCAGACCGCTTACCATCTGTCCGGGACGCCGGATACGACCGGCTTCATGCACGTGATCACCGGGCTCATTCCGACCGACGCCCTGGTGCGGAAGGCAAAGGAGTACGGGACGACCGTGACGGGCTTTCTGACAGCGGTCATGATCCGGACCATCATTGAAATGCAGGCCTGCCACGTACGGAAAAAGAAACGCCGCCCGGTCAAGGTGACGGTCCCGGTGGACCTCAGAAGGGTATTCGGCGCGGATACGCTGCGGAACTTTTCCCTGGTCCTGAACGTAGGCGTGGACCCGCGGCTCGCGGACTATTCACTGGAGGAGCTCTGCCGCGAATACCGATTCCAGACGGGGCTTGAGGTCACGCCGGAGAAGATGGCAGCAAGGATCGCAGCCAACGTTCTTCCGGCCAGGAACCGCCTTCTGCGCCTTGCGCCGCTCTTTGTCAAGAATATCGCCATGCGCGGCGTTTACCGCCGCTACGGCGAGCGGAAGGGGTGCGTGAACATTTCAAACCTCGGCCGCATCGAACTGCCCGAGATCATGCAGCCTTACGTAAAACGCTGCGATTTCATGATCGGCGTGCAGCTGACCTATCCGAACAACTGCGCCGTTGCCAGCTGCGGCGGCGTTACCACGATCAACATGATCCGCAGCATCCGCGAGACGGAACTGGAGCGCCGCTTCTTCACCGCATTGGTGAAGCTGGGCCTCCCGGTCGCGGTGGAATCCAACGATCCGGCAACGGAGAAGGAGAGTGAGCCTTGTACTGCGTAAACTGCGGCGTGTCCCTGGAGGAGGGCGCGTCCGAATGCCCGCTCTGCGGGACTCCGGCATGGAACCCGGAGAAGAAGGCGCGAAACACCCATTACAATCCCGAACTCTATCCCGTACAGGATGACGGCGGGCGCTTTACGATCCTGCTGGTGACCACACTGGTCATGGCCGGGATCGCCATGGGCTGCCTCATCGCCTGCCTGGCGGCGTACGGCCGCATGGGCTGGTCCGGCTATGTCGTTTTCGGCTGCCTCTTCGTCTATCTGGCGGCGGTCTTTCCCTTCTGGTTCAGAAGATATTATCCCGCGGTTTTCCTCCCGCTTGCCTTCGCGGCGCTGGGCGGATACCTGCTATACATCAACGGGGCAGTCGGCGGGCAGTGGTTCCTGCCCTTTGCCTTCCCGGTCACGGGCATGGCGTTCATCGTGACCTTCCTGAGCGTCGGGATCGCGGTGCTGCCCTTCCGGCCGCGCACCAAGCACCTTCTGCTGGGGCTCTTATTTATCCTGATCGGCGGTTTTACGATGCTGCTGGAGTTTTTCCTGCACATTACGTTCCGGCTCAGGATGTTCAACTGGTCGCTGTATTCGGCGGGCTTTTTCAGCGCGGTCGGGATCTTTCTCGTAACCGCGTCGTTCGTCAGAAAGCTGCGGCGCGCCATGTACAGAAAACTGTTTATCTGACCCGCGGCGGGCAGAGAAGGAGAGAAAATGAACAGTGAGGAAGCATTTTACCGCGGTCTTGAAACGATCCGCAGGACAGCCGGCAGCCAGGGCAGCACCGTTTCGGTGACCGATATCCTGAAAGCCTTCCCCGACATTGAACTGGATGAAGCCCAGATCGAACAAATCTATGATTATCTGGAGCGGGAAGGCATCACGCTGAAGGACTACGTCCCGCACGATACCCGTACGCTGGACCTCACAGGCGAGGAGGCGGAAGATGCGCTTTCGGAGGAAGACCGGAAGATGCTGGACTTCTATCTGGAGGATCTGGAGGCGGTCCTGCCGCTGACCGGCGGCGAGATCGAAGCATTGGCCGCGCAGCTTGTGGGGCGTGACGAAGATGCGCGCGAGGCCGCCCGCCTGCGCCTGACCGAGGGCAACCTTCATTATGCGGTCATCCTTGCCCGCGACTTCGCCGGGAAAGGTGTTCCGCTCGTCGACCTCATCCAGGAGGCCAATCTCGGCCTGATGGAGAGCCTGGATGCCTACGGTGCCGGCGACGGCGACCTTGAGGACTGGCTGGAAAAAGGCGCGCGGAAAGCCCTGCGGGCGATCGTGAAGGAAGAAGAGGGCTTTGCCCGCATGCAGGAGGACATGACGAGCGCCGCGAACCGCATCCTAGAGACGGTGAAGGAGCAGGAGGCCGCGGAAGGCCGTGCCCTGACTGCCGAAGAACTCGCCGAACGCCTCGGCATGCCCGTTGCCCGGGTGGAAGAAGTGCTGAAGGAATCCGCCAAAGCCATCCGGAACGCGGAGAAATAAAAACAGGCTCCTCACGTCCCGCCATCACGGCGCCGCAGCTCGGCTGCGGCGTTCTCATTGATATAATTTATAATCTTAATTGAAACAAAAGGCAGATTTAAGAATATTAAGCAAATTCTTGTATCCTGCCGGGAAGTTTTGTGCTAAAATATTTGCGTTAAAAAAATCACACAGTTAACTCACTAAGATTTAGGAGGATTTTTACATGAAGAAATGGGTGTATCTGTTCTCGGAAGGCAACGCCTCGATGCGCAACCTTCTGGGCGGCAAAGGCGCCAACCTGTCGGAAATGTCCAACATCGGCCTTCCCGTGCCGCAGGGCTTTACCATCACCACCGAAGCCTGCACGCAGTACTATGAAGACGGCCGCCAGATCAATGACGAGATCATGGGCCAGGTCATGGAATATGTGGGCAAGATGGAAGAGATCAACGGCAAGAAGTTCGGCGATCTTGAGAACCCGCTGCTCGTATCCGTACGTTCCGGTGCCCGCGCTTCCATGCCCGGCATGATGGATACCATCCTGAACCTCGGCCTGAATGACGAGGTCGTCGCGGCGATGATCGCGAAGAACCCCGATCCGAAGTTCGAACGTTTCGTTTACGACTCCTACCGCCGTTTCATCCAGATGTTCTCAGACGTCGTCATGGAAGTCGGCAAGAAGTATTTCGAACAGCTCATCGACAAGATGAAAGAAGAACGCGGCGTGAAGTTCGACGTGGAACTGACCGCGGCCGACCTGAAGGAACTGGCCGAACAGTTCAAGGCCGAATACAAAAATCAGCTCGGTGAAGACTTCCCGTCCGATCCGGTCGTGCAGCTCAAGGAAGCCATCCGTGCGGTGTTCCGCAGCTGGGACAACCCCCGTGCGAACGTCTACCGCCGCGACAACGACATCCCTTATTCCTGGGGCACTGCCGTCAACGTCATGCCGATGGTCTTCGGCAACCTGAATGAAAACTCCGGTACCGGCGTCGCTTTCACCCGTGACCCCGCGACCGGCGAGAAGAAGCTCATGGGCGAGTTCCTGACCAACGCGCAGGGCGAAGACGTCGTGGCCGGCGTCCGCACCCCGATGCCCATCAGCGAAATGGAAGCGAAGTTCCCGGAAGCCTACGATGAATTCATCAAGGTCTGCGAACTGCTTGAACAGCATTATCACGACATGCAGGATATGGAGTTCACCGTTGAGAACGGCAAGCTTTACATGCTGCAGTGCCGCAACGGCAAGCGTACAGCTCCAGCCGCCCTGAAGATCGCCTGCGATCTGGTGGACGAAGGTATGAAGACCGAGCAGGAAGCGGTCCTGATGATCGATCCGCGCAACCTGGACACCCTGCTGCATCCGCAGTTTGATGCGGCTGCCCTGAAGGCGGCGACGCCTCTCGGCAAGGGCCTGGGCGCCTCCCCCGGCGCTGCCTGCGGCAAGATCGTGTTCAACGCCGATGACGCCGTGGCCTGGAAGAAACGCGGCGAGAAGGTCGTTCTGGTCCGTCTGGAGACCTCCCCTGAAGATATCACCGGCATGAAGGCGGCGCAGGGCATCCTGACCGTGCGCGGCGGCATGACCAGCCACGCGGCCGTCGTTGCCCGCGGCATGGGCAAATGCTGCGTTTCCGGCTGCACCGCGATCAACATGGATGAAGACAACAAGTGCTTCACCCTCGCCGGACAGGAATTCCACGAAGGCGACTGCATTTCCATCGACGGCTCCACCGGCAACATCTACGCCGGCCTGATCCCGACCGTGGATGCGACGATCGCCGGTGAATTCGGCCGCGTCATGGCCTGGGCCGACAAGTATCGCCGTCTGGGCGTGCGTACCAACGCGGATACCCCGCAGGATGCGCAGAAGGCCCGCGAGCTCGGCGCCGAAGGTATCGGCCTGTGCCGTACGGAGCACATGTTCTTCGAAGCGAACCGCATTGCCGCGTTCCGCGAGATGATCTGCTCCGATACGCTGGAAGAAAGAGAAGTAGCGCTGGAGAAGATCCTGCCTTATCAGCAGAGCGACTTCGAAGGCATTTACGAGGCCATGGAAGGCCGTCCCGTGACGATCCGTTTCCTGGATCCGCCGCTGCACGAATTCCTGCCGACCGAAGAGGAAGATATCCGCAAACTGGCTGACGCGCAGGGCAAGACCGTGGAGCAGATCAAGGCGATCATTGCTTCCCTGCATGAGTTCAACCCGATGATGGGCCATCGCGGCTGCCGTCTGGCTGTCACCTATCCGGAAATCGCGGTCATGCAGACCAAGGCGATCATCCGCGCGGCGATCAACGTGCAGAAGAAGCACCCCGAGTGGACGATGTGCCCCGAGATGATGATCCCGCTGGTCGGCGATGTGGCTGAGCTGAAGTACATCAAGAAATTCGTCATCGAGACTGCTGACGCCGAGATCGCGGCTGCCGGCGTGGACATGAAGTACATGGTCGGTACCATGATCGAGATCCCTCGTGCGGCGCTCACTGCTGACGAGGTCGCGAAGGAAGCGGAATTCTTCTCCTTCGGCACCAACGATCTGACCCAGATGACCTTCGGCTTCTCCCGTGACGATGCCGGCAAGTTCCTCGGCTCCTACTACGAGAAGAAAATCTACGAGAACGATCCGTTTGCCAAGGTCGACCAGACCGGCGTCGGCAAACTCGTGAAGATGGCCTGCAAGCTGGGCCGCGAGACCCGTCCGGACCTGCACCTCGGCGTGTGCGGCGAGCACGGCGGCGATCCTTCGTCCGTGGAATTCTTCCACAAGGCCGGACTGGATTACGTCTCCTGCAGCCCGTTCCGTGTCCCGATCGCCAGACTGGCTGCCGCGCAGGCTGCCATTAAGTGCGAGCAGGAAGCGGCCGAGAAGCTCGACCTGAATGCGAAGGCCGAGGCCGTCAAGGCTGACCTCAAGGAGAAAGCCGAAGCCGTGAAGGCTGCCATCAAAGATGCGGCTGCCGAGGCTGAACTGAATGAGAAGGTCGAAGCGGCGAAGGCTGCCCTGAAGGAAGCGGCCGAGAAATACCGTGCCGTCGCTGCCGACAAGGCTGAGGATCTGAAGGACGTCGCCGCTGCGGCGTGGAAGAGCCTCAAGGCCGGCTGGGAAGAAGCCAAGAAGACCTTCGGCGAAGAGAAGAAATAATCGCGAAATGAGAAATCATTGAGCAAAGAGGACCGGTTTTCTATTCAGGAGGCCGGTCCTCTTGAACTATCAAAGCGAAAAATGTGAAAGACGGAGTGTCATTGTGAGCCTGTTTTCAAAACCCGAAGTTATTGTGTTAAAAGAATCCAGCGATGCGAAGGCATACCTGGCTCGATTGGAAGACCTGCAGACGCAGGTGCCGGAAGGCTCTGAATTAAGCAAGCGGCTGGCCAGGGAGATTGCCGTAACAAAAGCAGGGATCATCGGCGAAGATGCCATCATGTTTGAATTGAAAAACAGCGGCATGGATCTGGTCGTTCTGCATGATATTTTTCTGGAAGCGCCGTCAGGCAATACGGCCCAGATAGACTATCTGGTGATCACGCCGGGAGTCTATGTGTTTATCGAATGCAAGAACCTTTTCGGCAATATTGAGATCAATTCAAAAGGCGATTTTATCCGTTCCATGGAGTACAACGGGAAATGGTACAAAGAAGGTCTATATTCGCCGATAACGCAGAATGAACGGCATATGCAGGTCGCGAAGGAATGCAGGGAAAACGGCATGAATGTCCTGAAACGTGCCGCATTTGACAGGGGCTATTCCACATTCAATAAATCATTGGTGGTATTGGCAAATCCGAAGACAGTAGTCAATGATAAATTTGCACAGAAAACCGTTAAAAGCCAGGTCATCCGGGCCGATCAGCTTATCGGAAAACTGAAGGCTCTGAGTGACGGATCTCCTTCCAGAAGTTCGGTAAAAATGATGCGGGAAACAGGAGAACTGCTTCTTGCGAGGAACAAGGAGGAACGCCACGATTATTTTGCCAAATTTGCTGCATGGAAAGAGGAACTGGATGCGGCGGAAAAGCAACAACCTGTTGAGAAAGTGGCGGACAATGCTTCGAAAGAGCAGCCGGCTGCTGCCGAAACGGAACAAAAGCTTTGCCCCCGCTGCGGAAAGCCGCTGGTGCTCCGTACGGCAGCAAAAGGGTCTAATGCAGGAAAACAGTTCTGGGGATGTTCAGGCTTTCCGAATTGCCGGTATATCGAGAATATAAAGTAGCATAAAAAATGAAAAACAGACGGTCATCTGATGCAGATGACCGTCTGTTTTGTTTAGGGTTTATACAACTGCTTTTCAGTCGCCCCAATAATCGATGGATTCCTGTGTCCGTCCGGAGATGCCGAACAGCTTCATCATGAAATCTTCCCGTTCATGAAATATCTGGACGATGATAACTTTCTTTTTTTCTCTTCTGAAGATCAGATAATGCTGGTGTGTAAAGAGGTACCAATATTCCGTATCAAGGTCGTACAACTTCGAAATATCAGTACCGATCTCATCAAACATCATCAGTTTTTCTGCATCTTCGATGATGCCGCGAAGGATCTTGATTGCCGTCGTATCGCCGTATTCGGAAAGCAAATGCAACTTAAGTCTGCGAAGCTTATTTCTGACGAGAGGGGAGAACTCGAGCTTTTTCATAAGAGCCCCAGTTCTTTCTTCAGATCGTCAGATGAAACGGGGCCTTCCTCCAGAATGGAGCGTTCACCCTTGAGCATCTCAAGTTTGAAGCGGGCAAGCGCGAGTTCTTTCTCCAGTTCATCAAGTTCCTGCATATTGATCATGGCGATCTGACCGTGTCCGTTTTTGGTCAGATAGACGCGGCTTCCGTATTTCACTTCATTGACAACACTCGTATAATTCCTCAGTTCGGATATCGGTTTAATGTTCGGCATTTATGTCACCTCGTATGTGTGTTGGTCTACCTGGATTATACCGCGGCCCAAAGACTTTTGCAACAAAATTCGCATGCGAATTATGCAACAAACGGCAGCGTGTTGTTATGATAGGAAAATACCGGAGTTTGTGTTATAATATATTAATTAAGGCAGAAGGAGTTTGAAATGAGACGCAAAGACCGAGAAGTGACGGATTTGAAAGAGATCGAAGCCATCCTGGAGGAGGCGAAGATCCTGCATCTGGGGCTGAATGACGGGGAATGCCCTTACGTCGTCCCGCTGCATTACGGTTATGAATTCGAGGAGGGGCAGCTCACCCTCTGGATGCACTGTGCGAAGGAAGGGTATAAGCTGGATCTGATCCGAAAGGATCCACATGTCTGCGCGGAGATCGACTGCCGCGTGCAAGCGGTCTCGGGCGGTGACATTCCGTGTAAATACGGATCGCTGTTCGCGTCCGTGATTGGCCGCGGAACGGCAGAAGTCGTGGGGGATGAAGGAGAGAAGATCAAAGGCCTGAAGTGTCTGATGAAGCACCAGACCGGGCGGGACTTTGAATTCAGCCCGGAGATGGCGGCGGGCGTCGAAGTGATCCGGGTCAGGATCGCGGAACTTTCCGCCAAGGCAAGGACCGTCTGAGACGGTGCAGAGCCTGCCTGCCGGCGGACAGGGAAGGATGTTATGAAAGAACTGGAAACACGCGGAATAACCTTTATTGAAGCCGTATCGGGAGGTGACGGTTCCTGGTATTACGGCCTTTCCTTTGACCACGGTGACCTGTACGAGGCGGAAGAGATCTGGAAGGCAGGAGAAGAAGTGAAAGGGCGGGATCTCTGCCTGATCCGCTGGCCGGAAGGCGAAGTGTACTGGCCGCTCGAAAAGCGCGCCGGAGCCTATCCCGCGGAGGCGGTCTGCGACGGCGGGAAGATCTTTTTCCCGGAGGCCGATTTTGCGGCAGGAATGCTTCGGATATATGCTTTTGACTGCGAAAGCCGGGAGACTGCGGTGCATGCCAAGCTGCCGCTTTCTGCGGTCCGCGACTGCTATAACCTGCAGCTGCACGTGCGGCCGATCACGCTCACGAGGCAGGGCGGCGCCGACGGGCTTTTCGAGATCGTCTGGCCCGAGCGCGCGAGTTTTCCGCTCGGTGAACACGAAAGCTTCTTCCTTCGGGACGGCGGAAAACTGTATTTCAACCGCTGGCACGAGGAAGGCGAAGGCGCGGACTACCGCTACTGGGAAGAGACCGCGGTGCGCGGTCTTGACGGCGAACTGCTGGAGACCCTGCCGGGCGACGTCAGGCTGATGCCGGACGGCGAGTTCTGGCACCTCGGATAGAAGGGAGAAAACGATGGATGCACGCGAATTTCTGGACATCCTGCACGTGGCGGAGCGGCTGAAGGATACGCCGCGGCACTGCACGACCTCGAAGCGGCGCACCGAAAGCGTCGCCGAGCACAGCTGGCGCATTTCTCTCATGGCCTTTCTGCTCAGGAGCGAGTTCCCGGAACTGGATATCGATAAAGTCGTTGACATGTGCCTGATCCACGACCTCGGCGAGTGCTTCACCGGCGACATTCCGACCTTTAAGAAGACCGACGCCGACCGCGACGCCGAGGATTCCCTGCTCGCGCAGTGGGTGAAGACCTTGCCGCCGGCGGTCTCGGAGGAGATGGCCCGCCTCTACGCGGAGATGGATGCGCAGGAAACGCCTGAGGCGAAGCTGTACAAGGCGCTCGACAAGCTTGAGGCGCTCATCCAGCACAATGAATCGCCCATCGATACCTGGGCGGAAAATGAATATGCGCTCAATCAGACCTATGCCTTTGACGCGGTGCGCTTTTCGGAATGGCTGAGCGCGCTCCGGCAGGAGATCCACGCGGACACGCTGGAAAAGATCACGAACGAAGGCGGCGGAAAGCAGGGCTGAGCCGGGGACAGGACAAGCTGCCGGGCACTGAAAAGGAGGAGACCATGGCTTTTTCGGAGAAGCTGAACGGATACTGGGAGGAAGGCTACCACTATTATCTGGAATTCCGTGACGATAAAATGACGCTGCGCCGCTATGACCGCGTGATCGAACTGGAAACGACGGTCAGCTACGACGCCGCTGCGCTGGACCACGGAGAACGGACCGTCATCACGCCGGCAAACGACCGCATTTCGAGCGGTCTGAGCGGCAACATGATGCGCGAGATCCATGAGCTGCGTTATGTGAACGGCGTCCTGGAACTGGAGACGCACGACTATGCCGACGAGTACAGGGTGTACACGCTGAAAAAGGTCGAAAACGGCCCCTTTTCCCACATCGTGATCCGTGATGATGAGTTTCTGGAAGGCCTGCAGGGCGTCTGGAAAAAATGGGGCTCGAACAGCGAAGGCAACGACCTCGTCATCACGGGAAATCACCTGAAATGGGGCATCTGGGGCGAAGGCGATTTCCACGTCATCAGCTACAATTACAGAGGAAACTACGATCCGCAGCACGTCTATCTGGTGCCGGCGGACCTGACCCGCGACAGCTTCCGCGGCTTTACGAAATTCGACGTTCTGCCGGACATGCTGACGACGCAGATGATGGTCTATGACATGAGCGTGCCGACGACCGTCTTTGCACGGGAGGACATGCTGGACAAGATCCGGGTTCCCGGCTCGGCCACCAGGCCCGCTGTGAATACCATGAACAACACGGACCGCCCCGTCCCCATAAACTTCATGGGCCTCGGCATGAACGGCTTCATCGGTATGATGATGCCCCAGCCGGATATCACGGCGCAAACGCCGCCGCCCGCCCCGCAGCCGCAGCCTGACATCAAGCCGGATTCGGATGCGAAGAACAGCCCTGCCGTTCTTGCCGACGGCAGCACCTTCTGCCCGGAATGCGGCACGAAACTCGAAGCGCCGATCCCGAAATTCTGCTGGAACTGCGGATGCCGCATCCGCGAATGAGCCATGGCATTTGAGTTTACCGTCAGGACGAAGGAAGACCTGATCCGCGCCGTGGAGAGGTACGGATTTGTTCCGCTGTTCGCCAATTCGGTGCCCGGCTTTTCCGTCGAGGAACACGCGGTCCCCGAGGTCTGGTACAGCGCCGGCAGCGACGACTGGCCGGTCTGGGACTGGAAGGGCCCCGTCATCCGCGAATGCGGCTGCGCCTACGGCAAGTTCTTCGAAAACCGGGCGGTCTTCATCAGCCGCGAGTGGTTCCCGGACTTTGCCAATCTCCGCAGGGACGGCTACGATTTCGATGCCCGCTGGGACGATGGCCTGACCTCGTACCGCGATAAAGACCTGTACGAACTCCTGGCTGCGAACGCCCCGGTCGTGTCGACCGTACTGAAGGAGCGCGGGAACTACGGCAAAGGCGGCCGGAAGGGCTTCGAGACCCTGATCACGCGCCTGCAGGCGCAGGGCTACGTTCTGATCAGCGATTTCGTCTACCCGAAGAATAAGAAAGGCGAGCCCTACGGCTGGGGCCTTGCGCAGTATTCGACGCCGGAACTCTTTTTCGGACCGTCCTTCCGCGAAACGGTCTATGACAAAACACCGGAGGAGTCCCGTGCGCGGATCCTGCAGCATTTGCAGAAGATCCTGCCCGGGGCGGACGAGGCGCAGCTTCGCCGCATCCTGAAGTAAGATCCCCGAAGGCAGGCAGCCCTGCGCAGACAGGAGGAATGACGATGACGATCCTTGTGGACATGGACGATACGATAGAACAGCTTCTCAGGGCCTGGATCAGGCGTGTCAATGAGAAGTTCGGCAGGAACGCATCCTATGACGAGGTAAAGAACTGGAACGTGGCCGCAGTCTATCCAGGCCTTTCCTGGGAAGACGTCTACACGGTGCCGCTGGAGCCCGGCTTCTGGGGAACGGTGGAGCCGATCCCCGGCGCCGCAGAGGGTCTGCAGAAACTGATGGCGAACGGCCATGACGTTCTCATCGTCACGGCGACGCCATACCAGTCGGTGCCGGAGAAGATGACGGACCTTCTGTTCAGGTATTTCCCCTTCCTTTCCTGGAATCAGGTGATCATCACCACGAGAAAGCAGCTGATCAGAGGTGACGTGCTGATCGACGACGGCATCCACAATCTGGAGGGCGGCGACTACGCGAAGATCCTCGTGACGGCGCCGCACAACCGGGATTACGACGCCGAAGCGAACGGAATGATAAGGGTGAACAACTGGGACGAGATCCTGGAAGCGATAGAGAAACTGGAGAAGAAATAATAATGGCCGACAGACCGAAAACAGCCGCAGACAGAGAAAGGATCTTTGCCGACATGCCCGTCGGCAGGGCTCTTTATGTCATGGCGGCGCCGACGGTCATCAGCCAGCTCATCAACCTGATCTACAACATGGTCGACGCTTTTTACATCGGGCGGACCGGCGACCCCTACAAGATGGCCGCCACGACCATTACCATTTCGCTTATGATGCTGAACGTTGCGTTCGGCAACCTCTACGGAATCGGCGGCGGAAGCCTGATGGCCCGGCTCATGGGGCTGGGCAGGCACAATGAGGCAAAGGCGGTCAGCAGCTTCGCGCTGTATGCGACAATGGCCACGGCGGTCCTGTATGCCGCCGCAGTGGGCATGTTCCGGGAGCCGCTCCTGCGCTTTCTGGGGGCGTCCGATGCCACGATCGGCTATGCCTCGAGCTATGCGGTGATCGTCCTCGTGATCGGTCTTCTGCCGATGATGCTCTCGCAGGTGCTGGCGCACCTTCTGCGGAACGTCGGCTGCGCGAAGGAAGCCAGCTTCGGCCTGTCCGGCGGCGGTGTCCTCAACATGATCCTCGACCCGCTGTTCATGTTCGTTATCCTGCCGAAGGGCATGGAGGTGACCGGAGCGGCCATCGCCACGGCGCTTTCCAACTTCTGCGCCTGCATTTACCTGCTCGGCGTTTACAGGCGGACCGAAAAGGATGCGCCGCTCAGCCTGCGTCCGGCCGATGCCCGCAGCGTGAGCCGGGAGAACCGGCGGAGCGTCTTTGCGGTCGGCCTTCCCTCCGCGATCCAGCTGGGGCTGTTCGACCTGGCCAATATCTGCGCGAACCGTCTGGCGTCGGCGCACAGCGATCTGGTGCTGGCAGGGCTCGGCATCGTCATGAAGATCGAGCGGATCCCCAATGCCGTGAACATCGGCATCTGCCAGGGAATGATGCCGATCGTCGCCTACAACTATTCTTCCGGCAACCACGCGCGGATGCGCGAGACGATGAAGAAGGCGAGGCTTTACGGCCTGCTGATCGCCGGCGCGAGCATCATCCTGCTGGAGATCTTCGCGCGGCCGGTCTCGCAGCTCTTTCTCAGCACTTCGGCGGGCGATACCGCGGCGGCCCTCACGACGCTCGGCTTTGCGGCGCTCTTTCTCAGGATCCGCGCCTTTGCTTCGCCCGGCCAGTTCCTGTGCTACAACTCCTCGTTCTCGATGCAGGCGATCGGCAGCGGCAGCGCGCCGCTCCTTCTGGCATGCGTCCGGGAACTGGTCATGTACATTCCGCTGATGTTCCTGCTGGACGGCCTCTTCGGCGAGGTCGGCCTCGCGGCGGCCCTTCCGGCGGGAGAGTGGCTGACCGCGGTCTTTGCCGTCATCCTGCTGCGGCGCGTACTTCGGAAGAAAATCAAGCAGGCTTGACATTGTCCGCAGGAAAGTGCTAAATTACATAGCTGTACAGACTGAACAGGCGCGGCGAAAAGCCGCAGCCGGGCCCGTGGCAGTGGAGAAGATCCGCAGGACAGCAGTTACAAAAGGGACTGCAGTCCTGCGGTCTTTTATTATCATATTCAGGAGGATCGCCGCCGATGAAGAAAAGTTCGGAATTTGAAGCCGTGGCCACACGGGTCTCGACGGTCAGCATCGTTATCAATCTGCTTCTGGCGGCGTTCAAGTTTGCAGCCGGCGCGATCGGGCGCTCCGGCGCCATGATCAGTGACGCCGTGCATTCGTCTTCGGACGTGTTCGGGAGCCTCATCGTCATCGTGGGCGTCAGAATGTCCGAAAAAGCCTCGGACAAGGACCACCCCTACGGTCACGAGCGGATGGAATGCGTGGCTTCGCTTCTGCTGGCCGGTATCCTGGCCGCAGCCGGCCTGTCGATCGGCAAAGAAGCGGTGACGTCCGTCTTTACCCGCGCCTATGAAACGGCTGCGGCGCCGGGGACCGTGGCGCTTATCGCCGCCGTTGTTTCCATCGTTGTCAAGGAGGGCATGTTCTGGTATACGCGCAGCAATGCGCTGAAGATCCGCTCGGGCGCGCTGAAAGCGGAGGCCTGGCACCACCGCTCCGACGCGCTTTCCTCCGTGGGCGCCCTCATCGGTATCGGAGGGGCGCGGCTCGGCGTGAAGGTCCTGGAACCCGTTGCCAGCATCGTGATCTGCCTCTTCATCCTCAAGGTCGCCGTGGACATTTTCCGCGAGGCCGTCGACAACATGGTCGACCGGGCCTGCGATGAGGAGACGGAAAATGCGATCCGAAACAGCGTCGCTGCGCAGGAAGGCGTTCTGCACGTCGACAGGCTGAAGACGCGGCAGTTCGGCCGCCGGATCTACGTGGACATCGAGATCGCCGCAGACGGCGACCTTTCCCTCCGGGAAGGCCACGACATCGCACAAAAGGTCCACGACACGATCGAGAAGGACTTCCCCGAGGTCAAGCACATCATGGTCCATGTGAACCCGTCGGAATGACCTCTTCGGGATCTGCCTGCCGCCATACGCCCGCCGGCGCGGACTGCCGGAAAAAACACGTAAAAGCGAAAAAAGAAGCGGCTGGATTTTCCCGGCCGCTTCTGCTATAATATTTGCCATGAAAATTTTAGAGAACAAAAACTATCGGGAAATATTCCGCTATCTGATCGTGGGCGGGCTGACGACGGTCGTCAGCCTGGGCGTCTATTACGGCCTGACGCTGACCGTTCTGGATCCGAACAATGCCGTCCAACTGCAGATCGCCAACGTCGTATCCTGGATCGCGGCGGTGACCTTTGCCTATTTTGCCAACCGGAAATACGTCTTCCGCAGCGAGAACAAAAACATCCTGCAGGAGGCGGCAGCTTTCTTTGCCGCGAGGATCGGTACGCTCCTCATGGACATGGGAATCATGTTCGTCTTCGTCACGCTCCTCGGCTTCAGCGATAAGATAATGAAGCTGGTCGTCCAGGTCGTGGTCACCGTGGCCAATTATGTCTTCAGCAAACTGATGGTGTTCCGGAAGAAGACGGAGGAGACGGCGGACAGCCCTCAGAACGCAGGACCGCAGCAGGAGGGAGCTACCCATGAGCAATAAAAAGATACGACCCCTTCGTTCCAAACTCGCCGTGACGATCATCACCGTCGTGTTTCTTGCCCTGCTCGGCGTCGGTGCCGTCGTCCTGCTCAACACGCGGAAGATCGCAAAGACCCTGATGGATTCCAACCGGCAGATGTCCCTGACCTCGCGCTCCGTTTCCTCGTCCTCCATGGAGAGCCTGAACCGCGTGCGTATGCAGGAACTGGCCGAAGACAAGGCCGAACTGGCCGACAGGACGTTCTACGAATTCCGCCAGGCGGTCACCATGGTTGCCGCGGCGGCGGAAAAACTCTACGCCGATCCGGACGCCTATCCCGGGAGGGACGTCTCTCTGCCGGATGCCTCGAAGGACGGAGAACTGACCGTTCAGCTGCTTTTTGCCACGGGGATCGATCCGGAAGACAGCGCGATCGCTGCTGAGGCGCGGCTGATCGGCAACCTGCAGGAGATGCTTTACGCCGTCAACCTGCAGAACGACAGCATTGCCTCGATCTATTTTGCTTCGGAGTCCGGCATCATGGTGCAGGCGGACTGGATCTCCGGAAAGAAATTCGATGAAGCCGGGAAGATCATGCCGCTGGACGCGAAGGACAGAGCCTGGTACAAAGGCGCGAAGGAGACCGGAGATATCTTCCTGACGCCTGTCACGAGAGACCTGCATACGCCCCGGATGGCCGTCATGTGCGGCGTACCGGTGTGGCACGAAGGCAAACTGATGGGGGTCGCCGGCGCCGGCATGTATCTCGACAGCATCGAGCAGCTGGTCGAAAGCGTCGATCTCGGGGACAAAGGCAACATCTGCATCGTCAACAGCGAAGGCCAGATCCTTTTCTCGAATTTCCAGGAAGGATCGCTTTCGATCAAGGAGGCCGGCGAGGACCTGCGCGAGTCTCAGAATGACGATCTTGGCTTCATGACACGGATCGCCTTGAACGGGGTGAACGGCGTCAAGCAGCTGTCCATTGACGGCGCGCCGTGCTACGTGGCCTTCGCGCCGATGAAAACCGTCGGCTGGTCGATCTTCGTGGTCCTGGCGAAGGATGAGATCGATGCGGCGACGCTGGACCTGCAGAAAGGGCTTGAGCGCATTGCGGAAGATTCGGAAAACGCCGCGGCGCAGCAGGCCAGGAAAGCGATCATCCTGCTTTTGTCTGTCTTTGCCGCCGCACTGCTCGTCGCGCTGATTGCTTCCGTAATTCTGGCGAACCGCGTCGTCCGCCCGATCAATCAGCTGACGGACGAGGTGAGCCGCGTCAAGGGAGAAGACCTGGATTTCAAATGGGATAAGGACACCGGCGACGAGACCCAGCTGCTGGCGGAGGCCTTTCAGTCCCTGACAGGCAGAATGAAGACTTATGTCAGCGATATCGAGAAGATCACCGCGGAAAGAGAACGTATCGGTACGGAACTGGAGCTGGCAACAAGGATCCAGAGCGATATGCTGCCCGGCGTTTTCCCGGCCTTCCCGAACAGAAAAGACTTTGACATTTTTGCTTCCATGACGCCGGCCAAGGAAGTCGGCGGCGATTTTTATGATTTCTTCCTGATCGATGAAGATCATCTGGCGCTGGTCATTGCCGACGTTTCCGGCAAGGGCGTTCCGGCGGCCCTGTTCATGATGGTGTCCATGATCCTGATCCGCAGCGAGGTCAAGAACGGCCTCAGCCCCGCGAAGGTCCTGCAGAAGATCAACGATCAGATCTGCGCCGGCAATCAGGAGGACATGTTCGTCACGGTCTGGCTCGGGATCCTGGATCTGAAGACCGGAAAGCTGACGGCGGCAAATGCCGGTCACGAGTACCCGACCTTAAAACAGCCCGGCGGAAGTTTTGAACTGATCAAGGAACCGCACGGCTTCGTGGTCGGCGGCCTGCCCGGTGAAGAATACGAAGAGTACGAATGGCAGCTTCAGCCCGGCGCGAAGATCTTCGTCTATACCGACGGTGTGCCCGAAGCGGGCGGGTCACGCTCCGCGCTCTACGGGACCGACCGGATGATGGAGGCTCTCCGCGCAGCGGAAAATGAAAGCCCGGAGAAGATCCTGGAAGCCGTGGACGCTGCGGTCCGGGACTACGTGGGCGACGCTCCGCAGTTTGACGACGTGACCATGCTCTGCGTAGAATACAAAGGAACAACGGGAGAGGATAATTAGGACTGATGCGGCAGGAGATGACGCATACAAAAACAGCACGGCCTTGGGAGCCGTGCTGTTTTTGCGTGTGAAAGAGCCTACGACAGCAGTACCGCGTCGGTCTCTTCCTGTGTGCCCGAGAGGGCGGCGAAGCGGTCCAGAAGTTCCCGTTTGGTCAGCTTCTGCTTTTCTTCGCCGGCAATGTCAAGGATGATCCTGCCTTCGTTCATCATGATGAGACGGTTGCCGTGCGTGATCGCGTCCTTCATGTTGTGGGTGATCATCATGCAGGTAAGGCCGTTTTCCGTGACGATGCGGTCGGAGATATCGAGGACCTTGGCGGCCGTTGCCGGATCGAGTGCCGCGGTGTGTTCGTCGAGAAGCAGCAGTTCCGGGCGCTTCAGGGCGGCCATGAGAAGGGTCAGCGCCTGGCGCTGGCCGCCGGACAGAAGACCGACCTTGGTGCTCATGCGGTCCTCGAGGCCGAGCCCGAGTTCCTTCAGACGCTCGTGAAAGCGCTCCTTTTCCTCGCGGGAAATGCCCCATTTAAGGCCCCGACGTTCGCCGCGGCGGGCGGCCAGGGCGAGATTCTCGTCGATCTGCATGCTCGGCGCCGTGCCCATCATCGGGTCCTGGAAGACCCGTCCGATGAAGGCCGCGCGCTTATGCTCCGGCAGGTTCGTGACGTCCTTTCCGCCGATGAGGATGCGGCCGCCGTCCACCGGGAAGGTCCCGGCTACAGCATTCAAAAGCGTCGATTTTCCGGCGCCGTTGCCGCCGATGACAGTCAGGAATTCGCCTTCCTTCAGATGCAGGTTCAGGTCCGACAGGGCCTTTTTTTCGTTAACGGTGCCGGCATTGAACGTCTTGGAAAGATGCTCGATCTTCAGCATGACGCGCCTCCTTCCTTTGCGGCCTTCGCCCGGGGCCGGATCTTACTTTTCCAGTACGGGATCGCCAGGAAGAGCGCCACGGTTGCAGCGGTGAGGAGCTTTAAGTCATTCGTGTTCAGGCCCATCTGCAGCACGATTTGCAGCACCAGGTAGTAAACGATGGCACCGATCGAGACCGCAAGGAGCTTGAGCGCGAAGTTGACGAACACCTTGCCGAAAATGACCTCTCCGATGATGACGGCGGCGAGGCCGATGACGATGGCGCCGCGGCCCATGTTGACGTCTGCGGAGCCCTGATACTGCGCAAGCAGCGCGCCGGCAAAAGCGACCAGGCCGTTCGAGAGCATGAGGCCGAGAACGATGTTGCCGCGGGTGTCGATGCCCTGGGCACGCGCCATCGCGGAATTTGCCCCGGTCGCGCGGATCGAAGAGCCCTTCTCCGTACCGAAGAACCAGTACAGAACCGCGATGACGATGACCGTGATCAGCAGAAGCAGCGGCAGGGGATTTTTCAGCGACAGCTCACGGACGAAACGCTGCGAAAGCGTCAGTTTGTATTTGTCTACGCTAAGCGCCTGATTGGCCTTGCTGCCCATGATCCGCAGGTTGATCGAATACAGGGCGAGCTGCGTGAGGATCCCGGACAGGATGGCCGGGATGCCGCAGCGCGTGTGCAGAAGGCCGGTGATCAGGCCGCAGAGCAGCCCCACTGCAAAGGCGATGAGCAGGGCGAGCACATGGTTCACGCCGGCGCGGATCAGCATGACAGCCGTCGCACCGCACGCGGCGAGCGTTCCGTCGACGGTCAGGTCGGCGACGTCCAGCACACGGAAGGTGATGTAGACGCCGATCGCCATGATGCCCCAGATGAGGCCCTGCGCGACGGCGCCCGGCATGGCATTAAGGAGAGAAGAAAAGAAACTCATGGAAAGCTCCTGAAAAACGGTCGGGCAGGCGCACGGCCTGCCGTTCCGGAGTCATATCGTTAAGTACGGGCGGAGGCAGCAGATCACTGCTCGATGGCGACGTAGCCTTCGGGCGGGGTCAGACCGAGCTGCTCGCAGAAAGCCTTGTTGAATTTCTTCGTCGCCGGCGCATATTCGATGGCCATGGTGGAAATATCCGCCTCGCCCTTCAGGATGCGGGCCGCCATCTGGCCGGTCGTGAAGCCGAGGTCGTAGTAGCTGATGGACAGGGTGCAGACGCCGCAGCCGGCGCAGATGCCTTCCTCGCCGCAGACGGCCGGGACCTTCGCGGGCAGGAGGATGTTGGCAATGGATTCTGCATTGTTGGCGGCGGTGTTGTCGGTCGGGATGTAGATGACGTCGCTTTCTTCGGCAGCTTTCTGCGTCACCGCAGCGAGGTCATTCGTATCGGTAAAGGCAAATTCCTTGCAGCTGAAGCCGAGTTCGGCAAGCGCCTTGCTCACGACATCCACCTGGTAGCGGGAGTTGGCTTCGGCGGAGCAGAAGAGCAGGCCGACGTTCTTCGCATCCGGGAACCATTCCTTGACCATGGCAGCCTGTTCCTGCAGGTCGGCCAGGTCGGAGGTGCCGGAAATGTTCCCGCCGACGGTGCCGGAGAAGTCCGCAATATCCAATGCTACGCCGTAGGCCGTGACGGAGGTGCCGAGGATCGGGATCTCCGAAGTCGCGGAAGCGGCGGCAGTGACGGCCGGCGTCGCATTGGCCATGATCAGGTCCACCTTGGAGGAAACGAAGCCGTTGACGATCGTGGCACAGTTGGCGCTTTCGCCGGAGGCATTTTTCTCTTCAAAGGTAACGCGGCCGGGGAGCTCTTTTTCCAGGGCATCGCGGAAGCCCTTGGTGGCCGCGTCGAGGGCGACGTGCTGTACCAGCTGGCAGATGCCCACGGTAAAGGTCTTCTCCGCCGGGGCGGAAGAGGTATTTGCGGGCTGTGAGCCGCAGGCACTAAGCAGTACGGCAAGAACGAGTGCGGTAAGGGTGCGGGTCAGTTTTTTCATGATGGGAACTCCTTCTAAAACAAATGCGGAAAGAGGCGGCGGACTGCCTGGGATCCGTATGCCGTTCTTTCCACGTTCGATTACTCTGTCACTTTAAACCTTTAAAGTCATAAAGTCAAGCGCTTTTTTCAGTTTTATTCAACTTTTTTCGAACTTTTTCCGGCTGTTTATCCGCGTTTTCCCGACAGGGTGGATTTTTCCGCGCTTTCATGCTAAAATATCCGCGTCGTCGAAAAAAAAGATTGGAGGATTTATGAGTAAGATCTACTATTTTGTCGACTACGAGAACGTCCACGAAGCCGGACTGGAAGGGATGAACAAGCTGCCTCGCGAAAGCGAAGTGCATCTGTTCTATTCGCAGAACGCGAACAAGCTGAACCTGGATCTTCTGCGCTTCGTGAAGGCCAAACTGGAGGTGCACCGCGTCAAGCCCGGCAAGCAGTCGCTGGACATGCAGATGGTGAGCTACCTCGGCTACTGCATCGGCGAAGCGGGCCGCGAAGGAAAGTTCGTCCTGGTGAGCAAGGATACCGACTACGCGAACACGGTGCTGTTCTGGCAGGAAGAAGGCGTGGAAGTGAGAGTCCAGCCGGCGATCCGCGAGGAGAAAAATGCGGACGGCATGGAACGCGCCCTGAAAGCCGTGAAGGTCACGCGCCGGGGCAGAAGAGGCGGCAGGAAGACTTCCGCTGCCGTGCAGGAAGCGGCGCCCGAAGAAGTGAAGGCAGAACCCGCAAAAGCGCCCGTGCAGGCCGAACCGGCACCCGCAGCAGCACCTGTGCAGCCGGTAAAGGAAGAGGCTCCTTCTGCCGCGCCGGCAGCTGCCCCTGCTCAGCCGCAGGCTGAAGAACCTGCGAAGGAAGAAAAGAAGACCCGCCTGGGAAGACGCGGCGGACGCGGACGGAAAGCCCAGACGGAGACTGCGACGGCGGAAACGGCTGAAAAGACCGAGGCCGCGGAGCCTGCCGTGAAGACGGCGGCGCCGGAGAAGACGGAAACGCAGGAAAAGCCTGCTGAAAAGGCAGCGGAAAAGCCCGAGGCAAAGGCACCGGAGAAGAAGGCAGAGAAGCCGGAAAATAGGCCCGCCCCCGTGCAGAACAAGGCTGTCCCGAGTGAACCGGCCAAGGTGACGGTGACCGTGCACGACGTCCCTATGGTGACCCACGCGGTCGCGCCGCAAAAGACAGAGAAGTCTGCAGCAGTGTCCCGCGTGCAGGCGGCGCTTGCCGAGAGCAGGACCGATGCCGCCGTCGCGCGCAAGGTCATTTCCATCGTCCAGAAGCACGAAGGGGCAAAGAACAGCCGCCAGGCGACCTACCTGGAGATCCGCAAGACCTTCGGCCAGAAGATGGGCGTCGATCTGTACAACCGGATCAAGCCGCTGCTGCGCTGAGAGCGCGGCGCCGACTGCCGCTGCCGGGAATGGTGCAGCAAACAGCCTGCGGAAGCCGCAGGCACAACGCAAAAAGAGAACGCATCCTTCGGGGTGCGTTCTCTATGTTTCGGGCTTTTTTTCGCCCGGCCTTCAGTGCCGTATAGCTTATCGTTCAGGGAAATTATAATTTCACGACGTTGACAGCCTGCGGTCCTTTTTCGCTCTCAACCACATCGAATTCAACAGGGGCACCTTCTTCGAGGGACTTGAAGCCTTCCATTTTGATGCCGCTGTAGTGGACAAAAACGTCCTTGCCGCTTTCATCGCAGATAAATCCGAAACCTTTCTGGTTGTTGAACCACTTAACAGTGCCTTTCATTGTTCCTCCCATACATCCCGAGAAAATTCTTCCGTTCGGGAATCTTCCGTCATAGTATCACCATACGAGAAATAAGTCAAAGTGTTTCAAGAGTAAATGCGAAAATAACTCGTGAGAAAGCGGATACGACTTGGCCGATGAAGACACTGGAAAAGTGTTTACGGGGCCGGCGAAAAGATAGTCTTTGACGGGCGGGCGGCTTTGTGATAGGCTTTGAGGCAGGGAGGATCCGGCCATGGCAAAGATCGCGGGAATCATCGCGGAATACGATCCCTTTCACGCGGGGCACGCGTACCATATCGAAGAAACACGGCGCAGAAGCGGCGCGGACGGCATCGTCTGCGTCATGAGCGGCGCGTTCGTGCAGCGCGGGGGGCCTGCGTTTCTGGACAAGTACGCGCGGGCGGAGGCAGCCGTCCGGGGCGGCGCCGACCTGGTGCTGGAACTCCCGCCGGCGTGTGCGAGTGCAAGCGCGGAAGGCTTTGCCCACGGGGGTGTGAGCCTTCTTGCGGCCTGCGGCTGCATCGATACGCTCAGCTTCGGCGCGGAGACGGACGACCTTCAGCTGCTTGAGGCTGCGGCGGACGCGCTTTCGGACCCGCTGCTTACGGAAGACGCGAAAGCCTTCATGCGGGAAGGCCGTTCCTATGCAGCGGCACTCGCGGCCGCGCTCGAAGCGCGCGATCCGGCGATGGCAGCGGTCATCGCCACCCCCAACAACATGCTTGCCGTGGAATACCTGAAGGCGCTGAAGACTGTGAACGGGGCGGCCGGGATCAGCCCGCTCGCCGTAAAGCGCGTCGGTGCAGCCTATCATGATGACGAATACCGCGGGGAAGGCTTAACCGGTGCTGCAGCGACCGGACCGGAAGATCCCGCCCGGCCCGCTTATCCTTCCGCTTCTTCGATCCGGAAGGCCGTGCGGGAAGGGCAGTATACAGGCGCAGAAGACTATTCTCTCGTGCTCGGCCCGGAGGCAATGGCAGCTCCGCTGATGAGTAAGCTCCGCACGCTCGCCTACATCGGCGCTGACCTGACCGTCTACGAAGACGTTTCTTCGGACCTTGCAGCGCGCATCCTGGCTGCGGCGCCGTTTACGCTGAGCTATGCCGAACTCTGTGACCGTATCGTGACAAGGGCTTTCACGCTTGCACGGGTAAAGCGCGCGCTTACCCATATCCTGCTTGAGATCCGGAAAGGCGACAGCCGAAAAGCTCCCGCGTACCTCAAAGTCCTTGCGCTGCGGGAGGGCAGTCCCGCGGTCCGTGCCTTTGCCCAAAAAGCGCTTCTTCCGCGTATCACGAAGGATGCCGACGATACCGCCGGCCTCGCTGCCGACAGCCGTTTTGCACAGGATATTTACCATCAGATGGTCTTTGCAGCGCACGGGACCGCGCTGCCGGACGATTTCCGCCGGAGCCCCTTCGTCCTGCACGCATAAAACAATACAGAAAACTTGACCCGCAGACCGAGCGACAGTTGAAACTGCCGCTTTTTTGTGCTATTGTTAACTTGGTATACGCTACGAAAGGCAGGTGTCCTATGCGCGATCTTTTCCGATCATTAATGAAGTGGCCGATCTGCTTTCTGGCCTGGGTCCTTGTGGGGACCGGGGTGTTTTTTGCGCTGAATGCCGCGGGGCAGAAGGGCTGGGTCGCGGTCGCGGTCACGGCCGGCGGCGCACTGATCATGACTGCCATCTGGTTCATCCTTCTGAAAAAGCACATGGCGGATTCCGTGGCGCAGCTCAGCACCGAGACGTCGACAGGTCTGGAAGAGCGGATGATGCAGCTCGCGAATCCCTACGCCCTCATCGGCGAGAACGGGAAGATCGTGTGGCGCAACGAAGCCTTCGATCAGATGCTGGATGACTACGGCACCGATCAGATGGTCCTGACCGACAAACTCGGCGACATTTTCCCGGATGCGGAACGCTTCTGGTCGCGCTGGCTGGAGCAGGAGGCGAAGGACGGCGACGAAAACAATGAAGCGGAAACGCAGCCGGAAGCCGTCGCCAAAGCCGCTCTGGCAGCGCCGGATGAGAGAAATGAAACGCCGTACCGCCATTATCTGTCGCTCGGCGACCGGGTCTACGCCGCCGATGTGCGCCGGGTGGAAAGCGGGGCCGGCTTTGCCACGCTGATGCTCAGCGACGAGACCGAACATCTGCAGACCCTCATCCAGCTGCGGGACGAGAAGAACGTTTCGGGCCTTTGCTACGTCGACAATTTCGAGGAACTCTTAAAGAGCACCGAGACCGAGCAGCACAGCCTGCTGTCTGCGATCATCGAGCAGCGCATCACCAAATATTTCCAGAAATACAACGGCATCACCTGCAAGACCGAGCGTGACCGTTTCTATATTTCGATGGACGCCAAAGGACTCCGGTCCGTAACGGCGGACCGTTTCTCCCTGCTTTCGGACGTCAAGACCATCAAACTCGGCAACACGACGCCGGTCACCCTGAGCATCGCCTTCGGTTGTGACGGCGAGAACTACGACGAAAACATGAATCTTGCCCGGACGGCCATGGATCTGGCGCTGGCCAGAGGCGGCGACCAGGCGATCGTCAAGAATCCGGAGGAAGTGGAATACTTCGGCGGCAAGGCGCTCGGCGAGGCGGCCCTGACCCGCGTCAAGGCCCGCGTCAAGGCGCAGGCGATGCGCGAACTGATGGCCGGCAAGGACCAGATCTTCGTGATGGGCCACAATTTTGCCGACAACGACTCCTTCGGCGCGTCCGTCGCGGTCTACCGCATGGCGGTCTCCCTGCACAAGGAAGCACACATCGTCCTGAACAACGTGTCCTTCTCGGTGCGCCCGCTCTTCGAGCGTTTCGAGACCGATCCGGATTATCCGCGCGAGATGTTCCTAAAGAGCGCCGATGCGGAGAAGAGGATCAGGGGCAATGCCCTCGTGATCCTGGTGGATACGAGCCGCGCCGTTATGAGCGACTGCCCGGCCCTGCTGGAAAAGACCGACCAAATCGTCGTCATCGACCATCACCGCCAGGCCTCCGATTCGGTCACGGCCATCCTGTCCTACGTGGAGCCTTATGCCTCCTCGGCCTGTGAAATGCTCGCCGAGATCATGCAGTATTTCGGCGAGGAACTCGAACCGAATGCCCTGGAAGCCGAATCGATCTACAGCGGCATCATCGTGGATACCAATAATTTTGCCGACCGCACGAGCGCGCGGACCTTCGAGGCGGCTGCGTATCTGAAGCGCTGCGGCGCCGATCTGGTCAAGGTGAAAAAACTCCTGCGGGAGAATTATACGGAATACAGGGCCAAGGCCGACACGACCTGCCGGGCCGAGATCTTCATGGACGGCTATGCCTTCTCCGAATGTGACGCGGAAGGTCTGGACAGCCCGACCATCGTGGGGGCGCAGGCCGCCAACGAACTGCTGAACATTTCCGGCATCAAGGCGAGCTTCGTCTTCACGAAGCTGAAGGATACGGTTTTCGTGAGCGCGCGCTCGATCGACGAGGTAAACGTGCAGCTGATCTGCGAACGCCTGGGCGGCGGCGGACATCTGAGCGTCGCGGGCGTGCAGATGAAGGACGTGAGCGTGGAGGAAGCCATGGACCGCGTCAAGGAAACGATCAAACTGATGATTAAGGAAGGAGCGATCTGATGAAACTGGTACTTCTCCAGGACGTCAAGTCCCTGGGTAAAAAAGACGATATCGTAACGGTCAACGACGGCTACGCGCGGAATTTCCTGATCCCGCGCAAACTGGGGGTGGAGGCGACCGCCGCCAATCTGAATAAGCTGAAAGAGCAGCAGGCCAATGCCGCATTCCAGGCAGCCGAGCAGCTGAAGGCGGCGAAGGCGCTGGCGGAGAAGATCGAAGGCGTGAAGCTGGAAATGCCGGTCAAGGTCGGCGGCAGCGGCAAGCTGTTCGGCGCCCTGTCCTCCAAGGAGATCGCGGACGCGATGAAGGCGCAGTTCGGCATTGAGATGGATAAGAAGAAAATTGTCCTGGACGAACCGATTAAAGAGGTCGGCGAACGGACTGTCCTGGTAAAACTTCACAAAGATGTGACCGCAAAACTGGCATTGGACGTTAAGGCACTGCAGTAATGGAAGAAAACCTCATCAAAAGAATACAGCCGCAGAGCACGGAAGCCGAGCAGACCGTCATCGGCTCCATGATCCTCGACAACGAGTGCATCCCGAACATGCAGAACCTCATCTCCGGACGGGATTTTTACAACCGGCAGTACGGGGCTCTTTTCGATGCGATCACGGAGCTGTATACGGAAGGCAAGGCCGTCGACATCCTGACCCTGCAGAACCGCATGAAGGAAAAGGATGTCTCGCCGGAGATCGCGAGCATGGAATACATGGGCGAACTGATCGCCTCGGTACCGATCTCGGCGAACGCGAAATACTATGCGGAGATCGTCTACGAGAAGGCGCTGCTGCGCCGGCTGATCCATGCCGCGGAAGACGTCGCGAACGAGTGCTACGCCGGCAAGGACAAACTGGAGAAGATCCTCGAGGATGCCGAGAGCGGCATGTTCAAGGTACTGAACGAGCGGAAGTCCAGCGAATTCGTCCCGATCGCCGAGATCGCGATGAACGCCCTGGAGAAGATCAACGAAGCCTCGAAGACCAAGAACCCGGTCACGGGCCTGGCCACCGGCTTTGTGGACCTGGACCGCATGACGACCGGCCTGCACGGCTCGGACTACGTACTGATCGCGGCGCGCCCTTCCATGGGCAAGACCGCCCTCGCGCTGAACATCGTGCAGAACGCCGTTTTCCGGGACGGCAAGTGCGCCGCCTATTTCTCCCTCGAAATGTCCAAGGAGGTCCTGATGAACCGTCTGTTCGCGCAGGAGAGCCGGGTCGATGCGCAGAACATCCGCACCGGCAACCTCTCCGACGAGGACTGGGACAAACTGCTGGAAAGCGCCGACATCATCGGCCGCTCGAACCTGATCATCGACGATACCCCGGGCATCAGCGTCAGCGAGCTGCGCTCAAAATGCCGCAAGTTCAAGCTGGAGCACGGCCTCGACCTCGTGGTCATCGACTACCTGCAGCTGATGAGCGGCAGCGGCCGCGGCAACGAGAACCGGCAGCAGGAGATCAGTGACATTTCCCGCGGCCTCAAGGCCCTGGCCCGCGAACTCGATGCCCCGATCATCGCCCTGTCACAGCTGTCCCGCGCACCCGAAGCCAGAAACGACAAGCGCCCGATGATGAGCGACCTGCGTGAATCCGGCGCCATCGAGCAGGACGCCGATGTGGTCATGTTCCTCTACCGCGACGAGTACTACAACAAGGACACCGACGCGAAGGGCATCACCGAACTGATCGTCGGCAAGCAGAGAAACGGCCCCGTGGGCACGGTCAAGCTGATCTGGATGCCGAATTACGTCAAGTTCGGAAATTATACGGATAAAGACAGA
Source organism: Lachnospiraceae bacterium (assembly GCA_017428265.1). Classification (GTDB taxonomy): domain Bacteria; phylum Bacillota; class Clostridia; order Lachnospirales; family Lachnospiraceae; genus UBA6987. Next base: position 802 of record JAFRRD010000037.1, on the reverse strand, counting down.
AGAGACTGAGGAGAAACGGCAATGGATGATTATAATGAGATGAATACGGTTCCCGAAATGCAGACAGCCCCCGCCATGGATGCGGCGCCTCAAAAGAGCGAGAACGTCCTTGCAGGGATCGTCGGCGCCTTTCTTTTCTCCCTTGCGGGAGGTGTGATCTGGTTCCTGCTGGACATGGTCGGCTTTTATGCGGGGATCTCCGGCCTGATCGGCGCGGTCTGCGCGATCCAGGGCTATAAGATCTTCAGCGGGCGGCTGAGCAGGAAAGGTGTGATCATCGCGGCGATCATTTCCCTGCTGGTCCTGGCTCTGGCCTGGTATCTCTGCTTTGCCAAGGATCTGTACCAGGCGCACCAGAAATGGTATGCCAACAAAGAGATCGACTACATGCCGACCTATGCGGAATGTGTCCGCTACGGCGGCCTCTGGCTGGAGGAACCTGAGATCGCGAGAAGCTACCTGCTCAATCTGGGCATCGGCATCGTGCTGGCGATCGTCGGCTCGGTGCGCTACATCATCAACGCATTTAAGGAAAATGCCTGAAAAAGCAAATCATACAAAAACGGCGGAGTCCCTTTGATATGTACCCAGTTTCCTGGACACATTGATTTATGACGGGCCTCAACAAGTGGATGCCATTCTGTACTTTACAGGTGGCATCTCCATTTTGTTTTTGCCTGGATGCGTTCATTGTTGTAATAGTCAATGTAATCCGCTATGGCTGCGGAGAACTCCTCATAGGATCGATAGTCTTTCTCGCAGCCATAAAACATCTCGTTTTTCAACCTGCCGAAAAATGTCT